>JBBRQK010000011.1:0-130478 GCA_038226475.1 Caulobacterales bacterium | reverse complement strand
CTTTGCATGACGCACTCCCAACGCGTGGTGTAACTGCGGCGGGTTGATCACCGCGATCTCCGGCCGGGCCGGGTCGATCAGGCGGCAATGATTGGCAGACTGACGAAGGGATTGTCGCTCAAGTTGGTGACGGATTCCAGGCTCATGTAGCGGGAGCGCTGGACAGCCCATTCGTCGTTCTGTTCGAGCAGGATCGCGCCGATCAGGCGAACGATGGCCGCTTCGTTGGGGAAGATTCCCACGACCTCGGTTCGGCGCTTGATCTCGCCGTTGACTCGTTCGATGGGGTTGGTCGAGTGCAGCTTGGTGCGGTGGCCGGCGGGGAAGGTCATATAGGCCAGGACGTCGGTCTCGGCGTCATCCAGCAGGGCGGCGAGCCTGGGCAGTTTGGGACGAAGTTGTTCGGCCACCTTGCGCCATTGGAGCTTGGCGGCCTCGGCGTCGTCCTGGGCGAAGGCGGCGCTCATGAAGGCCGCGACGACCCGCCGGCCGCTCTTGTTGGCGTGGGCCAGCAGGTTCCTCATGAAATGGACCCGGCAGCGCTGCCAGGTGCAGTGCATGATCTTGGAGACGGCTGCCTTGATGCCTTCGTGGGCGTCGGAAATCACCAACTTCACGCCCCTCAGACCGCGCCGGGCGAGGCCACGCAGGAAGTCGGTCCAGAACGGCTCGGCCTCCGAGGGGCCGATCGCCATGCCCAGGATCTCGCGCCGGCCCTCGGCGTTGGCGCCCACGGCGATGATCACGGCCACCGAGACGATCCGACCGTTCTGCCGGACCTTCACATAGGTCGCATCGATCCACAGGTACGGCCAGTCGCCATCGATGGGCCGGTCCAGGAAGGTCTTCACCCGATCGTCGATCTCTTCGCAGAGCCTGGAGACCTGACTCTTGGAGACTCCGCTCATGCCCATCGCCTTGACCAGGTCATCGACCGAGCGGGTCGAGACGCCCTGGATGTAGGCCTCCTGGATCACCGCGGTCAGCGCCTTCTCGGCCAACCTCCGAGGCTCCAGGAAGAACGGGAAATACGAGCCCTTACGCAGCTTGGGGATGCGCAGCTCGACCGTCCCGGCCCGCGTCTCCCAGTCGCGGTCCCGATAGCCGTTGCGCTGGACCAACCGCTCGGCGCTCTTCTCGCCGTGCGCGGCGCCGGTCACACCGCCTACTTCCAGCTCCATCATCCGGTGCGCGGCAAAGCCGATCGTCTCGCGCAGAATGTCAGCGTCCGGCATCTTCTCGATCACCTCGCGCAGGTTCATCATGTCATTGGTCATCTTCGGTCCTCGGTCTGGGTTGAGCTCGCAACCCGATCCTACCGAAGATCGTCGATGACCACCGCTACGCCACGTCCGGGGACACGACCATTGGATGTGCATCGCGATGATGGTCGCGTGCAGCGAACCCATGTTTTTCGCGTAGTCTGCAGCGCGACAATCAGGCGGCGCAGCCAGAAGGGCCGGCGCATGGGGTGGACCGGCTTCGAGCAGCTGACCGCCCGCTTCCCTCTGCCGACGCCTCGGATCACTCACCCCTGGACTCCACGCGCGGCATGACGCGGGTCACTTCCGGGAAGAGCCGGGTGCGGGAAAGCCGCATGCCCGAATCCGTGAGGGCGAAGCCGAATGGCCAAGCTACTCGACCACGATCCCGCCAGCGCTCGCGTGTGAATCGGCGTGGAATATTGGCTCTGACTCACTTTTGATGGAGTTTGGGCGCCGGCTCGGGTTGGTTTAGGAAAGGAATCAACGTCATGCGCCAAGCGCTCCGAGCATCGAGCTTTGTCCCGCCGGGCTTTGTCGTCGATGGCGCTTCAGCGGACGGCGAGGCGATGATGATCGCGGTTCGGGCCCCGATCGATACGGGAGCCTGTCCGGGATGTGGAACAAAATCGGCGCGGGTTCACAGCCGGTATTCGCGGCGTCTGGCGGACTTGCCGATGGCGGGCAGACCGGTGCGGCTCGTGGTGATGGCGCGGCGGTTCTACTGCGACGCCATCTTGTGCGGTCGCCGGATTTTCGTCGAGCGTTTCCCTGAGGACGTGTTGGCGCCGTGGGCGCGGCGAACCGCGCGCCTCGAAAACTGGTCAGCTGGAGCACCAACTACCTCGCCGGTGTCCTACAGGCTACGATCCGTTAACCCTTCGATTCAAGGCCCTGGTCAACTTTGCGCGCCGATTGACACCGAGTGCTGGGACGTGTGTAATTCCTGTGAAATGCCGCCCCAGAACGATACAGAACGTTGCAGACAAGTAGGGAAGTCGACGGCGCTTCAAGCTTTTGATTTTATGCACATTTTAGCATTAAATGGCACACTCGAGACAGTCGCAGAACGCTGCTTATCACGACTGCAAATCCGCGCACCCGAGTTCGATTCTCGGCCAGGCCTCCAGCGTCGGTCGGAAGGCGCGGCGGACCGGGGCGATTTTGCTTGACCATCTCTCTAGCATATTGCAATATCCCATTGTTTGCAAGCGAGAGTTTGTGAGACGTGGAGTTCGACCAAACGCCCATGAATCCTCACAAAACACCGCTTCTTCGCCCCGGGAACCCTGCGAAGCGCCGATAAAATGACCCTGTTGCACCCTCGTTCGCCGACAAACCCGCGGCGATGTCGGTGTTCCGCCGAAAGCGAGCATGGGCCGAGAGGAACCGCGAGCGGCGCACAGGCTTAGGCTGATAGCCGAAACCCCGGCGGCCACGCGAGGCGCCTGCATGACGATCGACACCCCGCGCTCGACCCTGCGGATCGCCGGGCGGCCGCTGCACGCCATGCTCGTCCCGATCCCGATCGGCTGTTTCGTAGCCACCTTCGCGACCGACATCGTCTATTGGCGCACCGCGAACATCATGTGGGCCGACATGTCGGCCTGGCTATTGACCGGAGGCCTCGCCGTGGCCGCGCTCGCCGCCGTCGCCGGCGTCATCGACTTCCTGGGCGACCGGCGCATCCGCTCATTGCGGGCGGCGTGGATCCACGGACTGGGAAACTGTCTTGTGCTGGCGCTCTGTCTGGTCAACGCCCTGGTGCACAGCCGCGACGCCTACACCTCGGTCGTGCCGACGGGGCTGATTCTCTCGGGCGTCGTGGTCCTGATGCTCGCAGTAACCGGCTGGAACGGCTGGACCATGGTCTATCGCCATGCCGTCGGCGTCAGGGAGCGCCCCCGATGAAGCCACTGCATCTCGCGCCTGGCGCGGTCGCCGCGCTGCTCCTGGCCGGGTGTGGGCCAGGCGCGATTGACCCGCACCGTCAGATCGGCGCCGATCCCTATCTGCCGGCCATTCACCAGTATCTGATGCCGCCGATGCGCGTCCCGACGATCGTCGGCTGGGGCCGCGCCGCGCCGACCGTGCCAGCGGGACTCGAGGTATCCGCCCTGGCTACCGGGCTCGCCAACCCGCGCTCGCGCTATGTTCTGCCCAACGGCGACATACTGGTGGTGGAGAGCGACGGCCCCAAGCCGCCGATCGGCCGGCCCAAGGATTTCGTCATGAGCCTGATCGAGAAGAAGGCCCATTCCAAGGTGAAGGCCGGCAATCGCATTCTCTTGCTGCGCGACGCCGACGGCGACGGCGCCCCGGAGCTGCGCACCGTGTTCATCGACCATCTGAACCATCCGTTCGGCGTGGTCCTGGTCGGAAGCGATCTCTATTTGGCCGACACGGACGCAGTGCTGCGCTTCGACTATCTCACCGGCCAGACCGCGATCCATTCTCCGGGGGTGAAGCTCACCGACCTTCCCGCGGGTCCGATCAACCACCATTGGACCAAGAGCCTGACCGCCAGCCCGGACGGGACGAAGCTCTTTGCGGGTGTCGGCTCCAACAGCAACATAACCGAAAACGGCATCGGAGCCGAGTTGGGCCGTGCGGCAATCTGGGAGATCGACCGGGCCACAGGCGCCCACCGCGAATTCGCCACGGGTCTTCGTAACCCCAACGGCCTGCAGTTCGAGCCGGTGAGCCACGCGCTCTGGACCTTGGTCAACGAACGCGACGAGCTGGGCCCGGATCTGGTTCCGGACTACCTTACCTCGGTCAAGGACGGAGGCTTCTACGGCTGGCCATACAGCTACTATGGCCAGCACCTGGATCCGCGGGTGAAACCCCAACGACCCGATCTGGTGCGAACCGCGATCCGGCCAGACTACGCCTTGAGTTCCCACGTCGCGCCGCTGGGTCTGGTGTTCACCACCGGCGCCACGCTTCCGCCAGCCTATCGCGGCGGCGCGTTCATTGCCGAGCATGGCAGTTGGGATCGCGATCCGGTCAACGGCTACAAGGTCGTCTATGTGCCGTTCAGCGGCGGGCGACCGAACGGCATGGCGCGCGACGTTGTAACCGGATTTCTCGACGCCGGCGGACACATCCGCGGCCGGCCGGTGGGCCTGGCGCTGGACGGGAGAGGCGCTCTGCTGATCGCCGATGACGTGGGCGGAGTGGTCTGGCGAGTTACCGCGGGCGGCGCAGAGCCGCGCTGAGAGCGTCGCGATTGTACAGGGATAAGCGCTCCTCCCGTCGCGCCGCCCCGGCCCAGGCGCCGGAGTGCGCGAGCCAGACGTCGAGCGCGCCAACGGCGGACGGTTTCGCGCGGCGAACGGCGGCGAGGGCGGCGGCCAGATCGAGATCCGCGACGGCGATGGCGCCGCGAACCGGGGCCAAGGTGACAACTGCGTAGCGTTCCGCGATGGCGCCAAGGGCCGAACGGGCCGCCTCGATCATGACAACGGCGGCCGCTGTGTCGGAACGAGCCAGGGCGCCCCGAGCGGCTCGAACGGCGCGGCGGGCGTTGTCGATCTCGTCTTCCACCCTAACCGTCTCCGAGCCACCGGCGGGGCAGGCCCCGGGGCTCATAGCACGGACATAGGCGGCGAGACCGCCGAGCACGGCGGGCGGCGGCTCGGCGCCGTCGAACTCCTGAGTGATGAGGCCATCGATGAACCGCTCCAGATCGCGCGAATGCCGCGATTGTGCGACCTTCAGCGCGGACTTGGGTCCGCCCAGATCCGGGATCGGGCGCGGATCATCCAGGTGATCGCCACGGTGAGCGCTGAAGACGAAGGTGGTGACATCGGCGGTCCCGGGCCTGCCCGAAACGCCGGGGAAGTCGAAATCGGGGTCGGTGCGGCCGTTGCGGTGACAGCTCTCGCAGGCGACGCCCGCGCGGGCCGCCTGGCCGCCCAGCAGCAGGGGAGTGCGGAACGCGGCGCGCCCGACTTCGACGCGCCAGGCCGCGTCCGGATCCTGGGGCAGGCGCACGCATTCGACCGGGCGGCGCGTGAGGATCGTCGCCGCGTCGGCGTCCGGCGCCAGCCACCGCATGGCCCGCAACGGCGGCGTGGAGGATGCGCCGGCCCCCAGCGCACCCAGCGCCAGGGCGGCGATGATCAAGAGGCCGGGTCGCCGCCGCGATCGATCCAACGGCGCAGGTCCTCCGCTTCGACGCAGCCGAAGGCGCACTGGCCGTCGAGCCTGGCCAGCATCACCCGAGCGCCCGCCAGATCGCCGCGCAACACTTTCAATTCGCCGTAGTACTCGGTGGCTCCCAGATGATGCGGCGCGATCGCGAGGGCCGCGCGATAGAAGGACTCGGCTCGCCGCAGCTGACCGAGCCTGCGCCAGGCATAGCCCTTGTAGGTGAGGATGTCCGGGTGCGGTCCGGCCGCGGCCTCGGCCGCATCGAGCGCCGCGAGCGCCTCGACGTACCGGCGCTCATTGATCAGGCTGACGGCGCGGACATAGGCGAGATCACCCCGCGCCAAGCCGGCAAACTTCATGTCGTCGGGCGGCGGCTGGGTGGAGGCGCTGGGGGGCACCACGCCGAGGGCCTGTGAGACGGCGGCCACCGCCGCCTTCAGATCGTCGGCCTCGGAACAGGTGTCGGCGCAGGCGGCCGCCCGGGCCTTCAAGGCGGCGAGCTCGGCGCTCGCCTTGTCGTTCTGACCCAGCTTGACGAACTCGGTGGCGAGATCCCGGTGTGGCGCGACCGGAGCGGCGTCGAGCTTGACCGACTTTTCTAGAGCCTTGGCCGCCCCCTTCGAATCACCTGCGCCACTCTTGGACAGGCCGAGGCGATACCAGCTGTTGGCGTCGCGCGGTTGGGCCTCGATCACATGCTCGAAGGCGCGCGCGGCATCCTTGAATTTGCCGGCCTCGTAGGCCGTCATGCCAGCCTGATACTCTTGGACAGGATCGTATTGGGGCGCGGAGATGCTGGGCATCTGCCCGCCGCCCCCTCCCCCGCCGCCCGACGCCAGCGCCGCCAGCGGCGCGATCGTTCCCAGGGCCGCGGCTCCCAGCCCGAACGCGCCACGCCTCCAGTTCGTCATCCGCTCTCCCCTTGAATTGTTTCTTTGGGCCACTATGGACCACTGGCGACGGGTGGCAAGCCGCCGCTTGCGCGCGCCGGACGCGCATCGTAGAAGCCGCCCCTCGCGCGTCCCTGATCCTCGGTAGCTCAGTTGGTAGAGCAGCCGGCTGTTAACCGGCGGGTCGCAGGTTCGAGTCCTGCCCGGGGAGCCACGCGTCCAGAAAAACGAGACCGTGAACGCCGACGCGGGGCGCCGCGCAAGCGCGGAGCAGCCCCAAAAAGCGAGAGGCCAGGCGGCGTCGACCAGGACGATTTCAGTGTCGTCGATCGCCCTGAAGCGCAGGATGGCCTCGTCGGCGATGGCTGCTCCGTCGCGAGCCTCCAGCCGCACGCCGTTGACCTCGACCGAACCCTTGGCCGGCACCAGATAGCCGTGGCGAGTCGCGCCCAGCAGATATTCGGCGGTTTCGCCGGCCTTCAGCGTCGCGCCAAGCACCCGCGCGTCGGTGCGGATCGGCAGGGCGTCGCCGTCGCCGGCGAACCCGCTCGCCAGGGTGACGAACCGGCCCGACCGTTCGCCCTTGGGAAACGGCTTGGCGCCCCAGGTCGGGGCCGCACCGTGCGTGGTCGGCTCGATCCAGATCTGGAAGATTTTCGTCGTGACGGCCTCGCGGTTGTATTCCGAATGGCGCACGCCGGCGCCCGCGCTCATCACCTGCACGTCGCCGGCTTCGGTCCGCCCGGTGTTTCCCAGGCTGTCCTGATGGGTGATCGCGCCCTCCCGGACATAGGTGATGATCTCCATGTCTGAATGGGGATGGGGCGGAAAGCCGGTTCCGGCGGCAATGGTGTCGTCGTTCCAAACGCGAATCGGACCCCAGCCCATCTTGGCCGGGTCGTGATAGCTCGCGAACGAGAAATGGTGCTTGGCGTCGAGCCAGCCGTGGTCGGCGCCGCCGAGTTGGTCGAAGGGTCTGCGTTCGATCATCGTAGGTCTCCCAGGAGCGCGCACCGCTCCGATGGCGGAAAGATGTGGAAGCCCGCATCGGAAAGAAATAGAATAACCGGCATCTTAACGTTTCTGGATTTCGCATGAAACGTCTTCCCGATTTCGAGGGCTGGGCGATCTTCGCGAAGGTGGCGGAGTTGCGGTCCTTCACCGCCACCGCGGCCGAGCTGGGGTTGTCCAAGCCGACGGTCTCCAAGGCGATCAGCCGCCTGGAGGCGAGCCTCGGCGTATCCCTGCTCAACCGGACGTCACGGCGCCTGTCGCTGACGGACTCGGGACGCGCGTCGCTGGCGCGGGCGATGCGCATCCTCGGCGAAGGCCAGGCGGTGGAGGACGAGGCGCTGGCCCAGTCCGCGACACCGCGCGGCCGAGTGCGGCTAGCCGCGCCGCTGTCGTTCGGTGTCGCCTACCTGGCCGCGATCCTGCCGGAGTTCCTTGAAGACTATCCCGAGATCACGCTCGATCTGGCGCTCAGCGACCGGCAGGTGGACGTAATCGGCGAGGGCTTCGATCTGGCGATCCGCATCGCCCGGCTCGGGGATTCGTCGCTGCTGGCGCGCCGCTTGTGCACCGTGCGCATCCTCCTGGTCGGCTCACCGGACTATATGCGGCGGAGGGGCCGTCCAACGCACCCTGGCCAGCTCGAACAGCACCTAGCCATGGCCTACACGGGAGGCGCGGCACGGGGCGGGGCCTGGCGCTTCACCCACCCGATCTTTGGCGAAGCGGTCGTCCACCCCACCGTGAGGATCTGGTCCGACAACGCCGATATGCTGACGCCCGCCCTCCTCGCGGGGCAAGGGCTCGCCCTGCAACCGGAGTTCCTCGTCTGGCGCGAGCTTCGGGACGGATTGCTCGAGATCGTGATGCCGGAGTGGTCCGCGCCGGCGCTCGGCCTCCATTTACTGACACCGCCCGGGGCCGCACGGCCGCTGCGCGTGCAAAAGCTGGTGCAGCAGCTGACCAGAAGCCTGGCGCAGACGTCATGGTCCGCCGCGCCAGACTGACTTTTGGCGGCCGGCGCGGCGGCGCCGTCCGTTCAGCCCGGCGCCACAGCGCCTATATGGAGAGCTGCAGAGGAGCCACCCCATGGTCGATATCGGCGAAGCCGGCGCGTTCACGCTCGGAGACCGCCTGGTCAAGCGCATGGGCTATGGCGCCATGCAACTGGCGGGGCCCGGGGTGTTCGGGCCGCCGAAGGATCGGCCAGCCGCGTTGGTGGTGCTTCGCGAGGCTGTGGCGAGCGGCGTGAACCACATCGACACCAGCGACTTCTACGGCCCGCACGTCACAAACCAGATCATCGCCGAGGCGCTGCACCCCTATCCGCAAGAGCTGGTCATCGTCTCGAAGCTCGGGGCGAGGCGCGGCGACGATGGTTCCTGGAACCCGGCCTATTCGCCCGAAGCCCTGGCCACCGCGGTGCACGACAATCTGCGCAACCTGAAGCTGGAAGCGCTCGAGGTGGTGAATCTGCGCGTGATGTTCGCCATGCACGGGCCGGCCGAAGGCTCGATCGAGGCGCCGCTCACGGTGCTCGCCGAACTCCAGCGCCAGGGGCTGATCCGCCACATCGGCCTGAGCAACGTTACAGCGAAGCAGGTCGTCCAGGGGCGCCGCATCACCGACATCGTGTGTGTGCAGAACGAGTACAACCTCGCTCGCCGAGACGACGACGCTCTGATCGACCAACTCGCCACCGCTGGGACCGCTTATGTGCCGTTCTTTCCGCTGGGCGGCTTCACGCCGCTCCAATCGACGGTCCTGAATGACGCCGCGGCGACCCTCGGAGCTACGCCGATGCAGACCGCCCTGGCCTGGCTGCTGCGCCGCGCACCCAATATCCTTCTGATCCCGGGCACCGCCTCCATCGCTCATCTGCGCGAGAACCTTGCCGCGGCCGAACTGCGCCTGCCGGACGAGACGATGGCTGCGCTAAATCGGATCGCGACCCAGGCCGCATCGGGCTGACGAGACGCCGTGACACCGGTCGCCCTGCTGGAGCTGGTGCTGGCGCTGCTGGCAGCGGCGGTGCTTCTGTCGGTGATCGCCGGCCGCCTGGGCCTGCCGCCGGCGACGGCCATGGTGATTGGCGGGATGGCGCTGGCTCTGGCGCCGGGCGTCCCCAGCCTGGACCTCGATCCAAACCTCATCATGGTGCTGTTCCTGCCGCCGCTGTTACTGGCGTCGGCCTATTTCACCGCATGGCGCGACTTTCGCGCCTATCTGCAGCCGATCCTGCTTATGTCGACAGGAGCGGTCGTGTTCACGACCCTGTGCGTGGGCGTGGCGGCCCACGCGATCGCGCCGGCGCTGCCCTGGGCCGCCTGTTTCGCCCTGGGGGCCATCGTTTCGCCGCCTGACGCCGTGGCGGCCAAGGCCGTCCTCGCCAGGGTCAACCTTCCCCGTCGCCTGCTCGCGGTGCTGGAAGGCGAGAGCCTGGTCAACGACGCGTCCGGCCTCGTGCTCTACCGCTTCGCAGTGGCCGCGACGCTGACAGGCGGCTTCAGCGCCTTGCATGCGGCGTCCAGCTTTGCCTGGCTGACGGTGGGCGGGATCGGACTTGGCCTGCTCGCCGGGTTGGCGGTGGACGCGATCTTCCGGCGCCTTGCCGACAGCCACCTGATCGTGGTGCTGAGCTTCCTGGCCGCGTACGGCAGCTATCTGCTGGCCGAACAGCTGGGCGCCTCGGGCGTGCTGGCGGTGGTCACCTGCGGGATCGTCATGGGCTGGCGGCAACACGAGGTGCTGAGCGCGCTCACCCGTACCGAGGCGCAGGCCGTCTGGGGCCTCGTGGTGTTCGTTCTGGAAGCCCTCGTGTTCGTGCTGATCGGGCTTTCGCTTCGCGGAGTCCTGGCCCGTCTCGGCGGCGACGCCGCCGCGATCTGGACGTTCGCGCCGATGGCGATAGCCGTTGACCGGCACGGTGCTTGTCTCTCGGTTCGCGTGGATATTTCCGGTCGTCTACCTCCCGCGCGTGATCGCGGCGCGCCACGCCGGACACCCGCCGCCCCCGCCGCTTGCGGTTCCCATCGTGGCGAGTTGGGCCGGCATGCGAGGGGTCGTGAGCCTAGCGGCGGCCTTGGCGCTGCCGGACGGCTTTCCTGGTCGCGACACGATCCTGTTTTCGACCTTCGCCGTCATTCTGGTGACCGTGCTCGTGCAGGGCTCGACCCTGGAGCCGCTCATAGGCCTTCTCGGCCTAGGTCGAGAGCCGGCGGTGACAGACCAACTGCTCAACGAAGCGGCTGCCCGCACGGAGGTAGTGGAAGCCTCCCTACACCGGCTTGAGGCGATGACGGCGCCGGACGACGGGCGACTGCTGCATCCCATGCTGACCGAAGACTACCGCGGCAGGCTGCGCGCCACCGCGCGCCTGCGCGACGACGCCCAGACCTTCGGCCCCAGACGCCGCGACCATTTCACCGCCGCCCTGGCGGCCGTGGCGGCCGGACGGTCACGTCTGATCCAGCTGCATCGCACGGGCCGCATCCACGATTCCACCCTGCAGGCCCTCGAGGCCGAACTCGACCTGGACGAGCTTCACCTCAAGCGCCTGGGCGGCCTGAACGAGCCTTGAGCCGATCGCGCCTATGGCGCCGCGCGGGCGTCGAAGTCCTCGCGGGCGTTCGCGATCGCGGCCTGGTGCGCAAAGGCCCACGCGCCGAGGGCCTGGACGGGCGCGCGCAGGGATCGGCCGAGCGGCGTCAGTTCATAGTCCACGCGCGGCGGAATGGTCGGGAAGACGGTACGGGTCACGAGGCCGTCGCGTTCGAGGCCGCGCAGCGTGAGGGTAAGCATCCGCTGGGAGACCCCGCCGATCAGACGCTTGAGCTCATTGAAGCGCTTTGGTCCGTCACCCAGCAACATGACGATGAGCACGCTCCACTTGTCGCCGATGCGCGAGAGAATGCCGGAGACCGCCTGGTCGCTGCCGCGCAAATGCACGCCGCCCGCGTCGGTCACATCGATGTCACCCGGTATCACCACTGTGCCTCCTTGGCGGCGCAGGCAGGTCGCTTATTTAGCGCCGGTATCAAACTGATACCAGCGGAGCCAAAGCCCCATGAATATTCTCCATGTCGATTCCAGTATTCTCGGCGCCAACTCGGCCAGCCGTCAGCTTTCCGCCACCGTGGTCGCCGCCTTGACCGCCGCCGACGCCGCGGCGAAGGTGGCCTACCGCGACCTTGCCGCACAGCCGATCCCGCATCTCTCGGCCGAAAGCTTCGCGGGCATGATGGGCGGCGCCGGCGGCGCGCACGAACCGTCGCTGGCGCACGACCTCGCCACCGGTGAGACGGTGCTGGAGGAATTCATGGCCGCCGACACGGTGGTGATCGGGGCGCCAGTTTATAACTTCAGCGTGCCGAGCCAGTTGAAATCCTGGCTCGACCGGCTGTTCATGCCCGGCAAGACGTTCCGCTACACGGAAAAGGGCCCCGAGGGTCTGGCCGGCGACAAGCGCGTGATCCTCGCCGTCACGCGCGGCGGCGTCTATGGCCCGGGATCGCCCGCCGCCTCGCTGGAACACGGCGAAACCTATCTGCGCGGCGTGTTCGCGTTCCTTAGCGTCACTAGGCTGGACGTCATTGTCGCGGAGGGCCTGCGCATCGGCGATGTCGAGCGGGCCGCGGCGATGGCAGGCGCGCAAGAGCGGATTGCCGAACTGGCGTGAGCGCCCGGGGGTGGTCAGGCGATCGGCGCCGCTTGATGAACGGGGACGCATGACCCCATATTCAGCCGCCTGCGTCGATCCGCTTCGGCGCTGCCAAATCGGAGACGCATGACGAGCCCGCCGAGCCCCTGCGACGACGAAGCGCCGTTCCGGCTGATGGCGGAGAACCTGCCGACCCTGTGCTGGATGGCGAACCCTGACGGCTACATCGTCTGGTACAATCGCGGCTGGCACGACTATTGCGGCACGACGCCAGCGGAGATGGAAGGCTGGGGCTGGCAGTCGGTGCATGACCCCGCCGTGCTGCCCGAAGTGCTCGAGCGCTGGACCACCGCGATCGCCGCCGCCGAACCGTTCGAGATGACCTTCCCGATACGGGGCGCCGACGGGGTTTATCGCCCTTTTCTGACCCGCGTCCGTCCTTATAAGGATGATGCCGGCGGGGTTCTGCGCTGGTTCGGCGTCAACACCGATATCAGCGCCCAGGTCGAGGCCGAGGCGGCGCTGAGAAAAAACGAGGCGTTGTTCCGCACCCTGGCGCAAGCGATGCCCAACCAGGTGTGGGCCGCCGCCGCGGATGGCCAGCTCGACTGGTTCAACGACCGGGTGCACGACTACAGCGGCGCGACGCGCGGCACCCTCGACGGCGAAGGCTGGGGCCGGATCGTCCATCCTGACGACCTGCCGGAGGCCACGAAGCGTTGGACCAACGCGATTGCCTCCGGCGCCGGCTATGAGACGGAGTTCCGGTTGCGCCGCGGCGATGGCCACTATCGCTGGCATATCGCCCGGGCCGAGCCGGTGCGGGCGGCCGACGGCCGGATCGTGCGCTGGGTCGGCGCCAACACCGATATCGAAGACGGCAAGACCGCCGCCCAGGCCCTCGCCCGGCTGAACGAGACACTCGAAGAACAAGTCAACCAGCGCACCGCGGTGCTGCAAGCGACCGAATCGCGCCTGCGCTCGATCTTCGAAACAGGCTTCCAGTTCCAGGGCTTCATGTCGCCAGACGGGGTGCTGCTCGACGCCAACCCCTCGTCGCTCGAGGCGATCCGCGCCCAACTGTCGGACGTGGTCGGAATGCCGTTCTGGGAGACGCCGTGGTTCGCCGAGACGCCGGGCATGACCGAACAGGTGCGCGCGGCGGCGGCGACCGTGGCCGAGGGCGGGAGCGTTCGACAGGAAATCACGGTCAACCTTCCCGGCGGCGTCCGCAGCTTTGATTTTTCCATGCGCCCGGTGCTCGACGCGGCGGGGGCGGTGATCGGCATCGTACCGGAGGCGATGGAAACCACCGAGCGGCGCCAGGCTGAGGAGGCCTTGCGCCAATCCCAGAAGATGGAGGCGGTTGGCCAGCTGACCGGCGGTATCGCGCACGATTTCAACAATATGCTGGCCGTCGTCAGCGGCTCTCTGGAGCTTCTGGGTCGCCGAATCGATCCGTCCGACACCCGCGCGCGGCGCTATGCGGAGGCTGCGGGCGATGCGGCGCGGCGGGCGGCGGCGCTGACCCAGAGACTGCTGGCCTTCTCGCGCCAGCAACCTCTGCGGCCCGAACGGATACAGCCCAACCGACTGGTGGCCGGCATGTCGGACCTGCTGGCCCATTCCCTCGGAGGCGCGGTGAGGCTGGAGACCGTCCTGGCGGCCGGGCTGTGGCCGACGAATGCCGACCCCAATCAGCTTGAGAACGCGATCCTCAACCTGGCGGTGAACGCGCGTGACGCCATGAGCGAAGGAGGCCGTCTGACCATCGAGACCCAGAACGCGCATGTGGACGAGCGCTACGCCGCCGCCAACCCGGGCTTGATTCCCGGCCACTACGTGATGATCGCCGTCAGCGACACGGGTTCCGGCATGGCCCCCGAAGTGGCGGCCAAGGCATTCGATCCGTTCTTCACCACCAAGGCGGTGGGCAAGGGCACCGGCCTGGGGCTGAGCCAGGTCTATGGCTTCGTCAAGCAGTCGGGCGGCCATGCGAAGATCTACTCCGAACCCGGACAGGGCACGTCGATCAAGATCTACCTCCCGCGCCTGCGGGGCGCGGCGACCCAGGACGAGGCGGACGAGGCCGTGCCGCCGCTGGTCCTGGGCGACCGGCACGAACTTGTCCTGGTGGTGGAGGACGAGCCGGCGGTGCGCCAGTTCAGCGTGGATGCGCTGAGCGAGCTGGGCTATCGCGTAGTGGAAGCGGATTGCGCGGCGGGCGCGCTGCGCCTGCTTGAGACGCAACCCGACGTCGCGCTCATGTTCACCGACGTGGTCATGCCGGAGATCAACGGCAGTCGTCTGGCCGGAGAGGCTCGACGCCTGCGCCCAGACCTCAAGGTGTTGTTCACCACCGGCTACACACGCAACGCCGTGGTCCACAACGGCGTGCTCGATCCCGGCGTAGAGATGATCGGTAAGCCGTTCTCCGTTGAGGAACTGGCCGCCAAGGTTCGCTCTATCCTGGACGCGCCTTAGATCTTCATCCCGGCATGCTCTCGTAGATGGTCAAACCCTCGGGAACGAGCGCCCAGGCGGGACGGCCGGAGGCGAAGATGGCGATCGTCGGCTGAAAGACGGACGGATCATCCAGGGAGCCGGCATAGATGGTGTGCGAGGTATCCTGGCCGACGACGCCGCCGAACACGAGGCTGAAGCAGATCGGGCAGGCATTGCGCGCGGCCTCGCCGCCCCTGGCCGATCTGGAGAGGAACACGCGCGTCTCGCCGCTAAAGGTCAGCGCGTCGCTGGAAAAGCCCATGAATGGGATGAAGCCTGAACCCGAGGCGCGCCGGCAGTCGGCGCAGTAACAGTGGCCGGCCATCGTCGGCTCGCCCCTCGCCTCGTAGCGCAGGGCCCCGCACAGGCAGCCGCCGATGTGCCGCCGGGCATGCTCGGTCATGGGTGCGTTCCTCCATCCGCGGCTGCAATCCGCGCGTTCAGCTTAGAATTGTAACGCGGCGCGTTCGCTGGAAAGAGGCAATCGTCCATGTCCGCTCTGCTCTCACGCCTGCTGCCGATCGTGCTGCTGGTGGGTTCCAACCTGTTCATGACGTTCGCCTGGTATGGGCATCTGAAGTTCAAGGATCGACCGCTTTGGCTTGTGGTCCTGGCCAGCTGGGGAATCGCGCTGTTTGAATATTGCCTCGCCGTGCCGGCCAATCGGTGGGGCAGCGGCGTCTATTCGGCGGCGCAATTGAAGGCGATACAGGAAGTGGTGACCCTCACGGTGTTCGTCGTGTTCTCTGTTACCTGGCTGGGACAGAAGGTGTCCCCCATCCAGCTGCTGGGTTTCGCGCTGATCGCCGGGGGCGCCATTCTGGTCTTCCAGGGTGCCGCGCCGCGCCCGGGTTGAAGCCGCGCAACCTGTTGCGAGTTGTTGCGATTCGATGCGAGGCCTGCGATACGCGCCACGGGGGTGCGTGCATGCTCAACGAAGAATTTCCACCTCGGCTCGAGCTGGTGCTCAAGGCCCTTTCGATCAGTCGCGGGCGGCTGGCGGCGGAATTGGGGGTCGACAAATCGGTGGTCAGCCGCTGGCTGAACGGGGCCAACGCCCCGACCGGTCACAACCTCTCCAACCTGACAGCGTTCGTCGCCGCGCGCCGGACCGGGTTCACGATGCTTGACTGGGAGCTCGAACCGCCGAAGCTGGCCACGAAGCTGGGGGTCGTCAACGGGACCGACGGCGCGAACGGGCACGCGCCGCCGATGACCGACTTTCTGCCACCGGCGATCCTGCGCGACGCGCTGCACACGACCGCCAGCCGGGCGGAAGACTACGAGGGCTTCTGGCGCTCCACGCGTGTCTCCAATGAGCATCCTGGCAGGTTCGTGCACGATCGGATCCTGATCACCCGGGGCGACCATGGACTGCTGCGCGTGCGCACGGGCGTGATAGAGATGCGCTTCGACGGGATCAGCATCCCGCACCAGACGCAGCTATTCGGCATCAGCGTGGACGCCAAGACCGGCGTTTTCCTGTTCGCCATCTTCAACGCCGTGCTGCGCCACCGCGCCGACGTCATGGACGGCCTGACCCTCACCTGCACGCGCACCGCCGGCGGCACCGCGGTGGTCGGCGCGTGTCTGATGGAGCGCACGGGCGTGTTGAGCGGCGACATGGAAGCCGACGAGGCACGCTACGAGGCGTCAATCGAGTCGAACCCGCTGGCGCCGCAGGGCTCGATATCCGCCAAGGTTCGTGATCACCTGTTCCGCGACAGCGGTCCGACGGCGCTGGAACGCGGCGGCGAGGCGATGCTGACCATGGCCTTCGCCGCCTCGATGGCGCGCGGACCCATGACCGGCGTTCCCTGGCCCGAATAGGGACTTCAGCCGCCGTTCCAGGGCGTCAATCGACCGTCTTCGAGAGCCAGCACCCGGTCCATGTGCCGGGCCATGCTGAGATTGTGGGTGGCGATCAAGGCGGCGACGCCGGTGGCGCTCACCAGTTCACGCAGACTGGCGAACACCGCCTCGGACGTGGCTGGGTCGAGGTTGCCGGTCGGCTCATCCGCCAGCAACAGGCGCGGCTTGTTGGTCAACGCCCGGGCAAGGGCGACGCGTTGCTGCTCACCACCGGAGAGTTGCGCCGGCTGATGGTGGAGTCGGCGCGAGAGCCCCAGCTGGCCCAGCAGCTCCGCGGCTCGACCCCGGGCGACACGCCGGCTGGCGCCGGCCATCAGGGCCGGAAGAGCGACGTTGTCGAGGGCCGTCAGCTCGGGCAGCAGGTGATGGAACTGGTAGACGAAGCCGATCATGGCCAGGCGGATTCGGGTGCGAGCCCGATCGTTCAAGGCGCCGCAGTCGAGGCCCGCTATGACTATCCAACCGGCCGTCGGGTGCTCCAGCAGGCCAGCGGCATGCAGCAGGGACGACTTGCCCGATCCCGAAGGCCCGATCAGGCCGACCATCTCGCCCGCCGCAACGTCGAGGTCGGCGCCCTTGAGCACCTCCAGGGTCCCCTCGCCGGTGACATAGGCGCGCCGCAGGCCGCGCGCCGACAACACCGACTCATTCATAGCGAAGCGCTTCCACCGGATCGAGCCGCGAGGCGCGCCAGGCCGGCGCCAGGGTGAAGACGAAGGAGGCGGCAAGGGCCCAGGCCGACACCAGAGCCACCTCTCCCCAATCGACCTTGGCCGGCACATGGGCGAGGAAATAGACGTCCGAGTTGAACACCTGCACGCCGGTGATCCATTCCACCAGCCGCTGGATGGCTTCGATGTTGAGGCAGAACAGCAGGCCGAACGCCAGGCCACAGACGGTGCCGGCAAGGCCGATCGTGGCCCCCGCCATGAAGAAGATCCGCAGGATCGACCCGCGGCCCGCCCCCATGGTGCGTAGAATGGCGATGTCGCGCCCCTTGTTCTTCACCAGCATCACCAGGCCGGAGATGATGTTGAGCGCCGCCAGGGCGACGATGAACAGGAAGATGTAGCGCATCACGTTGCGCTCCACCTGCAGGGCGGTGAAATAGGCGCGGTTCTTCTGCGTCCAGTCGCTGACCACGGCGCCCGGACCCGCCGCCCGTTCGAGGGCTCCGGTCAGGCCCGGGGCGGCGTCGGGATCGGCCAGCTTGATCTCGATGAAATCGACCGCCGCGTCTCGGCCGAAGAACAGCTGCGCCTGAGAGAGCGGCATGTAGAGGAAGGCCTGATCGTATTCGCTCATGCCTACCGAGAACAAACCCAGCACGGTGTAGGTCTTGCGGGTCGGCAGGTCGCCCATGACCGTCGCCCCGCCGTTCGGCGCGATGATCGAGATCGGATCGCCAACGCCCAGGCCGAGAGATTCGGCGAGCTTCTGGCCGACCAGGACCCCGTCGCCGCCCTCGTCGCCGACGCCGAAGGCGGACATGGAACCCGATTTGATATTGCCGGCGATGATCGGCGTGGCCCGCAGGTCGGCCGGCTCGATCCCCCGCACCACGGCTCCGGCGGCGGCGGCCGGCCCCTGCGCTAAGGCCTGGGATTCGACCACCGCCTGGGCCTGGATCACGCCTGGCACGGCGCGCAGGCGCGCCACCATGGCGGCTCTGTCCGAGGGCGCCATGGCCCCGCCGACGACGAAGGCGTGGCCGTTGAAGCCCAGGATCTTGGCGGACAGCTCGCTGCGAAAGCCGTTCATGATCGACATGGTGATGATCAGGGCGGCCACGGCCAGGGCGATCGCCGCGAACGAGATGATCGAGATCAGGGCCACCCCGCCGTTGCGCCGCTTGGTCAGCAGATAGCGGATGGCGATTGACCGCTCCCAGGCGCTGAACGGCGACGCCCCGCCGGAGCCTCTCACCCGGGAAGGGCCTGCAGGGCCTCTTCGAGCGGGAGCCGCCGACGCTCGCCGGTGGCGCGGCGCTTGAGCTCCACTTGGCCCTCGGCCAGACCGCGCGGCCCGATGATCAACTGCCAGGGCAGGCCGATGAGATCCATGCTGGCGAATTTGCCGCCTGGCCGCTCGTCGGTGTCGTCCAGCAGAGGCTCCATGCCGGCCGCGGTCAGCGCGACGTAGGCGCCTTCGCAGGCGGCGTCGACCGCCTCGTCGCCCGGCCGCAGGTTGACGATGCCGACGCCAAACGGGGCCACGGAGTCTGGCCAGATGATGCCCGCCTCGTCGTGGCTGGCCTCGATGATCGCGCCGACCAGACGAGAGACGCCGACCCCGTAGGACCCCATCTGCACGGCGACGGCGGCGCCGTCCGGCCCCTGGACCAGGGCCTTCATCGGCAAGGAATATTTGTCGCCGAAGAAGAAGGTCTGGCCGACCTCGATCCCGCGCGCGGTGAGCCGATCGGCGGGGTCTGTTTCGCGCTCATAGCGAGCGGCGTCATGCACGTCCTCGGTGGCGGCATAGTGGCTGGTCCACGGCGCGATCACGCCTTCGAGATCGCCGCCATAGTCGGTGGCCTCGCCCGGGATCGGCAGGTCGAGCAGGCGCCGGTCGAGAAACACGGCGGATTCTCCAGTTTCGGCCAGGACGATGAATTCGTGGCTTAGCTCGCCGCCGATGGGCCCGCTCTCGGCCTGCATTGGGATCGCCTTCAGTCCCATGCGCTCGAACAGGCGCAGGTAGGCGACGAACATCTGGTTGTAGGACGCCCGTCCCGCCTCGGCGGTCAGGTCGAAGGAATAGGCATCCTTCATCAGGAATTCGCGCCCGCGCATGACCCCGAACCGAGGCCGCTGCTCGTCACGGAACTTCCATTGGATGTGGTAGAGGTTCTTGGGCAGTTCGCGGTAGGAGCGCGCATAGGCGCGGAAGATCTCGGTGATCATCTCCTCGTTGGTGGGGCCGAACAGCAGTTCGCGCTCGTGCCGGTCGGTGATGCGAAGCATCTCGGCCCCGTAGTCGTCATAGCGGCCGCTCTCCCGCCACAGGTCTGCCAGCTGAAGGGTCGGCATCAGGAGCTCGATTGCCCCGGCGCGGTCCATCTCCTCGCGCACGATCTGTTCGATCTTGCGCAGCACCCGGTAGCCGAGCGGCAGCCAGGCATAGATGCCGGCCGCCTCCTGGCGGAGCATGCCGGCGCGCAGCATCAGGCGGTGCGAGGCGATCTGGGCCTCGGCCGGAGTCTCCTTGAGGACCGGCAGGAAATAGCGCGACAGACGCATGGGAGGGGTCAGATAGACGCTTGCCGCGTCGCGGGGAAGCTCGGCAGGCTGATCAGGTGGAAGTGAAGGCACAGCCACAACAGGGCGAACAGGATGGCCGAGACCCAGGTGGTGGTGATGAACTTGCGCTTCAGGTTCGGTTTGACCGGGGAGGAGGGATCCCCGCCCCCCGGGACCGGGATCCCCGCTTCGGCGTGGCTGCGTGAACCCAACGGCAGGATGGCGAACAGCGCCGTCCACCAGATGGTCAGGTAGATCGCGATGGCGGTGGGAATGCCCACGGCCTAGTGCGCCGCCCCGGGCGTCTGCATCAGTTCCACCAGCACGCCGCCCATGTCCTTGGGGTGGAGGAAGATCACCGGCACGCCGTGCGCGCCGATGCGCGGCTCGCCGGTGCCGAGGACCGTGGCCCCCTTGGCGCGCATATCGTCGCGGGCGACCAGGATGTCGGCGACCTCGAAACAGACGTGGTGCTGGCCGCCGCGCGGGTTCTTGGCCAGAAAAGCATGGATCGGCGAGGCCTCGCCCCAGGGTTCGATCAACTCGATCTGGGCGTTGGGCAGGTTAACGAACGAGACCCAGACCCCCTGTTCGGGAAGCGCGCGCCGGGGCGTGATGTCGGTGACGCCCAGCACGTCGCGGTAGAGTTTCCACGCTTCCTCGATCGAGGGCGTGGCGATACCCACATGGTTCAGCTTGCCGATCATGGAGATGCGTCCCGCCATCCGTCGTTCGAGGTGTGTAGGCAGACCTGCTTAAACCCGAAGCACGGTCGTCTCCACCACCGGTCGGCGCTTCCAGATGCGGAAGGCGGCCTTCTTGACCGTGCGGGAGAGGGCGCTTTCGACGGCGCGGTCGTCGTCACGCTCGTCGGCGCCCAGCCGCCGCAGGGCCGAGGCGGCCTCGTCCGCCAGATCGTCCATGGCCTGGCGGAGCGGATAGTCGTCGTCGCCCGGCATGCCCAGGCCGCGCACTTGCGGACCCGAGGCGATGGCGCCCCGGCCATCCAGCGCGACCGAGATGGCGAGCACGCCGTTGAACGCGGCATGGCGCCGCTCGCGCAGGGCGTCG
Organism: Caulobacterales bacterium; assembly: GCA_038226475.1. Taxonomy (GTDB): domain Bacteria; phylum Pseudomonadota; class Alphaproteobacteria; order Caulobacterales; family Caulobacteraceae; genus Acaudatibacter. The sequence goes on along the minus strand of JBBRQK010000011.1, from coordinate 109,807 downwards.
CCGTTCTCCGGCGTCACGACACCGGCGTCGACATAGAGACGGCCGGCGGAGACCTCGTCGATGATCTCCGCCCCACCGGGCGCCAGCCGGACCATGTCGCCATTGCGCGGGGCGATCGTCTGGGGCACCTGCAGGTCCCGCGCCATGGCTGCGTGCTCCAGCAAATGGCGCCTTTCGCCGTGCGTGGGCACCGCGATCTGGGGCCGCGCCCACTGGTACATGCGCGCCAGTTCGTCGCGGCAAGGGTGGCCGGAGACGTGGATGCCCGGATGATCGCGCTCGGTGTAGAGGCGCACGCCGCGGTCGGCGAGCTTGTTCTGCAGATTGCGGATCGGAACCTCGTTGCCCGGAATGATGCGGGAGGAAAAGACGCACGCAGCCCCCTGCCCCAGCTTCACGTGCGGATGCGTGCCATCGGCGATGCGCGACAGGGCGGCGCGCGCCTCGCCCTGACTGCCGGTGCACAGGTAGAGGATCTCCGCGCCCGGAAACCGGCCGGCCTCGGCGTCCGAGACGAACGGCGCCACTCCGGCCAGCAGGCCGACCGACCGCGCCGCCTGAGACATGCGGATCATCGAACGGCCCACGAGACACACGCGCCGGCCATTGGCCTCGGCCGCGCGGATGATCGAATCCATGCGCGCGACATTGGAGGCGAAGCAGGCGACCGCGACCTTTCCGGTGAAAGTGGCGATCAGGGCGCCCAAGGTCTGGCGCACATCGGCCTCGGAGCCGGCCTCGCCGTCGACGAACACGTTGGTCGAGTCGCACACCATGGCCAGGATGCCCTCGTCGCCCAGCGCGCGGATGGCCGCTTCGTCGGTGGCCTCTCCGGTCAAGGGGTCGGGATCGATCTTCCAGTCGCCGGTGTGCAGGATCGTGCCCAGCGGCGTCTTGATCGCCAGGCCGTTTGGCTCGGGGATCGAATGGGTGAGGGTGATCAGCGTCAGGTCGAACGGGCCCAGGCTGAAGCTGCCGCCGAGGGGAACCTCGGTGATCTTCACTTCGTCCAGCAGACCCGCCTCGCGCAGCTTTTCACGCAACAGGAAGGCGGTGAACGGGGTGGCGTAGAGCGGCGCCTTCAGCCGCGGCCACAGCCAGGCCACCGCGCCGATGTGATCCTCATGGGCGTGGGTGAGGACGATGCCCAGAATGTCGCGGGCGTAATCCTCGATGAACGTCGGGTCGGGCAGGATCAGCTCGACGCCCGGCGTCGTCTGGTCTCCGAAGGTGACGCCCAGATCGACCACGATCCACTTGCGCGCATGCGGCGGGCCGAAACCGTAGAGATTGAAATTCATGCCGATCTCGTTCGAGCCGCCCAGCGGCAGGAACACCAGTTCGTCGTCTTTTGATCGTGTCATCGTGACCGGAAATGGGGATTGCGGCGCACGATTTCGAGCATGCCCAGGATGGTGAGGTCGGAATTGAAATGATCGATGGCCTGTGTCGCGCCGTCGAACAGCGACGCCACGCCGCCGGTGCCGATCACCGTCAATGGCGCGCCGTGCTCGGCCTTCATGCGCGCGATCAGGCCGTCGATCAGCGACACGTAGCCCCAGAAGACGCCTGACTGCATGGCCTCGACCGTATCCTTGCCGATCACGCGGGCAGGTTTCTGGATCGCCACGCGCGGCAGGCGGGCCGCGGCGCCGTGCAGGGCCTGCATGGAGAGATTGATCCCCGGCGCGATGGCCCCGCCCTCGAACGCCCCGTCGGCGGCGACGACGTCGAAGGTGGTCGCCGTGCCGCTGTCGACGATCAGGAGCGCGCCGGAATAGCTCTGGTGCGCGCCGATGGCGTTTACCAGGCGGTCGGCGCCCGCCTCCGACGGCTTGACGATGCGAACCTCGATGCCGAGCTCGACGTTCTCGCCGATCACCATCGGTTCGACGCCGAGATATCGCCGGGACAGATTGCGCAGGTTGAAGATCGATTGGGGCACCACGCTGGAGATGATGCAGCCGTCCATCACCCCGAGCGAAAGCCCGCCCATGGCCAGGAGCTGGGCCAGCCACACGGCATATTCGTCGGCCGTGCGCATGGGCTCGGTGGCGGCGCGCCATTGAGCGACCCAGCTCGCGCCGTCATGCACCGCGAAGAGGGTGTTGGTATTGCCTTGTTCGATCGCCAGAAGCACCGGTCCTCGCCCCGCTAGAAGAACACGTCGCCGGCGGTGACACCGCGCACCGTACCGTCCGCGAGCCGCAGCCTGAGCGCCCCGTCCGGGCCCAACGACTCGGCGACGCCGACGATCGTCTCCCCCGCCAGACGCGCCTCGCAGGCCTGGCCAAGACCGTAGGCCCGCGCCGTCCAGGCCTGCGCGATCGGCGAAAAGCCGTCGCTCTCCCAGACCGCTCGCCAGCGGGCGAACGAAGCATCCAGCACCGCCAGGGCCTGGTCCGGCGCGGGCGGCGGACCGTCCATGTGCCGGGCGAACGCAGTGGCGGGCCGATCGGCGGTCTCGGGCGCCAGGGCCAGATTCACACCGCAACCGACCGCCAGCCAAAGACCGCCGCCGGGCGCCGCCCCGGACTCGACCAGAATGCCCGAGGCCTTGGCCCCGCCGACCAGTGTGTCGTTGGGCCATTTCAGCGCCACCAGCGCGCTGCCCACGAAGGTGTCCGCCAGATCCGCGACCGCCAGGGCGGCGACGAACGAGACCTGCGCCGCCTGCGCCGCCGGCATCCGCGTCACGAACAGCAGGGTTGCGGCCAAGTTCCCCGCCCCCGTTTCCCAGGTTCGGCCACGGCGACCACGCCCGGCGGTCTGGCGCTTAGCGCTGATCCACAAAGGCCCGGCCTCTCCGGCCTCCGCACGCCGGCGGGCCTCGGCGTTGGTCGAGTCGCTCTCCTCCAGGGCCAAAACCGGCGTTCGCGCCGTCAGGCTAGCGATGGCCGAGGGCCTCGGCCGCGGTGCGCGCCAGCGGCTCCAGCGCGATCAGGGCCACCAGTACGGCGGGAAAGGCGAACAGGGCGCTGGCCCAGGTGATCGCCACCGCCTCACCGGCGGGCGGATCGGTTTTGCCGGGGGCCGGATCCAGCCACATGACCTTGATCAGGCGCAGATAGTAGAATGCGGCGACCACGCTGCCGACCAGGGCGGCCACAGCCAGCGGGGCCAGGCCGGCGCCGATCGCGGCCTTGAAGACGAAATATTTGGCCCAGAAGCCGCTGAACGGCGGCAGGCCCAGGGCCGACAGGGAAAACGCGGTCATCGCCAGGGCCAGCCCTGGCCGCTCGCGCATCAGGCCGGCGAAATCATCCATGGTTTCCATCGGCCGGCCCTCTCGGCTGAGGGCCGACAGGCAGGCGAAGAAGCCGGTGACGTCGATCACGTAGAGCACCATGAACAATAGCATGGACTGGACTCCCGCGGTGCCGCCGGCGGCGAGGCCGACCAGGGCGTAGCCGATGTTGGCGATCGAGGAATAGGCCCAGAGGCGCTTGAGATTGTTCTGCGCGAGGCCGGCGAAGGCGCCGACGCCGACCGAGGCCAGGGCGAGTGCGACCAGCACCTGGCGCCATTGCCCGAGGGCCCCGCCGAAACCCTCGCCCAGCACTCTGGCCAGCAACACCATGGCCGCTAGCTTCGGGGCCCCGGCGAAGAAGCCCACCACCGGCGTCGGCGCGCCTTCATAGACATCCGGCGTCCACATGTGGAACGGCGCGGCGGAGACCTTGAACGCCAGGCCGCAGATCAGGAACACCAGGCCGAAGAGTACGCCGGGGGCGGCGCCCGCGTGAACCGAAGCGGCGATCACATCGAACCTCGTCGAACCGGCGAAGCCGTAGATCAGCGAGGCGCCGTAGAGCAGGAGGCCCGACGAGAGCGCTCCCAGCACGAAATATTTCAGGCCGGCCTCGGAGGACCTGGCGTCGTCGCGCCGGAAAGCGGCCAGGATGTAGAGAGCCAGCGATTGCAGTTCGAGCGCCACATAGAGCGAAATCAGGTCGCCCGCCGAGACCATCATGCCCATGCCCAGCGCCGCCAGAATGACCAGCACGGCGAATTCGAACCGCGCGCCGCCGCGCCTCGCGAACCAGCGGTCGCCCAGCGGGATCGCCGCCGCGCTGGCGGCGTAGATGACCACCTTGGCGAACACCGCGGCGGCGTCGGCGATCAGGCCGCCGTGGAACGCGCTCCCCTGATTGCCCAGGCAGGCGGCCACGGCGGCTACGGCCAGGGCGGTCATGGCGGCGAGGGTGAAAACGGTCCCTCCGCGACCCGCGAAGGCGCCCCAGACCAGGAGACCCAAGGCCGAAACGGCAAGAATCAGCTCGGGCGAGGAGATCAGGACGGCGGGATCCAGACTCACGGCCCGCCCCTCCCCGTCGCGGCGCGATAGGCGTCGACGAGATGCCGGGTGGAGGCGTCGGTGATGTGGAACACCAGCCCCGGCTGCAGGCCCAGCCACAGGGTGGCGATGATCAGCGGGGCGAAGATCAGGGTTTCGCGCCGGCCGAGATCGCCGATGGCGCCGAGCGCTGGATTGGTGATCTCGCCGAACACCACGCGCCGGTAGAGGCTGAGGGCATAGACCGCCGAGAGGATCACCCCGGTGGCGGCGACGATCGCCGGCCAGGTGGAGGCGCCATAGGCGCCGGTCAGGGTCAGGATCTCGCCCACGAAGCCGCTGGTCCCCGGAAGGCCGACGTTGCCCATGGTGAACAGCATAAAGACCGCCGCATAGATCGGCATCCGGTTCACCAGCCCGCCATAGAAGGCGATCTCGCGGGTGTGCATGCGATCGTACACCACGCCGACGCACAGGAAGAGGGCGCCCGAGACGACCCCGTGGCTGAGCATCTGGAACAGCGCCCCCTGCTCGCCCTGCAGATTGCCCGAGAAGATGCCGAGCGTCACGAAGCCCATGTGCGCCACGGAGGAGTAGGCGATCAGCTTTTTGATGTCGGTCTGACGGAACGCGACCAGCGAGGTATAGACGATGGCGATAACCGACAGGGCGAAGATCAGCGGCGTGAACTGCCAGCTGGCGTTGGGGAACATCGGGATCGAGAACCGCATGAACCCATAGCCGCCCATCTTCAGCAGAATGCCGGCCAGGATCACCGACCCGGCCGTCGGCGCCTCCACGTGCGCGTCGGGCAGCCAGGTGTGGACGGGCCACATCGGCATCTTGACCGCGAACGAGGCGAAGAAGGCCAGCCACAACCAAGTCTGCACCGCCGGCGCGAACTTGAACGCCAGCAGAGCCGGGATGCTGGAGGTGTGGGCGATGCCGATCATGGCCAGGATCGCCGCCAGCATCAGCACCGAGCCTAGCAGGGTGTAGAGAAAGAATTTGAACGCGGCATAGACCCGGTTCTTGCCGCCCCAGATGCCGATGATCAGGAACATCGGGATCAGCTGACCCTCGAAGAAGAGGTAGAAGACGATCAGGTCCAGAGCGCAGAACACGCCGATCACCAGCGTCTCCAGGACCAGAAAGGCGATCATGTATTCGACCACCCGGGTGGTGACCGATCGCCAGCTGGCGACGATGCACAACGGCATCAGGAAGGCGGTAAGGAGGACGAACAGCACGCTGACGCCGTCCACGCCCATGGCGTAACGCAGGCCCGCGAACCAGGCCGAGGACTCGGTGAACTGGAACCCCGCCTGGTGGGTGTCGAAGCGGAGCACCACCAGGATCGACAGGGCGAAAGTCGCCAGGCTGGTCGCCAGGGCGATGGCCTTGGCGGCGCGCACGGCGGCCGGGTTCTCCGTCCCGCCGAGCGCCCGCAGAACCAGGATCGCGGCCACGCCCAGCAGAGGAGCGAAGGTGGTGAGGGAGAGTATGCCGCTCATTGCTAGGAGAAAGCCCACAGAGCGTAGGAGAGCAGGCCGGCGATCCCGATCAACATGACGAAGGCGTAGTGATAGACATAGCCGGTCTGCAGCCGGCCGGTCGCCCGCCCGAGCGCATAGGAGGCGGCGGAAACGCCATCGGGGCCAAGCCCGTCGATCAGGGCCTTGTCGCCACCCTTCCAGAAGAGGTCGCCCAGCGCCTTGGCGCCGCGCACGAAGGTCGCTTCATAGAGTTTGTCGAAGAACCATTTGTGGTAGAAAAAGCTCCAGACTAGGCCCTTGCGGGCGGCGATCCGCGCGCCAAACCCCTCGCGCGGCACATAGGCGTACCAGGCGCTCAGCCCGCCCAGCGCCGTGACGATCAAGGGTCCCCAGACCACCAGCGGCGGCAAGGCCGGGACAGGGACGCCCGTCGAAGTCAGCAACGCTCCGCGCCAGAACGCGGCCTGGTCAGGCCCGATGAAGAGCTCGACGAAAACGCCGCCGGCGGCGACAGCCCCGAGGGCCAGGATCAAGAGCGGCGCTCGCATGGACCACGCCGCCTCGTGCGGCTCGACCGCGTGGCCATGCCCATCGCCGTGCCCCTCGCCATGGCCGTCCGCGGCGTAGCCATCGGCCCATTTGGCGTGACCATGGAAGGTCATGAAGATCAGGCGCCAGGAGTAGAACGAGGTCAGGCCCGCCGCGATGAGGCCGGCGATGAAGGCGAAATAGGAAACACCATCGGCGCGTCCGGCCAGATAGGCGGCGTTGATGATCGCATCCTTCGAGTAGAAGCCCGAGAAACCCAGATCGAGGCCGGGTATGCCGACCCCCGTGATCGACAGGGTGCCGATCAGCATCACCGCATAGGTGATCGGGATCGCCTTCCACAGCCCCCCCATCTTCCGCATGTCCTGCTCGTGGTGCATGGCGTGGATGACCGCGCCCGCCCCCAGAAACAGCAGCGCCTTGAAGAAGGCGTGGGTGAAGAGGTGGAACATCGCCGCTGGATAGGCGCCGACACCGGCGGCGAAGAACATGTAGCCGAGCTGCGAGCAGGTGGAATAGGCGATCACCCGCTTGATATCGTTCTGAGCCAGCCCGACCGTGGCGGCGAACAGGGCCGTCACGGCGCCCACCACGGTCACCACCTGCCGCGCCGCCGGCGCGTGGGCGAACATGGGCGACAGCAGGCAGACCATATAGACCCCGGCGGTGACCATTGTGGCGGCGTGGATCAGGGCCGACACGGGGGTGGGGCCTTCCATCGCGTCCGGCAGCCAGGTGTGCAGCAGGAACTGCGCCGACTTGCCCATGGCGCCGATGAATAGCAGGACGCAGGCGAGATTGAGCAGCGGCCAGGAATGGCCGGCGAAGCGCCAGGCCAAGTGTGCATGCCCGGCGACCAGAGGAAAAATCTCGGCGAACCGGATCGTGCCGAACGCCCAGAACACGGTCATGATGCCGAGGGCGAAGCCGAAATCGCCGACCCGGTTGACCACGAACGCCTTGATCGCCGCGGCGTTGGCGGTCGGCTTTTTGTACCAGAAGCCGATCAGCAGATAACTCGCCAGCCCCACCCCTTCCCAGCCGAAGAACAGCTGCATGAAGTCGGCGGCGGTGACCAGCGCCAGCATCGCGAAGGTGAAGAGGGACAAATAGGCGAAGAAGCGAGGCCTGGCGTCGTCGTCCTCCATGTAGCCCCAGCTGTAGAGGTGGACGAGGGCGGAGACCGTCGTCACCACCACCAGCATCACCGCCGAAAGCGTATCGATCCGCACCGACCAGGTGGAACGGAAGGCCCCGACATCGATGAACGGCGCCAGAAAGACGGTGAAGTGCGCCGGCCAGCCGCCCCAGATCACCTGGGCGAATGTCAGCCAGCCCAGGGCGCAGGAAAAAAGGAGCAGGCCGGTGGTCACGGCCATAGAGGCCGTATCGCCGATGCGGCGGCCGAGTAAGCCGGCGACGGACGCGCCCAGCAAGGGGGAGAACACCAACAGGACGACCACCAGAGCGGGGAGCGTCACTCCCTCAGCCCCGCATCATCGAGGCATCGTCGACGGCGATGTCGCCGCGGTTGCGGAAGAAGGTGACGAGGATGGCGAGGCCGACGGCCGCTTCGGCGGCCGCCACGGTCAGCACGAACATGGCGAAGATCTGGCCGATGACATCGTGCAGGTAGACCGAAAAGCTGACGAGGTTGATGTTCACCGCCAGCAGGATGAGCTCCACGCTCATCAGGATAACGATCACGTTCTTGCGGTTCACGAAAATGCCCAGCACGCCGATGGTGAACAGGATCGCGGCGACGGCGAGATAGTGAAACAGGCCGACGGTCACGCGTCGATCCCTTCGCCCGGGACAATGGAGACAATGCGCATGCCGCTGGCCGGGGTGCGAGCCACCTGGGCGGCGACGTTCTGGCGCTTGACCCCGACGCGGTGCTTGAGCGTGAGCACGATGGCCCCGATCATGGCCACCAGCAGCACCAGCCCGGCGGCCTGGAAAACATAGACATAGTCGGTGTAAAGCGCCCGGCCGATGGTCTCGATGTTGGTCACGTCTCCGGTCGAGCGCCTGGGCCCGGTCGAGCCGGCGGCGGCGCCGTGGCTGGCGACGCTCCAGGCCACGAACACCATCTCGGCCGTCAGCAGGCCGGCGATCATGCCGCCGATGGGCAGATAGCGGGCAAATCCCTGGCGCAGGGCGGCGAAGTCGACGTCCAGCATCATCACCACGAACAGGAACAGCACCGCGACGGCGCCGACGTAGACCACCACCAGGATCATCGCCAGGAACTCGGCCCCGAGCAGCACGAACAGGCCGGCGGCGGAGAAGAAGGTGGTGATCAGAAAGAGGACCGAGTGCACCGGATTGCGCGACGAAATGACCGCCAGTCCACCGCCCAGGGTGACGGCGGCGAGGATGTAGAAGGTGATGGACTGCAGGATCATGGCGGCGTCAGCGGTAGGGCGCGTCGAGTTCCAGGTTATGGGCAATCTCTCGCTCCCAACGATCGCCGTTGGCCAGCAGCCGGGTCTTGTCGAAGTAGAGCTCCTCGCGGGTCTCGACGGCGAACTCGACGTTCGGCCCCTCGACGATGGCGTCCACCGGACAGGCTTCCTGGCACAGGCCGCAATAGATGCATTTGACCATGTCTATGTCGTAGCGCGTGGTGCGCCTGGAGCCGTCGTCGCGCGCTTCGGCCTCGATGGTGATCGCCTGAGCGGGGCAGATGGCCTCGCAGAGCTTGCAGGCGATGCAGCGTTCCTCGCCATTGGGATAGCGGCGCAGGGCATGTTCGCCCCGGAAACGGGGCGAGCGCGGTCCACGCTCGTTGGGATAGAGTACGGTGGCCTTGGGCCGGACCATATATTTGATCGCCAGGCCAAAGGCGCCGACGAAGTCCATCAGGGCCGCGCCCTTTACCGCCTGGCCGATACGCTCGAACATGGCCATGTCAGTGCGTCCCGCCGATCTTACACTCGTAGCTGGAAAGCTCGCGGCTGTCGTAGCCGGGGCGAAGACGGATCGCGCCGCCCTGGGTCTTGCACGTTTCGCTCACCGCCTTGAGGGCGTCGTAGCTGGCCACCCCGCGGTCGAGGCCGTAGGACGGCTGCGCCCCGGTCACGCAGCCGCAGAGCGACGCAAGGACGCCCATCGCGATCAGGCGCCTCATGCCGCCGGACCAAAGAGGCGATAGGCGCTGACGAGCATCACCGCCACGATCGAAGTCGGCAGAAAGACCTTCCAGCCCAGGCGCATCAACTGGTCGTAGCGGTAGCGCGGCACGATCGCCTTGGCCATGGCGACCAGGAAGAAGAAGAAGATCGTCTTGGAAAAGAACCACAGAAAGCCAAAGAAGCTGGCTGCGGTCGGGCTCCAGGAGGCGGTGAACGGGGTCGGAAACGGCGCCTGCCAGCCGCCGAAGAAGAGCACGCTAATCAGGCCGCACATCAGAACGATGTTCGCGTATTCGCCGATCATGAACAGCAGGTAGGGCGTGGATGAATACTCCACCTGGTAGCCGGCGACGAGTTCGGACTCTGCCTCGGGCAGATCGAACGGCGGTCGATTGGTCTCGGCGAGCGCCGAAATGAAAAAGATCACCGCCATAGGGATCATCACCAGCGCCATCGGCAGGCCCTTCCAGCCGCCGCCGCCCAGAACGTTCCAGTTCCAGAAGCCGCCGGCCTGCTTCTCGACGATGGTCTGCAGGTTGAGCGCGCCCGAGAGCAGGATCACGGTGATGATTACAAAGCCGATCGAGACCTCGTAACTCACCATCTGCGCGGCCGAGCGCAGACTGCCCAGGAACGGATATTTGGAATTGGACGCCCAGCCGCCCATGATGATGCCGTAGACCCCCAGGGACGAGATCGCGAACAGGTAAAGCACACCGACGTTGATGTTGGACACCACCCAGCCGGGGGCCAGGGGCATAACCGCCCAGGCGCCGAAGGCGAGGGTGAAGCTGACCACGGGCGCGAGCAGAAACACCACCTTGTCGGCGCCCGCGGGCACCACGATCTCCTTGAGGATGAACTTGCCGAAATCGGCGAACGACTGCAGCAGGCCGAAAGGCCCTACCACATTGGGCCCTTTGCGCATCTGCACCCCGGCCCAGATCTTGCGGTCCGCCAGCAGCAGGAAGGCGAGGGAGAGCAGGATCCATATCAGAACGGCGAGGATCTGAAGCACCGTCAGCACGGTCCAGCCCGTCGAGCTCCCCCAGAATCCCGGCGCGGCCATCGCCTACTCCGCCGCGATCTTCAGGCCGGAGGCCAGGGCGGCGCACCGGGCCATGGTCACGCTCGCCCGCGCGATCGGATTGGTGAGGTGGAACACCTCGATCGGGCTTGCCAGCGGGACGTCGGAGATCTCTCCAGCCTCGCCCAGGCCGGCGAGGTCGAAGGCGGCGGGGATCGAGCCCGGCGCGAAATCGATCTGGCCGAACGTGGGGTGCTCGGCGAATAGCCGGCTGCGAAGCTTGTCCAGGGTGTCGTACGGCAAGGTGGCGCCCAGGTAGTCTGAAAGGGCGCGCAGGATGGCCCAATCCTCCCTGGCCTCACCCTTGGGGTAGACAGCCCGCTCGCCGCGCTGCACCCGGCCTTCCATGTTGACGTAGAGACCGTCCTTCTCCGTATAGGCGGCCCCCGGGAGGATCACGTCGGCGCGTTGCGCGCCGATGTCGCCATGCGTTCCAAGATAGACCACGAAGGCATCCGTGCGGCTGAGGTCGAGCTCATCGGCGCCCAACAGCACGGCGACATCCAGCGCGCCTGGCGCGATCATCTGGGCGGCTGTCTTGCCGTCTTCCCGAGGCAGGAAGCCGAGGTCGAGGCCCCCCACCCGCGCGGCGGCGGTGTGCAGCACGTTCCAGCCGTTCCACCCCTCGCGAACGACGCCAAAGTGCGCCGCCGCCCGTGCCGCCGCCGCCAGGACCGCCGGGCCGTCCGGCCGCGCCAGGGCGCCCTGGCCGACAATGAAGGCCGGGCGCGCGGCCGATTTCAAGGCCGCTGCGAATTCGCCGCCGGACTGCGTAAGCTCCGTCAAGGCCGCTCCGCCGGCGCCCAGCGCTTCGAAGCTGTAGCCGAGGTCGGCGCCTTGACCGATCACGCCGAACCCGGTCTTGCCGGCCAGCCACAGCTTGCGCAGACGGGCGTTCAGCACCGCCGCCTCGCGACGCGGGTTGGTTCCGATCAGGAGGATGGCGTCCGCCGCCTCGATCCCGGCCAGGGTCGAGTTGAACAGCCAGCTTTCGCGCGGGCCGGCGCCCAGCGCGGCGCCGTCCTGCCGGCAATCGAGGCTGGTCACGCCCAGGCCGCCGAACAGGTCGAGCGCCGCCTTCATCGATTCGGCGTCCTGCAGATCGCCGGCGATGACGCCGATGCGACCGGGCGTCGTCGCCTTGATCCGCGCGGCGACGGCCTGGAAAGCCTCGGTCCAACTGGCCGGGCGCAGGCGCCCCGCCTCGCGGATCATCGGCCGGTCGAGACGTTGGCGGGCGAGGCCGTCGCAGGCGTAGCGCGTCTTGTCGGAGATCCATTCCTCGTTAATGTCGTCGCGGGTGCGGGGCAGGACGCGCAGCACCGCCGGCCCGCGCGCGTCGACGCGGATAGCGCTGCCGAGCGCGTCCATGACATCGACACTCTGGGTCTTGGTCAGCTCCCACGGCCGGGCGTTGAAAGCGTAAGGCTTGGAGGTCAGGGCGCCGACGGGGCAGAGATCGATCACGTTGGCCGACAGTTCGCTGGTCACCGCCTGGTCGAGATAGGTGGTGATCTCCACGTCCTCGCCGCGCGAGATCAGGCCGATCTCGGAGATGCCGGCCACCTCGGTTATGAAGCGCACGCAGCGGGTGCACTGGATGCAGCGGGTCATCACCGTCTTGATCAGCGGGCCCATGTATTTCTCTTCGACGGCGCGCTTGTTCTCCTCGTAGCGCGTGGCGTCGCGGCCATAGCCCATCGACTGGTCCTGCAGATCGCACTCGCCGCCCTGGTCGCAGATCGGGCAATCGAGCGGGTGGTTGATCAGCAGGAACTCCATCACCCCTTTGCGCGCCTTCTCGACCATGGCCGAATTGGTGATGATCTCCTGGCCCTCGGCGGCCGGCAGGGCGCAGGAGGCCTGCGGCTTCGGCGGGCCGGGCTTCACCTCCACCAGGCACATGCGGCAGTTGCCGGCGATCGAGAGCCGCTCATGATAGCAGAATCGCGGAATCTCCTCGCCGGCGAGCTCCGCCACCTGCAGCACGGTCATGCCGCTTTCGAACTCGATCTCGACGCCGTTGACCTTCGCTTTGGGCATAAACCGGCTCAGGCGCCCTGTTCGACGCGGGCGAAGCGCTTCGCGTTACGATCGAGCGGTTGTTCCACGCGATCGAGTGTCGCATGCGGACGCCGGAGGGGTTGCAGCACCGGGCTTTCGGGTTGGTCGGCCACGGCGGGGGCGATAGCGCCTTCCACCCCCTCCATCAAGGCCGCGCTACCCCGAGCAGGGCCTTGCTAGAGAAGCGGTCGCCACATGAACAGATAGGCCCCGCCGATCCCCACGGCCATAACTGCGGTGAGAACGACGAGCGCCGCCGACATGGCGAACCTCGCGGGAGCGCCAGCGCTGGCCTTGACCCGCAGGTAGATCTCCAGCGCCGCGAGCGGCAGCAGAAAGCAGCCGAAACCCCAGACGATGTCGAACGGTCCGTCCATATGCTTGCCGAGGCCGACCGGACCGCGGTTGAGGATCGTCCAGGCCATGTAGCCCAGGCGCTGAAACCACACCCCGCCGACGACGACGAATGTACGCAAGGCCCAGCGATGATGCTGGGCGATCCGGCGTGTCATGGCGGAGCGCAGGGTCAGGGCCGCGAAGGTCATGATCAGGACGGCCATCAGGGTGCTGGCCCCCGCCCCCGTCAGGGTCAGCCACGTTCCGCGAACCCAGATCAGCCACAGGCCGCCGAGCGCCATCAGGAAGGCCGCGAGGATATAGATCCGGCCGTTCCAACGGTGAAACGCGATGGCGCGCGAGCGGATCTGGGGGACCAGCTGAAGGGCCCCGCTTGTGGTGATCAGGGCAGCGATGAGGACGTGCGCGGCGAAGTAGAGATTGCCCACACTATCGCCGGCCACATAGCCCTTGATCAGGTCGGTGTTGCGCGTCCAGGCGGAAAACTCCCCCCGCACCGTCGGGCCGACATAGAACGAGGCGATATAGTAGACGAAGGTCCACTGCCCGGCGACCGCCACCACGTACCAGAGCGCCGCGGCGGCCTGCAGCGACCGGTCGGCGGCGCCCTTCAGGTCCAGGTCATGGCCGAGGGCCGCGGTCGTCATCAGATCGGCTCGCGGCGCCGGCGCAGCCACACCGCGGCGGCGAGGAGCGCGGCGGCGACCGCCAGCCCGGTCCAAAGATCGAGGCTGCTCAGGAACTTGGCCGGATCGATCCCCTCGACACGGCCCATCGGGTCGTGCACCGTCGATGGATTGGAGAAAGCCTGGGCGAACGCGCCGCCCAGCCGGCGCCCCAGCAGCGATGCGAACGCCGTGGTGTCGAAGGCGATCTTTTCGACGAGGCACAGCCCGAGCGGCGGCAGCACCGCCCACAGAAAGGTCACCCGCCTGGCCCAGCCCGACACCAGGATCAGCCAGGCGTAGATCGGAGCGTACCAGAGCGAGAGGACCGCCAGGCCGTAGATCAGCACCAGCCAGCGTGATGGCGCCGCGACCTGCAACCATACGCTGGAGGCATTCACGCCGTGCGCAAGGAGGACCGCGGTGGTCAGCAAGAGCATGACGAACTGCAAGGCGATGACGATCACGAAGACCACCGCCGGCAGGATCGCCAGCGGGACGCTGGCCTTGGCCAGCACCGTGGTCAGGTCGGAGACAGGCAGCGACTTCCAGAACAGGATGCTGCGGTCGCGGCGCTCGCCATGAAGGGCGCCCAGACAGTAGACGACCGCGACGACGATCCCGGTCACGACGACGAGCGCGGCGGCCAGATGGTAGGGGAGGACCACCGCTGGATCGAGCTGCGCCCGATCGTAGGCCGCCAAATCGTGCCGGCTGTGCGCCAAGCCTATCCGACTGAGCAGGAAGCCGAACAGGAACACGCCGGCGACCGCCAGAGGCGCGATGTAGATCGAGCGGTTCTCCCACAGCTCACGCCGCACCGACCAGTAGAAGGGTCGCGTCGGAGAGGCGGGCGCCGGCGAAGCCTCGGGCGGCCCGGCGACCGGATCGGAAAGAATGTCGGTGTCTGCGGTCATGCGGCGATGCCTCGAGCTGGCGATGGGCTCGCGGCCCCCGATGCGAGACCCACCCCGCCCGCGCCGATGTGCAGCGCCAGGACGGAAGCGGCGGCGGCTTGAGCCAGAGGCGGAGCGTTAGGGCTGAGGTGCAGGATCATGGCCGTGGCTCGGCCGCCCGGCCGCCGATGATGGCGACGAACAGATCAGCGATGTTGGGCGCGCGCACCTCGCCTAGCGCGGCGAGCTGGGCATGATCGGGGCCGTCGAACAGCAGAATGGAGCGGCCGAACACCTGGCGCTCGTGGATCGGCCGAAGCGCGCGCGCGGCGCCGAGCTGGTCGGGGCCGACCATGACCTCGAGGTAGCGCTTTTCGAGATCTTCCATCGAGGAGGAAAGCACGATGCGGCCGCGATCGATGAACACCAGATCGGTGAGTATGTGCTCGATCTCCTCGACCTGGTGGGTCGTGACGATAATGGTGCGTGTACGATCGAAATAATCGTTCAGCAGGCTGTCGTAGAACTGCTTTCGGTAGAGGAGATCGAGGCCGAGGGTCGGCTCGTCCAGCACCAGCAGTCGAGCGTCGATGGCCATGACCAGGGCGAGGTGGAGCTGGGTCACCATGCCCTTGGATAGTTCGCGAATCCTGCTCGTCCGCTTGATCGAGGTGCGATCCAGGAAGCCTTCGGCCTTGGCGCGATCGAACCTGGGATGCACCCCGGCGACATAGTCGATCGCCTGGGAGACCTTCATCCACCGGGGCAGCACCGCCACATCGGCGATGAAGCATACGTCCTGCATCAGCTGGTCGCGCTGCGTCCACGGATCGCGCCCGAGCACCTTCAGCTCCCCCTCGAACGAGGTGAGGCCGAGGATGGCCCCGAGCGCGGTGCTCTTGCCGGCCCCATTGGGCCCGATCAGGCCTAAGATGCGGCCGTCCTCCACGCGCAGATCGACGCCGTCCAGGGCCACGGTCTTGCCGAAGCGCTTGCGCAGCCCTCGGGCTTCGATGCAGCTCACGACGAGGATCCCTCCCCGGTCGCCGGCTTGGTCGCACCCGCGCGCAGCAAATCCTCGGGCGTCAAACCGAGACGCTGGATGGTGGCGTGGATGACGGGCCACTGCTCCGCGAGAAACCGCTGCCGTTCGGCGCGCAGGAGTAGCGCGCGCGCGCCGACATTGACGAACAGGCCAAGGCCGCGGCGCTTCTCGACCAGATTGTCGTCCGCCAGCTGCTGATAGCCCTTGAGCACAGTCAGCGGATTGACCCGATATTCGGCCGCCACCGCGCGCACGGAGGGCAGCGGATCGCCTTCCGCGAGAACGCCGTCGAGGATCATCGCCACCACCCGGTCGCGGAGCTGGCGGTAGATCGGCTGGCTGTCATTCCATTCGAGGTCCATCGTTCGCCCACGTCCGCACTCCAGTCAGAGCCGACTCATCGTTCTGGTGTAGTAGTTAACTATATCACCTCATGCAGCGCAAGGCCCAAAGCGTTGGGCGCGCCAACTCGTTCGCGAAGGTCTCTATTCCGCTGCGATGAGGGTCACGCCGGGCGTATTGGCGCGGCGGGAACGGTAGGCGGCGATGCGCGCCTCGATCTCGGGGCGGAAGTGGCGGAACAGGCCCTGGATCGGCCAGGCCGCGGCGTCGCCAAGACCGCAGATGGTGTGACCCTCGACCTGGCTGGCGACGTCGAGGAGCATGTCGATCTCCTTGGGATCGGCTTCGCCGGTGACCATCCGCTCCATGATGCGCCACATCCAGCCGGTGCCCTCGCGGCACGGGGTGCACTGGCCACAACTCTCATGCTTGTAGAAGTAGGACAGCCGGGCGATGGCGGCGACGATATCGCACGACTTGTCCATGACGATCATGGCGGCGGTTCCGAGACCGGACTTTCGCGCCGCCAGATCGTCGAAGTCCATCAGCGCCTCTTCGGCCTCTTCGGCCGGGATCAGGCGGACCGACGAGCCGCCGGGAATCACCGCCTTCAGGTTTCCCCAGCCGCCGCGCACGCCGCCGAAATGTTCGTCGATCAGCTGGCGCATGGGGATCGACATGGCCTCTTCGACCACACACGGCTTCAACACGTGGCCCGAGGCGCTCATCAGCTTGGTGCCGGTGTTCTTGGGTCGCCCGAAGCCCGCGAACCACTCTGCCCCGCGACGCAGGATCTCGGGGGCGACGGCGATGGATTCGACATTGTTGACCGTGGTCGGACAGCCGTAGACACCGGCCCCGGCGGGGAACGGCGGCTTCAGCCTCGGCTGGCCCTTCTTGCCCTCGAGGCTCTCCAGCAAGGCCATCTCGTCGCCGCAGATATAGGCGCCGCCCCCGTGGGTGACGCGGATGTCGCAGTCCCAGCCGTGGATGTTGTCCTTGCCGATCAGGCGCGCCTCGGTCGCCTGGCTGAGAGCGGCCTCCAAGTTCTCGCGCTCGCGGACATATTCGCCGCGCACGTAGATGAAGCAGTCGTGGGCGCGGATGGCGTAGGCCGCGACCAGACAGCCCTCGATCAGGCGATGGGGATCAAACCGCAGGATCTCACGATCCTTGCAGGTGCCCGGCTCGGACTCGTCGGCGTTGACCACCAGATAGTGCGGCCGCTCGCTCTCCTGCTTGGGCATGAACGTCCATTTGAGGCCGGTGGCGAAGCCGGCGCCGCCGCGCCCGCGCAGGCCCGCCGCCTTGATCTGCTCGCACACCCATTCAGGCGAGACGCTCAACATGTCGGCGGTCCCGTTCCACACGCCGCGCGTACGTGCGCCTTCCAGCCCCCAGTCGTGCAGGCCATAGAGATTGGTGAAGATGCGATCCTTGTCCTGCAGGATTCCGACCATGCGCTAGCTCCCGCCCCGTCTGCGGCGCGTCGAGAGGAAGAGCAGGCCCCAGCCGAACACGATCGTCGCCACGCCGACGTAGACCAGCGCCACCGGCGCGCCGGCCATGAACCGGCCGGCGACCATCACCAACACGCCCCCGAGGCAGAAGACGAAACCGGCGTTTCGCATCATGCCACGGGCTCCCTAACGGGGACGCCCGGCAGGGCGTCGATCCGCCGGGCGCGGGAGCCGTCGAAGAGGGCCGGATCGGTCAGGGTCAGCGGACCGCCCTCGGGGGCGCAGCCCTGCCGCCCGATGGCGGAGCCCGGCGCCGGTGAACGCCCGGCGGCGAATTCGTCCAGCAGGGCGCTCAGGGTCTCGGGCGTCAGATCCTCGTAGTAGTAGTCATTGATCGCCACCATCGGGGCGTTGACGCAGGCCCCCATGCATTCGACCTCCTCCCAGGAGAAGCGGCCGTCGGCCGAGCGGTGGTCGCGCGGGCCGATGCGCGCCTCCAGAACGCGTCTGAGGTCATGGGCGCCGCGAAGCATGCACGGCGTGGTGCCGCACAAGCCGACGTGAGCCACGACGCCCACCGGCTCCAACTGGAACATGGTGTAGAAGGTGACGTTCTCTAGCACCCGGATCACCGGCATGCCGAGCATCTGGGCGACGACGCGCAGGGCGGGCTCGGGCACCCAGCCCTCCTGCTTCTGCACCAGCCACAGCAGAGGAATCACCGCCGACTGGCGACGCCCTTCCGGAAACTTCTCCATCCACCAGCCCGCCTTCTCCAGCGTCTGGTCGGCGAAGGCGAACGAAGCTGGCTGCTCTCTGGCCAGACGGCGCACGCTCATCGGTCGATTTCGCCAAAGACGATGTCGAGCGAGCCCAGGATGGCGCTGACGTCGGCCAGCATGTGGCCGCGATTCATCCAGTCCATCGCCGCCAGATGTGGAAAGCCCGGTGCGCGGATCTTGCAGCGGTAGGGCTTGTTGGTGCCGTCGGCGACCAGATAGACCCCGAACTCGCCCTTGGGCGCCTCGACAGCGGCATAGACCTCGCCCTCGGGCACATGGAAGCCCTCGCTGTAGAGCTTGAAATGGTGAATCAGGGCTTCCATCGAGCGCTTCATCTCGCCGCGGCGGGGCGGGCTCACCTTGTGGTCATCGGTGAGCACGAGGCCGGGCGTGGCCCGCAGCAAGGCGACGCACTGGCGGATGATGCCGACCGATTGGCGCATCTCCTCCATGCGGCAGAGGTAGCGGTCGTAGCAGTCACCGTGCACGCCGAGCGGGATCTCGAACGCCATCTCGTCGTAGACCTCGTACGGCTGGCTACGGCGCAGGTCCCAGGCCACGCCCGAACCGCGCAGCATCACGCCGGTGAAGCCCCAGGCCAGGGCCTGTTCGCGGCTCACCACGCCGATATCCACATTGCGCTGCTTGAAGATGCGGTTGCCGGTGACGAGGCGGCCCAGATCGTCCAGCACCTTGGGAAAAGCGATGGCCCAGAGGTCAATGTCCTCGACCAGAGCCTCCGGCAGATCCTGTCGCACGCCGCCGGGTCGGAAATAGTTGGCGTGCATGCGCGCGCCAGAAGCACGCTCATAGAACACCATGAGCTTCTCGCGCTCTTCGAAGCCCCACAAGGGTGGGGTCAGGGCCCCCACGTCCATCGCCTGGGTGGTGACATTGAGAATGTGGCTGAGGATGCGGCCGATCTCGCAGTACAGCACGCGGATGATCTGGCCGCGGCGCGGGACCTCGAGACCCATCAGGCGCTCGATCGCCATGACGAAGGCGTGCTCCTGGTTGATGGGAGCGACATAGTCGAGGCGGTCGAAATAGGGTGTGTTCTGAGTGTATGGGCGGGCCTCGATCAGCTTCTCCGTGCCCCGGTGCAAGAGGCCGATATGGGGATCCACCCGCTCGACCAGCTCGCCGTCCAGCTCCAGTACGAGGCGCAACACGCCGTGGGCCGCGGGATGTTGCGGCCCGAAGTTGATGTTGAACCGCCGCTCCGGCTCGCCCGGCGCCGCCGGCGTTCTACCGAAGGCGTCGAGTTCCTGGGCCGGGGCATTGTCGCCGGTCACGGGGCCTTCTCCGCCTTTTCGTCGCCGGGCAGCTGGTAGCGATAGCCCTCGCCAGGTTTGGCGTATTCAGCGCCCTCCCAGGGCGAAAGGAAGTCCCAATCACGGAACTCGACCGACTTGACCGGCTCATAGACGACCCGTTTGAGCTCGTCGTCGTAACGCACCTCCACATAGCCGGTCATGGGGAAGTCCTTGCGCAACGGATGGCCCTGAAACCCGTAATCAGTCAGCAAGCGGCGAAGATCGGGGTGACCGGAAAAATATATGCCGTACATGTCGAACGCTTCGCGTTCGAACCAGTCGGCGCAGGCAAATACGCCGACGACAGAGGGAACGGCGGTGTCCTCGTCGGTGCGCACCTTGACCCGCACCCGGTGGTTCCGGGTCATCGACAGCAGGTGATAGACCACATCGAAGCGCAGCGGCCGCTGGGGATAGTCGGCCCCGCAAACATCGATCAGCTGGTGGAAGTCGAAAGCCGGACTATCGCGGAGCAGGGTCAGCACATCGACGATCCGGTGGGCCGGGGCGTGCAAGGTGAGCTCACCGTGGACGACCACGAAATCCGCGACCGCTCCGGCGCTGTCGGCGACAATGCGCTCGCCGAGCGCGGTCAGGGCGTCAGCGGTCAAGGGCCAGGTCACCGCGCCCGCCTCACCGCTCGATGGTTCCGACGCGGCGTATCTTCTTCTGCAGCTGCAGAATGCCGTAGAGCAACGCCTCCGCCGTCGGCGGGCAGCCCGGCACATATATGTCGACCGGGACGATTCGATCGCAGCCACGCACCACTGAGTAGCTGAAATAGTAATAGCCGCCGCCGTTGGCGCAGCTGCCCATGGAGATTACATAGCGCGGCTCCGGCATCTGGTCGTAGACCTTGCGCAGGGCGGGGGCCATCTTGTTGGTGAGCGTGCCGGCGACGATCATCACGTCCGACTGGCGCGGACTGCCGCGCGGCGCGGCGCCGAACCGCTCCAGATCGTAGCGTGGCATGGAGGCCTGCATCATCTCGACCGCGCAGCACGCCAGGCCGAACGACATCCACATCAAGGACCCCGTGCGGGCCCAGGTGATCAGGTCGTCCACCGCGGCGACGACGAAGCCCTTGTCCGCCAGTTGAGCCGAGACGCCGTCGAAATAGGGATCGTGCGCGCGAGGTTCGTAGCCTTCGACGGCGGTCCGGCCGGCGACGAGCGCCGCGGGTCTGGGAGTGGCCACTACTCCCACTCGAGAGCGCCCTTCTTCCATTCGTAGACGAACCCCACGGTGAGGATGAAAAGGAAACTCATCATGCTCCAGAAGGCGAATTCGCCGGTAGCGTGCGGCAGCTTCATGAGGGTCGCGGCCCACGGAAACATGAACGCCACCTCAAGATCGAAGATGATGAACAGGATCGAGACGAGGTAGAAGCGCACGTCGAACTTCATTCGCGCATCGTCGAAGGCGTTGAACCCGCACTCGTAGCTGGACGTCTTTTCCGCGTCGGGCGAACTGGGCGCGATCAGAGCCGCCGCCAGGATGAATGCCGAACCTAGGGCCGCGGCGATGCCGAAGAAAATCACGATCGGCAGGTACTGGAGAAGGAAGGCGTCCATTCGCGGCGTTCTAGACCAACGGGGTCGGGGGTTCAAACGGCCACGGCCCCTTGACCAGCGTGATCGATCAGGCGCCCATTTTCTGCTGAATTGCGCCCAGGACGCGGTCGGCTCTCAAGCGCGCCAGCGGTAGAGAACGTCTGGCTCACGCTCCATGTTGCCCGCCCCATCCGTGAGGCGGACTTCTGTAAAGCCATTGCGCTCGTAGAAGCGGCGGGCGGCGGCGTTGCGCTGGAACGTCCAGAGCGAAAGATCACCGGAGCTCGCCTTCGCCAAGTCCAGAAGCGAGCGGCCGACGCCCGCGCCCTGAGCGCGCGGCAGGACATAGAGCTGGTCGATCCACCCCTCGCGGAAGGCGATGAAGCCGGTCCATTCCGCGCCCTCGAACGCGCCCCACACGGCGCAGGCGGCAAACACCACATCACAAAAATAGGCCAGGTCGTCAGCCGGCGTGTGCAGGCCGGCGAGCCAGGGGAGGCGTTCGTCGAAGGCGGCCCGATGGACCCGCGCCGCCTGATCCATGTCGCCCCGCGTCAGGGCTCTCATCGCCGGGGTCGGTTGACGACCGGGAGCGGCGGACCTATCACACGCAGCCTCGCGCCCGGAGTTCCACTTTGGGAGCCGATCCCGCGGGTGTAGCTCAGTTGGTTAGAGCGCCGGCCTGTCACGCCGGAGGTCGCGGGTTCGAGTCCCGTCACTCGCGCCATTATCGGGCGGGCGCCATCCGGACCGGCAGCGGCACGTTGCACACATCGATGTGACCAGCCGGGGTCTTGTACCACGCATCCTGCCGAAAACGCCGGTTTTGCACCAAGGCGGCAAACGTGGGGCTGTCGGTGCGCAATGCCTGGAGCGGGGCGCGCCCGGCCGCCGGTAGATCGGCGGCGAGCTTCATCGACCGGATCGGGATGCGTTCGGCCAGTGTCTGGTAGAAGCCGAGGTCCCCGTGACCACGCGGCAGGGCGGCGAGGATGTCCATCCCCTCCACCACCCGACCCACGAGAGTGACGTTGCGGTCCAACTGGCGCGGCGCTTGGCCGATCACGGCATACAGTTCGATTCCGCTGCCGGAATCGGCGTCGAGATCGCGGCCGGCGCCGACCATGCCATAGCAGTGCGTGAGCCAGGTCCGGCCGAGCGCGGGATCGCGCGCGGCGGGGAATCCGTCGGTGAAGCCGACCGCCGGCGCATAGGTGTCCGCGTCCGGCAGGGCATCGAACGGGACGTCGGCATCGAACGGTCGGGTGAATTCGGCCTTCAGGCTGCGGCGCGCCGCGCCCAAGGGCTTCTTGCCGTCCGGATCGGCCCACTGAACCACATAGTTGTCTTGCACCCGTACGACCGCGAGGCCGTCGAAATAGCCCGCGCGCGCCAGGGCGCGAATGTTCGCCACATGAGCGGGAGCGAAGCGGGGGGAGAGCTCGATGATCACCTGGCCCTGGGCAAGGTCCAGGTAGAGGGTCAGCGCCGGATCGAGCGACCGCCAGTCGGCGGCCGGCGAGGCGGCGAGGATCTGGGCGAGGCTGGGAGCCGGCATGGCGGCATGGGCGCCGACGGCCGCCGCCAGAGTCAGGGCGCCGGCAAGCCGTGGCCACCAGCCGGTCACGCGGCGATCCAGGCCGGCACGGCGTTGAAGGCGGGGGCGCCGGTGAGCTCGCCGTAGACCCCGCAAAGCGTCTCGAACACCGGCTCCCACCCGTGCCGCTCCAACACCCGGCGGCGGGCCGCCCGGCCAACGGCGGCGACCTCGCGCTCGAACAGGGCTGCGACCGCATCGGCGAAGGCGTCCGGGGTGGACGCCTTCGCCAGTTGGCCAACCGCCTCGTCGACGCTCTCGGCGACGCCACCGTGAGCGACGCCCACCACCGGCAGGCCGCAGGCCATGGCTTCAAGCACGATCAGGCCGAACGGCTCGGCGTCGTTGGCGTGGACGAAGGCGTCGCAGCCGGCCATCAGGGCCGCGAGCCGACGCGGATCGGGCTCGTAGGGAAGTTCGATCACCCGGCTGGAGGCATGGGCGCCGCCGGCCGCGCCCACGAGCAACAGGACATAGGGATCACCTAGCCGCTCGACCGCCTCGATCAACACGTCGACGCGTTTTTCCCGCGCGGGCCGGCCGGCGAACACCAGCAGGCGGCGTGAGTCGTCGAGCCCCAGGCGCCGGCGCAAGCCGGCGCCATCGCGCTCGCCCGGCTGGAACAGGTCCGTGTCGACGCCAAGCGGCAGGGCGAGCGGGCGTTCGACGCCGGCGTCGGAGAGGCGCTCGGCGATGAACCGGCTAGGAGCCACGACACGATCGAAGCGCCGATAGATCTCGCCCCAGTGGCGGCGCACGGGCCCCTCGGCCCATTCGCCGATATGCAAGGCGGCCAGCGCCCCCAGATCGGTATGACAGAATCCGATCACCGGAATGCCGAGCGCCTCGCCGGCCTTCAGGGCCGCGAGGCCCGGAGTATAGGGATCGCCGGCCTCGATCAGGTCGGGGCGCTGGCGCAGCAGGCGGCGCATCCAGGCCATCCGGCTGGCCGGCCAGCGATAGCCGTCGGCGAACGGCAGCGGCGCCGCGTAGATCGAAAGCCGGCCCGCGCCATCGTAACCGTGGCGATCGCCCGGCACCACCAGGGTGTGGCGCACGCCGGGCCGACGCTCGGCGAGCCAGGCTCGCTTGGCGGTGAGATAGCGTTTCACGCCGCCCGAGCGAGGCGCATAGAGCATGGTGGTGTCGACCAGCCGGGCACGGGAATCGCCCGCGCCTCTGGTCTCGCGCGCTCCCGGCGCGGCGGCCCGCTCCTCGATGACGCCAAACACGTTTTCGTCCTGCTCCACCCATCCCGATTCGGCTATTGTCGCGCGGCGCGGGACCCGCCTTCAAGTGCGCAGGGTCAGGCCCCCGTCGGCGGCTATGGCCTGGCCGGTGACGAAGGCCGCGTCGTCGGAAGCCAGGAACAGCGCGACGCGGGCCACGTCGAGCGGCTCTCCCAGCCGGCGCAGCACCGACTTCTTGGCCCAGACGCCGGCGATATGGGGATCGGCGAAGTTTCGCCTGGTCATGCCGGTCAGGATGGCGCCTGGCAGCACCGCATTGGCTGTGACGCCGTGCTTGCCGAGTTCCAGCGCCAGAGTGCGGGTCAGGCCCACCACGCCGGCCTTGGAGGCGCAGTAGGCGGAGAGGCCATAGTCGGTCTGGTTGGCCATCACGCTGGCGGTGTTGACGATGCGCCCATGCGCGGAAGCGACAAGGTGGGGTATCGCCTCGCGACACAGGCGGAAGACAGCGCGAATATTGACCGACTGGACCTGATCCCAGGCCTCGTCGGTCATCTCCGCCGTGAGCGTCGAGTTGCTGACGCCAGCGTTGTTGAACAGGATGTCGAGGCCGCCGAAGGCCTGGATCGCCCGGCCGAGGATGACGGCGGGCGCGTCGTCGGCTACCAGATCCTGCTCCAGCGTCTGGATCCCGGCGTCGGCGAACGAAAGATCCGACCCGGGACGATCCACGGCCAATACGCGCGCACCCTCGGCGGCGAACAGCTCGGCGCTGGCCCGGCCGATGCCGGACGCCGCTCCCGTGACGATGGCCGCCCTCCCCTGCAATCGATCCATCGCGTCCTCCTGTTTCGCGTCATTCTAAGCCAAACACGCGCACAGGAAAGGCGCTCGGCAAGCGAGGGCCTTGGGCTAGAGTGCGCTGGAGGCGCGCGCGCGTCCATCGGCTGCGGGAGGACACGTCATGCTCAAGCTCACCTTCGCCCTGATGCGGCGGCCGGAACTGACGCGCGCCGCGTTCCAGACCTATTGGCGAGAGCAGCACGCCCCGCTCGTGGCGAGCGTGCGGGAGGTTCTACGTATCCGCCGCTATGTGCAGTTGCACAGCCTGCCGGCCGACATATCCGAGCCGATCCGCGCCTCGCGCCATGCGCCGCAGGACTTCGATGGCGTGGCGCAGCTGTGGTGGGACAACCTCGACGATATGACCGCCGCCATCACCGAACCGAAGGCCGTCGAGGCGGGGCGCATGCTGCTTGAGGACGAGCGCACGTTCATCGACCTGGAGCGTTCGCCTCTCTGGTGGGGCGAAGAGTCGGTTATTTTTTGAGCAAGGCGGGCTCGTCGGCGTGGCGTCGCGCCTTATCCCGGTGGTGGGCGGCGAGGGGTTCGAACCCCCGACCTCCTGGGTGTAAACCAGGCGCTCTGACCAGCTGAGCTAGCCGCCCTCGGCTCTAAACGTTCGCGGCCCTAGTTCAGCGCGCCCTTCAGACTCTCGCCGATCTTGAACCTGGCGGTGCGGACGGCGGGGCTGGAGACCGGGGCACCGGTCTTGGGATTGCGCCCCAGGCGAGCGGCGCGCTCCACCGGAACGAAGCTGCCAAAACCCACCAGGCGCACCTCCTTGCCGGCCTTGAGCTGGTCGGTGACAGAAGCGCAGAACGCGTTCACAGCGTGCTTCGCCTGGGCCTTTTGAAGTCCGGTGTCCCGCGCAATAGCGGCCACGAGTTCAGCCTTGGTCATATGCGTCGTCTCCCCAACGGCGGCGGCGTCATTGGTCTGGCGCCGCTCTGCGTTGCGGGAATTATGGCCGCTCCGTGGCCCGCGTCAAACAAGAGCGGCGCGGAATGGCTCCGCGCCGCTCAAGTTAATCACGATAACCTTGATCAGTGGGTGATCATCAACCCGCCTTCGAGGGAATCGGTCGTTGCGGGCAAAGCCGGCGCCTCGTCTTCCTCGCGCCACTCGATCGGCGTCAGGGGTCCTGTGAGAGCCAGGGCCAGCACCTCGTCGACGGTGGCGACGGGGATGATCTCCAGCCCGGACTTCACGTTTTCCGGCACCTCGGCGAGATCCTTGGCGTTCTCGGCCGGGATCAGCACCGTCTTGATGCCCGAGCGGAGGGCTGCGAGGAGCTTCTCCTTCAGCCCGCCGATCGGCAACACCCGGCCTCGCAGGGTGATCTCGCCGGTCATGGCCAGATCCTTGCGGATCGGAATGCCGGTGAGCACCGAGACGATGGCCACCGACATGGCGACGCCGGCGGACGGGCCGTCCTTGGGCGTGGCGCCCTCCGGCACATGCAGGTGCACGTCTGTCTTGTCGAAGGCGCTGGGCTTGACGCCGAAGCGGGTCGCCCGCGAGCGGACGTAGGATGCCGCGGCGGCGACTGATTCCTTCATCACCTCCTTCAGATTGCCGGTGATCGACATCCGGCCCTTACCGGGCATCTTGACCGCCTCGATGGTCAGGATGTCGCCGCCGAACTCGGTCCAGGCGAGACCCGTCACGATGCCGACCTGATCTTCCTCATCGGTGGCCCCGTGGTGGAAGCGGCGCACGCCGGCGTATCGGCCCAGGCGTTCGTCGTCGATGGTGATGGCCAGCACCTGCTCGCGGGCCATGTCGCGAACCGCCTTGCGAGCCAGATTCCCCAGCTCCCGCTCCAGCGAGCGGACCCCGGCCTCGCGCGTGTAGTAGCGGATGAGATCACGTATCGCCTGCTCCGGGACCATCCACTCGCCTTCCTTCAGGCCGTGATCCTTGGCGAGCTTGGGCAGGAGGTGGCGCTTGGCGATCTCCACCTTCTCGTCTTCTGTGTAGCCCGGGATGCGGATGATCTCCATGCGGTCCAGCAGGGGCTGGGGCATGTTGAGCGAGTTGGCGGTGGTCACGAACATCACGTTGGAGAGATCGTAGTCCACCTCCAGATAGTGGTCGTTGAACGTGGAGTTCTGTTCGGGATCGAGCACCTCCAGCAAGGCGCTCGAAGGATCGCCGCGCCAGTCGGCGCCCATCTTCTCGATCTCGTCGAGCAGGAAGAACGTGTTGGTCGTCTTGGCCTTCTTCATCGACTGCACGATCTTGCCGGGCATGGAGCCGATGTAGGTCCGCCGGTGACCGCGGATCTCGGCCTCGTCTCGCACGCCGCCCAGGCTGAGACGCACGAACTCACGCCCCGTCGCCTTGGCGATCGAACGGCCCAGCGAGGTCTTGCCGACGCCAGGGGGGCCCACGAGGCAGAGGATCGGGCCTTTGAGCGTGCCGGTGCGCGCCTGCACGGCGAGGTATTCGAGGATGCGCTCCTTGACCTTTTCCAAGCCGTAGTGGTCGTCCTCGAGGATCTTCTCCGCCAGGGCCAGATCGATTGGCTTGGCCTTGCTCTTGCCCCACGGGATCGACAGCAGCCAGTCGAGATAGTTGCGCACGACGGTGGATTCGGCCGACATCGGGCTCATGTTGCGCAGCTTCTTCAGCTCGCTCTCGGCCTTGGTCCGCGCCTCTTTCGAGAGCTTGGTCTTCTTGATGCGCTTTTCCAGCTCGATCAGTTCGTCGCGGGCGTCGTCCTGCTCACCCAGCTCACGCTGGATCGCCTTCATCTGCTCGTTCAGATAGTATTCGCGCTGGGTCTTCTCCATCTGACGCTTGACGCGGCTACGGATCTTCTTTTCCACCTGCAGCAC
Source organism: Caulobacterales bacterium (assembly GCA_038226475.1). Classification (GTDB taxonomy): domain Bacteria; phylum Pseudomonadota; class Alphaproteobacteria; order Caulobacterales; family Caulobacteraceae; genus Acaudatibacter. The sequence goes on along the minus strand of JBBRQK010000011.1, from coordinate 82,291 downwards.
GCTGATCTCGCCCTCCATGAGGGCAAACACCTTCTCCAGTCGCTTGCCGACGTTGAAGATTTCCAGCAGTTGCTGGCGATCGGAGATCTTAACCGCCAGATGGGCGGCGATGTTGTCGGCCAGGCGGCCGGGCTCGGTGATCTGGGGGATCGCGGCCAGGGCCTCGGGCGGCACCTTCTTGTTCAGTTTGGTGTAGTTCTCGAACTGCTCGATCACCGCGCGCGACAGCGCCTCGGCCTCGTGGGCGGCCCCGCCTTCTTCCACGATCGGGGCGATCTCGGCCTCGTAGAACGCCTCGCGCGGGGTGAACTTCAGCACCGCGGCGCGCGAGCGGCCTTCGACCAGCACCTTGACCGTACCATCCGGCAGCTTGAGCAGTTGCAGGACGCTGGCCAGCACGCCGATCTCGAAAATGTCTTCCGGCGCGGGATCGTCCTGGTCGCGATCCTTCTGTGTCACAAGCAGGATCTGCTTGTCACTCTTCATCACCTCTTCGAGCGCGCGCACGGATTTCTCACGGCCCACGAACAGCGGCACCACCATGTGCGGAAAGACGACGATGTCGCGAAGCGGCAGGACGGGCAGGCATTTGGGGTCGGACATGATCACTCCTGACCGGCGGGCGAACCCTGGGGGGCGCGGGCGGCGGCTTTGAAACTATCCCATCGGCTGTCTCGACCATGCATCGAGTCGCCCGGGTTCCAGTCGTATGTGGAGTTTGTACGGGCGAGGTTCAAGAAAGGGTCACGAAGCGAACAGCCGCGCGTGATCGGCGCGCAGTCTGGCCTTCTCGACCTTGCCCATGGCGTTCCGCGGCAACTCGGCGACGAACAGGATTCGCTTGGGCCGCTTATAAGGCGCCAGCACCTCGCCGACCGCCGACAGGACAGCCGCCTCGCTCACCCCAGCATCGGCAGGCGTCACCACCGCGACCACGGCTTCTCCCAGATCAAGGTGCGGAACACCGATCACCGCGCTCTCGGTAACGCCTGGCGCGGCATCGATCGCCGCCTCGACCTCCTTCGGATAGACGTTGAGCCCGCCGGTGATGATCAGGTCTTTGTCTCGGCCCACGATCGACAGGTAGCCACGCGCGTCCTTCGAGGCCAGATCGCCGGTGGCGAACCAGCCGTCGTCGCCGAACGCCTCCCGCGTGGCCGCCTCGTTTCGCCAATAGCCGGAGCAGACGTTGGGGCCCTTCACCTCGATCGCTCCGACAGCGTTCGGCGCGACGATCTGGCCGCCGCCATCGACCAGGCGCAGGTCGACGCCAGGCAGAGGAAAGCCGACCGAGCCGGCGACCCGGTCCCCGTCGTAGGGGTTGGAGGCGAGGATACCGGTCTCGGTCATGCCGTAACGCTCGAGGATGGCGTGGCCGGTCACCTCTCTCCAGGCGTCATGCGTTCGGGCGAGCAGCGGCGCCGATCCACTAACGAACAGGCGCATGGCCCTCGTCGCCTCTCGCGTGAGGCCGGGCTGGTCCAGCAGGCGGGTGTAAAAGGTCGGAACACCCATCAGGCAGGTTGCGCCCGGCATGGCGGCCAGCACCGCGTCGGCGTCGAACCTCGGCAGCAGGCGCATGGCCGCACCGCTCATCAGCGCCGTGTTGGCGGCGATGAACAGGCCGTGGATATGATAGAGCGGCAGGGCGTGGATCAGAACGTCGCGAGAGCTGAAGCGCCACAGTTCAGCCAGGGCCCTGGCGTTAGAGACCAGGGCGCGGTGGGTCAGCATGGCGCCCTTGGACCGGCCGGTCGTCCCCGAAGTGTAGCAAATGGCGGCCAGGTCGTCCTCGCCCCGCGGGATGGTGGAGAACGACGCGCCCTGACCGGCCGCGAGGCCGGCCAGACTCCCCTCGCCCGCCGCATCAAGCGTCTCCACCCGCGCCGCGCCGCCGCTCCCCACCATGGCCTTGCGCGCGGCCGGATCGCACACGACCAGGGCTGGTTCGGCGTCGCGCAGGAAGAAGGCGCGCTCGGCGAAGGTGTAGGCCGGGTTTAGCGGCAGGAACACCGCGCCAGCCCGAATCGTGGCCAGGTAGAGGACTAGATTGGCGGCCGATTTCTCGATGCAGGCCGCGACCCGGTCGCCGGGCGCGACGCCGAGCGCCACCAGGGCCGCCGCCATCCGGCCCGTCTCGGCTCTCAGCGCGGCATGACTGAGCTCTTGCGACGACGTGATCAGCGCCGGAGCGCCGTCCGCCGGCGCCCCCGCCAGGGCGTCCCAAAGCGCGTTGGCCAACGGCAGGCCTCAGGCCGAGGCGGCGCCGCTCTTCTTTTCGGCGTAGATCATCAGAGGCGAGCCACGGCCCTCGACGACTTCGGCGTTGACCACGACCTCCTCCACGCCCTGCAGGGTGGGCAGTTCGAACATGGTCTCGAGCAGGATGCCTTCCAGGATCGAACGCAGGCCCCGGGCGCCGGTCTTGCGCAGAATAGCCTTGCGGGCGACCGCTTTCAACGCATCGTCAGTGAAGGCCAGGCCGACATTCTCCATGTCGAACAGACGCTGGTATTGCTTGACCAGGGCGTTCTTGGGCTCGGTGAGAATCTTGACCAGGGCCCCTTCGTCGAGATCGTCGAGAGTGGCGATCACCGGCAGACGGCCGATGAACTCGGGGATCAATCCGAAGCGCTGCAGGTCGTCCGGCTCGACCTGGCGCAGCACTTCGCCCGTACGGCGGTCGTCGGGATCCGAGACCTTGGCCGAGAAGCCGATCGAGGTGCCCTTGCCGCGGCTGGAGATGATCTTCTCGAGCCCCGAGAAAGCGCCGCCGCAGATGAACAGCATGTTGGTGGTGTCGACCTGCAGGAACTCCTGCTGTGGATGCTTGCGCCCACCCTGGGGCGGCACGGAGGCGACGGTGCCCTCCATGATCTTCAGGAGCGCCTGCTGCACGCCTTCGCCCGATACGTCGCGGGTGATCGAGGGGTTGTCGGATTTGCGACTGATCTTGTCGACCTCGTCGATATAGACGATGCCGCGCTGAGCCCGCTCGACGTTGTAGTCGGCCGCCTGCAGGAGCTTGAGGATGATGTTCTCCACATCCTCACCCACATAGCCCGCCTCGGTCAGGGTGGTGGCGTCGGCCATGGTGAACGGCACGTCGATGATTCGCGCCAGGGTCTGAGCCAGCAAGGTCTTGCCGACGCCGGTCGGGCCGACGAGCAGGATGTTGGATTTGGCCAGCTCGACGTCGTTGTTCTTCTGGGCGTGGTTGAGGCGCTTGTAGTGGTTGTGCACCGCGACCGAGAGCACCTTCTTGGCGTGCTCCTGGCCGATCACGTAGTCGTTCAGCACCTCACGGATTTCGCGCGGCGTCGGGACCCCGTCCTTCGACTTGACGAAGGTGACCTTCGTCTCTTCCCGAATGATGTCCATGCAAAGCTCGACGCATTCATCGCAGATGAACACAGTCGGTCCCGCGATCAGCTTGCGTACCTCATGCTGACTCTTACCGCAGAAAGAGCAGTACAGAGTGCTCTTGCTATCGCCGCTGGCGGCTTTCGTCATCTTCGCTTCTCACTCTCCGGAGCACTCGCGCCACGCGCAGGCCGACCACCCCCGGGGGTTTCGGACTTGACATTCCCCGATCCGGAAGCGGATCACAAGCCCATGATGCCGCTTCCGGCGCCGCCGCATATGGGGACAGCGCCCGACCGGCGCCATCCGGGCGCGGACGGCGGCCCACTCGTGGCGTTCGATTTCGACGGCACCCTCACCTGCCGGGATAGTTTTCGCGCCTTCCTGGCCTGGCGCGCCGGGCCGTTTGGCTACGCCGCCGGCATGGCGAAACTGGGGCCGGCGGTGCTGGCCTATGCCACCGACCGCGACCGGGCGCGGCTGAAGGCGGCGACGGCGCGGGTATTCCTCCAGGGCGACGCGCTGTCCGACCTGGAGGCGGCGGCCCAGACATTCGCGGCTCGGGCGTGGGTGGGACTGATGCGTCCGGACGCCCTGGCCTGCTGGGAGAACTGGCGGGCGCGCGGCGCCCGGCTCGCGATCGTCACGGCTTCGCCTGAGTTTCTCGTTGCTCCCTTCGCGAGGCGGTTGGGCGCGGAGCGACTGATTGCCACGCGTCTGGCGCTCGATGCGGCGGGCCGGGCCACCGCGGCCTTGGCGGGACCCAACTGTCGCGGCCCAGAGAAAGTCGTCCGGCTGCGCGCGGCCTTCGGCCCCGATATCCGCCTGGAAGCCGCATACGGCGACAGCGATGGCGACATCGAGATGCTGGCCCTTGCCCGCGCACCGGGCATGAAGGTCTTCACGGGACAGCCATGAGACACGCCGGACCCGGATCCCTCGACCGGCTCGAGCCTTTGCTCGCGGCGGTGCGCGATCGGCAAGGCCTGATCGAGAAGGGGCGCGGCGTTTTCTACCGCAGATCCAGGGCCTTTCTGCACTTCCACGAAGACCCTTCCGGCCTGTTCGCCGACGTCCGCGCGGCCGACGGCAAGGGCTTCGAGCGCCTGAGAGTGGATGGCGAAGGTGGCCCCGCGGCGCTGATCCGCGCCCTGGACGAACGGCTGAGCGCCCCGCCCTAAAGCGCGGCCGCGGCTTCGGAGGCGACGCGGCTCTCGTAGATGTGGTCGACGATGCCCCAGACCTTGGCTTCCTCGGCGTCCATGAAATGGTCGCGGTCGAGGGTGCGTTCGACCTCCTCGTAGCTGCGACCGGTGTGTTTGGCGTAGAGTTCGTTCAACCGCCGCTTGGTCTTGAGGATGTCCTCGGCGTGGCGCTCGATGTCGGACGCCTTGCCGGAAAAGCCACCCGAAGGCTGGTGCAGCATGATGCGGGCGTTGGGGAGAGCGACGCGCAGGCCCGGCTCTCCGGCCATCAGCAGGAACGAGCCCATGGAGGCGGCCATGCCCATGCAGGTCGTGGCGACCGGGCAACGGATGTATTGCATGGTGTCGTAGATCGCGAGGCCAGAGGTGACGACGCCACCCGGCGAATTGATGTACATATCGATCTGCTTCTTGGGAAACTCGGACTCCAGGTACAGAAGCTGAGCGCAGATCAGCGCCGACATGCCGTCGTCCACCGGGCCGTTCAGGAACACCACACGCTCGCGCAGCAGGCGCGAGAAGATGTCGAAGGCGCGCTCGCCCCTGGCAGACTGCTCGACCACCATCGGCACGAGATTGAGGGAATGGGCTGGTGTGTCGATCATCGCGCGGTCCTTCGCATGGCTTCCTGATATCGCCCCGAGGCGGGCGTCATTCAAGCGCCCGGTCTAGTCTGCCTGCGGCTTGGCCTTGGGTTTGGCCTTCGACCTGACTGGCTTCGCTTTGGCCTCGGCCCCGCTTTCGGCCTTGGCTTCGGTCGCCGGCTCGGCCGGCTCGGACGCGGCGGCCTTTGAAGCCTTGGCTTTCTTCGGCGCCTTGGCCTTGGCGGGCGGTGCATCGGCGGGCTCGCCGAAGCCCTCGGGCAGTTCGTCCTCCTTCATCAGCTCGTCCTTGGAGACCAGCCTGTCGGTTACCTTGGCGCCGGCGATGATCAGATCGACCACCTTCTCCTCGTACAGTGGCGCGCGCATGTTGGCCTGGGCCTGGGCGTTCTTGCGCAGCAGGTCGAACATTTGCTGGGCCATTTCGCCATACTTCATCGCCTCCTCGCGCATGGCGTCGGTCAGTTCCTGATCGGTCACCACGACATTCTGGCGCCGGCCGATTTCGGCCAGAACCAGGCCCAGGCGCACGCGGCGCTCGGCGATCCGCCGGTACTCGGCGCGCAACACCTCTTCGGGCTTGCCCTCATCCTCGGGGGAAGCCTCGCCGGAGGCCTCGTCCTTCTTGACTTGGTCCCACACGCTGTTGAACTCGGCCTCGACCATGCGCGGCGGCAGGGGGATGTCGTGGCGGGTATCGAGGGCGTCCAGCAGGGCGCGCTTGAGCTTGAAGCGTGAGGTCTTGGCGTATTGGGCCGCCAAGCTGGAGCGGATCGCCTCGCGCAAGGCGGCCAAGTCGGCCAGGCCGAGGTTCTTGGCCAGATCGTCGTCGGCCTTGGCGTCCTTGGGCGCGCGCACTTCCTTGACGTTGACGTCGAACACGGCCTCGCGGCCCTTCAGGGCCTCGACCTGATAGGCCTCGGGGAAGGTCACGGTGACGGTCACATCGGCCCCGGGCGCCGCGCCCACCAACTGCTCCTCGAAACCCGAAATGAAGCGACCGGCGCCGATGACGATCTCCGCGTCGCTCGCCGCGCCGCCCTCGAAAGCCTCACCCCCCACGCGGCCGACGAAATCGACCAGCAACTGATCCCCGTCCCTGGCCTTGGTACTCTTGCCGGCCCGTGCGGCATAGGTGCGGTTCTGGGCGGCGACCTCTGCCAGGGCTTCGTCGATCTCCGCCTCGGCCGGCGCATAGACCATGCGCGTCAAGGTGAGTGTCGATACGTCGGCCGGCTCGAAATCGGGCATCAGCTCGACTTCGAGGTCGTAGGTCAGATCCTCCCCGCCGGCCAGCACCCGGTCCATGTCGGAGGAAGGCTTCAAATCAGGCTGGGCGGCAACGCGCAGTTTGTGGTCGTCGAGCACCTGGCGGGAGGTCTCGTTGATCGTCTTTTCGATCACCTCGCCCATCAGGGCCTTGCCATAGAGCTTGCGCACGTGGCCCTGCGGCACCTTGCCCGGACGAAAGCCCTTTAGATTCAGGGTCGGGGCGATCTCAGCGATGCGAGCGTCGAGCAACGCGCCCAGCTCGGCGGCCGGCACCCGCACGCCATAGGCGCGGCTCAGGGTTTCGTTGAGGGTCTCGGTGACCTGCATGGGATCGATCCTAGGCAAAAACGAAAACGCCGCCGCCAGGGTCCGACCCGGCAGGCGGCGCGAAACGAGGGCGGTTTATGTCATGCGCGCGCGGCTCCCTCAACCCCGAGGGCCTGCCTTGGTGCGGATGAGAGGACTCGAACCTCCACGCCTCGCGGCGCTGGGACCTAAACCCAGTGCGTCTGCCAATTCCGCCACATCCGCCCGCCGCCGAGGTATCGCCTCCGTGACGGCAATCAGGCGCCAGGATGCGCCCCGTCGGGCACAAGCACGATATCATGCAACATACTTTGGGTTCGCGCCTTTTTTCATGGACATGGCGGCGGAACGGAGCCACAATCGCCGCAATCACGACACAGTTTCACAGATGAGGCGCTTCAGATGCGAATTCCCATGACCGCGATCGCTGCTATCGGCCTGAGCGCCGCCGCGCTCGCGCCCTGCGCCGCCTCGGCCGCCAACCTGATCACGAACGGCAGCTTCGAGGCGCCCGCCCTGACCACGGGCCAATATCTCTATCCGGGGCTCTCGATGCCCACGACCCTTGACGGTTGGACCTATGACGGCGGGGGCGTCGTCATTAACGCCACCGGCTACAGCGATTGGTACGGCGCCACGCCGCCTCCGGGCTTCGACGGCGCGCAATTCGCCGGCGTGCAGGGCGGTGGGTCGATCTCCCAGAGCTTCACCGTCTCGGCAAGCGATCTGAGCCATCCGCTGTTTCTGACCTTCTATGACGCAGGGCGCCCTGACTTCGGCGCCTACGCGGGCAATCAGACGTTCCGCGTGCTGATCGACGGCGCGCGGCATGGGCTGTTCCAGACCACCAGCGGCCAGGCGTTCACCGCCCAGGCGATCAACCTCAGCTACCTGTCGGCCGGGAATCACACCATCGAATTCCTGGGGATCACGACCACCGACCAGACGGCGTTCATCGACAATGTGGCGATCGCCTCGGCCGGGGTGCCGGAACCCGCCGCCTGGGCTCTCCTTCTGGCCGGGTTTGCCGGCCTGGGCGCGGCGCTCCGCCGCCGCCGCCTCGAAGCGGTCGCCTAACGCCGACGGCACGCATTTCGAGAGACGTCAACAAGCCCGCCGATCAGCAAGATCGGCGGGCTTTTTGCTGTCCGCCCTCCCGACCACCGGGCCTAGTGGATGACCCCCCGGGCAAGCACGGCCAGCAACAGCAGGGCGACGATGTTGGTGATCTTGATCATCGGGTTCACGGCCGGGCCGGCGGTATCCTTGTAGGGATCGCCGACGGTGTCGCCAGTCACGGCGGCCTTGTGCGCCTCGGAGCCCTTGCCGCCGTGGTGGCCCTCCTCGATCAGCTTCTTGGCGTTGTCCCAGGCGCCGCCGCCGGACGTCATCGAGATGGCGACGAACAGGCCGGTCACAATCACCCCCATCAGCATGGCCCCGAGAGCCGAGAAGGCATTGGACTTGCCGGCTATCAGCTCGACGAGGAAGAAAAGCACCACCGGGGAGGCCACCGGCAGCAGGGACGGGACGATCATCTCACGGATCGCCGCCTTGGTGAGGATGTCCACCGCTTTGCCGTATTCGGGCTTCACCTCATAGGTCATGATCCCGGGGTTCTCGCGGAACTGGCGGCGCACCTCGGCCACCACCGCCTCGGCCGCCCGGCCCACCGCGGTCATCGACATGCCGCCGAACAGAAACGGCAGCAGGCCGCCGAACAGGAGGCCGACGACGACGTACGGGTTTGAAAGATCGAAGGCGACCGCGCCCATGCCGGTAAAGAACGGAAACTGATCCGAATTGGCGGAGAAATATTTCAGGTCCTGGGTGTAGGCGGCGAAGAGGACCAGGGCGCCCAGGCCGGCCGAACCGATGGCATAGCCCTTGGTCACCGCCTTGGTGGTGTTGCCCACCGCGTCGAGCGCATCGGTGGAGACGCGAACTTCGCCGGGCAATCCGGCCATTTCGGCGATGCCTCCGGCGTTGTCGGTCACTGGGCCGAAGGCGTCCAGGGCGACGATGAATCCGGCAAGGGAAAGCATGGTGGTGGTGGCGATGGCGACGCCGAACAGGCCCGCGAACTGATAGGTGAGCACGATGCCGACGATGATCACCAGCGCGGGGGCGGCGGTGGATTCCAGAGACATGGCCAGGCCCTGGATGACGTTTGTGCCGTGGCCGGAAACCGAGGCCTTGGCGATCGACTTCACTGGGCGAAAGTTGGTTCCCGTGTAGTATTCGGTGATGACCACAATGGCCGCCGTCACCGCCAAGCCGACCAGACCGCACTGGAAGAGCGCATTGGGGCTGACAAGCTTGTCGAGCACCTGCACGCCTTCTGCGGGGACCAGCGCATGGATCACCCACCATACCGCGCCCACCGAGAGGACGCCGGTCACGATCAGGCCCTGGTAGAGAGCGCCCATGATATTCTGGCTCTTGCCCAGGCGCACGGCGAAGGCGCCGATGATCGAGGTGACGATGCACACGCCGCAGATCGCCAGCGGCAGCAGCATCATGGCCGACACCGAGGGCAGTCCGCGGAAGAAGATCGCCGCCAGCACCATGGTGGCGACGGTGGTCACCGCGTAGGTCTCGAACAGATCGGCGGCCATGCCGGCGCAGTCGCCGACGTTGTCGCCCACATTGTCGGCGATGGTGGCCGCGTTGCGCGGATCGTCCTCGGGGATCCCGGCTTCGACCTTGCCGACCATGTCACCGCCCACATCGGCGCCCTTGGTGAAGATGCCGCCGCCCAGGCGGGCGAAGATCGAGATCAAGGAGGCGCCGAACCCGAGCGCGACCAGAGAATCGATCACGTCGCGGCTGGTGTTCTCGCGCCCGAGCACGCCGGTGAGGATGCCGTAGTAGCCGGCCACGCCCAGGAGGGCGAAGCCCGCCACCAACATGCCCGTGACCGCCCCAGAGCGGAAGGCGAGCGACAGGCCCTTGGCCAGACTCTCCGACGCTGCCTGGGCGGTACGCACATTGGCGCGCACGCTTATCAGCATGCCGGCGAAACCGGCCGCGCCTGAGAGTACGGCGCCGATCAGGAAGCCGAGCGCCTCGGTCCAGCCGATGAGAAGGAAGATCGCCACCAGGATCAGGGCCCCGACGATGGCGATGGTGGTGTATTGGCGGCGCAGATAGGCCTGGGCGCCTTCCTGGATGGCGGCCGCGATCTCCTGCATCTTGGCGTTGCCGGGTGAAGCGCGCAGAAGTGAGGCGGTCTGGACGGCGCCGTAAAGCACAGCCAGAAGGCCGGCGGCGATCACCAGCTCAAGCACTAGACTCATATCGAGACGTCCCCCAAAAATCTCCCGCCGGCGGCCGCGAGCCGTCGTGGAAATAAGGATCGCATGGGCGGGATGCCCTAACGGGTTAGCCGGGCGCGCGAGGCGCCGCCCGGAAAAGTCGCGGGAAACTGCCAAAACCGCACCCGCAACGCAAGCGATGGGTGGCCACTGCGCCCTTTAATGCGTCCAACCGAGCCGATCGACGGCGACTGGAGCGCCCGCGTACCGGGCGGTGACACCCGGCGCGTCGACGAACTCGCCAGCGTCGGCGGCAGGGCGGCCCAAAGCGCGAACCTCGCCCAGGAAAAGAGCGACTTGATCAGGCGCGACAGCACAGGCGACGGCGTAGTCGTCGCCGCCCGTCGCCAGGTGCAAGCGGGCGACCGCCTCGTCGCCAGCAGCGGACAGCCATGCCCGACCCTCCGCCGACAGCGGAACGCCTCCGAGATCGACGCGGACGCCGATCCCGCTGGCCAGAGCGATGCGGCCGGCATCCGCCAGAAGGCCGTCGGACACGTCCGCGGCGGCCCTCGCGTGCCCCAGCAACGCCAGGCGAAGGTCGAGCCGCGGCTCGGGCAGGCGATAGCGGCCGGCCAGCACGCCGCCCGGATCGGCCAGCCGCCCACGCGCCGCGTCCAGACCCAGCAGGCCGTCGCCGATCGCGCCGCACACCACCAGCCGGTCGCCGACGTGGGCGCCGGATCGCAACACCGCCTGTCCGGCCTCGACCCAGCCCAACACAGTGGCGCTCACGACGAGGGGCCCGGGCGTCGAGACGGTGTCGCCACCCAGCAGAGCGATGCCGAACGTCTCTCCGTCCTGCGCCAGACCACGCGCGAAGGCGGCGCGCCAGGCCTCGTCGCGGTCAGCGGGCCAGGCGGTCATGAGGAAGTAGCCGAACGGCAGGGCGGCCTTCGCGGCGAGGTCGGAAAGACTAGTGCGAATCAGGCGTTGGGCGACGATCCCAGGGGCCTCGTGCTGGAGGAAATGCACGCCCTCGACCAGCGCGTCCTTGGAGACGACGAGATCAAAGCCAGGCCTGGACGGAAGCACCGCCGCATCGTCGAGCAGGTCAAGGGCGCGGGGATCGCCGTGCGTCAGGGCGCGGAGGCTTTCGATCCAGGCGAACTCGTCAGGCGGCCCGCTCATCGCCCGCGATCCTGTCGAGGGCGGCGTTGACGAAGCCCGGTTCTGGACCCTCGAAGAACGACTTCGCGATCTCGACATATTCGTCGATCACCACCTCCGTGGGCACCTCGGCCCGGCGCATCAGTTCGAACGCCCCGGCGCGCAGTATGGCGCGCACCGTGGCGTCGAGCCGCTCCAGCTTCCAGCGGGCGGCCAGGCGCCGGGTGATGGCGGCGTCTATCGCGGCCTGAGCATCGGCGACGCCGCGCACGAGCTCACCGAACCAGGCTTCGTCGGCGGGGGCGAGGCGGACCCCGTCGAGGTCGCGGTCGAAGCGGTGGTCGCGAAACTCGCGCGTGACCCGATCGGCCCCATGGCCGGCGACATCCATCTGGTAGAGTGCCTGAACGGCGGCGAGCCTGGCGACCGCACGATCCTGCCGGGCGGCCCGGGTCACTCCTCGGTCTCGTCGCTCAGTCCCTCGTCGCTGAGGAAGCGGGCGAAATCGTCGGTCTGGCGGAAATCGCGATAAACCGAGGCATAGCGGACATAGGCCACGTCATCGAGCGTCTTGAGCGCCTTCATGACCATCTCGCCGACCACATTGGAGGCGAGCTCGGTCTCGCCCATGCTCTCTAGCTGACGCACGATGCCGGTGACCATGCGTTCCAGCCGCTCTGAATCGACCGGCCGTTTGCGGGTGGCTATGGAGATCGAGCGGACCAGCTTTTCGCGATCGAACGGCGCACGCCGGCCGGAGCGTTTCAGGATGGTCAATTCGCGCAGCTGCACGCGCTCGAAGGTCGTGAAGCGGCCTCCGCATTCGGGACACAGCCGCCGGCGGCGGATGGCCGAACCGTCCTCGGACGGACGACTGTCCTTCACCTGGCTCTCGAGTTGACCGCAGAACGGGCAGCGCATGACGTGCCCCCTCCGCGAGCCGGCCGACGGGTGTCAGATGTAGATCGGGAACCGGGCGGTCAAGTCCCGCGCCTCTCGCCGAACCCTCGACTCCACCTCACCGTTACCCGCCTCGCCGTTGGCAGCCAGCCCGTCCACGACCTCGCCGATCAGCTGGCCGATACGACGAAACTCCGCCTGACCGAAGCCGCGCGTGGTGCTGGCCGGGGTGCCGAGCCGAAGACCCGACGTGATCGCGGGCGGGGCCGGATCGAAGGGGATGCCGTTCTTGTTGCAGGTTATGTCGGCGCGCTCGAGACTCTCCTCTGCGGCCTTTCCGGTGACGCCCTTGGGCCGCAGATCGACCAGCATCAGGTGGCTGTCGGTGCCGCCTGAGACGATGCGCAGACCCGCCGCCCCGAGGCCGTCGGCCAGGACGCGGGCATTGTCGATCACCCGGCGGGAGTAGGCCTTGAAGTCGGGTGACAGCGCCTCCCCGAACGCAACCGCCTTGGCCGCGATGACATGCATCAGCGGTCCGCCCTGGAGCCCCGGAAAGACGGCCGAATCCAGCTTCTTGCCCAGCTTGGGGTCGTTGGAGAGGATCATGCCGCCGCGGGGGCCGCGTAGAGTTTTGTGGGTGGTGGTGGTGACCACGTGGGCGTGCGGCAGGGGGCTCGGGAAGACGCCCGCCGCGACCAGGCCTGCGAAATGGGCCATGTCGACCATCAGATAGGCGCCTACGCTGTCGGCCACCTTGCGGAAGCGCTCGAAATCGATCACCCGGCTGTAAGCCGAGCCGCCGGCGATGATCAGCTTGGGCCGGTGCTCCAGAGCGAGCTCCGCCATCCCCTCATAGTCGATCGTCTCGTCCTGGGTGCGGACAGTATAGGCCACGGGCCTGAACCACTTGCCCGACTGGTTGACCGACTTCCCATGGGTCAGGTGCCCGCCGGCGGCCAGATCCAGCCCCATGAAGGTGTCGCCCGGCTTGATCAAGGCCATGAACACGGCCTGGTTAGCCTGGGATCCGGAGTGCGGCTGGACGTTGGCGAAGGCGCAGCCGAACAGCGCCCTCGCTCGCTCGATAGCGAGGATCTCGACCTCGTCCACGAATTCGCAGCCACCATAGTAGCGCCGGCCAGGATAGCCCTCGGCGTACTTGTTGGTCAGGACCGAGCCCTGAGCCTCCAGCACCGCTCGCGAGACGATGTTCTCGGACGCGATCAGCTCGATCTGCCGGCTCTGCCTTGCGAACTCGCGGCTAACGGCCCCGGCCACGTCGGGATCCGCGTCGTGCAGGCTGGCGGCAAAGAACGGATCGGCGACGGCGTTCGACGCCTGTGCGACAGCGCTCACTCTCGGCCTCCCTGGTGGTTCACGCGGCGTAGCCGCCGAGGCGCTGGATGTTGCACCGCGCCCAGAGGCCCTCTAGCGCCCGCACCAGGTCATCCATCATTGCGTCGGTGTGGAACGGCGTGGGGGTGAAGCGCAGGCGCTCGGTCCCACGCGGCACGGTGGGATAGTTGATCGGCTGCACATAGATGGCGTGGTCGCTGAGGAGCCAGTCGCTGACCAGTTTGGTGTGGACCGGATCGCCCACCAGCACAGGCACGATGTGGCTGACCGAGGGCATGACCGGAAGCCCGGCGCCGATCAGGCGCGCCTTCAGCGTGGCGGCGCGCTCCTGGTGGCGAACCCGGACCTCGTCGTGCGCCTTCAGCCAGCGAATGCTGGCCAGGGCGCCGGCGGTGAGCGCCGGCGGCAGGGAGGTGGTGAAGATGAAGCCACTGGCGTGCGAGCGAATAGCGTCGACCAGCATTGCGTCGGCGGCGACGTAGCCGCCCATGACCCCGAAGGCCTTGCCCAGGGTGCCCTCGATGATGTCGATCGATCCGGCCACGCCATCGCGCTCTGAAACGCCGCCGCCGCTCGCGCCATAGAGGCCGACGGCGTGGACTTCATCCAGATAGGTCAGCGCGCCGTAGCGCCTGGCCAGAGCCGCCGTGCCGGGGATGTCCGCGATGTCGCCGTCCATGGAATAGACGCTCTCGAAGGCGATCAGCTTGGGAGCGTCGGCGGGCGCCTCGGCCAGGAGACTCTCCAGATGAGCCAGATCGTTGTGGCGAAAAATGCGGCGCGGCCCGCCCCCGTGGCGGATGCCGGCGATCATGGAGGCGTGGTTGAGTTCGTCCGAAAACACGATCAGGCCGCGCAGGATTTTCTGCAGGGTGGCCAGGGTCGCCTCGTTGGAAACGTAGCCGGAGGTGAACAGAAGGGCCGCCTCCTTGCCATGGAGCCCGGCCAGCTCGTGCTCCAGCTCGACGTGGTAGTGGGTGGTCCCGGAGATGTTGCGCGTGCCGCCAGAGCCTGAGCCGGCCTCGTCGATAGCGCGATGCATTGCCTCGGTGACCACTGGGTTCTGGCCCTGGCCCAGATAGTCGTTGGAGCACCACACAACGACCTCGCGCGGCGCCCCCTCCGGCGGCGTCCAGGTGGCCATGGGGAAATCGCCGCGGTGGCGTTTCAGATCGGCGAACACCCGGTAGCGACCCTCGGCCCGCACCTGATCGACCGCCCTGGCAAAGGCCGCCTTGTAGTCCATCGCTCAAACGACTCCGTAGTTGTCGCCGCTCTCTTGGCACGAACGGCGGGCGCCTGTCACCAGCGACTCAGAGTTCGGCCAGCCTGCCTCGCATCAGTTGCAGCACGGCGGAGAAATCTTTGCCGCCGTGGCCCAGGCCGTCGAACAGGGCGTAGAGCGCTTCGGCCTGAGCGCCCAGCGGCGTGGACGCGCCGGCGCGGGCGGCGGCCTCCTGCGCCAGCTTTAGGTCCTTCAGCATCAAGGCGGTGAGAAACCCACCTTCGTAGCCGCGATTGGACGGCGCCGAGGGCACCGGCCCGGGCCAGGGGCAATAGGCGGTCAGGCTCCAGCATTGGCCCGAGGATTTCGAGGCGATCTCGAAGAAGCGGTCCGGCGCCAGATCGAGCTTTTCGGCCAGGGCGAAAGCCTCGCACACGCCCAGCATGGATATGCCCAGGAGCATGTTGTTGCAGATCTTGGCGGCTTGGCCCGCCCCTGCCCCGCCCGCATGGATCACCGCCCGGGCCATGGGCGCCAGCGCCGCCTCCACCGTGGCGAACAGGCCTTGCTCGCAGCCGACCATGAAGGCCAGCGTTCCCGCTTCGGCCGCCATGACGCCGCCGGACACCGGCGCATCGGCCGAGGCGAAGCCGCGGCGCAACGCTGTCTCGTGAGCGTACCTGGCGCTCTCCACATCGATCGTCGAGCAGTCGATCAGCAGCGCGCCGGCCTTGGCGTGGGGCACGATCTCGTCGGCCCAGACCTGGCGAACATGGGCGCCGGCCGGCAGCATGGTGACCACCACCTCCGCCTCCGCAACCGCTTCGGCCACCGAAACGGCGGCTTGGCAACCGGCCGTAACCGCCTTCTCCATTGCCGCCGCCTGGATATCGAACGCGCGCACCTCATGGCCGGCCTTGGCGAGGTTGGTGGCCATGCCGGCCCCCATATTGCCAAGGCCGATGAAGCCGATCCGGGCCACGCGGTCAGCCGGGCTTGCGGAACTTATAGACGAACTGGTCGGTCTTTCCCTTGATGGCTTTGTCGAACACCAGAGCCGTGCGGGGATCGGCCGGATTGCGCAGAATTTGGCTCTGGCCGTCGAACACGAAACCGGCCGCGGTCACTTCCTTCTTGACGACGGCGGCGTCGATGCGATGGGCGGTGTCGGTGAGGGCCAGGCCCGAACCATCCGGCGCCGAGTGATCGATCACGATGTATTCGCCGCCCGGCTTGAGGGCCTTGAACACCGCGGCGTTGAAGCCGGGCACATTGGCCGGACCCATGAACTTGTCGTGCAGGTCGTGGTAGTTCTGGCGGATCCACACCACGTCGACACTTTCGGGCGTCGAAAAGGCGTTGATCGGCGCCACCAGCGCAATCATGTTGGGATGCCCCGGCGCCGGCGTGGAGCCGTTGGCGGGCAGGGTCATGTGCTCAGCCGTCGCGAGCTCCTGCGGAAAGAACATGTAGACCTTGCCGCCAGACCCGACGACAGCCCCGAACAGGCGATCGTAGTAGCCGCCGGGAAACACGTCGACCACCTTGTCGCCGGGTTTGATCCCGGCGAAGGCGAGGATTTCGGAGGGCTTCCGCGCCGCGTCGAGGTCGGTGTCTTCCTTTGGCCGGGCAGGATCGGCAACGGCCGCGCCGATGGCGGCGGGCGCGCTGTCGGCCGCGAACGCACCGCTACCGCCGAGGCTGCCGGCGGCAAGCACCAAGGCCGCGAGCCTCGCGCCGAAATTGCCGTGCTTCAAGGCTGTCTCTCCCTTATGTCGTTGCTTTGAAATGCCATAGCGCAGGTTTTCACGGAAGTCAGCATGAGCCGAGCGCCCCTCGCCGCCTACCCCCATCTGCGCCTGCGCCGGCCCCGTCAGGCGCCGTGGATCCGTCGTCTGGTGCGCGAGAGTGTTCTGACGCCGGCCGATTTGATCTGGTCTATCGTCGTGCACGAGGGCGAGGGTCGCATCGCCGTCGCCGCTATGCCAGGCGTAGAGCGACTGTCGGTCCCCGACGCGGCGGCGGCCGCGAGGCGAGCGAGCCAGCTCGGAATACCGGCCATCGCCGTGTTTCCGCACATCGACGGAGCCCGCAAGGACGCGCACGGCTCGGCCGCCGCCGATCCAGACGGACTGATCGCGCGCGCGGTGGCGGCGATGAAGGCGGCGGCCCCGGACGTGGGCGTGATGTGCGACGTGGCGCTCGACCCCTTCACCGACCATGGCCACGACGGGCTGATCGAAGCCGGGCGGGTGGTCAATGACGCCACCGTGGAGCGTTTGGTAGAGCAGGGACTGATGCAGGCGGCCGCCGGCTGCGACATCCTCGCACCGTCGGACATGATGGATGGCCGCGTGGGAGCGCTGCGCCGCGCGCTGGAAGCGGCGGGACATTGCGACACCTTGATCATGTCTTATGCGGCTAAGTTCGCCTCGGCTTTCTATGGCCCCTACCGCGAAGCGATAGGCTCGGGCAGGCTGGGCGGGGGATCGGTGGCCAACCCGATCGACAAGGCCACCTATCAGATGGACCCGGCCAACGGCGACGAGGCCCTGCGGGAGGTGGCGCTGGACATCGCCGAGGGCGCCGATCTGGTCATGGTCAAGCCCGGCATGCCGTATCTGGACATCGTCCGAAGGGTGGTCGAGGCCTTCGCCATGCCAACCTTCGCATTCCAGGTGTCGGGCGAATACGCGATGATCGAAGCCGCCGCCGCCAACGGTTGGATCGACGGAGATCGCGCCATGCTCGAAAGTCTGGGTGCGTTCAAGCGCGCCGGCGCGGCCGGGGTGATCACCTATTTCGCGCCGAGAGCGGCTGAACTGCTCGGCGCCTGAGCGCGAAAAGCCGTATCTCGGATTAGCCGCGCGGCCAGGCTGGAGGTATCCCAGCGCCGGCCGCCCATGGCCTGGACTTCGGCGTAGAACTGGTCGACCAGGGCCGTCATTTCCAGCTTGGCGCCGTTGGCCCGGGCCTCGTCCAGCACGAGGCCCAGGTCCTTTCGCATCCAGTCGACCGCGAAGCCGAAATCGAACTCGCCCCTCGCCATGGTCGCCCAGCGGTTGTCCATCTGCCACGATTGCGCCGCGCCCTTGGAAATCGCCTCGTAGACGAGGCCAGGCTCGAGGCCGGCTCGATCGGCGAAAGCGACGGCCTCGGCCAGGCCCTGAACCACGCCGGCGATGCAGATCTGATTGACCATCTTGGTCAGCTGGCCGGCGCCCGGCCCACCCATATGGCGGATGGACTTGGCGTAAGCTCCGATGACGGGCTCGGCCCGCGCCACGGCTGCGGCGTCGCCGCCTATCATGATGGACAGGGCGCCGGCCTTCGCCCCCGCTTCGCCGCCCGACACCGGCGCGTCGAGAAATGCGACTCCGTGGGCCGTGGCCTGGCCGGCCAACTCCCGCGCCATGGTGGCCGAAGTGGTGGTGTGGTCGACCACGATAGCGCCGACGGCAAGGGCGGGCAGGACCTGGGCCATCACGCCGCGCACATCGGCGTCGGCGCCCACGCACAGGGCAATGAGGTCTCGTCCGGCGGCCGCCTCGGCCGGCCCAGAAGCCACCAGGCCGCCATGCTCCGCCGCCCACGCTTGCGCCTTTTCAGGGCTTCGGTTGTAGACCGTCAGGGCGTGTCCGGCCTTGGCGAGATGGCCAGCCATCGGGGCGCCCATGACCCCCAGACCGATGAACGCGACCTTCATGACCATCCCTTCAGAGCCGGCGTCGCTCGGGGCCGCCGGGTTGCGAAAATTGGCGGTGGAGAATTGTTCGGCGGAGCCTTGCGCAACGCCGCGACCTGACCCCTAATCCCCATTATCCGGAGGCGATCTTAAACGGCGATCTCAAGACGTGACGCAACACTTTCCGACACGCCAGCTGCGGTTCTTTCTGACCGCACCGTCGCCGTGCCCCTATCTCCCCGGACGAGAAGAGAGAAAGGTGTTCGCGCACCTTCCGATGCTCGACGGGGCAGCGGTGAACGACACCCTCACTCAGGGCGGATTCCGTCGATCGCAGAATATCGCCTACCGCCCAGCATGCGAGAACTGCTCGTCGTGTGTCTCGGCCCGGCTGCCCGTGCGCGACTATCGGTTCTCGAGGTCGGAGCGGCGCATCTTGGCCCGGGGCGCGGGGCTGCGGCGGCATGTGGTGGAGGCCGAGGCGACATTGGAGCAGTTCGACCTTCTGCGCGCCTATCTCGCTTTTCGCCACGCCGGCGGCGGCATGGCCGACATGAGCTGGCCGGACTATGTCGCCATGGTCGAGGATACGGCGGTGCGCACCCATATCGTCGAATACAGGGCTCATTCGGAGGACGGCGGCCCAGGCCAGCTGGCCGCCTGCGCCCTGGTCGATCAACTGGCTGACGGCCTATCGCTGGTCTACAGCTTCTTCGATCCGTCGCTCGCGCGCAACAGCCCGGGATCGTTCATGATTCTGGATCACGCCGCGCAGGCGAGCCTGTCGGGCCTGCCCTATCTCTACCTCGGATATTGGGTAAGCGGCAGCGAGAAGATGGACTATAAGTCTCGCTTCTCGCCGCTCGAAATTTTGCGTCCGGAAGGCTGGCGGCTGATGTCGGCGCGCGACCGGGTGCGAGAGCGCGGCTGAAGGGCGGGGCGCCGATCGACCGGCTGATCGAGATCATGGCGCGCCTGCGCGCGCCGGACGGCGGCTGTGCCTGGGACCTAGAGCAGACCTTCGCCACCATCGCGCCCTACACGATTGAGGAGGCGTACGAGGTGGCCGACGCCATCGGGCGCGGTGATCTGAACGACCTGAAAGACGAACTGGGCGATTTGCTGCTGCAGGTGGTGTTTCATGCCCGCATGGCGGAGGAAGCCGGCGCCTTCGCCTTCGACGATGTCGTACAGGCAGTCACCGACAAGATGATCCGCCGCCACCCGCACGTGTTCGCCGCCGCAGCCGCGCGCAACTCGTCCGAGCAGACGGCGGCCTGGGGGGCGAGCAAGGCGCGGGAGCGGGCCGCCAAGGCCGGTCCGTCGGGCGGGGCGCTGGAGGGCGTGGCTTTGGCCCTTCCGGCCCTGACGCGGGCGGCCAAGCTGGCTGGCCGGGCGGCGCGGGTCGGGTTCGTGTGGCCGACGGTGAGCGACGTCATGGCCAAGCTGCACGAGGAAGTGGCCGAACTGGAGGTCGAACTGGCCGCCGGGGACAAAGGCCAGGCCGAGGCCGAACTGGGCGACGTCCTGTTCGTCTGCGCCAACATCGCCCGGGCGCTCGAAATCGACCCCGAGGCCGCCCTGCGCGCCACAAACGCCAAGTTCGTGCGCCGGTTCGGCTTCATCGAGCGTCGGCTGGCTCAGATGGGGCGAACGCCGGAGTCTTCCGACCTCGCCGAGATGGACGGCCTGTGGAACGCCGCCAAGGCGGAGGAACGCGTCACGGCATCGGCACCCGACAGCTGAGGCGCCGGGATGGCGACGATGAGCGCGGACCGGACGGCGATCGTCAGCATGGCTGCTGCGCCTGGGGCCACAGGCGTTCGAATCGCCCCAGCGCCTGAGCATCGAGGCGGGCGCAAACCAGCGTCGCCTCGCCACGTTCCTCGCGCGACGTGACGCGGCCGTGACGGTAGAGCCAAGCCAGGGCATCGCCATCGGAAGGGGCCAGCCGGAAGGTCAGTTCGGGCGCATCGTCGACAAAGCTGGCCAGACGTTCCCGCAGCGCCTCGACCCCTTCGCCGGTGACCGACGAGACCGCGACGGCGCCGGCCCGTCGTGCGGTTTCGTCCAGGGCTTCGCGCCCCACCTCGTCCAGCAGGTCAATCTTGTTCCACACCTCGATCACCCGGCGCCCGGACTCGGGGCCGAGGCCCAGGTCGGCCAGCACCTTGGCGACATCCGCCGCCTCGGCCTCGGAATCGTCGGCGGCGATGTCGCGCACATGCAGGATGAGGTCGGCCTCCCGCACCTCGTCCAGCGTGGCGCGGAAGGCGTCGACCAGTTCGTGCGGCAGCTCGGAAATGAAACCGACGGTGTCCGACAGGATCACCGGCCGGCCGCCGCGAAGCCTCAGCTGGCGAAGCGTCGGATCGAGTGTGGCGAACAGCATCGACTTGGCCAGCACCGCCGAGTCGGTCAGGCGGTTGAACAGGGTCGACTTGCCGGCGTTGGTGTATCCGACCAGGGCGACTGTCGGGTAAGGGACGCGCTTTCGGGCCTGCCGCTGCAAGCCGCGGGTGCGGCGCACATCGGCGATCTCGATCTTGAGCTTGACGATACGGTCGACGAGAAGGCGCCGGTCGGCCTCGATCTGGGTCTCCCCCGGACCGCCCAGGAATCCGAACCCGCCGCGCTGGCGCTCGAGGTGGGTCCAGGTGCGCACGAGACGAGAGCGCTCATAGTCCAGGCGCGCCAGCTCTACCTGCAAGCGGCCTTCCTTGGTGCGGGCGCGGCGCGCAAAGATCTCCAGGATGAGGCCGGTTCGATCGATCACCTTGACCTTCCAGGCCCGCTCCAGATTGCGCTGCTGGATCGGCGTCAAGGCATCGTCCACCACCACCACATCGATCTCGAGCGATGTGCTCAGCGCCCCAAGTTCCTCGACCTTGCCGTGGCCGATGAGCGTCGCCGGGGTCACGCCGCGCAACGGCAGGAGCAAGGCCTCGGCCACCACCAGGTCGAGCGCGGCCGCCAACCCGACGGCCTCGTCAAGCCGCGCACCGCTCGCACGGCCGCCGTCCGTCCGCCGCCGGACCGGATGGAGCACCAGCGCGCGCTGCGCCGGAACGGTTCTATCGATGGAGCGTGTGTTCAATCGTCGCCGTCGTCTTCGGCCGGCGGCTCGTACAGCTGGACGGGCTGGGCCGGCATGATGGTGGAAATTGCGTGCTTATAGACCAGCTGCGCTTGGCCATCGCGACGAAGAAGGACGCAGAAATTGTCGAACCAGCTCACCACCCCCTGCAACTTCACGCCGTTCACCAGGAAAATAGTCAACGGCGTCTTGGCCTTGCGCACGCTGTTCAGGAAGGTGTCCTGCAGATTCTGCTTCTTTTCGGTCGGCACGTTTCAGCTCCGCACACACATGAGTTGCAACCGGCGTCACCAGGCGGTGCGGCGGGCCTCGTCGATATAGAGTTGGCGCAGGCGTTTCGCCATCGGACCCGGGGCGCCGTCGCCCACCCGGTGACCATCGATCTTGACCACGGGCATGACCAGGGTTCCGGCGCCTGTTATGAAGGCTTCGCGCGCGGATCGCGCTTCCTCGACGGTGAACGGGCGCTGCTCTACCGTCACGCCCTGTGCCTCCAGCACTCCGAGCAGTGTCTGGCGCGTGATACCGCGCAGGATGTTGGCCTGTACGTCACGGGTGCGCAGGACGCCGTCGGCGTCGACGATCCAGGCGTTGCTCGACGCCCCTTCCGTCACCAAACCCAGCGAATCCACGAACCAGGCCTCCGTGGCGCCCGCCTGCTTGGCTGCCTGCTTAGCCAGCACGTTGGGCAGCAGTGCGATGCTCTTGATGTCGCATCGTCCCCAGCGATTCTCATCGAGGGTGACGACGCCCACGCCCTTGGCGGCGCGGGCCTCGGCGGCGGCGTGATCCACCCGCCGGGCGGTGATCACGAGGGCGGAGGCCACGGGCGGATCGGGAAACGCATGATCGCGCCGCGCCACGCCGCGTGTCACCTGAAGATAGATAAGGCCGTCTCCCAAATGGTTTCGTCGCGCCATCTCGCGCAGAACAATGCGTAAGGGCTCGCGCGCCAGGGGCGCGGGGATGGCGAGCTCTCCCAGGCTGCGCTCCAATCGGGCGAAGTGACCTTCCGCGTCCGACAGTCGGCCATCGAACACGGCCCACACCTCATAGACGCCGTCGGCGAACTGGTAGCCGCGGTCCTCGATGTGCACCGCCGCTTCGGCGTGGCGCACGAAGCGGCCGTTGACATAGGCGATGCGCGACATCAGCCCTCCCCCTCGGCCGCGACCTCTTCGCCCTTGGCGCCGCCGAAGCCGAGCGACTTGAGCTTGCGGTGCAGGGCGGAGCGCTCCATGCCGATAAACCCGGCGGTGCGCGAAATGTTACCGCCGAAGCGAACGATCTGGGCGTCGAGATATTCGCGCTCGAAGAGCTCGCGCGCTTCGCGCAGCGGCAGGGCGATGATTCGCTCGGCGGCGAGCCCGGCGGCGCTGGGCGCGGCGCTGGCGTCGGGGGGCAGCATTTCGGCGGAGATCGGTTGCGAAGGATCGCCGGCGGCCAGGATCAGAATTCGCTCCACGACGTTGCGTAACTGGCGCACGTTGCCGGGCCAGGACTGCACCTGCAGGGTGGCGTAGGCGTCGTCGGCCAGACGCCGCTTCGGCAGGCCCGACGCTTCGCTCAAACGGTCGATATAGTAGCTGATGAGCTCGGGGATATCCTCGCGCCGCTCGGCGAGCCCGGGGACGCGCAGAGGTACGACGTTGAGGCGGTGAAACAGGTCCTCGCGCAGGCGTCCGGCGGCGATCTCCTCGCGCAGGTCACGCGAGGTGGAGGATACGACGCGCACATCCACCTGAACATCGGTGTCGCCGCCGACGCGGCGGAAACGCTGTTCCACCAAGACGCGCAGGATCCGGCTCTGGGTCTCGCGCGGCATGTCGGCCACATCGTCGATATAGAGTGTGCCCCCGTGGGCGCGCTCGAACACGCCGATCTTCCGCGTCCGGCCCCCCTCGCCCTCCTCGCCGAAGAACTCCAGATCGAGCCGCTCGGGAGTCATGCCAGCGGCGCTGATGGCCACGAACTCGGCGCGAGCCCTCGGGCTTGCAGCGTGGATCAGGCGCGCGGCCGTTTCCTTGCCGGCGCCGGGCGGCCCGGAAATCAGGACCCGACTGTTGGCCGAGGCGACCTTGGCGATGGTCTGTCGCAGCAACTGCGCCGCCGCGGAGGCGCCCAGCATGCCGTCGGGCACGATGGCCTGGGTGCGCAGCCGACGGTTCTCGCGCTTCAGATCGGCCGCCTCCAACGCGCGATCGACCAGGAGCATGAGGCGGTCGGATTTGAACGGCTTCTCGAGAAAGTCGTAGGCCCCGCGCTTGATCGCGCTGACCGCGGTCTCGATCGTGCCGTGGCCGGAGATCATGATCACCGGCAGGTCGGCGTCCAGGGACTTGACCACATCCAGCAGCTCGAGGCCGTCGAGGCCGCCGCCCTTCATCCAGATGTCGAGCACCAGCAGGGATGGCTTGCGCGCGCGTATGGCGGCCAGGGCGGTCTCGGAATCCTGGGCGGTGCGCACGCCATAGCCCTCGTCACGCAGGATGGCGGCCACCAGTTCGCGGATGTCGACCTCGTCGTCCACGACCAGAACATCGCCCCTCATGCGCGCACCTTTCTTTCATCCGCGACCGTCGCCGCCGCCGACGCCACACTCGAACCGCCAAGCGGGAAGCTCAGCAGTATCCGAGCGCCGGGCTGCTCCGCCGCCTCCAACAGCGTCAGAGTTCCGCCATGATCCTCCAGGATCCGCTTGACGATGGCCAAGCCCAGCCCTGTTCCCTTGGCTCTGGTGGTGACATACGGCTCGGTCAGCCGGTCGCGATCCTTGGCCGGCAGGCCCACGCCGTTGTCCTCGACTACGAACGACACGCCGCCACCTTCGACGATCACCGCGGCGCGGATATGGCCGGCGAGCCCGGGCTCCAGGGCGCGGCGGGCCGCGATCGCTTCGCCCGCGTTCTTGAACACATTGGTCAGGGCCTGGCCGACGATGCGACCGTCGCACATCAGGGTGACGGCGCCCGGAGCGGGCGCGATATCGACGACGACCGCCGGATCGGCGACGCGCTGTGCGAATGCCGCCTGACGCAGGAGCTCGGCCGCGTCGTTCGGGGCGAAGGTGGGGGCCGGCATCCGGGCGAAAGCCGAGAACTCGTCGACCATGCGACCGATGTCGCCCACTTGGCGGATGATGGTGTCGGTGAGCAGATCGAAGGTCTCCACATCGCCGCTGATCTCGCGGCGGTATTTGCGGCGCAAGCGCTCGGCCGACAGCTGGATCGGGGTGAGCGGATTCTTGATCTCGTGGGCGATGCGACGGGCGACATCGCGCCAGGCGGCGTTTCGCTGGGCCGCGACAAGGCGGGTGATGTCGTCGAAGGTCAGCACCACACCCTCCGCGCCGTGGCTGGCGCGGACCCGCAGCCGGCGCGATTCGCC
Organism: Caulobacterales bacterium; assembly: GCA_038226475.1. Lineage (GTDB taxonomy): Bacteria > Pseudomonadota > Alphaproteobacteria > Caulobacterales > Caulobacteraceae > Acaudatibacter. The sequence goes on along the minus strand of JBBRQK010000011.1, from coordinate 57,463 downwards.
CGACCGGGTGAGATCGACATCCTCTTCCGCTTCTCCGCCGTGGACGGCGGCGGCGGCGGCGACAGGGGCGAGTTCAGGGGCGATATCGGCCAAGCGCCGGCCGGCGGCGCTTTCCGAGGCAAGGGCCAAAAGTCTCGCGGCCTGACGGTTGACGGCGGAGACGCGCCCCGCCGGATCCAGGCCGATCACCCCGGCGCTGACGCCCAGCAGCACCGCCTCGGTGAACAATCGGCGCGACTCGGCCTCGACTTGGGCGGCGCGCAAGGCCTCCTGCTGATCCTTGAGGTCACGGGTCATGCGATTGAAGGCGCGCGAGAGGACCGCGATCTCCTCTGGGTCGCGTCGCGTGTCGACCTGGGCTGAAAGGTCCCCGGCGGCGACGCGGCCGGCTGCCTGGACAAGGCGCGCGACCGGCGCGGCAATGCTGTTGGCCGCAGCCATGCCGAGCCACACTGCGCCGACCAGCACCAGCAGGACCGTTTCCAGATACGAAAGAGCGAAAGCACCCTGGATTCGGGTTCGACTGGCCTTGGCCTCCCGATAGGCCGCGAGCGAAGCCTCGGTCAGGCGCAAGTGGCGGAAAATGCCCGGATCGAGCGGTCGCACGACATAGAGGTAGGCGTCGGCATAGCCTCGAAGACGATAGAGAGCGCGGAACAGATCGACCGATTCGAAAGCGCCGACTGAAACGTCGCCCTCGTTGGCGGCGCGAAACGTCGCGAGAGGAGGAATCAGGAGCGGCGCTCCCGCCGTCGAATCGGCGCGGGCCAAGACCCTGCCCTCACGGTCGATCAGATAGGCCGCGCTGAAACCATTATCCTGCGCGAGATCTCGAAGGTAGCGGGAGAACGCTACCGGTGTGTCCGCCAGGGTTGGTGCGGCCTGGTCGAGTTCGTGGGCCATGCGACCCATGTGCCCGCCGATCGAAGACTTCTGCTCGTTGACATACGACCTGGCGACGGTCGCCGAGTTTTCCACAACAGTCTGCACTCGGGCGCTAAACCAGTTGTCGACACCGCGGGTCACCAGAACACCGAAGAACAGGGCCACGATGACCGCGGGCGCCACCGCGGCCAGGGCGAACAGGGCCACGAAACGCAGCTGCAGGCGAGCGCCCGGGTCGCGCGCCTGGGCGCGTAGCAGCCGGGCCATGCGCCAGGAAAGGCGCGCCGCCGGCGGCGCGATCAGCAGCAGGCCCAGCCCCAGCAGGCCCAGAGCCATCGGGCTGGCGGGACCCAGCGGACCGGTAAGTGTCGGCGAGGTTCCGAGCGCAACGGCGGCGACGGTCAGAAGCGCCGCGGCGACGTAACAGCCGCCCATGACGGTCGGGGAAGCGAGAGCGCCACGCAGCATCACGACGACTCTAGGCCCGAGTGTGCCCCAAATTCAACAGTCAGTGGCGGGCAGGCGTCAGCGGCGGCCGCGGGCGGCCTCGATGCCGAGGTCGCTCAGGCGCTTGCGCAGGGTGTTGCGGTTCAGTCCCAACACCTCGGCGGCGCGAACCTGGTTGCCGCGCGTCGCCGCCAGGGTGAGTTGGAACAACGGGCGCTCCAGCTCCGCCAGAATGCGGTCGTAGAGCCCAGGCGGCGGAACGCCGTCGGCCTGGCTGGCAAAGTATGACGCTAGGTGTCGCTCGATCAGGGCGCTCAGGCTGACCGGGCCGTCCGCACCGGCGGGACTGGCCTGTTCGGCCAGTTCGCGCTCGACGATCCGGGCGGTGATCGTCTCCTCGGCATAGAGGGCGCAGATCCGCCGGATCAGATTTTCGAGTTCCCGGACGTTGCCGGGCCAGGCGTGAACCTTGAGCCGCTCCAGGGCGTCATGATCGATGGTCTTGGACGGTAATCCCTCGCGATTGGCGCGCAGCAGAAACGCCCGCGACAGTTCCGGGATGTCATCGGTGCGCTCACGCAGCGGCGGAAGGCGGATGGGGGCCACGTTCAAGCGGAAGTAGAGGTCCTCGCGAAACAGGCCCTGTCCGATCAGCCCCCTAAGGTCACGATTGGTGGCTGCGATCACCCGGACGTCCGGGCGTCGCCCAGTGTTGGGGTTGATCGCCGGCTCGGCCCCATCGAACACGCGCAGAAGACGGGTCTGGGAGTCGAGCGGCATGTCGCCGATCTCGTCGAGAAACAGGGTGCCGCCATCAGCCTCGACGAGCTTGCCGATCGCGCCTTCGCCCTGGCCGAATAGCTCGCTGTCGACCCGCTCACGCGGCACGGCGCCGAGATTCACCGACACGAAACGGCCATCGCGGCGGCGGCCCAGATCGTGCAGCGCTCTGGCCACCAGAGCCTTGCCGGAACCCGACTCGCCCTGGATCAGCACCGTCAGATCGGCGCCGACAAGTCGGGCGATGGAGCGGTACACGTCCTGCATCGGGGCCGACCGGCCGATCAACGGCAAGCGCTCATCGCGCACGGCGCGAGCCTGCGCCTTGGCCGCTTCTCCGTCGGCCGGCTTGGCCAGGGCGCGCTTGGCGGTGGCGGTCATGTCGTCCAGATCGAACGGCTTGGGCACGTAGTCGAATACGCCGATCTCGGCAGCATTGACGGCGGTAAGCAAGGTGTTCTGGGCGCTCATGACGATCACTGGCAGCTTGGGACGCTGCTTGCGGATGCGCGGCAGGACATTGAAGACGTTCTCGTCGGGCATGACGACATCGGTGATGACGAGGTCGCCCTCGCCGTCGGTGACCCATTTCAGCAGGGTCGCAGCGTTGCCCGTGGCTCGGACCTGATAGCCCAGGCGCGAGAACGCCTGGGATAGAACCAACCGGATCGACGCATCGTCGTCCGCGATCAGAATCTTGTGTCCGGCGGTGCTCATGCGGGCGGGATCCTAGGGCGGGTTTCAGGCGCCGCGTTCGGGCGCTATAGGCAGCAGGACACGAAAGAGCGTGCGGCCCGCCTCCGACTCGAAATCGACCAGGCCGCCGTCGCCGGCGACGAGCTTGGCCACCAGTGCGAGGCCCAGTCCGGTGCCACGCGCCTTGCTGGTGACGAACGGTTCGAACAGGTGATCGCGAAGGTGGACCGGGACGCCGGGGCCATTATCCAGAACCTTGACCTCCAACGGAGCGCCCTGGGAGGCGCGGCTCTGGCCGCTCTTGACCCTGACGCCGTGACGGTAGGCGGTGGTGATGGTGATCTCGCCTCGGCCGTCGCCCCGCGCGCGCGCGGCCTCCGCGGCGTTCTTGACCAGGTTGAGAAACACCTGGATCAACTGGTCCTCCTCGCCGAGCGCCGGCGGCAGGGAGGGATCATAGTTCTCCCGGATCACGATGCCGTCGGCGACGCCATTGGCGGCCAAGGCCCGCACCCGATCGAGCACGCGGTGTATATTGACTTCGGAGAGCACAGGCTCGACGTCGTCGGAGAACGCTTCCATGCGATCGACCAGGCGGCGGATGCGCTCGGTCTCATCGACGATCAGCTGGGCCAGGGGGATGTCCTGCGCGGCCAGGCCGGTCTTCAGAAGCTGCGCCGCGCCCCTGATTCCGGCCAGTGGGTTCTTGATCTCGTGCGCCAGCATCCGGCCCAGCCCGACCACGGAATGCAGTCCCGCCACGTCGGCGGCCCGCTCAGCCGCCAGGGACGCGGCCCGAACGCGCAAGGTGAGCAGCACCGCTCCCGCGCCCAAGGGGGTGGCCGAGCCATCGGCGACAAAGGGCGGATGGCCAAAAACGTTCACCTGCAGACCGCGCTCGCGCACCACGCCGGACTCGGCGGTGCAGCGGTCGATCAGGCCGTTCAGCGGGGAGCCCGGAGGCAGGGCGGTGCGCAGACGGCCTCGGCTCAGCAGCGCCAACCCCTGACCGAACAGGGCCTCGGCTGCCTCGTTTACCGCCACGAGGGCGCCGTCGCGATCGAGCACCAGGGCTGGCTCCGGACCCAGATCGAAGGCCGCGACGCGGTAGCTTTCGACAGGAACGTCCATGGGCGCCAGGGCGCGGCGGCCGCTCACGCGGCGAGCCCGATTGGCGCGTCCGCCCACAAGTCGCGAACGCCTCGACGAACGTCAGCCGGGTTCTCGAGCCGGCACAGCCGCGCCCGCTCCTCACGTCGCCGCAGTGGCGCATAGGGCCACGCAGAGGCCTCGACATAGGCGGCCAGATGCTTGCGGAACATCCGCAGTCCGACCCGTTCGCCGTAGAAGGTCAGGCTGGCCGCCAGATGGTTCAACACGAGGCTCGCAAGAGCCTCGCCATGCGGCGGCCGCCACATCTCGCCACGCAGCTCGCGCTCGATGCCGGTGGCGATCCAGGGCCGGCCGATCGCCGCGCGGCCGATCATCACCGCATCGGCGCCGGACGCCCGCAGGGCCGCTGTTGCGGAGGCTCCATCGACGATATCGCCGTTGACGATGACCGGGATCGAGACCGCCTGACTGACCGCGCGCACCGCCGTCCAATCGGCCTGACCTGAATAGAATTTACGGCGAGTGCGACCGTGCACGGTAATCGCCCTGGCGCCCGCCGCCTCGGCCATGACGGCGAATTGCGGGGCGTTGCGGCTCGCTTCATCCCACCCAAGGCGGATCTTCACGGTCACCGGGATGTCTACCGCATTCACGGCCGCTTCGATCAATGATCGCGCGGTCGCCAGATCGCGCATCAGGGCCGACCCGCAGAGAGCACCGGTGACTTCCTTGGCGGGACAACCGAAATTGAGATCTACGATCCGCGCCCCCGCGCGAGCGGCCGCGGCGGCCCCCGCCGCCATCCAGTGAGGGTCCGACCCGACCAACTGGACCACCATGAGGTTGGCGCCGTCACCGATGGCGGCGCGGCGGACGACATCGGGCCGGGCGTCATGGAGCTGCGAGCAAGCGACCATTTCGGTGGCCACATAAGGCGCGCCCAGCGCCGTCGCCGCTTGGCGGAAGGGCAGGTCGGAGACCCCGGTCATCGGCGCGAGCCAGACGCATCCGAGCTCCAGACCGCCGATGTCCGGCCCGTTGCCTATTTTGCAATCAGTCTCCACGCCCGCTTTTTAGGCATATTGTGCGGTGCGGTAAAGCCTTGAACGGAAGTGGCGCGCCGGGCCGCGGGGCGATAGAGCAGAGCCATGGAATTTGACGCCGTCATCGTGGCCGCCGGGTCCGGCGCCCGGGCTGGCGGGCCCAAGCAATGGCGGCCGCTGGCTGGAAGAGCCGTGGCCCGATGGTCGCTAGAGGCGATGCTGGCGGCCGGGGCGCGCCGGGTGGTCGTGGTGGTGGCCGAAGGCGACGAGCCGACCGCTCGCGCGGCCTTCGCCGGCCTCTCTTCTTGGGAAACCATCACCGGAGGCGCGACGCGGGCCCAGTCCACCCTTGCGGGATTGGCGGCGCTGTCGCGCCAGCCGGCGGATGTGGTCCTGATCCATGATGCGGCGCGGCCGTTCCTGGCCGAACGGCATATCGTGGCCCTGCTCGCAGCGGTCGAGACCGCCCCCGGCGCGGCGCCGGTGTTGCCCGCGGTCGACACACTGAAGCGGCGTTCGCCCAGCGGCCTGACGACGGCGGATCGCGACGGTCTTTGGCGCGCCCAGACGCCCCAGGCGTTTCGATACCAGGCCCTGGTCGACGCCTATGCGGCTTGGCCCGCGGGCGAGACGCCCACCGATGACGCCCAGGTGCTCGAGCGCGCCGGCGGGTCGGTCGCCGAGGTCGCCGGCGACCCTATGTTGATGAAGCTCACCTATCCAGAGGATTTCGCCATGGCCGAAGCTCTGGCGGGAACCGCCCGGATCACCCGGGTCGGCCAGGGCTTCGACGCCCATCGTTTTGGGCCCGGCGACGCGGTCTGGCTGTGCGGCGTGCGTATCGCGCACGAGCGCGGACTGATCGGCCACAGCGACGCCGACGCGGGATTGCACGCCCTCACCGACGCCTTGCTGGGCGCGGTCGGCGTGGGCGACATCGGCGACCACTTCCCCCCGACCGAGCCCCAGTGGAAGGACGCCCCGTCATCGCTGTTCATCCAGCATGCGGCAAAGCTGATCGGGGCCCGCGGCGGCCGGGTGATCAATGTCGATGTGACGCTCATCTGCGAGCGGCCGAAGATCAAGCCGCACCGCGACGGCATGCGGGCGCGCATCGCGGACCTGCTGGGCCTGCCCGCGGCCAGGGTCAGTGTTAAGGCCACGACCACCGAGACCATGGGCTTCACCGGCCGCGAAGAGGGCCTTGCGGCTCAGGCGGTGGCGATGGTGGAGACGCCAACATGACTTCGCTCCCCATTGAGTCGCGGAGCACGAACTCTGCGCCGCGCCGGTCTATCCAGCCAGAGCGGCCCTGACCGCGGCGACGCCTTCGGCGGCGCGGGCGCCTTCGGGCGCTCCGCCCTGAGCGAAATCGGGCTTGCCGCCCGCGCCCTGGCCGCCCATGGCCGCGACCGCGGCCCGCGCGAGCACGGCGGCGTCGAAGCGGCCGATCAGATCGGCGGTCAGCGCCACAGCGATGGAAGCCTTGCCCTCATTGACCGCCGCATAGGCGACGACACCGTGATCGACCAGACGTTTGCGCGCCTCGTCGACGAGCGGCCGCATGTCCTTGGCCGAGACATCCTGCACTACCCTTCCGTCGAACTTGACGTCACCCAGGGTCTCGACGCTGGAGGTCGCCGCACCGCCTCCCAGAGCGAGTCGCTTACGGGCCTCGGCCAGCTCGCGTTCCAGTCGGCGCCGCTGAGCCTCCAGGGCGTCGACGCGGCTGGCGACTTCGGACACCGGCGACTTGAACTGGTCGGCCAGACCGCGGGCGACCGCCGCTTGATCCAGCAGCCAGCGCCTGGCCGCCTCCCCGGTCAGGGCCTCGATGCGGCGCACGCCGGCAGCGATCCCCTGCTCGGAGACGATGGTGAAGAGGGCGATGTCGCCGGTCCGCGCCACGTGGGTGCCGCCGCACAGCTCGACGGAATAGTCACCCTCGCCTTCCAGCGCCCGACCAAGGGTGAGCACGCGCACGCTGTCGCCATACTTCTCGCCGAACAGGGCGAGAGCGCCGGCCTCGATGGCGTCCGCCGGACTCATCTGCCGGGTCTGGGACGGCAGGTTCTGGCGGATCACGGCGTTGACCTCGGTTTCGATCGCCTCGAGCTCGGTGCGGGTCAGAGGGCCGCCGTGGCTGAAGTCGAAGCGCAGTCTCTCGCCGTCGACCATCTGGCCCTTCTGGGCCACGTGCGGGCCGAGCGTTCGGCGCAGGGCGGCGTGCAGGAGATGGGCGGCGGAGTGGTTGAGCCGCGTGCGCGCGCGGCGGGCCGCGTCCACGACCAGCGTGACGCGCGCGCCCACCTCCAGAGTTCCATCGGTGACCAAGAGAGCGTGAGCGAACAGGTCGCCCGCCTGTTTCTGCACGTCGGTTACCTCGGCGGCCCCGCCGGGCCAGGTCGCCAGGCCACGATCCCCGGCCTGGCCGCCGCTCTCGCCGTAGAACGGCGTGGCGTCGAACAGGGCGATCACTGTCTCGCCGGCCCTGGCCCGGTCGATCTCGTTCCCGTCCCTGACCAGCGCCAGGGTTTCGGCGCCGTGGTCGCCAAGGTCGTAGCCTTCGAAAACCGTCGGGCCGAGCCGGTCGCGCAGGCTGAGCCAGACAGCGCCCTGGGAATGCTGGCCGGATCCCGCCCAATGGTCGCGCGCCATCGCCCGCTGCGCAGCCATGGCGGCGTCGAAGCCGGCATGATCGATGCCGATGCCGCGCGGGCGCAACGCGTCCTCGGTCAGATCCAGTGGAAAGCCGTAGGTATCGTAGAGTTTGAACGCCGTTTCGCCGGAAAGGGTGTCGCCGACGCCGAGGCCGGCAGCAGCGTCCTCCAGCAGCGCCATGCCGCGACCCAGAGTGCGCAGGAAGCGCTCCTCCTCCTGCCTCAGGGTCTCGGCGATCACCGGCTCGGCTCGCCGAAGCTCAGGATAGGCCTCGCCCATTTCGGCCACCAGGGTCGGCACGAGGCGGTGCATCAGGGGCTCCGCCGCTCCCAGCAGATGGGCGTGACGCATGGCCCGGCGCATGATCCGCCGAAGCACATAGCCTCGGCCCTCGTTGGCAGGGGTCACACCATCGGCGATCAGGAAGCTGGTTGAGCGAAGATGATCGGCGATCACCCGGTGCGACGGGCCGTTCGTGGCTCCGCCGGGGCCGCCGACAAGGGCTTGGCTGGCAGAGATCAGGGTGCGGAACAGATCGATGTCGTAGTTGTCGTGCACGCCCTGCAACACGGCGGTGAGGCGCTCGATGCCCATGCCGGTGTCGATTGAAGGCTTGGGCAGATCGCGGCGCACACCATCCGCGCCCTGGTCGAACTGCATGAAGACGAGGTTCCAGATCTCGGTGAACCGGTCGCCGTCCTCGTTGGCCGAACCGGGCGGCCCGCCCGCGATATGCTCGCCGTGGTCGTAGAAGATCTCCGTGCACGGACCACAGGGCCCGGTGTCGCCCATCGACCAGAAGTTGTCGGACGAAGCGATGCGGATGACGCGCTCGTCGGGCAGACGGGCGACCTTGCGCCACAGGGCTGCCGCCTCCTCATCCGAGGCATGCACCGTGACCAGCAGACGCGCCGGATCGATCCCGAAGCGCCCGGTGACGAGGTCCCAGGCGAGCTCAATCGCCCGTTCCTTGAAATAGTCTCCGAACGAAAAATTGCCCAGCATCTCGAAGAAGGTGTGGTGGCGGGCGGTGTAGCCGACGTTGTCGAGGTCGTTGTGCTTGCCGCCCGCACGCACGCATTTCTGCGAGGTGGCGGCGCGGGGCGCCGGCGGCGCCTCGGCCCCGGTGAAGATGTTCTTGAACGGGACCATGCCGGCGTTGACGAACAGGAGCGACGGATCGCTCTGAGGCACGAGCGGCGCGGAGGCCAGAACGGCGTGGTCGGCATCGGCGAAATAGTCGAGGAACTGGCGGCGGATGTCGTTCAGGCTAGGCATGCGCGCGCTCTAGCATTCCCTCCGCCTGATGAGGAGAGGAGCGGCGCGAGCCACGCCCCTAGGACTCGGCCTCGTCGCTGGGGCCGATCAACAGCGCCTCCTCGATCTTGATGGAATTGCCACGGACCTGCTCCTCGATCTGGTCTGCTATATCGGGATTGGCCTTGAGGAACTCGCGGGCGTTGTCGCGGCCCTGGCCGATGCGCTGGCTGTTCCAGGAAAACCAGGAGCCGGACTTGTCGATCACGCCGGCCTTGACACCCAGATCTATGATCTCGCCCAGTTTGGAGATGCCGTGGCCATACATGATGTCGAACTCCACCTCGCGGAACGGCGGGGCGACCTTGTTCTTGACCACCTTGACGCGAACGTTGTTGCCGACGATCTCGTCACGCAGCTTGACCGAGCCGGTCCGGCGGATGTCGAGGCGCACCGAGGCGTAGAATTTCAGCGCATTGCCGCCGGTGGTGGTCTCGGGGCTTCCGTACATCACGCCGATCTTCATCCTGATCTGGTTGATGAAGATCACCAAGGTATGGGTCTTGGAGATCGAGGCGGTGAGCTTGCGCAGGGCCTGGCTCATCAGCCGCGCCTGGAGGCCGGGTAGGCTGTCGCCCATCTCGCCCTCGATCTCGGCCCTGGGCGTCAGGGCGGCCACCGAGTCGATGACCACGATATCGATCGCTCCCGAACGCACCAGAGTGTCGGTGATCTCCAGGGCCTGTTCGCCGGTATCGGGCTGCGACACCAGCAGATCATCCAGATTGACCCCCAACTTGTGGGCGTAGGACGGATCGAGGGCGTGCTCGGCGTCGATGAAGGCGGCGGTGCCGCCGGCCTTCTGCACCTCGGCCACCACGTGCAGGGCGAGCGTGGTCTTGCCTGAACTCTCCGGCCCGTAGATCTCCACCACCCGCCCCTTGGGCAGGCCGCCGATGCCCAGCGCGATGTCGAGGCCCAGCGAGCCCGTGTGAACCGACTCGATCTCGACGATCTTGCCCTTGTCGCCCAGCTTCATCACCGAGCCCTTGCCGAAAGCCCGATCGATCTGGCTCAGGGCGGCCTCGAGGGCCCGCTGCTTGTCGCCTTCGTCTTTTCCCACCAGCCTCAGCGCCATGTTGCTCATCGCAGATCTCGCCATCCCTATCCCATGATTCCGCCGGGCCTAGCCTATCCCGAAACGATTCCCGAGTTGGCCGCCCAAGACAAATCTGTACCTGGTTTGTTCAGGTTGGCAAGATGTTCTCTCGGCATCGACGAAAAGTTTCTGGCGCCGGGCTGGGCCGGGTTCACCCGATCAAGCCGGGAGCGGGAACCGGGGCCGGCCCCATCCTTATCGTTGCAGACACCACCCCCCCGAAGGAGGCCTGGATGCCAGACACCCCCAAACCCGGCGCCGTCCAAGGAGAGGGCAATTATGCCGCCGCCAAACGCTTCGATGACGAGGAGGCGGCCTTCGCCAAGGCCGGCAAGGTCGAGCCGGCGGCCAAGGCCGCGGCCGATGCGTTGGACGGGCCCGAGTCGGCCGATCCCGAGGCCGCTCGCCCATCGACCGGCGAGGGCGACACAGGCGCGAAAAAGGCCGGCCAGGAACCCTGACCGGCCTTCTCGTTTAAGCTGCGAGCGTCAGTAGTTGTCGCGCACGTTCTGGTTGATGTTCTTGCGCAGGCGGAACCTGACATCGTTGAGCCGGCGCTCGATCTCGGCCCTCTGGCTGGGATCGAGGTCGCCGTCGCCCCGTCGCCAGTTGTTGTCCATGCGCCGGGCGGTATCAACGTCCTGAATGAGGCTGAGGGCTTGATTGCGCTCGATTGCGCCGTCGTTCATCGCCCTTCGCACCCGGTCCTCCAACCAGTCCTCACGCTGCCGTGTCTGGGGAGGCGCGTCGCCCCAGCGTCCGCGATCGGCGTAATCCGCGTCCACCGCATAGCCCGGGCCGGACGAGGCGTAGGGCGGCGGAACCGGTGCATAGGCGGAAGGGCCGGGCGGCGGTGCATTGGCCACCCAGCGGCCGTCCGGACCATAGTAGCCCTGAGCGTTCGCCGTGTTGGGCACCCACGCGCCATTGGCGTCGTAATAGCCGTACTGATTTCCGCAATTCGTGCTGGAGCCGGCGATGGCGTTGCCGGCGACAGCGCCGCCAACCCCGCCGACGATCACGCCGCCGGTGCGACCGCCGCTTATGGCCCCGCCCAGCAGGGCGCCGACGCCGGCGCCGATCACTGTGCCGGCCACGCGGTTGTCGTGCCGTTCCTGGCAGTTCTGAGCGGCGGCGAGACTGGGAGTGAAGGAGACCACGGCAAGACCGGCGGTCATTAGCGATTTTATCATGAGTGTCGATCCCTGCAAGGGCCGGACGAAGCCTGGCCCGACGTCGTCGAAACGCGGACGCGGCCAATTGGATGCAGCCACGCCTACCGTAGGATCCCCCTTAGCCTTGGAGCACTGCGGCCAGGCGATCGGCGAGGTCGGCGGGAAACACGGGCTCGGCGCAGGCGGCGAGGTCGCGGAGCGTCCACCACCGGATATCGTCGACGAACTCGCGCTCGAGCGCCTGCCAGCCGGCCCGGGAGGGCGTTCCGCCGCCGCACCGTGCCTGCAGGAAGGTCTCGCGAACGCGGACCGGGCGGCCCTTGCGATCATGATGGATCTGTTCGCCGCGCCAGGCGATCTCGCCCAGAACCACATCTTCGAACCCCGTCTCCTCGCCCACCTCGCGCAACGCCGCCGCCTCGATCGTCTCGCCCGTTTCGACCCCGCCGCCGACGGTGAACCAGGCTCCGGGCGCAGCCGGATCGCTCGGCAGACGTCCCTTCATCAACAGGATGCGGTCGGCTGGATCGAGCAGCAGCACACGGACCGTGATCCGCTCGCGCGCCACGGCGATGGCGCCGGTCACCGGCTCCAGTCCCGCGCCAGAGCCTGCGCCTCTTTTCGCAGGCGCGGCAGCGCAGCCGTCGCCTCGCCGCTGACGGCCGCGAAATCGTCGGACATGTAGCGCACGTGGCCGCACCGGGCGGCGAAATCGGCGTTGGCGGCATCGGCCCGGCGCATGTAGGTCAAACTGCCGATCGTCGGAGGTGGCACCGCATCGAGCCTGTCGCGGCCGAACACGCAATAGCGCAGTTGCGCGCGGTCGAGCATCACGCCGCTCGCGGCCGGCGGAAGAGTCTCACGGCCGACGGTAGCCACCGCCGGCGTGGCCGCATGGGCCGTTGGACGCGGCGAGTGCCGCGAGCGCATGGCGATGAAAAGCGCGAAGATGGCCGCCGTCGCGACCAGACCTGAAACGAGCCAGATCGCGAGGGTCGAGCGGCTGGGCGGCGCCCGCTTGGCGACGCGCGTCGGCGTCATCAGGCCGGGCTCGGTGCCCGCGGCGACTGGCGGCGCCTCCCCGGCGGCTTCCATCGCCGCCACGGCCGCGCGCGCATGGCGCTGGCGTAGCTCCGACAGAGCGGCGGTCACACCGGCCACGTCGACGAGCGGAAAGCCGCCCGCGGCCCGTGCGTCGTTGACGAGGCCCGTCAGCGCCTGGGGGTCGAGCGCCAGATGCGCGGCTTCCAGAAGCGGCACGAACTCGCTCGCCATCAACCGGGCGCAGGCGTCGGCGGCGACATTGGCCTTGGTCAGCGGCGGCGCCGTCGCCAGGACCTCACGCAGGGCTTGGGCGTCAGAGCCGGCCATGGCGGCCAGCAGGGGCTCGGCGGCGGCGGGTTCGAGATCGATCAGCCAGCCGAGCTCGGCCGCGAGGCGATCGCCTGGATCAAGCAGGCGTCGCCTGGCCTCGGCCAACGCCGGCTCCCGCGCCGGGCGGGCGGCCAGGCAGTCGGCGTACACCCGCTCGATGCGCGCCGCGTCGGCGCGAGGCGAGACCGGCAGGACCACGAAGGGGTTGGCAGCCAGTGAGAACGGGGGGGTGGTCATCCAGCCTTGCTCGCCAAATTCCTCGGCCATGACAAGATCATCCGGGTTCGGCGGGTCGTAACTCCGCCCTCACGCGCTCGGCCAGGGTCTTGATGTCGAGCGGCTTGGGCAGGAACGACACGCCCGTTTCGCCTTCCAGCAGGTTGGAGAAGTCGGCTTCGGCATAGCCTGAGATGAACATCACCGGGGCCGCGCCGAGATAGGGCCGCGCGGCGCGCAACAGACTGGGGCCATCCATGAACGGCATTATGACATCGGAGATCATCAGGTCGATCCGGCCGGCGTGAGCGCGAGCGAGTTCGAGCGCCTCCTCGCCGTCGGCCGCTTCCAGGACTTCGTAGCCGCGCGCGCGCAACAACCGGGCGGCGACGCCGCGCACACCCGCCTCGTCCTCGACGAACAGGATACGCCCCGCGCCGGAGAGGTCGCGCGCGGCGCGACGCGCCGGCGCGGCCGGAGCCTGGGTTTCCAGAACGATCGGCGGGATATGAGCGGGCAGGAAGACGCGGAAGGCCGCCCCCTGCCCCGGCGGCGACACCGCCACGATCCATCCGTCGGCCTGTTTGACGATGCCATAGACCGTGGCCAGCCCCAGGCCGGTGCCTTCGCCCACAGCCTTGGTGGTAAAGAACGGCTCGAAGATATTGGGCAGGATCGAGAGGGGTATCCCGGGGCCGTCGTCCGCCACCTCGATCAGGGCCACGTCCCCGCCGGGGCGCGCAGGGCATTCCAGCGCGGTCGCTTCCGCGGCCGTCAGCCGCGCGGCGCGCACGCGGATCGCCCCGCCGCCCTTCGCCTGCAGCGCGTCGCGCGCGTTGAGCACCAGGTTGATGATCGCGTTTTCCAGGGCCGACCGGTCCATCCGGACCCTGGGCAGATCGGGGCCGTGCTCGACCGTGAGCACGACGTCCTCACGCACCAGGCGGCGCAACAGCACGGCGAAATTGTCCAGCGCTTCGCCGAGGTCGAGGCTTTCGCGCCGCACCGTGGCCTTGCGCGAGAAGCTCAACAGCTGGCGGACCAGTTCGGCCGCGCGCTCCACCGTCTGACGAATCTCCGCCAGGCTGTCGTACGATGGGTCGCCCAGGGCATGGCGCAGCAGAAGCTCGTCGGCGCGCAGGCGAATGGCGGTCAGCAGGTTATTGAAGTCGTGCGCCACTCCGCCGGCCAGCTGCCCGATCGCTTCCATCTTGTTGCGCTGGTCCAACTGGGATTGCAGGCGCGCCTGCTCGGTCACGTCCTGCAGATAGAAGACGCTCCGGTCCGCCCCGGCGGCCAGATAAAGGTGGGCGGCGCGCTCCGGCGTCGCCGCCGGCGCAACCTCGATCGCGCCCCGGCCGCCTTCGGCCAGTCGCGCGCGGGCTTCGGCGAGAGACGCCGGCGTCAGAAGGTCGGCTAGGCGGGCGCCGACCGTCGCCTCCTTGCCGGCCACCCCCGCCAGGGCGGCGTTGACCTCGACGATGAGGCCGTCGAACGGATCGGCGCCCTCGATCAGGGCGGCGCCGAACGGCAAGTCGGCGGCGAACGCGTCCAGGCGTTCGGGACCCGGCGGGGCGCGCGGACCTTCGGAGGGGATCGACACCGTCAGCAAGAAACGGTCTTCGGCCATGGCCGTCACGGCAAGGTGTCGCTCCTCGCCCGCCACGCGCACCACACCCTCGCCGCGTCCGTCCCGCCGCGCGGCGTTGAACGCGCCGAACGCCGAGGCTCCGGCGATCCGACGCGCCGGTCCCAGCCTTGTTCGCCACGACGTGTTCGCCGCCAGCACCGCGCCGTCGAGCCCGCAGATGGCCTGGGCGCCGTCCAGCGCCTCCAGCACCGCGGCGGCGTCCAGGGCGTCGCGGGCCGGGGCCCCGCCCCAGAGTCTGGACCACCGGCTCACGGTCGCGCCCGGGCGTCGGAGGCCAACGTTCGAGCGGCCTGGGCGGCGGTCTTCTTGTCCGTGTCGCGATCGAGACTGTAGTTCGCGGCCCGCATGGCCTGGACGCCCACCGACCCCAGCAAGGGCCGCAAAGCCGCGAGCAGGCGCGCATCGTGCGCCCGGCGCGGCGAGATCAGGATCACCGCGTCGTAGGGCGGCAGGGCGTGACGCGGATCGGCGAGCACCACCAGATGGTCGGCGGCGATCCGGCCGTCGCTGGAGAAGGCGGAGATCACGTCGGCCTCGCCGTCGGAGAGGGCGCGATACATGAAGGTCGGCTGGTAGGAGGTCCGCTTGCGGAACGGGAGGCCGTAGGCGGCCTCCAGAGCCCGCCACTCGGGCCTGGACAGGAACTCCAGGTCGGAGCCCAGCACCAGGTCCGGCGCATGGCGCGACAGATCGTCCAGCCCGGCGACGCCCAGCGCCTTGGCCCGGTCCGCACGCATGGCCAGGGCATAGGCGTTCTCGAACCCCAGTGCTCCCAGGACCCTGACCCCGTCGCGGCGCTTCAACTCGGCCGTCAGTCCCGCCAGCACCGCGGCGCGTCCGGGATTGTCGGAACGGTTCAGCACATTGGCCCAGAGGGTGCCGGTATAGTCGACATAGACATCGATCTCTCCGGCGGCGAGCGCCCGGTAGGCGGTGGCCGAGCCCAGGTCCTCTTTGCGCGTGACCCGCGCTCCGGCGGCCTCGAGGCGCTGGGCCATCAGCTCCGCCAGGATATATTGCTCGGAGAAGTTCTTGGCCCCGACGCGATAGCTCGATCCGCCGCCGGCGCCCGCCAACAGCGGCGAAAGGGCGAGGACGGACCCGACAACCAGACCGATCGCCCCTGCCCAGAGACGCCACGGCCGGCGCAAGGCGAGGCCCGATTCGATCAGGCCGAGCAGCTGGTCGGCGGCCAGGGCCAGGACCGCCGAGGCGGCGCAGCCGAACAATACATAGACCCAGTTCTCGGTCTGCAGGCCGGAGAAGATGTAGTTGCCGAGGGAGGTCTGGCCGACGGGGGTGGCCAGGGTCGCGGCGCCGATGGTCCACACCGCGGCGGTGCGCACGCCGGCCATGATCACCGGCGCCGCCAAGGGAAGCTCGATCCACATCAGGCGTTGGCGATCGGTCATGCCCATGCCGCGCGCCGCCTCGGTGGCGGCCGGATCGACGCCCATGATCCCGGCGACGGCGTTGCGCAGGATCGGCAGCATCGAATAGAGCGACAGCGCCATCAGCGAGGGGGCGAAGCCGAGCGCCGGAAAGCCATGGCCGAACCAGGTCAGGCTAAGCGCCGACACGGCCAGCAGCAGCGGATAGAACAGGGCCAGCAGCGCCAGGCTGGGGATGGTCTGGATCAGGCTGGCGAGGAACAGGCTGGGCCAGCGCACCGCGGGGCTGCGGCTGGCGGCCACGGCCAGCGGCAGGCTGACGGCCAGGCCGAGCCCGAGAGCGCACAGGCTGAGCAGCACATGCTGCGAGAGATAGTCGGGCAGCAGGCGCCAGGCGGCGGCGATGCGCTCATCCATGGTCGGCCCCGCGACCGGTCGGACCGCGCGCCAGAGCCTCGACCCGGGCGGCCTGCCGGCGAGGCGTCTCCATCAGGGCGCGCACGACGGGGTCGGCGTGATCGGCCAGGAGGTCGCCCGGCGCGCCGTCGGCCAGCACCTTGCCCGCCGCCATGACGACGATCCGGTCGGCCAGCAGCAGCGCCTCCATCACGTCGTGCGTGACCATCACCGTGGTCAGGCCGAGCCGATCGTGCAGGGCGCGGTAGTCGCGTCCCAGGCTCTCGCGGGTGACCGGGTCGAGCGCCCCGAACGGCTCGTCCATCAGCATGATCTTCGGCTCGGCGGCCAGGGCGCGCGCGACGCCCACCCTCTGCCTCTGGCCGCCGGACAGGGCCGCCGGCAAGCGCGGGGCGACCTCGGGCGGCAGATCCACCAGGGCCAGAAGTTCGGTCACCCGGGCGGCGATCCGGGCGGCGTCCCAGCCGGCGAGGCGCGGGCCGACGGCGATGTTCTCGCCCACCGTCAGGTGGGGAAACAGGCCGATCTCCTGGAACACGTAGCCGATGCGGCGCCGGCGCAGATGCGGGGCCAGTCCGTCCATACCCTCGACGACCGCCTCGCCCCCGCTGGGGGCGATCAGGCCGTTGATCATCTTCAGGGTGGTGGTCTTGCCGCTGCCCGATCCGCCGAGCAGGGCCACGAACTGGCCGGCGGGAATGCCGAGCGACAAGGGTCCGGCGACGGCCCGGCCGCCATAGGTCTTGGCGAGACCCCGCAGCTCGATCAGCATCGCCGGCGCGGTGAGCGTTACGCGCGCCGCCCCTTGGCGTCGCGCTCCGCGCCCATGGCGGCCAGAGCGGCGCGGAGGATGGACTCGGCATCGAGCCCAGCGGCGACGTACATCGCCTCGGGCTTGTCTTGATCCTGGAACGTATCGGGCAGGGTCAGGGTGCGCACCTTGAGGCCCCGATCCAGGGCCCCGTGCTCGGCCAGGGCGTGCAGGACAAAGGCGCCGAACCCGCCTTGCGCCCCCTCCTCCACGGTCAGCAGCACCTCGTGCTCGCGCGCCAGTCGCAGGATCAGGTCGACGTCCAGCGGCTTGGCGAAGCGGGCGTCGGCTACGGTGGTGGAGAAGCCGCGCGCGGCCAGCAGATCTGCGGCGCGCAGGCTCTCGGCTAGGCGCGTCCCGAACGAGAGGATGGCCACGGCCGTTCCCTCGCGCACGATGCGGCCCCGGCCGATCTCCAGCGGTTCGGCGAGTTCGGGGATGGTCACGCCCACGCCGTCGCCGCGCGGGAAACGGAACGCGCTCGGACGGTCGTCGATGGCGGTCGCGGTGGCGATCATGTGCGCCAGCTCGGCCTCATCGGCGGCCCCCATGATGACGAAACCCGGCAGCTGGCCCAGATAGCCGATGTCGAAGCTGCCGGCGTGGGTGGCCCCGTCGGCGCCCACCAGGCCGGCGCGGTCGATGGCAAAGCGCACCGGCAGGCTCTGGATGGCCACGTCGTGCACCACCTGGTCGTAACCGCGCTGCAGGAAGGTGGAATAGATGGCCGCGAACGGCTTCATGCCGTCGGCGGCGAGGCCGGCGGCGAAGGTGACGGCATGCTGCTCGGCGATGCCGACATCGAAGGTGCGCTTGGGAAAGCGTTTGGCGAAGGCGTCGAGGCCCGTTCCCGAGGGCATGGCGGCGGTGATCGCGACCACCTTGTCGTCGAGCTCCGCCCGCTTGATCAGCTCGGCGGCGAACACCTTGGTATAGGACGGCGCGTTGGAGGCGGCGGGCTTGGCCTGCTGGCCCGTGACGACGTCGAACTTGGCCACCGCGTGCAGCTTGTCGGCCGCGCTCTCGGCCGGGCCGTAGCCCTTGCCCTTCTGGGTGACGACGTGGACCAGCACCGGCTTGTCGTCGATCTGGCGGACGTTCCTCAGCACCGGGATCAGGTGGTCGAGGTTGTGGCCGTCGATCGGGCCGACATAGTAGAAACCGAGCTCCTCGAAGAAGGTGCCGCCGGTCGCCATGCCGCGCGCATATTCCTCTGCCTTGCGCGCCATGTCCTTGAACGGCCTGGGAAAATGGCTCGCCACCTCCTTGCCCAGCTTGCGCACCCACTGGTAGGCACCGCCGGAGACCAGGCCGGCGAGGTAGGCGCTCATGCCGCCCACCGGCGGGGCGATCGACATGTCGTTGTCGTTGAGGATCACGATCAGCCGCTTGGTCGTCTCGGCGGTGTTGTTCATCGCCTCATAGGCCATGCCCGCGCTCATCGAGCCGTCGCCGATCACCGCGATTACCGAATTGTCGGCCCCGCGCATGTCTCTGGCCACGGCGAAGCCGAGGGCGGCGGAGATGGAGGTGGCGGCGTGCGCGGCCCCGAACGGATCGTAGGGGCTCTCGGAGCGCTTGGTGAACCCCGAAAGGCCGCCGCCCTGGCGCAGGGTGCGGATGCGGTCGCGCCGGCCGGTCAGAATCTTGTGCGGATAGGCCTGGTGGCCGACGTCCCAGATCACGATCTCGCGCGGGGTCTCGAACACATGGTGCAGGGCGACGGTCAGCTCGACCACCCCCAGACCCGCGCCGAGATGGCCGCCGGTCTTGGACACCGCGTCGATGGTCTCGGAGCGGAGTTCGTCCGCCAGCTGACGAAGCTGGGCCATGTCGAGGCCGCGCGTGTCGGCGGGAACGTCGATGGTGTCCAGCAGCGGAGTGGGAAATGCCATTCTCATACGGTCCGAAGTGCCACGCCCCGCCTCCGCCCCTCAAGGGAGTCTTTGGAGACTCGTCAAGAGTTCCGGTCTAGCACGAAATCCACCGCCGCCGAGAGGAATCGGCCCCGCTCGCCGAACGGATCGAGGTGGGCCTTGGTCTGGCGGCTGAGCAGGGTGATCCGCTCCTTCGCCGCCTCGACACCCAGCAGGGTGACATAGTTGGCCTTGCCCCGCGCCGCGTCCTTGCCCCCGGCGGCCTTGCCCAGGGCCTCCGCGTCGCCTTCGGCGTCGAGCACGTCGTCGACGATCTGATAGGCCAGGCCGATGTCTCGACCGAAGGCCATCAGGGCCGAACGCTCGGCGTGGGTCGCCTTGGCCATCGCCAGCGGCAGTTCGAAGGCGCAGACGATCAGCGCCCCGGTCTTCATGCGCTGCATCCGCGCCACGGCGCCCAGATCGTCGCGCACGCCCAGCAGGTCGATCATCTGGCCGCCGGCCATGCCCCGGGCCCCGCTGGCGACGGCCAGCCGGCGCACCAGTTCGCAACGCACATCGCCGTCCTCATGGGTGTCGCCATGGGCCAGGATTTCGAACGCCACGGTGAGGAGGCCGTCGCCGGCGAGCACGGCGGTCGCCTCGTCATAGGCCTTGTGGACGGTGGGCCGGCCTCGCCGCAGATCGTCGTCGTCCATGCACGGCAAGTCGTCGTGCACGAGGCTGTAGGCGTGGACGCATTCCAGGGCGCAGGCGGCGCGCAGCACCGATCGCTCCGGCAGGTCGAACAGGCGACCGGTCTCCAGGGCGAAGAACGGCCGCAGGCGCTTGCCGGGGCCCAGGGCCGCATAGCGCATGGCCTCGGTGAGGCGCGCCTCGGGACCGTCCGCCCTGGGCAGGAGCTCATCGAGCGCCACCGTCACCAGATCGGCGGCTTCGGCGACGCGGCGACTAAGGCCCGGCGCGGTCTCGCTCACGTAAAGCTCGCCGGCTCGAGGCCGGCCGCGCCGGCCGGGCCGACGACGATCTTCTCCACCCGCAGCTGAGCCGCCTTGAGCCTCGCCTCGCAGTGGGCCTTCAGCAGGGCCCCACGCTCATAGACCTGGATCGAGCGCTCCAGCTCCGCCTTGCCGGATTCCAGTTCGGCGACGATGCGCTCGAGCTCGGCCAGGGCGGCCTCGAACGAGAGCTGGGAGATATCTTCGGCGTCGGTCATGGCGCCTCCCTTAGCCGAGCGGGCCGGGGCCGGGCAACGCCCCCGCCGCCGGGGCCTCGAAGCGGCGGGCGGACCAGTAGCGATAGCCCTCGTCGAGGGTGCAGCGCCAGCCGCGGCGGGCCAGGGCGCGGCCGACCATGGTGTTGAAGAAGCCGTGCGCCAGCACCAGCACGTCGGCCCCGGCCGAGGCGCGCTCGATCAGCAGCGAAGCGGCCGCCTCGGCCCGCGCCTCGGCCTCCCGGCGCGATTCCTCGCCCGGGTGATGGTCGAAGAACCACCAGCCGACGCGGGCGATGAAGCCCCACAGGATCGGCGAGAGGCGGATCCAGCCGGGCAGCGCCGGAGGCGGCAGGGGCGCTTCGACCAGCAGGGCCTCGCGCGCGAACTCCCGCCCCTCACCCACCGCCAGGGCGGTCTCCACCGAGCGCGGCCGGGTGGACGCGAAGATGGATCCGGCCCCGCGGGCCAGCGCCCGCAGCGCCGGGGGCACGGCCTGGTCGGCCTGCAGGCCGCCGATCTCGTAGCGCGCCCACCAGTCGCGGTATTCCCGCGCCGAGAGTCGCACCTTGCGCGACAGGGCCGGCTTGCCGTGCCTGGCCAGAATGACCGCCCCCGACATGCCGACGCTCACGGTTCGGCGAGGGCCCGGACGTGCGCCGCAGCCGAACGGCCCAGCCCCTCCAGATCGTAGCCGCCTTCGAGCGAGGAGACGATCCTGCCGCCGCAATGCCGGTTGGCGACATCGACCAGGGCCCGGGTCGCCCAGGCGTAGTCCTCCGCCTCGAGCGCCTGCTCGGCCAGGGGATCGCGGGCGTGGGCGTCGAAGCCGGCCGAAATCATCACCAGATCGGGAGCGAAGGCGTCGAGACTCAGCATCAGGCGGAGGAAGGCCGCCCGCCAGACCTCGCGCGTCGCGCCGGGCGGCACGGTGGCGTTGACGATGTTGCCGACGCCGGTCTCGGAGGGATCGCCGGTGCCGGGATAGAGCGGGCTCTGGTGGACCGAGGCGAACAGCACGCTGGCGTCGCTCTCGAACACCGCCTGGGTGCCGTTGCCGTGATGGACGTCGAAATCGGCCACCGCGACGCGCGCCAGACCGGCCGCCTGGGCGGCGCGCACGCCGACCGCGACGTTCGAGAACAGGCAGAAGCCCATCGCCCGGGCCGGCTCGGCGTGGTGGCCCGGCGGACGCACGGCGCAGAAGGCCCGCCCCGCCTCGCCGCCGGCGACGGCCTTCACCGCCGCCGCCACGGCCCCGGCGGCCCGGTGCGCCGCCTCCAGGCTGCCGGGCGACATGTGGGTGTCGGGATCGACGCGGATCACCCCCTGGCGCGGGGCGCTGGCCTCTATGTGGCGCACGAAGGCGTCCGGATGCACCCGGGCGAGATCGGCCCCGGCCACGAGCGGGGCGTCGAATCTCTCGAGATCGAGCCCAGCCTCGCCCTCCAGCGCCTCCAGCACGGCGCGCAGCCGCTCGGGCCGCTCCGGATGACCGGGCACCGGCGTGTGGTTCAGCATGGCGGGATGGGTGTAGAGGGCGACGGCCATGACCGGTCCTTAGCCTGGATTTGCCCAGTTTAGACCATGACAACGATTCGCCGCGCCGCGGTCGCCGACGCCGACGCCTTGAGCGCCATCGGCGCCGCGACCTTCACCGAGAGCTTCGGCCATCTATATCCGCCGGAAGACACCGCCGCCTTTCTGGTCGGGACCCACGGACGCGAGAAGCTGGCGCGGGAACTGGCCGATCCGGCCATGGCCGCCTGGCTGGCGGAGGCGGACGGCGAGGTCGTGGGCTACGCCGCGGTCGGGCCGTGCGCCCTGCCACATCCGGAAGTGACGGCCGCCTGCGGCGAACTGAAGCGTCTATATGTGCTCCGGCCCTGGCACGGCGACGGCACGGGCGCGCGGCTGATGGCCGAGGCCCTGGCCTGGCTGGAGGCGGCGGGGCCCCGCATGCTGTGGATCGGGGTCTGGTCGGGTAATCCGCGCGCCCAGCGGTTCTATGCGCGGCACGGCTTCGCGCGGGTCGGGGAATACCAGTTCCGCGTCGGCCGGGTGCTGGACGACGAGTTCATCCTTCGGCGCGGGTCCTGAGCGCTCCGGCCCTGGACAGAACCCCTCCCCGCCCCCATCCTGCGGCCACCAGCCGAGAGCGAGCGACGCGCCATGTTCATGCAGTTCTTCACCGAGCTTCGCTCGGCCAAGGTGCCGGTGACCCTCAAGGAATATCTGATGCTCATGGAGGGCATGGACAAGTCGGTGATCGACCGGCGGGTGGAGGATTTCTACTATCTGTCGCGCGCGATCCTGGTGAAGGACGAGAAGCATCTGGACCGCTTCGACGTGGTGTTCGGCCATGTGTTCAAGGGCCTCGAACTGATCTCGCTGGAAAAGGCCGCCGACATTCCCGCCGAATGGCTCAAGCGCCTGACCGAGAGCTTCCTCACCGAGGAGGAGAAGAAGCAGATCGAGGCCATGGGCGGCTTCGACAAGCTGATGGAGATGCTCCAGGAGCAGATGAAGAACGCCAAGGGTCAGGGCGAGGGCGAGGACGGCGGCGACCAGAACACCCGCGGCGCCGGCCGAAACTTCCCCATCGGGGCCAACGGCTATCATCCCGAAGGCATCCGCATCGGCCAGGACAAGGGCCGCCACGGCCGGGCGATCAAGGTGTGGGACAAGCGGGAGTACAAGAACCTTGACGACACGGTCGAGCTCGGCACCCGCAACATCAAGATCGCCCTGCGCCGGCTGCGCAAGTTCGCCCGCCAGGGAGCGCCGGACGAGCTGGACATGAAGGGCACGATCAAGGAGACGGCCAACAAGGGTTATCTCGACCTGATCATGCAGCCGGAGCGGCGCAACACCATCAAGGTGCTGATCTTCTTCGACATCGGCGGCTCGATGGACAGCCACATCCGCGTGTGCGAGGAACTGTTCAGCGCCGCGCGCACCGAATTCAAGACCATGGAGTTCTTCTACTTCCACAACTGCCTTTATGAAGGAGTGTGGAAGGACAACCGCCGCCGGCACGCCGAGAAGATCGACACCTGGGACCTGCTCAACAAATATGGCCGCGACTACAAGGTGATCTTCGTCGGCGACGCGACCATGAGCCCCTACGAGATCACCTATCCGGGCGGCTCGGTGGAGCACTGGAACGAGGAGCCGGGGGCGGTGTGGATGGATAGGGTGGCCAAGACCTGGGAGAGCGTCGCCTGGCTCAATCCGACGCCGGCGCGGCACTGGGACCACACCCCTTCGATCGGCGTCATGCGCCAGCTCATCGCCGATCGGATGTTTCCCTTGACGATTCAAGGCCTCGACGGCGCGATGAGAGAGCTCGTCCGCTAGACGGACAGAGGGTCACGGGCGGTCGTCGTCGCCTTCCTGACGGTCCCAGTCGCCGGGGCTCCAGCCGTCGAAGCGGGGCATCAGGGCGATCAGGGCGAACACGGCCCCGACGAGCGCGGCCAGGGCCCAGCCCTCCCGGGCGCTCAGAGCTGCTGGCGCGAGGTCGGCGGCGGCGCTCCTGGGCGGGGGCGACCAGCCCACCGGCATGGCGCCTCGCGTGCCGCAGCGGATCGTCCCGCCGTTCTGGTCGCGGCAGGTGGGCGCGGCGTCCGCAGCGGCGCCGGCCATCGTCAGGACCACGGCGGCGGCGAGCAGGAGGCGAGGCGAGCACACCCTTGATCTCAGAGCGCAGGATGCGATCGCCAACAAGCGAAAACCCGGCCATGACGTCACCCCATCGCCGAGGGGGGCACGGGTGAGCGGCGCGGACGATCTCTGGCGGCATCGGGATTTCCTGAAGCTGTGGGCGGCGCAGGCGGTCTCGTCGCTGGGCGCGCGCATCACGCGCGAGGGCCTGCCGTTCGCCGCGGTGATGAGCCTGGGCGCGACGCCGGCGCAGGTCGGCATCCTGGCCGCCCTCTCGCGCGGCCCGGGCATCGTGATCGGACTGGCGGGCGGCGGCTTCGTCGACCGGGGGCGGCGGCGGCCGATCATGATCGGCGCCGACGTCGGCCGCGCCCTGGCCCTGGCGACCATCCCCCTCGCCGCGTGGACCCGGGCGCTCAGCCTGGACCAGATCTATGGCGTGGCGGCGCTGGTCGGCGCGCTCAGCGTCCTCTTCGACATCGCCGACCATGCCTATCTGCCCACCCTGATCGCGCCGGCGCAGCTGGTCGACGGCAACGCCAGGCTCGCCACCACCGACGCGGTGGCGGAAATCGGCGGGCCGGCCCTCTATGGCGTCCTGTTCCAGTTCCTGACCGCCCCGGTCGCCATCGCGGTGAACGCGGGCAGCTATTTGTTTTCCGCCGCCGCCCTGGCGACTATCCGCGCGCCCGAGCCGACGCCTGCGCCGCACGGACCCGGCGGAGCCGACCGCGCCGCCGCGATCGCCCGGGATTTTCGCACCGGCCTCGGCGCCGCCCTGGGCGACCCGGCGGTGCGCGCCCTGCTGGCGATCACCACCGCCTCGTCGCTGTTCGGCGCCTTCTTCTCGGCCCTGTACATCGTGTTCGCCCTGCGCACCCTGCATCTCACCGCGGGCATGCTGGGGGCCACCGTGGCGGTGGGCGGCGTGGCCGCCCTGGCCGGGGCGACGCTCGCGGGCCGGCTGATCCGGCGCTTCGGCCTGGGCTGGGTCTATGCGGGCACGGGGATCGCCGGCGCGGCCGGAGCCCTCTTCATTCCGCTGGCGGGCGGCAGCGCCTGGACCGGCATGGCGATGCTGATGGTCGCCCAGTTGATCGGCGATTCCCTGGGCACGGTGGCGGAGATCGCCGGCCGGACTCTGCGCCAGAGCCTGGTCCCACCGGGACTCATGGGACGGGTCGGCGGGGTGTTCGCCGTGGCGCAAGGGGCGATGGGCGTCGCCGGGGCGGTGGCCGGTGGCTGGCTGGGCCAGAGCCTGGGCGTGCGGCAAACCCTGCTGCTCGCCTGCGCCGGGATCGTCGTGGCCGCCGCCGGAGCGCTGACCCCGCCCCTCACGCGGATCCGGACAGCGGCGGCGGCCGACGCGGCCTGAGCCCCCCCTCGCACCAACTTGCAACCATTCGCATGGCGACGCATCTGTTCGCGCCGCCCGCCGGGCGGCATGATCCCCGTGGGTTGAGCGGGCCGAGCGTTGGGTTTGGCCGCTGGGTCAAGGGGTTCTAAGGATCATGAAGACAGTATTGACTGCCGCCTGCGCGGCGGGTTTGACGGCGCTCGCGGCTCTGGCCACGCCGGCGTTCGCGGACACCATCGATTTCTCTCAGTTCGGTCCGGAGGGAAGCACCCCGACGACGCCGCTGAGCGGCTTCACCGCCGATGGCGTGCACTTCGAACTTGTCGGGCCTTCCGATTTCTACCGCGGCGACCAGGGCAGCACCATCGCGGGCCAGTTCGTCACGGGAACCCCGGTTCTGCTGACCAGCGGCCCCGGCCAGATGGTGCTCTATTTCGACACCCCGATCTCCAGCCTGGCCGACATCTTCGTCGAGTCGAACGCCTACGGCGACTACACCGCCACCATGACCGCCTATGGAACCAGCGGCCTGCTGGGCAGCGTCAGCTACAGCTCGACCTCGGCCTACGCGCCCGGGACGCTTCCGGGCTTCAGCATCTATGGTTCGGGGATCACGACCATCACCCTGAGCTCGACCAACGACAGCCTCGGGATAGATGCCGCCGGGCCCTACACGCCGGTCACCCCGGCGCCGGAGCCGGCGTCCTGGGCGCTGATGCTGGTGGGCTTCGGGGCCCTGGGCGCGGCGTTGCGGACCCGGCGGCGCGGGGCCGGAGCGCTCACCGCCTGAGTGCCGGCTCGCGCTAGAGCGTGTTCCGATAATTGGGAACTGGTTATCGGACCGAAACACGCGACAAAACAAAGATCTAGAGCCCCGTTTGGATCCGTCGAAACGGGGCTCTAGGGACGTTTGGCGTGCGCGGCCTTGGCCGCCGCGTCGCCGAACGTCTGGCGAAGGGTGGCGGCGGCGAAGTTGAGGCCCATGGCGGCCTCGGTCCCCGAGTGGTCGAACGCGGCCGAGCCCGCGCCGGCCACCATGCTCGCCACGTCGACATAGCCGGTCGGGTCCACCGCGCCGACGATCGCCATGGCGATCGAGGCCTCGCGGTGGCGCTCGGCGTTCACCTTCACCTTGAACGACCCCAGCGGCTGGCCGGTGGCCTGGTCGACGGCGTCGACGTGGCCCGCCGCCTGGTTGTCGTCGCCGATGATCATCGACGCCACGGCGTTCTTCAGGTGCACCTTGTCGATCGTGATCCTCAGAACCACGGCCTGACCGACGGCGCCGTAGAGCGCGGCCTCCGCGGTCACGGCGGTGCGCAGGCCGTCGGCGAAACCCGCCGGCGCCCGGGCGTCGCCCTGCACCACCTCGACCGCGGCGACATAGGCCGACTGCCCAGGGGCGACCAGCCCGCGCGAGCCGGCGACGACGGGCGCCGCCGCCCCCGCCCAGAGCAAAGCGATGAACAGGATCCCTTGGCGCGTCCGCATCATGTCGCCTTCGGCGATACGCCAACTCAGCCCCGGCGGTCCAGAAGGATCGCCCTTGTGCGCGTCCGCCCACGGACTAAGGTCGGGGCCGTCATACGCCTGCCTTGAAAGCCCGATGGCCGAAGCGCTGCTCCCGTCCGAGGTTCCGGTGGCCGACCTCGAGCGCGAGGCGGCGACCAAGGCCGCGGTGCTGGCGGCGGCGGAGCGGCTGTTCGCGCTGAACGGGTTCGGCCATGTCTCGGTGCGCGACATCACCGCGGCGGCCGGCGTCAACCTAGCCAGCGTCAACTATCATTTCGGCTCCAAGGACGCCCTTCTGTTCGAGATCTTCCGGCGGCGGACGGCCGAGCTCAACCGCGAGCGGGCGCGGATGCTGCACGCGGCGGCCGACCGGCACGGCGGTAAGCCGCCGGTGCGCGCCATATTGGAGTCCCTGTTCGCCCCGCCGCTGCGCTGGTCGGCGCCCGGGCACGAGCGGCGGGTCTCGGTGCAGTTCATCATTCGCGCGCGCGGCGAAGGCACCGACGCCATGCGCGAGGTGCTGCGCACCGACGTCTCGCACCTGCGCCGGTTCGCCGACGCCCTGATCGGGGCCCTGCCCCAGCTTGCGCGCGAGGACGTCTACTGGCGGCTGCACTTCACCCTGGGCATGATCCACAACAACCGCTTCGCCGAGTTCGACCGCCTGGACGTGCTCTCCGAGGGCCTGACGCGCGAGAGCGACGTGGAGGCCCTGCTTGCCCGCATGCTGGACTTCGCCGAGGCCGGCTTCCTGGCCTGACGGTCAGCGCGCCCCGGCGATGCGGGCCTTGGCGGTGTCGACGGCGACTTCGTGCGGCAGGCGCCCTTCGCGGTCGGCGCGGGCGAGGACGTCCTCCAGGGTCTCGATCATCCGGACGACCTTGGTTTCGACCCAGGCCGGATCGAACGCCTGGCCGCTTTCGAGGGCGCGGATTTCGCCGGCGATGTTGATGATGCCGCCGCCGTTGATCACGAAATCCGGCGCGTAGAGAATGCCGCGATCGTGCAGCATGCGGCCGCAGTCCGGGTCGGCCAGCTGATTGTTGGCCCCGCCGGCCACCACCTTGCCGGTCAGCCGCGGGATCGAGGCGCGGGTGATCGCCCCGCCCATGGCGCACGGCGCGAACACCTGGGCGTCGACCTCGAAGATGGCGGACGGCGCCACGATCCTGGCCCCCGTCCGCGCGGCGACGGCGGCCAGCGCCGCCTCGTCGACATCGGTTATGGTCAGGCGCGCCCCGGCGGCGGCGAGCTTGTCGGCCAGATAGGCCCCGACATGGCCGACGCCCTGGATGGCCACCGACACCCCGTCGAGGCTCCGGCCATAGGCGCGCCGGACGCAGAGCTCGATGCCGCGCCTGACGCCCTCGGCCGTGACTGGGCTGGGATCGCCCGACGAGGCCGGCCGGCCCTCGAGCCCGGCCACATAGCCGGTGGCCCGGTGCGCGTGCTCCAGATCGGCGGGCGAGACGCCGACATCCTCGGCCGACCAGTAGCGGCCGCCCAGGGACTGCACCGCCCGTCCGAAGGCCTCGAACAGGGCCGGCGTCTTGGCGGTGCGCGAATCGCCGATGATCACCGCCTTGCCGCCGCCCAGGTCGATGTCGGCGACGGCGTTCTTGTACGACATGGCGCGGGAGAGACGCAGGGCGTCGTCGATCGCCGCCTGCTCGTCGGGATAGGCCCACATGCGGCAGCCGCCGGCCGCCGGGCCCCGGGCGGTGGAGTGGATGGCGATGATCGCTTTCAGTCCGGAGACCGGATCGAAGAAGGCGTGGACGGATTCGTGATCTTCGAAGGCCGGAGAGGCGAACAGACTCATGGGGTCTCGCGGGGGCGGGGCGTCAAGGCGCGCCCCTCTACGCTGGCGACGGGGCGGTCACAACCCTTGGCCCCGGGCGTGGCGACCGCGAGCGGCGGGGCGCCGGAGGGCAGAGGCGCGGCCGGATCGGCGATGAACGCCAGTATGTCGTCCCACACCGCCGGCGCCTGGCGGTCGCGCAGCAGGAGGTGCCAACCGGCGGCGTAGCAGGCGGTGCGGGCGCCCGGACGCAGGCGCGCGGCGGCCTCCAGGGTCGGCCGATCCGGGATGATCTCGTCGTGCGCGCCGTGCAGCATCAGGGTCGGGGCGGCGATGGCGCCGGTATCGCGCCAGGCGCGCTGCATGGTGTCCACCAGGCCTTCGAGAGCGTCGGCGCGCGCGCCCCAGGTCATCAGGGGGTCGGCCCCCATGGCGATCAGTTCGTCGCGATTGTCGCTGGGAGAGACCCGGCTGGTCAGCCAGGAGGGCGGCGTCACCACCCAGCCGGGGGCGAGACGCGCGGCGGCCCACAGGGCGGTCCGGTAGGCCAGGGGCTGGTGCGCCCAGCCCCACACGGCCGGAGCGAGCAGGACCAGGCGATCGGCGGCCGGTGGCCGGTCGGAGGCGAAGGCCTCGATGGCCACCGCCCCGCCCAGGCTCTCGCCGGCGACCACGATCAGGGCCCCGGGCCAGCGGCCGCGGGCCAGGGCCACCAGGGTGCGCAGATCCTCGGTTCTCAGGGCGTCCGGGGCCCAGATCCCGCGGCCCGGCGAGCGGCCGAAGCCGCGCTGGTCGTAGGCCAGGGTGGTGACCCCGGCGGCGGCCCAGCGGCCGGCGGCCAGGTGGAAGGCGTTGGCGTAGTCGTTCATGCCGTGGACGCCGATCACCACCGCCCGCGGCGGCCCGCCGGCGGCGTCCCACCGAGTCAGACCCAGGCGCGCGCCGTCGAAGCTGACAAGGGCGTGGTCCTCCAGCCGCGGGCCCGAAAAGCCGAGCTCGGGTCGCCCGGCGCTCTGCAGGGTCGGCGCGCAGGCGCAGGCCAGCAGCGCCAGCAGAAGCGCGAGGGCCCGCGTCACGCGGCCAGCAGGGCGGCGACGCGCGCCCGCAGCCACGGGGTCACCTCGGCTTCGAACCACGGGTTGCGCGCCAGCCAGGCGGTGTTGCGCCAGGACGGGTGCGGCAGCACGAGGCGGCCGGGCAGAAACGCGCGCCAGGCGCGGACGTTGGCGTCCATCGAGCCCCGGTCCTCCGCCCCCAGCGCCCACATCTGCGCCGGGCGGCCGAGCAGAAGGGTGAGCTGGACGTTGGGCAGGGCGGCCAACAGGGGCCTGCGCCACAGCGCCGCGCAGCGCGCCGGCGGGCCGATGTCGCCGCCGCCCTTCACCGTGCCCGGATAGCAGAAGGCCATGGCCGCCACCCCGATCGCCGGATGGCCGTAGAATACGGCGCGATCGACGCCCATCCAGCCGCGCAGGCGGTCGCCCGAAGGATCGTCGAACGGCAGGCCGCTCTCGTGCACCCGCCGCCCCGGCGCCTGGCCGCAGATCAGCAGGCGGGTGGCCTGCGAGACGCGCACCACCGGGCGCGGCTCGTGCGCGAACTCGCCGGCGCAGGCCCGGCAGGCGGCGATCTCCGCGAGGACGCCGGCGAGGCTCACGCGCGGGGCGAGCTCAGGCGCGGGCGAGGAAGGCCTTTTCCTGGGCCACCGTCGCGGCGAAGCTCGGCCGGGCGAGGATGGCCCCGACGAAGGCCGCGGTCTTGGGGTGGCGGGCAGCGTCGATCGTGACGCCGATGTGGGCCATGTTGACGAACGGGCTGGCCACGGCGAGGTCGGCCAGGGTCAGGGTGTCTTCCACCAAATGGCCGGAGGCGGGGATCACGCCCTCCAGATAGTCCAGCAGCGGCGGCAGCTCCTCCGTCTCGGCCTTGTCGGCGAGGGCCAGGTCGCCGGGCTTGCCCAGGAACATCGGCGAGACGAGGCGGTTGAAAAACATCTTCCCCATGCAGCCGATCAGGATCGTGTCGGCGAACTCCTCGTACCAGACCACGCGCGCGCGGCCGGCGGGCGAAGCCGGGAACATCGGCGGCGCGGGGTGCTTGGTCTCCAGATAGGTGATGATGGCGGTGGAATCGGAGATCCGGAAATCCCCGTCCTCGAACCCCGGGATCTTGCGGAACGGGCTGGCGGCGAGGAACGCCGGATCTTCCGAGCCCAGCCCCACCGGCTTATGCTCCACGGTCAGGCCCTTCTCGGCGATATAGGCCATGGTCTTGCGCACGAACGGCGACAGCGACGCGCCATAGAGGATCATGAGCCGGCTCCCGATGTGTCTGGCGCCGTCACCCTACAGCGAGCCGGCGCGGCGGGCGAGGGCGATGACCGCCCAGATGAAGCCGACGCCCAGCACGGTGGCGACGGTGGTCCAGGCGCGGGGATGGCGGTGGTGGCTGTCGGGCAGCAGTTCGCTCGCCCCGATATAGAGGAAGAAACCGGTGAAGGCGGCCAGGGCCAGGGCCAGGGCCGGGCGCGGCACGGCGATCAGGCGGCTGGCGAGGATGCCCACCAGGGGCGCGGCGGCGTCGGCCAGCAGCCAGCGGCGCGCCACCCGCGGCCGTCCCGAGGCCGACAGGCTGACGTTGACGGTGT
Source organism: Caulobacterales bacterium (assembly GCA_038226475.1). Classification (GTDB taxonomy): domain Bacteria; phylum Pseudomonadota; class Alphaproteobacteria; order Caulobacterales; family Caulobacteraceae; genus Acaudatibacter. The sequence goes on along the minus strand of JBBRQK010000011.1, from coordinate 26,314 downwards.
TGATGCCGTCCGAAAAATCGTGCGCCAGCACGGCGATGGCCAGCACCGCCCCCACCCCAGCCGAGACCTGGAAGCCCAGGCCGATGGCCAGGCCGTCCATCAGGCTGTGCAGGGTGAGGCTGCCGGCCCCGAGGTGGCCGCGATGGCTGGAGCGCTCGCCGGCCCCGATCAGCAGGGCGCGATCGACCGCCAGATAGGCGAGGAAGCCGACCGCGACGGCCGCGCAGATGGCGAAGGCGCCGTGCGCCTCGGGCGCGAGGCCCAGGGCTTCGGGCAGCAGGTCGAGCAGGGCCACGCCGATCACCGCCCCGGCGCTGAAACCCAGGATCAGATGGATGCGCCCGGCGAAGCGCAGGGCCAGGGCGCCGCCGGCCAGGGTCGCGCCCCCGGCCGCCAGGCCCAGCAGCAGGAGCAGGCCGTCCAGCCCCAGCGTCACCCGCCCCGCTTCATGGTCTCGCGGGCGATGACGATCTGCTGGATCTGGCTGGTGCCTTCGTAGATGCGGAAGATGCGCACATCGCGATAGAGCCGCTCGATGCCGTGGTCGGCGGTATAGCCGGCGCCGCCGAAGATCTGCACCGCCCGGTCGGCCACCCGCCCGACCATCTCCGAGGCGAAATACTTGGCCGCCGCCGCCTCCAGCGTCACGTTTTCGCCCCGGTCGCGCTTGCGCGCGCTCTCCAGGGTCAGGGCCCGCGCGGCCAGGCACTCGGTCTTGGAATCGGCGATCATCGCCTGGATCAGCTGGAAGCTGGCGATCGGGGCCCCGAACTGGCGCCGCTCGGCGGCATAGGCGACGCTGTCCTTGATCAGCCGCTCGGCGACGCCGATGCATTCGGAGGCGATGTGCAGCCGCCCGCGATCGAGCACGGTCATGGCCAGCTTGAACCCCTCCCCCTCCGCCCCAAGGCGGTTTTCGGCCGGCACCCGCACGTCCTCGAAGACCACGTCGCTGATGTGGGCCCCATGCTGGCCCATCTTCTTTTCCGGCTTGCCGACGGAGAGGCCCGGCGAGCCGGCGGGCACCAGGAAAGCCGAGACGCCGCCGGCCCCCTTTTTCTCCGGATCGCTGCGCGCCATCACCGTGAACAGGCCGGCCATGTCGGCGTTGGTGATGTAGCGCTTGGTTCCGTTGAGCACATAGGCGTCGCCGTCGCGCACGGCCCTCGTCTGGACCGAGGCGCTGTCGGAGCCGGCCTCCGGCTCGGTCAGGGCGAAGGAGGTGACCGTCTCGCCCGACGCGATGCCGGGCAGCCAGCGGGCCTTCTGCTCGGACGTGCCGAACATCACCAACCCCTGCGAGCCGATGCCGACATTGGTGCCCACGGCGGAGCGGAACGCCGGGCTGGTGTGGCCCAGCTCCATGACCACCAGGCACTCGTCCTCCATCGAAAGGGCGAGGCCGCCGTACTCCTCCGGGATCGAGAGGCCGTAGAGCCCCAGCGAACGCATCTCTGCCAGGATCTCCGCCGGCACCGCGTCGTCCTCCGCCACCTTGGCCTCCAGCGGGCGCAACCGCTCGGCGACGAAGCGGCGCACCGCGTCGATCAGCTGTTCGCGGGTGTCGGCGTCGAGGGCCATGGCGAGGGGTTCCTTGGGGGCGGAAGTGGCCGCCGACCCTAAAGTCCTATATCGCGCCCGGCAAACAGCAGGAGACCAGACCACCATGGACGGCGGCGACGCTTCGGCCCCCTGGACGCCGATCGAGATCAACGAAGGCGAATGGGCCGGCTGGAAGATCTGGAGCTCTGACCCCTACGAGCTCCTCTCCGGCCCGTTCTACAGCCGCCTCGACGAGAGCGGCCGGATGGTGTGCGCCTTTCGCGCCGAGGCCAAGCACATGAACGGCGGCGGCTTCATGCACGGTGGCTGCCTGATGACCTTCGCCGACTATGCCCTGTTCGCCATCGGCGGCGACGCGATCGGCGACCAGGGCTCGGTGACCGCCTCGCTGAACGGCGAATTCCTCGACACCGCCCGCGTGGGCGAGGTGATCGAAGCCACCGGCGAGGTGCTGCGCGCCGGCGCCTCCATGGTCTTCATCCGAGGCGTGGTCTCCACCGCCGGCCGCCCCCTGCTGAACTTCTCCGCGATCCTGAAGAAGGTGCGCCGGCGGTAGGGGGGCTCTGACCCGCTCCATGGCGTCACGCCATTGTCGCTCCAGGCTTGGCCAGGATCGAAGCGCGCGCGTCCGCGGCGTGCGCAAGTGAAACCGTCGCTCCGGCCGGCCGGACCCTGAATCCGGCGGCGGCGGTGACGAACCGCAGGGCGGAGCCGGCCGCCGCCGGATCGGACACGCTCGTCCCGCCATGACCGTCGCTGGAGACGATGAAAGCGGACTTGGTGTAGTTGCCCATCAGATGGATGTTCGCCGCGTGCGCGCCGTCCGAGACCGTGAGGACGCCCGAGGCGGTGGTCCCGGCGTAGGTGGCCGTCGTCGAGCCGTTGAAGGCGATGTCGTCCAGGTCGAGCGCGCTCCCACCGGTTTTCGAGAAGCCGGTGAGCGTGCCGCCGTAGCCCTGCGAGTCCGCCAGTTCGAGCACGGCGATCGCGGCGAGATTGGCCCCGAAGGCGACGTTCTCGCCGAACGTCGAGCGGAAATCGAGCCTGGCCGCGTTGACCCACGCGGTCCCGCTCCCGGTCACGGCCCCATCCACGGTGAAGTCGGCGAGCCCGGCCCAAAGGAGGCCTGTGTTGTGCACGGCGCTCTTGACCGTCGCGCCACCCGCCGCCCCGGCGGCGATCTTGCCCGCGTTCTGGATCGTGTTCGCGCCGGTGTCGATGGTGAGGCCCGCACCGAGGTTTCCGTTGATGATGCCGCCCGCGCCGTTGATCAGGGTGAGGTTCGCGTCGCCGATTACCCCCGCGCCGCTGATCTTGTCGTCCACATTGGTCAGGGCGCTGGCGGTCGTCCCCCCGTCGATCCTGTTGCCGGCGAACCGGCTGATCACAATCGTCCCGCCACCGCTCAGTGTCACCCCCGCAGCCCCCACGGTCAGGCTAGTCGCCGCGGTCGTTCCGTTCACCGTCACTGTGCCGCTATTGACGATCACGCCCTCGATCGTCAGCGCCGCCCCATTGTCAACGATCAGCCGGGCGCTGCTCTTGACCGCCGAGGCCGTTCCATCGAGGAAGTTTTTCGTTCTGTAGACGCTTGCGATGCGGATTCGCCCCGATCCGGCGGACGTCAGCGTCCCGCCCTCGATCCGCTCGTCGACAAGCCTGATGAGTCCTCCATCTGCAGCGATGGTTCCACTACTCCCGCCGTCTATCGTCGAGTCTGAGATCAGAATCGTCGCGGAACTGTCAGATTCGATGAGTCCATGGTTGCACTGTGGTGGATAGTCGAAGGTCATCAGATCATGGTTGCTGCATATTATAGATCCATTATTTTCGAGGGGCAGATACACAAAACTAAACCTGCCGCCGGCTACTCCTGCCGATATCACGCCATCATTTATTAGGGCGGCTCCTAAACTTCTGAGCGACGCTTTTCGAGCCACCTGTATGACTTTGGTATGGGCGCCGAGAGTGACGTCTTGATTGTTTTCACTCGATGAGCCAAAATATAGGGTGGGAGAAAATTCTGCACTCCCAATGTTTACGCTGACGTTGTCCAATGTCGTGCCCCCAGCCAGGTCAAGAGCGGCCCGAGAGCCCGTGATGTCGATTGTTCCAGGGCCCTCTCCGTCAGCGCCTCCCACGGTAAAGCCGCCGCCGTCGAGCAAGTAGGCGCTGAAGGTGGTTAGTTCGAGGGGTCCGTCGTAAATCGCGTTGCTGATCGTTCCGCCGTGCCAGATGAAGTCTCCGCCGCTGGCGCTTAGTGTTCCGCCGTTGATGCGACCCGCCTGGTCGAGCCGAATGGAGCCGGCCGTCACGGCGAGCGTAGAGCCGATCGTCAGCGCACCGTCTGCCACAACCGTTGCGCCGGAAGCGCTCAGGGTGAGCGAGTGAACGCTCTCGGCGTCGTCGATGGTGACCGTATAGTCTCCAACCGGATCGATGACGGCGTCATCCGCCGCGCCTGGAATGACGCCGCCGGTCCAGTGAAGGCTGTTGCTGAAATCGCCGCTGACCGGCTTAGCCCACGAAATCTGGCTCATCGTCCGTCCTTCAGATCAAGGCCGCAATCCAGAGCGGGGCCACGGCTCGCAGGGCCTATCGTTCGCGAGGTTCCATACTGCGCCTGAAACGCGCAGCGACAACGTAGAAACCAGTATCCACTCACGGCAGTCAGAAAATTGAGCCCGAGTGGGCGAGGTGATCGAAGCCACCGGCGAAGTGCTCCGCGCCGGCGCCTCCATGGTCTTCATCCGAGGCCTGGTCTCCACCGCCGGCCGCCCCTGCTGAACGTCTCAGCGATCCTGAAAAAGGTGCGGCGGCGGAGGGGGGCGGATAACTGCGTTCACGCCCTCCCGATCGGAGTATCCTGTGGGCGGGCGCTGCCCAGCCCGCGACCGGCTGGTACTGCGCCAGCCCGAGCAGCACCAGCGGAACGTGGACGGCGTTCTGATCGCTTAACCCTCTGAAGGAGACCCTCATGGCCAAGATTCACTGGGCCTTGCCGGTAAGCGGCAATTTCGACACCGCGGCGGACTGGGGCGGCGGCGTCGTGCCGGGCGCGGCGGACGATGCGATCCTCGATGCGGCGGGATCGAAGGCCTATGCCGTATCCGTCACCACGGACCACACCGTAAACGGCCTCCAGACGGCGGCCGACGCGACGCTGGCGGTGAGCGGGGCGGGCATCACTCTGACGACATCGTCAGGCACGGACGGCGGCACGAGCGCCGGAACGATCTCCATCGCCGACGCGGCCGCGTTCGGTTTCGATAGAACGTTCAGCAACAGTGGCCAGATCACTCTGAACAGCGCCGGCGATGCTACCACGCTGATCGTAGGCGGCAGCTACACCGTTTCGTACCTTACGGGTGGCGGGGCGATCACCCTTGGTGACAACGCCGACAACATCATCAGGGGTTACCGAAATTACGACGTCCTCACCAACGTGGACAATGTGATCTCAGGGGCCGGGAAGCTCGGCGACGGAGCTATGCGCATCAGTAACGAGGCGGCTGGGGTGATCGTCGCCTCGGGCGCCAAGAACCCGCTCATAATCGAATGCGATATCGCGAGTGGCTACAACCATATGACCAACGCCGGGCGGGTGGAGGCCACCGGCGCGGGCGGATTGGTGATCAAGAACACACTGGTGCAGGACCAGTCCTCCTCTGGCGTGGTGTCGGCATCGCAGGGCTCGTCCGTGACTCTGGATGCTGCAATCATCTTCGGCGGCCTGTTGACTGGCCCCGGTGCGTTCCGGACCGTGGGCGTCCAGAGCGGCCTGCTGTCGAACCCCGGATACAGCATCACCAACGCGGCCCATATCTCCATCGGCGATGGCACGGCGCTGAGCATCGACGGCCAGACCGCGATCGTGAACACAGGCCTGATATCGCTCGATGGCAAGGGCGCGGAGACAGACCTGATCGTGGGGCTGAAGGGGTTGGGAAGCCTGACGGCCACTCTGAGCGGCGGCGGCTCGATCGTGATGAGCGAGGGGGCCAATCGGATCTATGGCCGATCAAACCGATCGCGCCTGGTGAACGTGGACAACACGATCTCCGGCTCCGGGCTGATCGGCATGGCGATGCTGACCCTGGTAAACGGGGCGGCGGGCGTGATCGACGCCAACGGCAAGCTGGGCATCGTCCTCAACACCCACGGCAGGACGTCGACCAACGACGGCCTGATCGAGGCCACGGGGGCGGGCTCGCTCATCATCAACGGCACGACGATCGATCAGGGCGGCGGCGGGCGCATTGTGGCGGACGGCGCGCCGGTCACCCTGCACGGATCGCAGGTGCTGGGCGGCCGGCTGGAGACCCTGGGCGTCGGCGTGGCGCGGGTGTCGGGGGCCGGCAACGCCTTCAATGGCAAGGCCAGCGAGCTCACTCTGGTCGGCGACGTCCGGCTGGCCGACGGCGGACAGCTGACCCTGCATGGGGTGATCCACGATACGGGTATTCTGTCGATGCGCGCCGGCACGCGCGCCACCACCCTCGTCGTGGGGCTGGATGGCGCCAGCCTGACCGGCGGCGGTCAGCTGGTGCTGGACGACAGGTCGCTGAACCGGGTGGTGGGAGACTTCGACACCTCCACCCTGGCCAACGTCAACGACAAGATCAGGGGCTCGGGCACGATCGGCAATGCGCAGCTCAGGCTGGTCAACGAGGCGGCCGGATTGATCAACGGCGGCAACGCCACCGCCCTGATCCTCGACACCGGGACCAACACCATCGACAACGCCGGCCTGATCGCCGCCAGCGGGGCCGGCGGCGTGACCATCCGGAGCGTCCTGGCCAACAGCGGCGTGCTGGCCGCCGCCATGGGCGACCTGACCGTGCAGGCGGCGGTGACCGGGACCGGCCGCGCCCGGATCAACGGGGCCACGCTCGATTTGCTGTCCAGCTTCAGCCAGGATGTCTCGTTCGGCGGCGGGGCGGCGGCGTCCGGCGTGCTCGAGCTGGCGCAGTCCCAGGGCTACGCCGCCGTGGTCTCCGGCTTCTCCACCAGCGGCAAGACCGCGCTCGATCTGGTCGACATCGCCTTCACCGGCCCCGGCGAAGCCACCTTCGCCAGCCACGTCCTGACGGTCACCGACGGAACCCACAGCGCCCACATCACGCTCAACGGCGATTACCGAACCGCCGTCTTCACCGCCAGCGACGACGGCCACGGCGGCACGCGGGTCGTCGCCCACGCCTTCGCCGCCGCCATGGCGTCGCTGGCCGGACCGGCCGGAACGGGCATAGGTGCGGTCCCGCCACAGGCCGCGCGGCCGGCGCTGCTCGCGGCGGGACGGTAGGGCCGCTCACTCAAGGCCGGGCGAGCACCCCCTGGCGCAAGCCGGCGTGGACCGCCGGCGCCCACGTCTCTCGGTGAGCGGCCGGGGCTGGTCCCAGCGCGGCGATGGCGGCGGCGAGGCGGGCGGGCTGTCCGGCGGCGGGATCAGTCACCGTGGTCCCGCCGTGGCCGTCGCTGGAGACGGTGAAGGTGGAGGCGAGATAATTGCCCTTGAGATGGATGTGGGCCGTGTGCGTCCCTTCGGTGACGCTGAGCACGCCCGAGGCGTTGGTTCCCGCGTAGCTGGCCTTGGTCGAAGCCCCAAAGGCGATGTCGTCGAGATCGAGCGCCGTGCCGCCGGTCTTGGAAAAGCCGGAGATGGTGCCGGCGTAGCTCCGAGACCGGGCCAGCTCCAGAACGCCCACGGCCGAGGTCTTGGCCCCGAACGACACGGCCTCGCTGAAGCTGGAGGCGAAGTCAGCCCGCGCGGCGTTGATCCACACCGAGCCGGCCCCTGTGACCGCGCCCTGCACCGTGAGGTTGCCCAGAGCCGCCGACAGTGTGCCGGTGTTGTCCACGGCGCTCTTGATCACCACCCCGCCGGCGCCGCTGGAGCCGATCTGGCCGGAGTTGACCACCGTGTTGGCACCCGTGTCGATGGTGAGCGCGGCCGTGGTGTTATTGATGATTCGACCGCCGGTATCGTTGACCAGGACCATCGCACCGTTGCCGATTAGGCCGCTGCCGATGATGCGGTCGCCAACGTTAGTGAGGACAGAGGCTGCCGTAGCGCCGGCGATCACACTGGCCTTGTTCGCAAGGAGGTTCACAGTCCCGCCGCCGGTCAGGCTCGCCCCGCTCGAGCCAACGAACACATCCGCGCCGCTGAAGGAGAGGGTGCCAGTGTTGTTGATGGTTCCTTCGAGGGTGATGCCCGTGTTGGCAAAGATGTCACCGCCGAGAGTCACCGTCGCGGTGCGGCCGTCGAACGTGCCGCCGTTGTAGCATAGGACCTTGCCTGAGCCGGTCGACATCACCGTGCCGCCAATGACATCGAAGCCTTGCAATTCGAGGCGAGAGCCGGCCCCGGCCACCGCCGTCCCGCCGCTGCTCTGATCGAGCACCGGGGTCGCGAGGTACAGCGTCGCGCCTCCGGTGGCCTCCAGCAGGCCGCTGTTCCGCAAGGTCATCAAGCCCGACACAACCCGGAGCAACTTTCCGGCGCCGGTCGCGTCGATCACTCCTTTGCTTTCGTTGACGATATTGAGGCCGCCCTGTCCCAGCACACCGGCGCCCGAGATGGTGTTGTCGACATTGGTCAGGGTGTCGCTCTTCGACGTAGCCCGCACCACGTCGTTTGGACCGGCCAGCGTCAGCTCACCGCCGCCGCTCAGGGTGGTGTCGCCGTAAGCCAAGTGGAGTTCAGTGGTCATGGAGAAGGCGCCGTCGAGCTCGATGGAGCTGGTGTTGTCCACGCTGCCACCAACCGAGAGGGTCGCCCCGCTTCCCACGGCGATGTGGCCGGCGTTGGCGCCGCCGCCCGTACCGATCCGGGCGGCGAACGTGCCGGCGGATATGTCGAGCGTCGCGTTCGCGGCGAGCTGGATGCTTTGAACGACTTCATTGGCGCCGGAGGTCACTGTGAAGTTGGCCCCGGCCGGGTCGAGCAAAGCGTCGTCGTTGGGCCCTGGAGCGGGGCGACCCCAATTCCCCAGCGTAAAGTTGCCCGAGGTCGCGGTCTGCCAGTGGATTTCAGCCATGGTCGCCTCTCACATTCGGCGACTCCAATCACGCGCGGGCGCCTCCCGAATTTTCTTTATACCATCGGGGACGCATGGCGATCCGGCTTCGGCCCGACGGTGAACATCATCGACAACGAGACGATCGACGCCGTCGTCGGGTCCACGGGTGTGCCTTTGACAAATCCGAACCGCGCGGTGCTCGAAGTGGCGACGTTCAACTAGGTCACGGGAGTCGAAACCTGGATATCAGCGCAGACGGGCTCCAAGAGCGCCTGAAGCGACGCACCTCCCCGTGGTCATCCTGCTCATCGAGCCTCTCGGGGAAAGGCTGGAACGCGGCCCCGAGCCGGCGGCAAAACCTGACGCTAGCTAAGCGGGCCTCGGCCTGGCGAGGACGGCGCGATGCGGCTCCCCCGTCCACCTGTGCGACACGGCGGCGCCCATGGGCCGCGCGCCGAAAGCCGCGGAGGCCGAGACGAAGCGCGCGTTCGCCGTCCCCGCCGGCGGGGATGGATCGACCACCTTCGTGCCGCCGTGGCCGTCGCTGGCGGCGACGAAAGCGGCGGTGGTGTAGTCGCCGGCCAGGGTGATGTGGGCGGTGTGGGTCCCGTCGGTAACGGTGAGAACGCCCGAGGCGGTGGTTCCGCTGTAGCTGGCCTTGGTCGCCGCGCCGAAGGCGATGTCGCCGAGATCGAGCGCCGTGCCGCCAGTCTGCGAGAAGCCGGCGATGGTGGCGGCGTAGCCCTGCGATTGGGCCAGTTCGAGCACGCCGGTGGTTCCCGCGAAGGTCATGTCCTGGCTGAAGGAGGCCTCGAAGTTGATCGTGCCGCTCTTGATCGTCACCCGGCCGGAGCCGGTGACCGCGCTGGCGATGGTCATGCCGCCGGTTCCGGTCGAGCGCAGCAAGCCGTTGTTGGTTATCACATTGGCCCCGGTGTCGATGATCAGGGCGTTGGCCCCGTCGGCGCGGATCACCCCGGCCGCCTGGTTGACCAGGATGGCGCTGATCGTTCCGGCCCCGGCGATGGTGTCGTTGACGTTGGTCAGAATGGCGGCCGTGCCTTTCGACCCGGAAGGGCCGTCGACGATGGCGTTGAGCGGGTTGTCGCCCAGCGTGAGGTTCCCGGCCCCGTTCAGCACCGTGTTCAGGCCGAGGATCAGGCGGGCGGCGTTGGCGCCCGCCGCCAGGGAGATCGTGCCGCTGTTGCTGATCGCGCCCTGCACGGTCAGGGCGGTGTTGTCTCCAATGACCAGCGCGCCCTGGTTGTAGACGGTGTGGGCGACGCCGTTCAGCATGCTGCCCGCGTCGAGGGTGTCGATCACCCCGCCCGCGGCGGTGCGCAGGTGGCCGCCCATCAGCGTCGCGCTCTTCAGGTCGACGTGAGTGTTGGCGCCGTTGGCCAGGATCATGCCCAGGCTCGGGTCGTCGACGACGGTAATCCCATTGAGGATCAGGCCGCCGGTGGTGGCGAAGGCGCTGGGGTTGGTCGATTCCAGCGTGCCGCTGTTGGCGACGATGTTGCTGCCGGCGACGAGGGTGTCGCCGGTGGCAACGATGAGCGCATGCGCTGGCGCGGCGGTGGTGGCTCCAGCGCCGGTGGCGTCGATCACGCCGCTGTTGACTAGCGAGAGGTCGCGACCAATGCCGCCGGTTCCGACGATTGTGCTGGCGTTGACGAGGGTGGAGACGCGCTGCAGACCGCCCGAGAGATGGTACCTGACGCCGGAGATCTGGTTGTTGGGGTTGGCGCCCAACACGACCTGGCCGGCGCCCGAGATTTCGGCCGTGTTCTGGTCCGGATAGTTCTGCGCGATCCTGAGTATCGTTGCTTTGCCGGTGCTTTCCAGATCGATTACGCCCGTGTTGTCGATGTATGCGTCAATGTATAGCTTGTTGTTGTCGAGCACCCTCACGGTGCCCTGGTTGTGGACCGCGCCCGCCGAGCCAACGAGCCGACCATAGGTCGACAGGATGACGCCGCTGCCGGACGTCTGGAGCGTGCCGCCGACGATCATCGCGTGGTCCAATTGGACGGACCCGCCGTCGGCGGCCAGGACCACGCCGTCGCCCTGACCCCGAATCGTGGCCCGCTTGATGACGGCGACGCCGTTGACCGCCTCAATCAGACCGCTGTTGACCACGATCTGGGGCGTGAACCCGCCGCCTGCGCCGGTGATTGTGTCGTTCAGCAACACGCCGTTGGCTTCGTTGTTCAGAGTGAAATTCTTATGGAACCCGTACAGGCCGGAGCCCCCAATCCCCGACTGGGCTACCGTGTTGCCGGCGTTCGTGAGCACTCCGGATCCGACAGCCGAATAGATGTGAGTGGCGACAACCTCTCCGCTTCCGGCAAGCGTGGCGGCGCCCTCGAAGTAGAGCCCGAAACTTTGGCCGGCTATCTCGCCATCGTTGAGCAAGGTTCCACCGAACTTGAAGGCGCCAAAGACGATGTCGACCATACCTTCGATGGCGCCCACCCCCGAGCCTGCGCTGGCGGTGAAGTTGGAAAGGCTGCCGGTCTGGCCAACTTGCAGCACGACTCCGTGAGCCACGGCGACGCTGTTGACCGTGTCGTCTCTAGTGGCGATGGCTGCGTAGTTGGTCACGCCGCTCGGAAGGATCGCGTCATCGCCCGCGCCCGGCGTGCCAGTCGGGCTCCAGAAGTTGGCGTTTTCGAAACGCCGGCTACCCGGCGTGGTCTGGATGAAGGTTTTCTGGGTCATCGTCCGTCCTCTCGGCCCGCCAGCTAGGGTCGCCTCGCTGGGCCGCGTTTCGTTAGCACAGACGGGGATAGGGGTGCAGGCCATCGGTCGCGAGGGGCAGGCCGTACCTGATCGCCCGACAGACGGACGCCCTGGAGTCGGCGCCTGATCGGAGAGGGCCGCAGCGACCCCTACAGGCTCTGCTCGGCGTCGCCATCTCCGCCCCGAAGCCAGCGCCGTGATCGCCGGCGCCGCCGCCGGGCGTATCGAGGATTGCGTCGTCGCCCGCGCCCGGCACGACCCCACCAGTCAAGTCGGCTGCGGTGTTAAGTTGCCGCAGACGGCAGTCGCCCAGTGAATTTGCGCCATCATCCCTCTCCGACGATTTTGGTCGCAGCTCGCAGTCTACCCCGTATAACTGGACATGCGGCAAAGTACCGCTTTCCTGACAAAGGCCCCCTTTGGCTAGGGGACCCTCGGTCCTGCCAGCGCCACGAACCGCGGTGAGTGATCCCACGGGTGTTGCAGAGCCGCCGACGTGGGTCGTGAGCCGAGGGCCGACGTTGCCGCTATGAAGCGCGCGCTTGCAGCGCTGGCGGCCGGATCGGTCACCGTGGTCCCGCCGTGGCCGTCGCTGGCGACCTTGAAGGTGGAAGCGGAATAGTCGCCGATCAGGCGGAAGTGGGCGGTGTGGGTTCCGTCGGTTACCGTCAGAACGCCGCCGGTGTGCTTGGCCGTGCCGGAGAAGCTGGCGGTGGTAGTCCCGGTTGTAAAGGCGATGTCCACGAGGTCGAGCGAGGAGGTCCCGGCGGTGGAGAGGCCGGTGACTTTGCCGATGTAGGTTTGGGACTGGGCGAGCTCCAGCACCCCGGTTGGGCCGGCGAAGCTGACATTGCCCTCGAAGCTGGAGGCGAAGTCCAATACCCCGCCGTTGATCCGGGCCTGGCCGGAGCCGGTGACCGCCGCTCCCAGCGTCAGCACCCCGCCCACGGCCTTGATCGTGCCGGTGTTGTCGAGCGCGCTCTTCACCGTGACGCCGCCGGCCCCGGTGGCGGCGATCACGCCGGCGTTGACGATCGTGTTCGCGCCGGTGTCGATCACCAGGGCGGTGGCGATATTGCCGGCGATGATCCCGCCGGCCTCGTTGACCAGGGAAATCTGGCCGCCGCCCAGATTGCCGCCGCCGGTGATCCGCTCGTCGACATTGGTGAGGGTGACGCCTGAGGCGCTGCCGACGCCGTTGCCGGCGCTGGCCCGCAGCGTCAGGGCCCCGCCACCGCTCAGGCTCGCTCCGCCGGCCCCGATCATCAGGCTGGCGGTCGTCCCCGCCGCGCCGACCGAGAGAGTCCCGCTATTGGCGATCGATCCGACGAGGGTCAGGGTCGCGCCGTCGCTCACGTTCAGCCGGCCGGATACGGCCACGGCCGTGGCCGATCCGTCCAGGGTGCTGGCGCCGCGGGCCTTGGCGGCGATCACCGCCCCCGTGCCGGTGGAGCCGATCGCCCCGCCCACGATGTCCGCGCCTTCCAGCCGGATGCGCGTCCCTGTCCCGGCCAGCATCGAGCCGCCGCCGGACTGGTCCACCGTGGCCTGGAACACCGCCAGCGTGCCGGCGCCGTTCTTCAGGGCCATCGACCCCGAGTTGACGATCGAGCCCTCCAGCGTCAGGCGGGCCTGGTTCAGGATCGCGATCGTCGCCGTGCTGGTCACCACCGAGGTGCGGCCATCGAGCATGGTGCGATCGCCCGCCGTCTGGATCACCCCCGTTCCGGAGGTGCGCAGAAAGCCCCCCTCCACCCGGTCGTTGGTCAGCACCACCCGCGCTCCGGCGGTGGCCTGGATCACCCCGTCCGCCGCCTGATCCACCGTGGTGCTCACGATGGACAATGTTCCCGTGCCCGTCGCCTCCATCAGGCCGTGGTTGGTCAGCACCTCGCCCGCCGTATCCAGCACGATCTTGCCCGTGGCGTCGATCACCGCCGCCGCTCCTTCCACGAGCGTCATCCGCCCCAGACCGATCGAGCCCGCGCCGACGATGGTGTTGTCGAGGTTCGTCAAGCGAGTGGAGGATTTGGCCGGGAAGGTGTCGATGACGCTGAACGGACCCAGCAGTTCGATCGTGCCGCCGCCGCTCAGGGTGGCGCCCTTGGCGTAACCGTAGAGCTGGCTTTCAGCGTCCGAACTCTCAATCGTGATCGTACCGGAGTTGATGATAGATCCCACCAATCCCAACAGGCATTGGCCCCTTATGTCGATGTGGCCGGAAGTGGTCACGGCCGAGGTCCTGCCGTCCAACTGAGGCAGGCCTTTACCGGTTAAAATTACGCCGGTTCCAGCCGTGGACAGTGTGCCCCCTATAATCCTAGTGTTACAGAGAATATTAGATCCGTTCCCGGCAAATATTGTCCCGCCAGAGTTGTCGATCAGTGAATATAAGCTAAATCCAGCGACTCCGGTTCCCTCAATAAGGCCCCTATTCACGATGGTATATTCGGGGGCGATAATCAACAAGATTTCTATGGTGCCAGTCGCATTAACCACGCCGGCGGCCTCATTAACGAACGCTACTTTTATTGCACCCCACCAGAAATAACGTTGTCGATATTGGTAAGTTTAGACGAATATGCGTTCGGTGCAATCAAATTGTCTTCGTCGCTGAGCACTACGGATCCACCACCGCTTAGGACCGTTGGGTTGCGAATTAGCAGTGTGGCATAGTTAATCTTTATTGTACCAATATTGTCTAGCTTATCCCCAACTATGAACCGGGTGGAGGAAATTGAAATCGAACCCGCGTTTGCGCCTGATCCGGTGCCCCTAAATGCACCGGAAAAGTGAGAAGATCTAGCAACTGTCGCGTCCGCGCCTGTCTGGAGGCTGTTCACGGCCTCCCCGGTGTCAAGCGAAACCACGTAGGGAGAACCGGAAGCATCGACAATTGCGTCGTCCCAGCCTCTAGGAACGACGGCGCCTGTCCAGTCGACGAGGGTGCTAAAGTCGCCGCTGACGGCCTTGGCCCAATGAATCTGCGACACGCGAAGTCCTCCTGACGCCGACGGGCCCACCGGGGTCGGCTCGTCCCCGACCTATACAGGACGCAGCGGCCCCGCGGCAGGATCGTTCCGGCCCGGCTTTTGCCTCCCGCCGCGACCGGGCCGCGCGTCACCAGGGTCAGGCGGCGTGCTGGCGAGGAGCGGCTTCTTCTCCACCAGCGGCACGACCGCCCTCGATCTGGCCGACATCACCTTCACCGGCCCCGGCGAAGCGACCTTCGCCGACCAAGTGCTGACCGTCGGCGACGGAACCCACATCGCCCACATCACGCTCAAAAGCGGCTACCGAACCGCCACCTTCACCGCCAGCGACGACGGCCGCGGCGGCACGCGCTGCTGGCGGCGGGGCGGTAGGGCCGGTACTCAAGGGCTCGCGGCGCCGACCGGCGAGCGCCCTGGTTCTCAAGCCCTTGCGGAGCGTCGTGTTAGCGTTCTTGCTCGTTTAATGGACTCGGATTTCGTCGAACGGCTTCCCGACCTCGCATTATTTGTCGCTGCGGCTGAAGCCGCCAGCCTATCGTCAGCGGCGCGCGCGACCGGCGTACCGGTAGCGAGGTTATCCCGTCGCCTTGCGGCGCTCGAGCAGGCGGTCGGAGTTCGGTTGATCGACCGGACTCCACGGCGCTTCTGCTTGACCGAGGACGGGCGTGCGTACTTGGCGGCTTTGCGTGGGTCGGTGCTTGGCCTCAGCGAAGCCTATGATGCACTGACCCTTCAGCGCGGCGCGCCGCAAGGAACACTCAGGCTTGCCGCCAGCCCCGACTTCGCGGCTCCCTTCCTGTCGCCGATCGTCGCTGAGTATGTTGCAATGTACCCGGACGTGGCGATCGACCTCGACCTCAGTCCACGCCGGGTCGATGTCGCGGCCGAGCGATTCGACGCGGCCATCCGGGTCGGACCACTGGAGGATTCGCTCTTGACGTCCCGTCGTCTGGCGACGGTGCCGTGCTTCCTCTACGCCTCGCCCTCCTATCTCGCGGCGCACGGAACCCCGGCGCATCCCGCTGACCTCGCACAGCATCGCTGCTTGCCACTGCCGCACATGGGCGGCGTCGGCCGTCTGTCGCGCGGCGGGGAGCGGTTCGATGCGGTGATGCAGGGTCCGGTCCGCGCCAACAACCTGATCGTTCTACGCCGACTATGCGGTGAAGGGCTCGGCATCGTCGCCTTGAACTCGTTGATCGCGACGGATGGCGGTGAGCACTGCCCCGTGGTTCCGGTACTCGCCGAATGGCAGCTCGAGCCGACCATCTTCTACTTCCTGACGCCCGGACGATTGCTGCCGGCGCGGACGCGCGCCTTCCTCAATCTCGCCCGGAGCCGGCTCGAGGCGCTAGGCTACTGACCAAATCCGATAAGCAGCTTCTCGCTGGCGCCGGCTTCCGGCGGTCGCGCAATGGCGACTAATGCGGCCAGCCATCAGGAGAGCCGTCATGACCGCCAGCCGCTTCACCACCGCCGACAGCCTTATCATGCTGGTCGATCACCAGACCGGTACGCTTGGCTGGGTCAAGAGCCTGCCGCAGGCGACTGTCGTCACGGCCTGCCGCGTGCTGACGAGGCTCGCCGTCGCCTATGACATGCCGCTCGTCCTGACGACGACGATGGAGGCGCAGGTCGGGCCGACCATTCCCGATGTCGCGACCCTCGCCCCCGACGCATTCGCCAAGCGTTACGCCCGCGGCGGGGAACTCGACTGCTGGGACAACGCCACGTTGCGCGACGGTGTCGCCGCGCTGGGCCGCAAGCGGATCGTCATGGCCGGCCTGACCACCGACATCTGCCTGTTTTGGGCCGCGCGGTCGGCGCTCAACCTCGGCTACGACGTGCTCGTTGTCGCGGACGCCTGCGGCACTACCAGCGTCCTCGGCGACACGCTCACCCATGATCGGCTACGCGGCGACGGCGCCCAGATCACCGTAATCAACCAGGCGGTAACCGAGCTGGTCAACAACTTCGGCGTCCCCGAAGGCCAGATGGCTCAGCAGATCATGGGCGAAGAGATCATAGCGAAGCTCGGCTGACACCCGTGGCCGCCCGCGCGGCCGAGCGAGGGCGATCCTCGCCGAGGTCGAAGGTGCGGTCGCGACCTGGCGGGACGAAGGCCGCGCGCTCGGCATGACAGGCGAAGAGCTCGACCACCTTATCGATGCGTTCGAGCATGAAGAACGAACCGCCGCCCGAGTGGTCAGCGGCTGATCGCTGGCTCGCGGCCCACGCTGGATTTTGGGGCGTTTCCGACCAGCAGAGCTTTCGAAGATATCAGTGGGGTGGAAAGCCGCCATCGGCTCTGCGACAGCTTGGAGGGATTCAGCCGTCGCCGCACGGGGAGGGTGCCATGCCCAAGATCGATGCCGACACTGTCCCCCACGTGAAGGGTGTCGGTTATCCGCCGGCGTTCGCCGCGCTCAGCGCCGGACGAATGCGCCAGCGGTTGGGCAATGCTGGCGGCCTTCAGAATTTTGGCGTCAACCTCATGCGGCTGCCGCCGGGCAATTGGTCGAGCCAGCGGCATTCGCACTCCCATGAGGACGAGTTCGTCTACGTGCTCGAAGGTGAGTTGACGCTGATCGAGGAGGCCGGCGAGACGGTGCTTCGCGCCGGCGATTGCGCGGCGTTCCCGAAGAACTCGGGCGACGGTCATCACTTGATCAACCGGTCGGACACGACGGCGACATATCTCGAGGTCGGCTCACGCCATGTCGCCGACGTCACTACCTGCTCCGACGTAGATCTGATGAGTAGAAACGCGGACGGCCGCTTCGTGCACAAAGACGGAAGGCCCTACGCCCAACCGTGACGGCCACCGGGGGTCGATTCTCACCGCTGGGTTCTGGCCGCGGACCTTTGACTGAGAGTCTCGGCGATGGACCGCCGCGGTCGGGGCGTGAGACTCTGAACCAGAAACGCCGGGCGTTGGACATTTCGTGTCGTGCGCTGTGTTGCACAGAGTGTTGGGCCGGTGACTCCGTCCTCTGCACCGATCGGCCGCGCCTCGCTCACCGCCGGGCGAGCAGAGTGTGCCGCAAACCGGCGTGGGCCGCCGGCGCCCACGTCTCCCGGTGAGCGCCTGCGGTTGGGCCCAGCGCGGCGATGGCGGCGGCGAGGCGGGCGGTCTGGCCGGCGGCCGGGTCGGTGATCGTCGTGCCGCCGTGGCCGTCGCTGGCGGCGACGAAGGCGGCGGTGGTGTAGTCGCCGGCGAGGGTGATGTGGGCGGTGTGGGTGCCGTCGGTGACGGTCAGCACCCCGCCGCTGGTCGTGCCGCTGTAGCTGGCTTCGCCGGGGCCGACGAAGCCGATGTCGTCCAGGTCGAGTGAGGTTCCGCCGCCGGGCGAGAGGCCGCTGACCGTGCCGCCATAGGCTTGGGAGCGGGCCAGCTCCAGCACCCCGGTCTGGCCGGTGAAGGCGACGTCCTGGCCGAACGCCCCCAGCGCCTGCAGGGCCCCGGCGGCGATCCTGGCCGAGCCCGGGCCGGAGACGGCGCTGCGGATGATCAGGCCGCCCGTGCCGGTGACCTCGATCAGGCCGGCGTTGACGATGGTGTTGGCCCCGGTGTCCAGCACCAGGACGTGGGTTCCGGAGGCGTCGATCACCCCGGCCGCCTGGTTGATCAGGCTCATCCGCGCGTCGCCGATCTGGCCGGCCCCGAAGATCGTGTCGTTGACGTTAGTCAGGCTGGGGGTCGCGCCCTTGGCCCCCGTGGCCGTGCTGCCGACGATGGCGGCGCCGGCATTGTCGGCCAGGCTCACCTGGCCCGCGCCGGTCAGGGTGGCGCCGATGCCCACGATCAGGCTGGCGGTGGACTTGACCGCCGCCAGGGAGATCGTACCGACATTGTCGATCACGCCTTGCACGCCCAGGGCCGCGCCGTCGGCCACGCGCACGTCGCCCTGGTTGATCACCCGGCGCGCCGTGCCGCTCAGCAGGCTGCCGCCATCGAGCGCCTGGATCACTCCGCCGCCGGCGGTGGTCAGCACCCCGCCGAGTATGACCGCGCTCTTCAGGTCCACGTGCGACCCGCCGCCCACCGCCTCGATCGTCCCCGCGTCCGGCGTCTGGGACACCGTCACCCCTTGCAGCAGCAGGCCGCCGGAAGGGGCGCTCCCGTTCAGGGTGCCGCCCTCCAGCACCCCGGAGTTGACGATGGTGTTCGAGCCCCTGGCCCCGGCATAGCCGGTGGCCAGGACGAGCACGCCGGCGTTGGCCCCCTTGCCAGCCCCGGGCCCGGTGGCCTCGATCAGGCCGCTGTTCACCAGGGCCAGGTTCAGCCCGATGTTCCCCGCCCCGGTGATCGTGCCGGCGTTGGTCAGGGTCGAGACGCTCCATGTCCCCACCCCGCCGCTGAGCGTGCCGGCGATCCTGTTGTTGGGATTGCCGCTCATCGCCACCAGCCCCCCGGCCCCGGTCAGGCTGGCGCTCTTGGCGGTCACCACCAGCCGGGTCGAGCCCCCCGTGCTCCCCAGCGCGATCGTGCCGGCGTTGGCGATCGTCCCCTGGATGTCGAGGATGATCGTGTTGGGGACGGTGACCAAGCCCTCGTTGACCACGCTCGAGTTCGTGCCGTCGAGCAGCGTCGGCCTATTGCCGCCCCCCATCTGGGCGGCGATCGATCCGCCGCCGATGCCACGCAACGTGCCTCCAATCAGGGTAGAGCCAAAAACATCGAGGGAAAAGCCCATGTATATGAGAACCCTACCATCTGAACTATCAACTGTCGAATCAGCAATTCGCGCAAGTTCAATTACTCCCCTATTGATAACACTGTCAAACGAGAACGAATCACTAAAAAGCACACCAGCTTTTTCGTTTGAAAGAGAGAGATTAGTAATATTAGATTCTTCAATAATATTGTCGAAGTTTTCCAGCGTGGTGTGTGCCATCACGCCAGGTATGTAGAAGTTTTTTACTTGTCCGCTTCCAGTCAAAGTACCGTCGTTTGAAATCAAGCTATTATCACCGATCCTGCCCGAATTGTTTACGATCGTGCCCGTATTGTTTAATATTCCGCCAAAAATCAGGCTTGACCTCAAGCCCTTTATGTCGATCTCGCCCGCGTTCTGGTCGCCGCCTGTGCCATTGCTCATCGTGAAGTGAACATTTCGAAACTGCACTTCTCCAATCCGCAGGCTTGCCCCCACGCCCGTCGAAACGCTGTCCACGGTGGCCGTCGAGGCGACGATGGCGACATAGGGGTTCGCCAGATCGGCGGCCGCCGGCAGCACGGTGTCGTCGGCCGGCCCTGGGACGCCAGTCGGGTTCCAGAACGTCGGATTCAGGAACCGGTAGTTCCCAGGGGCCGTATGGTTGAACACCCGATTGGTCATGTCACGCTCCGCGAAAAATCGCTCAGTTGCCCGTCGAGATGGCCGCGCTACGGTCTAGCCCAGAGGCAGCCGAGACCGACAATGCAATCGTCCGCGCCCGCATCGCTGCCGATAGGGCCCTGCCCTCCGAGCCGCTCGTGCCGAATGCCCAGACGATCGCGGCGATGCGGGAAGCGCGCCGTGGCGGCGGTCCGCGATTCGAGACCGTCGAAGCGCTGCTCGCGGACCTGAATGCGGACGAATGAGCGCACGACGCGATGCCGGCGCGCCTACTGCCGGGAACTCCGGGGGCGGGCTCGAACGCGTCTCGCGGGGGATTGCTCACATCGGACATGTTGACCCTCCTTCAATCTCCCGGCATTATTGCAATATGAAATTTCTCCGTCAAGCGGATATTTCGAACGGTTTGTCCCGATTTGTTATCCAGTTGTCCGCGATTGTTCGAAAACTGCCCGCCGCTGTCCGCATTTTGTCCGACCCTGTGTCGCTCCCGTCCGAACTTGTTACTGTTCTGTCCGTTTTTGTCCGGTTTTGTCCACCTCCCGTCCGGCCCACAAATCGCAAATTCCTCTTGGCGTACAAGCCTTTATTGCAATAGTCTCGACCGACCCGGCGCCAAAACACCGCAAAACGCCACCCCCCCGGCGTCACTTCGGATAGAGCGCGCTCGGCAGGGCGGCGACGATGGCGGCGGTGAGGCAGGTGGCGAGGAAGCCGGCCAGCATGGCTTTCCAGACCATGGCCATCACCTCGCCCCGGCGCTCCGGCGCGAGCACGCCGTAGCCGGCGACATTGATGCCCACCGAGGCGATGTTGGCGAAGCCGCACAGGGCATAGGTCATGATCACCCGGGTGCGGTCGGAGATCTCCGCGGCCGGAGCCTTGGCCAGATCGATGAAGGCGGTGAACTCGGTGAGCACCAGCTTCACCCCCAGCAGGCCGCCGGCCGCCGGGGCCTCGCGCCAGGGGATGCCCATCAGCCAGGCGAGCGGCGAGAAGGCGAGGCCCAGGCCGCGCTCGATGCTGAGCGGCGCACCGCCGACCGGGCCGCCGAGCTTCAGCAGGCCGTCGCCCATGGCGATCAGGGCCACGAACACCACCAGGGTGGCGGCGACGTTGAGCACGATCTGCAGGCCGTCGCCGACGCCCTTGATCAGGGCGTCGATCGAGCTCTCGTAGGTCTTGGCCGTGGCGAGGTCGAACGCCTGCGGCGTCTCGGCGGCCGGGTCGCGCGGCACCAGGATACGGGCCAGCAGCACCCCGGCCGGGGCCGAGATCAGCGAGGCGGTGAGCACGTGGGCGGCGGCGTTGGGGAGCACGCTCTTCAGGATCGTGGCGTAGGCGACCACGGTCGAGCCGGAGACGCAGGCCATGCCCACGGTGAGCAGCAGGAAGAGTTCGGAGCGCGACAGGCCGGCCAGATAGGCGCGGATGAAGATCGGCCCCTCCACCTGGCCCATGAACACAGTGGCGGCGGTGGCCAGGGCCGGGGGGCCGCGCAGGCCCATGGTCTTTTCGAACACGAGGCCGAACCCGGCGATCAGCCAGCGCAGCACGCGCCAGTGCCAGAGCAGGGCCGAGAGGGCGCAGATGACCAGGATCACCGGCAGGACGCGGAAGGCGAGCACGAACAGGGCCGCCGGATTTGTGACGCCATAGGGCTGGCCCTCGCCGCCCGCCAGGAAGCCGAACACAAACCGGACCCCCGTCTGGGTGCTGGAGGAGAGCCCGTCGACCGCCTGGCCCGCGAGGCCCAGCCCCTGGCGCGCGGCCGGCAGGCCGAACAGCAGCAGGACGAGCGCGCCCTGCGCCGCCAGGGCGCCCAGGGCCAGGCGCCAGGGAAACCTCGCCCGCGCCTCCGACATCGCCCAGCACAGGCCGAGGATCGCGCAGACGCCGGCCAGGGCCCGGGCGTTGTCGAGGCTCCACATCAGCGCGCGGTGAGCTCCGCCACCAGGGCGGCGCGGCCGTAGACCTTGGCCAGGGCCTCGCCGATGGCCACGGTGGAGACGGCCACGGTGCGGTTCTGAGCTCCGTCGTAGACGAAGTCGCCGGCGATCGAGGCGGCGTTGCCGTCGAACGCCACGCCCACCAGCTCGCCGCGCGCATTGACCACCGGCGAACCGGAATTGCCGCCGGTGATGTCGTTGGTGGTGGCGAAGTCGAACACGGTCGCGGGATCGAGCGCCGGCCTCGCCGCCGTCCAGCGCGGGGCGAGGCGGAACGGATCGGCGTCGCCCGCCTTGGCGAACAGGCCGCCCAGGGTGGTGAACGGCCCGATCGCCGCCGCCCCCTGCCCCACCCCGGCCACCGCGCCCCAGCTCAGGCGCAGCGAGAAGTTGGCGTCGGGATAGAGCTCGGCCCCCTCCAGGGCGAACCTGGCCCTGTCGATCCGCTCGCGGCCGCGCTCGACCGGGCCCTCGACCTCGTCCTCCCAGGCCTCGCGCGCCACGCGGGCCAGCGGATCGAGACGCTGGGCGAACACGATCATCGGATCGTCGGAGGCCAGCACGGCGGCGAGGCCGCCGCTCCACAGCGCCCGGCGCACGGCCGGGTCGTCCAGGCGGCTGGCGGCGAGGCGCTGGGCCAGGGCGGCGGGGTCCTCCTTGGCCAGCACCGTGGCCATGGCGGGGGAGTCCGGGCCGAGGGCGGCGCCGGCGCTCTGCAGCCAGAACGCGAGCGACTGGCGCTCCAGCGCGGCGGAGACCGGGCGATCGTCGAGCACCGTCTTCTCGACCAGGGCCAGGCGTGAGTCGGCGTATTCGGGCAGACGCAGGGCGGTGGGGCGAGCGCGCTCCTGGGCCGCGCGCACCAGCACCCGGGCCCAGGCGAACAGCTGCGAGCCGCCGCCCGCTCCGCCCTCCAGCTCGCGCCAGGCGTCGAACCGGGCGGCGCGGGCCTTCTGGGCGGCGGCGATCTCGGTCCAGGGGTCGGCGATCTCGGCGGCCAGGCGAGGGTCGGCGGCGACCCGGGCGCGCAGATCGGCCTCCTCCGCGGCGCGCGCGGCCATGAACGCCGGGTCGCGCAGGATGGCGAGGCGGCCCCGGATCACCTTCAGCAGGTTCTCCTGCTCAAACAGGCGGTCGGCCACCAGGCGGCGGTTCTCCGGCCCCGTGGCGGCGAAGGCGACCAGGCGTTGGCGCAGGGCCTCGTGCTCGGCCTCGCCCACCGGCAAAACGAGGTCGCGATCGTTCTGCAGTTCGGCGACCGTGGCCCCGCGCTCGGTGACCCCGGGATTGCCGGAGACGAACACCGCCTCCCCCGCCAGCGGCGGCGCCGTCGACCAGGCCAGCACCTCGCGCGTCGCGGCCGGGCGGCCGTTGTCGTAGAGGCGCACGAAGGCGCAATCGAGATCCAGCCTGGGGAAGGTGAAGTTGTCCGGATCGCCGCCGAAGAACGCGGCCGCGAACTCCGGCGCGAACACCAGCCGGACGTCGTCGTAGCGGCGATAACGATAGACCTTGAACCGGCCGCCGCCGAAGAAGCTGATCACCTGGCAGCGCAGGCGCCGGTCGCGGCCGCAGGCCTCGCGCTCGGCCCGGGCGATGGCCCCCTCGCGGGCGGCGACATAGGCGTCGGCGAACTTGCCGTAGGAGGCGGCGAAGATCTGGGCCGTGGCGTCGGTGATGCCCACCAGCACCTCGGCCTGCAGGCCCGGGCAGGCCCGCTCCTCGGCGCGCGCGTCGGTCAGGAAGCCGTCGGCGACATAGTCGCGGCCGGGGGCCGAGAGGCTCTGGGCGCAGGCCAGGAGGCAGTGCAGATTGGTCACCGCAAGACCCTCGCGCGAGACCACCGCCGCCGAACAGCCGCTGGTGAGCCGCACCGAGGCGCCGCGCAGGTGATCGAGCCAGGCGCGGCCCAGGCGCACCCCGACGGTGCGCTCCACGCGCGCCATGGGCACGTCGTCGAAGGTCCACATGCCCTCCTCGGCCGACGCCGCGGCGGCCAGCATCGAGCCGGCGGCGGCGAGGGCGAGGGCGACGAAGCGTTTCATCCCGGTCCGGAGTAGACCACGCCGGGGCGATCGTTCAACGCCCGGCCGGCGGTCTTGACGCCCGGCCCGGCCCTCGCGCAGATGCGGCGCGCTTTTCAAGGGCGACGAGAGGAAGCACGGCATGGCGGACATCCGCTTCGACGGCAAGGTGGCGATCGTGACCGGGGCCGGCGGCGGCCTGGGCCGCCAGCACGCCCTGGAGCTGGCCCGGCGCGGGGCCAGGGTGGTGGTCAACGATCTGGGCGCGGCGATGGACGGCTCGGGCGGTTCGTCCACGGCGGCCGAGGCGGTGGTGGCCGAGATCAAGGCCGCCGGGGGCGAGGCCCTTGCCAACGGCTCGTCGGTCACGGACGCGGCCGGCGTCGAGCGGATGGTCAAGGACGCCATGGACGCCTGGGGCCGGGTCGACATCCTGATCGCCAACGCCGGCGTGCTGCGCGACCGCTCGTTCTCCAAGATGACCATGGACGACTTCGATTTCGTCATGGACGTGCACCTGATGGGCACGGTCCAATGCGCCAAGGCGGTGTGGGAGATCATGAAGGCGCAGAACTACGGGCGCATCGTGGTCACCACCTCCTCGACGGGGCTGTACGGCAATTTCGGACAAACCAACTACGGAGCCGCCAAGCTGGGCATCATCGGTTTCATGAACACCCTGAAGCTGGAGGGCCAGAAGAACAACATCCACGTCAACGCCATCTCGCCTGTGGCCGGCACGCGCATGACCGAGGCCCTGATGCCGCCGGAGGTTCTGGCCCGCCTGGCCCCGGAGTTCGTCACCCCGGGCGTGGTGTTCCTGTGTTCGGAGGACGCGCCGACCGGAGCCATCCTCACCGCTGGCGGCGGAGCCTTCGCCCTGGCCAGGCTGTACGAGACCGAGGGGGTGTTCCTGAGCGACGCAGCCCTGACGGTCGAGAGCGTGCGCGACCAGTGGACCAGGATCGCCGACGAGACCGGCCAGAAGGCCTATGTCACCGGCGGCGAACAGGGCCAGAAATTCTTCCGCAAGATGGCCGGCGGCTGACGGCGCGCCCGCGCGGAGGGGCCGGTCACGGGGGGACCGACTGAATGTCGTACAAACAGCTGATGGCCAACTATCCGGCGGGCTACGACATCGCCGCCAGCGTGGACAGTGTGCTCGTGACCCCGTCCGCCACCATCGAAGGCTCCGGCCTGTTCGGAGACGGCGACAACATCCAGGTGCGGAATTTCGGCGAGATCCGCGGAATCGGCGTCGCGCTCCTTGGAAGCGGCTCGTCATTCAAGAACGGCAGTGACGTTCGCTCGGGCTTGGTTGCCTCCTCTTTTGGCGTCTCGCTCGGAGTGAACGGCACTCTGCAAAACCTCGGCGTCGTCCGTTCGTACTACGGCCCGGGAGCGGACCTCGGGAGCGGCGGCGTCACCAACGGCGATTCGCTCGGCACCACCGCCCTGATCAGCGGCGTCTCCGGCGTCCAGATCTCCGGATCGGCCGCCTCGGTCGGCAACTTCGGCACGATCGTCGCCACTGATGCGGTCTACGGCGTAGCCGTCCGCCTGGCCGACGGCGGCGCGGTGGCCAACGGCGCCGCCGGCGATACGACGGCCCTGCTGCGCGGCGCGGCCGGAGTGGTCATCGCCCTCGAGCCAGGGACGGTGACCAATTTCGGCTCGATCCTCGCCGCCGACGGCGTCGGCGTCTCGCTAGCCCTCGGCGGGCGCGTGACCAACGGGTCTCAGGCGGACACCGGCGCGATCGTGCGCGGCGCCGACGCGGTGGTCGTGGCGTCCGGCGCGGGCACGGTGATCAATTTCGGGACCCTGGACAGCATCGACGCCAGCCAGGGCGGCCTGGGCGTCGGGCTCTCGGGAGGGGGCCTGATCGTCAACGGGTCGGCCAGCGATCGGGCGGCCCTGATCGAAGGCTATCTCGTGGGGGTCGCGGTGCATGGCGCGGCCGGAACGGTGGTCAACTTCGGGACCGTCGCCGGCCTGGGCGACGCCAACACGCTGTGGGGCATCGAGCTCTATCAGGGCGGCGCCGTCACCAACGGCAGCGGCGCCGACCACGCCGCCCTTGTGACCGGCTATGGCGGCATCGTCATCTTGGGCGCCGCCGGCACGGTGAAGAACTTCGCCACCGTCGTGGCCACCGGCGGCCCGCTGAACTACGGCGTCGATCTGGCGGCGGGCGGCCTGCTCACCAACGGCGCGGTCAACGACACGGCCGCGTCGATCCAGGGTTATTCCGGCGTCGTGCTGGGCGCCGGCATCGTCCTCAACTTCGGCCTGATCCAGGGCACCGGCGCGGACGACGGGCGTGGCGCCTTCGTCGAGGGCGGCGGCGCCCAGGTCGTCAACGGCGGCCTTCACACCCGGGGCGCGACCATCGCGGGCTATGTCGGCGCGGTGCTGGAAGGCGTCTCGACCCTGACCAACTTCGGCACGATCGAGGGCTCTGGCGGGGTCGCCGTGAAGTTCCTGGATTCGTTCGGCAAGCTGGTGGTGGAGGCCGGCTCGGTCTTCGCAGGCTCGATCGACGGTGGCGGCGGGACGCTGGAGCTGGCCAATGGCGTGGGCACGCTGTCGGGCCTGTTCACCGGCGGGAGCGTGACGGTTTCGGGCAGCATGGCGCCGACAACCTTCGGCGACTTCGCCAGGCTGGTGGTG
>JBBRQK010000010.1:0-159732 GCA_038226475.1 Caulobacterales bacterium | reverse complement strand
ACGGTCGAGGAAGCCAAGAGCCTCGATACGGAGCTCGACGTCGTCGAAGGCATGCAGTTCGACCGCGGCTACCTGTCGCCCTACTTCATCACCAACGCTGACAAGATGGAGGCGGTGCTCGAAGACCCTCTGATCCTTCTCTATGAGAAGAAGCTTTCCTCGCTGCAGCCCCTGCTGCCGGTGCTGGAAGCGGTCGTGCAGTCCACGCGCCCATTGCTGATCGTGGCCGAAGATATCGACGGCGAAGCCCTGGCCACCCTGGTGGTCAACAAGCTGCGTGGCGGTCTCAAGGTCGCGGCGGTCAAGGCGCCTGGTTTCGGTGACCGTCGCAAGGCGATGCTGGAAGACATCGCCGTGCTCACGGGCGGCCAGCTCATCAGCGAAGACCTCGGCATCAAGCTCGAGAACGTCACTATCGACATGCTCGGCAAGGCCAAGAAGATCTCGATCACCAAGGACGACACCACGATCGTCGACGGCGCCGGCGAAAAGACCGACATCGACGGCCGCATCGGCCAGATCAAGCGCCAGATCGAGGACACCACCAGCGACTACGACAAGGAAAAGCTGCAGGAGCGTCTGGCCAAGCTGGCCGGGGGCGTAGCGATCGTCCGCGTCGGTGGTTCGACCGAGGTGGAAGTGAAGGAAAAGAAGGATCGCGTCGATGACGCGCTCAACGCCACTCGCGCCGCGGTCGAAGAAGGCATCGTCGCCGGCGGCGGAGTGTCCCTTCTGAAGGCCAGCAAGGCGCTGGACGGCCTCAAGGGCGATAACGCCGATCAGGACGCCGGCATCGCCATCGTCCGGCGCGCGCTCCAGGCCCCGATCCGTCAGATCGCCGAGAATGCAGGCGTCGAAGGCTCGATCGTCGTGGGCAAGGTGATGGAGAACGAAGGGGCCACCTTCGGCTTCAACGCTCAGACCGAGACCTACGTCGACATGATCGCCGCCGGCATCATCGACCCGGCCAAGGTCGTGCGCACGGCGCTGCAGGATGCGGCCTCGGTCGCCGGCCTGATGATCACCACCGAAGCGGCCATCGTCGAGACGCCCAAGAAGGGCTCCGGCGGCGGCATGGGCGGCGGCGGCGGCATGGGCGGCGGTATGGGCGGCATGGGCGACATGGACTTCTAGTCCAAGGCGACCGATTTGCCTCTAGATCGACCAGGGCGGCGCCGAGAGGCGCCGCCCTTTTCGTGTTCAGGGACGACCGCCGCGCCGATGACCGACGACCGCATCGCGCCCGCTGTCGATGGGTTCAGCGGCGTCTGGTGGGCTGGCCGGAATCGATCAGGCCGCCCGCGGCCCAGCTGGTGAGGCTGATGATGATCGCGGTCAGGATTGCATCCCACGGGCCCCTTATCTGAATTGTGTGGTCGAACAGCGTCACCAGCCACACGCTGATCCCGTTCACCACCAGCAGGAAGAGACCGAGAGTCACGATCGTGAGGGGCAGAGTAAGCAGGATCAGGATGGGGCGAACCAGGGCGTTGATCACGCCCAGCAACACGCCCGCCGCCAAAAGTCCGGCGACGCCGCTCACATAGACCCCGTGCAAAACCTTAGAAGCGATCCAGAAACCCAGGGCGGCGGCGCAGGCTCGGAGCAGGAAGCGAACGAACATATAATCGATCTCCAGCCGGTGCTCGGTTGACGTTTACGTTGACGCGCACGTCAGGCTTGACTATCGTGAACTCCGTCGAAAAGGCCGCGCAAGAAGCCTGACGGGAGCGGTATGTCAGGGAGAGCGCCTCATGGCCACAGAACTTCGACGTCCGGAACGGACGTTCACCATCCGCCAGCTATGCCTGGAATTCAAATGCACCCCGCGCGCCCTGCGCTTTTACGAAGACAAAGGATTGCTGGCGCCAGCTCGTCAGGGCCTCAACCGCCTATACTCCTACAAGGACCGCGCTCGGCTTCAGCTGATCCTGCGCGGCAAACGAGTGGGTCTGTCCCTCGCCGATATCCGCGAGATCCTGCAACTCTATGATAAGCAGGACGGTGGGATTTCGCAGAACGCCAAGGCGCTCGGCAAGTTTCGCGTACAACTGGTCGCGCTGGAACAGCGGCGGGAGGATATCGACCACGCTATCGAAGAGTTGCGCGGGGCGTGCGCGCGGCTGGAAGGCTCCTTGGCCAAGGTGCGCCCCGACTTGCTGGCCGAGGCCGAACAGGCCGGAGGCGCGGCGACGATCCGAACCGATGGCCGGCGTGAATTGGCCGGCGCGCGGTCTCTCTAGCGCGCCACGGAACCGCCGAAGATGCCGGTACTGGATGTCGAGCGGCCCGCGCCGCTGATCGAGGAAGATCTCAACATCTTCGCGGCCGCCGCCGGGAGGTTCTTCGAGGAGCATGCGCCTCCCGACGCCTCGGCACGCTGGCGAGCCAATGGCGTCGTCGACCGCGATCTGTGGTTCAAGGCCGGCGAAGCGGGGCTGCTGGGCTTGTCCGTCCCCGAAGAATTCGGCGGAGCGGGGGGCGACTATCGGCATGAGGTGATCCTCATGGAGCAGGTCGCGGCCAAAGGCGTGGACGGCTTCGGCGCCTCGCTGCACAATGCGATCGTCGCCCCCTACATCGTCCACTACGGAACCGAAGAGCAGAAGCGCCGCTGGCTTCCGAAAATGTGCACGGGCGAATTGGTCGGGGCGATTGCCATGACCGAGCCGGGGGCCGGATCAGATCTCCAGGGTGTCAAGACAAGCGCGCGCCGCGAGGGCGATGCATTTGTCATAAACGGCCAGAAGACCTTCATCACCAACGGCCAGACGGCGAATCTGGTCTGCCTGGTCGCGAAGACCGATGCCTCGCTGGGCGCGCGCGGAGTCTCGCTGATCTTCGTCGAGACCGACGACGCGCCCGGCTTCGCGCGGGGGCGCAATCTGCATAAACTCGGGATGGAGGCGCAGGACACCTCGGAGCTTTTCTTCAACGAAGTGCGCGTTCCGGTCGCCAACCTTCTCGGCGGAGACGAAGGCCAGGGGTTCTTCCAACTGATGAACCAGCTGCCCCAGGAGCGCCTGAACATCGCCGTCCAGGGCTTGGGCGCGATCGAACGGGCGCTGGGACTGACGCTGGACTACGTCAAGCAGCGCAAGGCGTTCGGCAAGGCGCTGATCGACTTCCAGAACACCCAGTTCAAGCTGGCCGAATGCAAAACGAAGGCGACGGTGGCTCGGGTGTTCGTCGACTGGCTGATAGTGCAGCATCTGGAAGGGAAACTCGACGCCGTGAAGGCGTCGATGGCCAAATACTGGGTGTCGGACCTCGAGAACGAGATCGTCGACGAGTGCCTCCAGCTGTTCGGTGGCTACGGCTATATGGACGAGTATCCGATTTCGCGCCTGTACCGCGACAGCCGCGTGCAGCGCATCTATGGCGGCGCCAACGAGATCATGAAGGTGCTGATCGCTCGCAGCCTGTGAGCATCCATCCGGTTACCGTGAGTTGGGTGCTCGGAGACGGCGATTTTCTCTCCCGTCGCTACAGCCGCGTGCATTCGCTCTCGTTCGCGGATGGGCTGACGGTGACCGGCTCGGCCTCGCCGCACGTCGTGTGGCCGCCGCTCGCGCGCGCTGACGCCATCGATCCGGAAGCGGCGTTCACCGCCTCGCTGAGCGCTTGCCACATGCTCTGGTTCCTCGATCACGCCGCCCGGGCGGGTCTGGTCGTGGAATCCTACGTCGACGAGGCGGTAGGGACGCTGGCCCGGAATAGGGCCGGCAAGACGATGATGACCCGCGTCGTGCTGCGCCCGCGCATTGATTTCGGCGGCAAGGCGCCGCCGGCGGCGGAGCGGGTGGCGGCCCTGCACCACGCCGCCCACGCCGACTGCTTCATCGCCAACTCCGTGACGACCGAGGTGGTGGTGGAAGCGCCAGCCACGAACTCACCCGGGTCCTGAGCGCGTCCGGATCACGCAGACCGCATTCCCAGATCGTCTCGACACGCCAGCCGCCTGCCTCGAGCGCGGCCCGAGCTGAATTATCCCGGACCCGGTTGCGCGCGATCTTGGCGGTCCAGTATTCGCGGTTAGCCTGGGGCACCCGGGCGCCTCGGGCGCAGTCGTGGCCGTGCCAGAAGCAGCCGTGAACGAAGATAGCCAACCGGCGCCCCGACAGCACGATATCCGGGTTTCCGGGCAGATCGGCGCGATTGAGGCGGTAGCGTCCGCCGATCGACCAGACCATCCGGCGCACCACCAGCTCTGGACTCGTCCCGCGACCCTTGACCCGGCGCATAACCGCCGAGCGCTTTTCAGGACCGTAGACGTCGGTGACGGTCAAAGCCCGTCGAACAGGGCGGTAGAAAGATAGCGTTCTGCGAAGCTTGGAATGATCGTGACGATCAGCTTGCCGGCCATGTCCGCCCGCGAGGCTACGTCGAAGGCGGCCGTAAGAGCCGCACCAGACGAAATGCCGACCGGGATGCCTTCCTCGCGCGCGCAAAGGCGAGCCATGGCGAAGGCGTCGTCGTTTGAGACCAACACGATCTCGTCCATGACCCCGCGATCGAGGATCGCCGGGACGAACCCACCGCCGATACCCTGAATCTTGTGCGGTCCGGGCTGCCCGCCCGATAGCACCGGTGAGCTGGCTGGCTCGACCGCGACCATCCGCACGGAGGGTTTGCGAGCCTTAAGCGCCTGACCGACGCCGGTGATGGTGCCGCCGGTGCCGACGCCGCTGACCACCACATCGACGCGTCCGGCGGTGTCGTTCCAGATTTCCTCAGCGGTCGAGATGCGGTGGATGGCCGGATTGGCCTCGTTCTCGAACTGCTGGGGCATGACGGAGCCTGGGATTTCGTTGACCAACTCCCGGGCCCGCGCCACAGCGCCGGCCATGCCGCGCTCCGCAGGTGTCAACTCCAGTTTGGCGCCCAGCAGCAGCAGCATCTTGCGACGCTCCATCGACATGCTCTCAGGCATCACCAGGGTGAGCTTGAGCCCCTTGGCCGCCGCGACAAAGGCGAGCGCTATGCCGGTGTTGCCGCTGGTGGGCTCGATGATCGTTGTTCCGGCGCGGATGAGACCCTGCGCTTCGAGCGCCTCGATCATCGACACCCCGATACGGTCTTTCACAGAAGCGAGCGGATTGAAAAACTCCAGCTTGGCCACCACCTCGGCGCGCGGCTTGAGCTTGGCCGTGAGCCGCGGGAGCCCGACAATCGGGGTGTCGCCGATTGTATCGATAATCGAGGCGTACATCCGGCCTCGTCCGGCGCGGGCGTGATGGGGCGCGTCTTGGTAGGGGGCGGTGTCCATGTCGGTTCTCGCGAGGCGGCGCGTGCCGGGGCCGCTGGACCTTAAGCCTGCTCCGCATTTTTGGAAGCATCCATCGCCAGGGCGTTGCCGAGATGTCCATTGAGCCACGCCCGCCGCGCTACGAGCGTGGCCAGAGCCACGTTGAGCACGGTCAACTCGAACAGGAAGAACCACAGGGGGCCGCCAACAAGCATACTCAGGAAGGCCGCCAGGGTACGGGTATTACTCCCCAGAACGGCGCTGCGTTTGACCAGAGGCGCAAACAAGGCCCGATACCCCGCGCGCGCCTGAGCAGCCGCGGCTCCACCCCGCGCGATGAGCGGCGCCATCGCCGCCTCCGCCTTTGCTTCGCCGGGGTTGAGCGCGGTCGAAACGGCTACATAGAACGCCGCCAGCCTGCCGCCGACCCCGCCGACGCCGGCGCCTGCCTGGCGCATCCAAGCAGCGCCATAGACCCAGCGCCGATAGGTCTTTCTCCCGGTCTCGTAGGCGTTGGCCTGAAGGAAGTGCGAGACGGCGGCCGAGACGGCCAACGCCCAGGACCAGACGCCGAACGCCCTTTGCAAAATCACCGCGAACGCCACATAGATCAGAGCTTGGCTCAAGTGATCGCAGAGTCCGTCGACCAGTTCGCCGAACGCCGAAGCGCGACCCGTCCGTCGGGCCAGGTCACCGTCCGCGCCGTCCAGGATGTGCCACACAATCTGGCACGCGAAGCCGGCGAACGCGCCGGTGGGCCACGGGAGACCCAGATAGCAGAGGGCCGCGGCGGCGGCCGCAAAGACGCTGGCCAACGAGACCTGGTTTGGGGTGAAGGCCGTGCGCTCCAGCAAATCCACGATCGCGCGCGAGGCGGGATGCACGAAAAGACGATTGCTGATCGCCTCGATTTCGACAGGGCGGCCAGGCGCGGCGTCGAAGCTCATGTCCCCTCAACCTGAGGACCGCGCGGCGCATATGGCAGTCTTGTGACAGTCCGCATCAAAAGGTAGCGTGAACCGACGCGGACCACCGGGTCCAGGGTATTTTTCATCCCAGAAGGGAAATTCATATGGCTAAAATTCGCGCCGCTATCGTCGGCGTCGGCAATTGCGCGAGCTCATTGGTACAGGGTGTGGCTTACTACAGAGTCGCCAACGACAATACCGTGGGGCTCATGCATTGGGACTTGGGAGGCTACGAGCCTACCGATCTCGAGTTCGTATTGGCCTTCGACATCGACGAGCGCAAGGTTGGCGTGGACTTGGGCCGCGCGATCTTCGCCAAGCCCAATTGCACAACCGTGTTCGCCGAGGTGCCGGACTGCGGGGTGAAGGTGCGAATGGGCGCGGTCTTCGACGGCATGGCGGAGCATATGGAGCACATGCCGGCCGACCGCAGTTTCGTCCGCTCAAAAGCGGCCGAGCCGAACAAGGCCAAGGTGGTCGAGGCGCTCAAGAGCACAGGCGCCGACGTTCTCATCAACTTTCTGCCGGTGGGCTCGGAGGATGCGACCCGGTTCTACATGGATTGCGCCCTCGAGGCGGGCGTCGGGGTCGTCAACTGCATGCCGGTGTTCATCGCCAGCGATCCGGAGTGGGAAGCCCGCTTCAAGGCTCGCGGCCTGCCGATCGTCGGCGACGATATCAAAGCGCAGTTCGGCGCCACGATCGTGCACCGGGCCTTGACCAACCTCATGCGCCAGCGCGGCGTGCGCATGGATCGCACCTATCAGCTCAATACCGGCGGAAACACCGATTTTCTCAACATGATGGATCGGGGACGGTTGCTGTCGAAGAAAATATCCAAGACGGAGGCGGTGCAGTCGGTGATGGCTCAGCGCCTCGCCGATGAATCCATCCACGTCGGCCCCAGCGACTACGTTCCGTGGCTCAACGACAACAAGCTGTGCTTCCTGCGTGTCGAAGGCGCACTGTTCGGCAATGTCCCGATGAACATCGAGGTCCGGTTGTCGGTCGAAGACTCGCCCAATTCGGCCGGGGTCGTGATCGACGCCATCCGCTGTTGCAAGCTGGCGATGGACCGCGGCTATGGCGGCGCCCTAATCGGCCCGTCCGCGTTCTTCTGCAAGCATCCGCCGGTGCAGTTCACGGACGACGAGGCGGCGCGCATGACCGACGCCTTCATCGCTCCGGAGATCCAGGTCGCCGCCCAATGAGACGCCGACGACCATGCAGGGACTGATCGTCGCCGCCGGCCAAGGCACGCGCCTGCGCGACATCGCGCGGTCCAAGCCTCTGGCCCTCGTGCAAGGTAAGCCATTGATCGAGCACGTGATCGAGGCTGGATGCGAAGCGGGCGTCGAACGCTTCGTGGTCGTCACCGGCTATGAGGGCGGACGAGTCGAGCGGTTTTTGCGGCGCCTGTCCGCCCGCACCGGCACACCGATCGCGACGGTCCGCAATCTGGCTTGGGAGCGCGCCAACGGAGTGTCCGTGATTGTCGCCGAACCGTTCCTGGACGATCGTTTCGTTCTGCTGATGGCCGACCACCTCGTGGAGCCGCTGCTGATCTCAGAGCTGCTCGCCGTTGAGCCAGCCCACGGCGAGGTGATCCTCGCCGTCGACAAGCGCCTCAACAATCCTCTGGTGGATCTGGCCGATGTCACTCGCGTGAGCACGGACGGCGAGCGCATCGCCGCGATCGGGAAGAACCTCGAGCCTTACGACGCCTTCGACACCGGCGTGTTCCTCGCCTGCCACAGCCTGATCGACGCCATCCGCGACGACATTGCCACCGGCGGGGTGGGTGGCATATCCGGCGGAATGACGCGACTCGCCGCGCGCGGCCTGGCGCGCGCCTTCGATATCGGGGAGCGCTTCTGGCTCGACGTCGATGATCCCGCCGCCCATTCTCAGGCGGAGCGTCGCCGAGCCTAGACTACGTCGCTGTGTTTTGGCGTCGGCCGGATGGGCGGCTCGTTCGATGGCGGAGCGAAGCTCAGTGCCACGGCGAACGGGCATCCGATTATCCGAGTCTACGCGGCCGCGGGTTCCCTCTCAGGCTCGGGCTCGACGACATGGGGCCGCGGCCAGAGCACCGGAGCGAAGTCCGCCTGTTCGATGAACAGGTCGGTATAGGCCTCGACCATGCGATCGATATCGAACAGAGCCGCCCTCGCCGGGCCGTTCGCAGACAGCCGTGCGGTAAGCTCGGGTGTGCGCAGCAGGATGTCCATCGCCGCGCCGAACGCCCCTGCGTCCTCTGGCGGCGCGACCCAGCCGCTGACGCCATGCTCCACCACCTCGGCGGGGCCGAAGTCACAGGCCGTCACCAGGGCTGGCGCGCCGCAGGCCAGAGCCTCGGCCACCACGCTCGGAAAGCCCTCCCAGCGCGACGGCAAGGCGAACAGCCGCGCCTTCGCGATCCAGGCCCAGGGATTGGCGGTGAAGCCCAGAAAGCGCACCCTGTCGCCCACCCCCAGGACGGCGGCCTGCCGCCTGAGCGCCGGCTCCAACGTGCCCCGGCCCATGATGATGAGGTCGAGGCCCCTGGCGGCCTCACTGGCGGCGAAGGCCCTGAGCAGCAGATCGTGGCCCTTCTGATGCTCGAGCCTGCCGACGGCGAGAATGAACGGCCGCGGCGGCGCTTCGGCCAAGGGTAGGTCGCCAAGCCGCCGAACCCTGGCGACGTCGATGGGATTCTGGACAACGCGAACGCGATCCGGGTCCAGGCCCAGACGCGTCTGCAGCCCGCGCGCCATCTCGTGCGAATTGGCTAGGAAGCAGTCCGCGGCACGATAACAGCGGCGGGTGAATCCCTTCACGAGGGCGCGTCCGAGCGGATTGGTCAATTCGTCTTCGATCACCGCATCGGTGTTGTTGCCTTCGCGCGCGATCCACCGTGGCTTGACGGGGCCCGGCACATGCAGCGTCAGATAGGTCAGCAGGCTCATGCCCTTGAGAAAGCTCATCACCACGTGCGGCCGTCTGGCCTGGATCATGCGAGCGAGGTTCAGCGGCGCCAGAACCGCCGCCGCGGCCAATTTGTGCGGCCGATAGAAACTCGAATTGGCGCCTTCGTAGGTGAGCAGGGACTCGCCGATGCTGGCCGAGTCGATCCGGCTGGCGTCGGCGTCGTTCAAGAACGGTCCAGTGCGGCGCAGGAGGCCCATCCGAACGTCGACCCGGCCGGGATCACAACGATTGAGCAGATGAACCGCGACGCGTTCCGCGCCGCCGCCGTTGAGAGACGACAGCAGCAGCATGACGCGCACGCGTTCGTTCATGCTATGCCCCTGCTCGCCGCCGCCGACCCAAGGCGGCGCTATAGCGGGGCGAGCGGAGGGCGCGCAACCATGCAGTTGCTGCTGGGGTCCGACGCTTTCTGGCGCCGAGCCCAGGAGGATATCGCGCGGGCGCAAAGACGATTGTTCGTACAGGCGATGACCTTCGAAGGCGATCGGGCCGGCCGGTCTGTGGCCGACGCCATAGCAGACAGCCCCGCCGCCTCTCGCCGCGTCCTGGTGGATGATTACACCTTTCATGTGGTCAGCGATCACAATGTTCGCGGCCCATGGGCGCGGATGGACGCCGCCCTGAGGGCCGAGGTTCGCGCGACGGCGCAGATGTTCGACCGCCTGACGGCCGATGGGGTCGAAGTCAGAGTCACCAATCCTATCGGGCGGTTGCGCCTCAACTACCCCGCTCGAAACCACAAGAAGATGATTATCGCCGACAACGTCGCCTATCTAGGCGGGATCAATTTCAGCGACCACAATTTCGCCTGGCGCGACCTCATGCTGCGCCTCGAACACCCCGGGGTGTCGGACTTTCTGGCGGCGGATTTCGCGGCAACCTTCGCAGGCAAGGGGCTCGCCAGCGCCGGCCGGTGGGACGGGGTGGAACTGATTTGCGCCGACGGACGGACCAATGCCGCCAGCTTTCGGCCGGTGTTGGACATGATCGCCGCAGCTCGTCGCGAGGTCGTCGTGGTCAGCGCCTATCTCACCTTCCCGTTCACGAACGCCCTCGCGCTTGCGGCCGCGCGAGGCGTCAGGGTCCGGCTGATCACGCCCTGGGCCAACAACAAACGGCTGGTGAGAGACTACCTCGTGGCCAAGGCCGAGCGCGCCGGTTTCGAGGTTGCGCTCACTCCCGGGATGAGTCACCTGAAGGGCCTGCTCGTCGATGACCGGACCCTCGTTTTGGGTTCTTCCAACTTCGACTTTGTCAGCTTGGCCGCCGAGGAGGAATTCCTGGCGATCGTCACCGCGCCGCCGACGATCGCCGACTTCCGCGCCCGCGTCATGGATCCGGCCTTGGCCGAAGCCGCCTCGCACGGCATCCCTCGTGTCTCGCGCACGGCCGGCGTGTTCGCTGAAGGGGTCTTGCGCGCCGCTAATCGTGTCGCGATCGCCGCGCGAGGCGCGCGGCGGACCGCCGTCGACTGGGCCTAGGCGAGCTGCGGAGCTGGCTTCTGGGGCGCGCGCCAGGCGTCGAGGAAACTGGCCTGGTGCACACAGCTGACCGTGCAGAACGGCGCGCACGGCTTCGACGTGCGATACTCGCGCGCGACGTCGTCTGACCCATAACTTAGCAACGGCGTTCCAGGGCGCCCTCGCTGCTGGGAGCAGTAGTGCACCAAGCCGTCCTCGCAGATGTACAGATAGCGCGCGCCGGCCCGACAGCGCCACTTGTTGGGCTTTCCCGACATCAGGTTCTTCTGAAACATCAAGTAGTTGATACGATGGGCCAGAGAGCCCTTGCCCATCAGCTCGTCATAGACCGCGCGCTGTGTGGCCGACAGGGGTGCGAGGGTTCCAGCCGCGTCGTGTAGCACCCCGACCGTATGCGAAAACCCCAGGCTCCTGGCGTTCTGGGCCACCTCGAGGGCGTCACGCGTACGCTCCTCGGAGATGCCCAGCACCGAATTGATGTTGACGTGGAACCGCGCCTCCTCGGACAGCAGGCGCAGCTTGCCCGCGAGCGACTTGAGCGTCTTTTTGGAAATGGCGTCAGGCCTGACCCCGTCGATGGAGATCTGCATTTCCTGAAGTCCGGCGTCGTTCATGCCGGCAATCTTGTCCGACGTCAGCAGAAAACCGTTGGTGATCGTCGTCGCCACCATGCCACGCGCACGGATTCGCCGGATGACGGCGTCATGTTCTGGATGGGTCAGGGGCTCGCCGCCGGTGAGGGTGACGATCTGGACGCCCAGCGCCGCCAGTGCGTCGACCCGCGCCGCCAAGTCCTGGAGCGGCACGGGTTTGGACACCTTGTCGAATTCGCTGCAATAGGCGCACTCGAGATTGCAGTAGCGGCTCACCACCATGTGGGCGAGCATCGGCAGGCTCGTGGAGCGCAACACCCGCGCCGCCACCTTCAGTCCATCGCCCAGGGTCACGCCCGCCATCGGGTGGTTATGGGTAGTGTAGCTTGATGTGCAAGGTCGTATCGGCGCCGGAGGCGTCGAACCGTACGGCGCTCAGTCTCGGCTTGCTGAACAGAATGCGGGGGTTGCGGGAGAATCCGTAGGCCTCCGTGGGGCCGAACGTCCCCAGGTCGAGCTTATGATTGGCGTTGGCGTCATGGTAGACCGCTACGGCGTAGTAGCCCGGCGCCGGCAGCCAGATGCACATGGTCTGCGAGGGCGGGCTCGCTGGATCGCGCCACACCTTGATCGCTCCTCCCTTGACCAGGAATCGAGCCTGATCATTGCCGTAGAGCGTCACGGCCATCAGGCCGCGGTCGGATTTCACCCCCTCAATCACGAGGGTGAGTTTGGTTGCCGTTGGCGCCCCTTCGCAGTTCATGGGCTCCGCGGCGCGCGCGCCCACCGCGAGCGTCAGCGCCAGAGCGGCGATCGGAATCACGAAGCAGGTCCGCATGGGCTCGCTCCTGCCAGCCACAGGTGACACAATTAAGGTTCGCGGTTTCGAGGGAGTGCATCCATGGATCTGGGCTTGAGCGAGCGGGTCATCTTGGTCGCCGGCGCCAGCCGTGGCATCGGCCTTGGCATCGTCGAGCGGCTGCTCGCGGAGGGCGCCAAGGTCGCCATGGCTGCTCGCGGCGCCGAGGCCCTCGAGGCTGCCCGCGCCCGGCTCGCCGAGCATTGGGGCGCCGGGCGCCTCTGGACGTTCGCTGGCGACATGCGTGAGAGCGCCGCCATCGACACAGCCGTCTCGCGAGTCGAGGCCGAGTTCGGGCCGATCTGGGGCGCGGTGGCCAATGTCGGCCTCGACCCCGCGCCCCTCGGCTTCGAGCTTCCCGACGCGGTCTGGGAGGCTGGACTGTCGCAGAACCTCACCTCCGCCTATCGACTCGCGCGGCCGGTGCTGAAGCTGATGAGCGGGCGCGGCGAGGGCTCGCTGCTATTCATCGGCTCGATCGCGGGCCTGGGGGCCTTGGGCACCCCGCTGACCTATGGGGCATCGAAGGCGGCGATGGCGCACCTCTCCAAGGAATTGGCGCGGCTGGTCGGACCCCAGGGCGTGCGCGTCAACACCCTAGCCCCGGGAAACATCGTCTTTCCCGGCGGCGATTGGGAGGCTCGCTCCACCGGTGATCGCGCCGATGCCTGGGCGCGGTGGATCAGAAGAGAGGTGCCGCTGCGCCGTTTCGGCCGACCGGACGAGATCGCATCGATGGCGGCCTTCCTGCTGAGCCCGCTGGCCAGCTTCGTGGCCGGCGCGGTGATACCCGTCGATGGCGGTCAGACCAGATAGTCCGCCGTCTCCGGCGTGTGCGCCAGACCCAGCTCGGCATGAGCGCGCGCGACGATTTCGACGGAGCGCAGACGGGCCGCGTGGTCGTAGATCGAGCTGCTGATCATCACTTCATCGGCGCCGGTGCGGGCGGCGAACTCGGCCAACCCGGCACGGACCGTCCGCGGTGAACCGATGATCGCTTGCGACAAGGCGGCGCCCAGCATGGCCCGAGCGCCAGGATCGAGGCGGCTGTCCATGTCGTCCACCGGCGGTGGCAATGGCCCGGGTGAGCCGGTGCGCA
This sequence comes from Caulobacterales bacterium, assembly GCA_038226475.1. Lineage (GTDB taxonomy): Bacteria > Pseudomonadota > Alphaproteobacteria > Caulobacterales > Caulobacteraceae > Acaudatibacter. The sequence continues at coordinate 146,514 of JBBRQK010000010.1, read as the reverse complement.
AGGCCACGAAGGCCTGCTGCAGCGAGCTGAACAGCCGGCGCGCCTCAGCGTCCGTCTCGGCGGCGACGATGTTTAGTCCCAGCATCAGATGCGGCTTGGCCAGCCGTTCGGACGGCTCGAACCGTTCGCGATAGATACGCGCGGCGGCGATCATATCGCCCGGCGCGAAGTGAGAGGCAAAGGCGTAGGGAAGCCCCAGCATGGCCGCCAGCTGGGCGCCGAAGGTGCTCGAGCCCAGGATCCACACCGCCACATCGAGGCCCGCGCCCGGCACGGCGCGCACCGCCTGGCCTGGCTTGGCGGGCTCGAACCAGTGCAGCAGCTCGACCACATCGTTCGGGAAGCTGTCCGCTCCGCCGGAGAGATGCCGTCGCAGGGCCCGGGCCGTCGCCTGGTCGGTTCCAGGCGCGCGGCCGAGACCCAGGTCGATCCGTCCGGGGTAGAGGGACGCCAGAGTGCCGAACTGTTCGGCCACCATGAGGGGCGCGTGATTGGGCAACATCACCCCGCCGGCGCCGATGCGGATCGTGGAGGTGCCCGCGCCGATATGGGCCAGCACCACGGCTGTCGCCGCGCTGGCGATGCCAGGCATGTTGTGATGTTCGGCCAGCCAGTAGCGGGTATAGCCGATGCGCTCGGCGTGGCGGGCGAGATCAAGGCTGGCGGCGAACGATTGGGCGGCGTCGCCGCCCTGGACGATCGGCGAGAGGTCGAGAACGGAAATGGCGGTCATGGCGTGACCATGGATATAGTGTGTTTCAGCCAGGATGAAGCCCGGTCCATGGACCATGCAGATCCGCTGCACAGTTTTTGTGCCCGCTTCGACCTGCCGCCTGGCGTGATCTACCTGGACGGCAACTCCCTGGGCGCGCTCCCCGTCGCCACTCAGGCGCGACTGATCGACACCCTGAGACGAGAATGGGGCGTAGGCCTGATCCGCGCCTGGAACGACGCCGACTGGATCGGCGCGCCCGGTCGCGTGGGAGACAAGATCGGGCGTCTTATCGGAGCGGCGGTCGGCGAAGTGGTCGTCGCCGATTCAACCTCGATCAACCTGTTCAAGCTGCTGGCCGCGGCACTGGCGGCCCGGCCTGGCCGAACGACGATCCTCACCGAGACCGGCAACTTCCCTACCGACCTCTACATCGCCCAGGGCCTGGCGTCGCTGTCACCATCGGTGACGGTGCGGGCCGTGGCCCCGGAAGACGTGACGGCGAAGATCGGCGAGGATGTAGCCGTCGTGATGCTCACCCACGTCCACTACAAGAGCGCCGCGCGGCGCAACATGGCGGCTGTTACAGCGGCGGCGCACGCCGCCGGAGCGCTGATGCTTTGGGATCTCAGCCACAGCGCCGGCGCGATCCCGGTAGACCTGAACGCCGCCGGCGTAGATCTGGCGGTCGGCTGCGGCTACAAGTTCCTCAATGGTGGCCCTGGCGCTCCCGCCTTTCTGTTCGTGGCCGAGAGGCTGCAGGCGACGCTGCAGTCGCCGCTCACCGGCTGGATGGGACATGCGGCGCCCTTCGATTTCAATGACGACTGGCGTCCGGCGGCCGGCATCGACCGCTTCCTCACCGGAACCCCGCCGATTCTGGCGCTCGCGGCCCTCGAGACCGGGATCGACATAGCCCTCGAGGCGGATATCGAGGCGGTAGCGCTGAAGTCGGCGAGGCTGTGGCGCCTGTTCGCGGCCCGGATGGACGCGCGTCTGGCCGGCCAGGGTTTCACACTGATCTCTCCACGCGAGGCTTCCGCGCGCGGAAGCCACATCGCCTACAGCCACGCCAACGGCCTGGCGATCATGCAGGCGTTGATCGCCCGTGGCGTGATCGGCGATTTCCGCGATCCCGATATCCTGCGCTTCGGCCTCACGCCTCTCTACCTCGGATTCGAGGACGTCTGGCGGGCGGTCGAGACCCTTGCCGAGGTGATGCGCCTCGAAGCCTGGCGCGAGGCGCCGCCCCGAGGCCGGGTGACGTGAACGGGCCCGGTTGGCTACAATCGTGTCGTAACGATCGGGAATCGAATCGATGAGCCTCTATCTTTCGCGACGCCTCGCGCTGGGTGTTCTGGGCGTCGCGGCGCTGCCGCTAAAGGGCCTGACGCTCGCGGCTCCGGCCGCCGGTTCGGGCGCCGACGCGGGGTTCGCCAATCTGGCGGCCCGCTGGCTGGACGCCATGGCGAGGCTCAGCCCCGTCTCGGCCACCCAGTTAGGCGACCATCGTTTCGATGCCGAGATGGACGATGTTTCCGCCAATGGCCGGGCCTTGGTGCGCGCGTCGAACGAACTGTTGCTGGGCGAGCTCAGCGCCATCGACCCCGCCAAGCTGAACGCCGCCAATCGCGTCGATGCGGCGATGCTGGCCAATGAGCTGCGCCATCAAGTGTGGACCGGCGACGTGCTCCAGGACTGGGCCTGGGATCCTTTGATCTACAGCGGCCTTGCCGGTCAGGCCCTCTATGGGCTGATGGCGCGCGAGTTTGCTCCTTTGCCCACCCGTCTAGCCTCGGCCACGGCGCGCATGGAAAAGCTGCCAAGATTCCTGGCCCAGGCGAGGGCGAATCTCGACCCAGCCCGGGTCCCGCTTATCCATGCCCAGACCGCATCCAAGCAGAACAAGGGCGTGGAGAGCGTGGTCCAACAGCTCATCACGCCGCACGCCTCCGAACTCTCCGCGTCCGACCAGGCGCGGCTGGCGGCCGCGGCGGAGGCGCTGACCAGGGCGATGACCGAACACCAGACCTGGCTGGATGAGGCCTTGATCCCGAATGCGAGGGGCGATTTCCGCCTGGGCGCCGCGCTCTACGACGCCAAGCTCGCTTTCGTGCTCGACTCGCCGCTCGGCCGCGGCGAGATCCGCGCGCGCGCCGAGGCGGCGGTGATCTCCACCCGGGCCGAAATGTATGTCCTGGCCCGGCGCGTCCTTGCCGGACGCACCGGCGCGCCGCCCACGCCCGAGACGCCCGATCCGGCCCAGCAACAGGCCGCGATCAGGGCCGCCATCGACATCGCCGCCAGTGATCATCCGGCCCGCGACCAAGTGGTGCAGGCCGCAAAAGACGGCCTTGCCCAAGCGACCGCTTTTGTGAAAGCCAGGGACCTAATCAGTCTGCCTCAGGCGCCGGTGCGGGTGATCCTGATGCCCGAGTTCGCGCGTGGCGTGGCGGTCGCCTACTGCGATTCGCCGGGGCCATTGGATCGCCGCCTGACCACCTTCTACGCCGTCTCGCCCATTCCCGACGAATGGACGGCCGAGCGCGCCAACTCATTCCTGCGCGAGTACAACCGCCGCGGCATCGACGATATCGCCACCCATGAGGCCATGCCCGGCCACTATGTGCAGCTGGACCACGCCAATGCCTTCCCGTCGACCCTGCGCGCGGTGCTCTATTCGGGCCCATTCGTGGAGGGCTGGGCGGTCTACGCGGAGAGCATGATGGCCCAGGAGGGGTTCCAGGACCACGATCCGCTCTACAAGCTGGTGGTGCTGAAAACGAAGCTGCGCTCGATCACCAACGCCATCCTCGATCAGGGCATCCACGTCGACCGCATGAGCCGCGACGAGGCCATGAAGCTGATGATGGAAACCGCTTTCCAGGAAGAGGGGGAGGCGGCGGGCAAGTGGGTGCGGGCGAGCGTCAGTTCGGCCCAGCTTCCCTACTATTTCGTCGGTTCCGAGGAGCATTGGGCCATGCGCCGCGAGGCCGAGCGTCGCTGGGGCCGGGAGTTCACCCTCAAGCGCTATCACGACACTGTTCTATCGTTCGGCTCGCCGCCGACGCGCTATGTGCGCGCGGCCATGTTCGGAGAGGGTGAGGCCTGAAGGTCTATTTTCTCGGGATTGCAGGGGCCGGCATGAGCGCCCTGGCCTCGGTGCTGGCCTCCGAGGGTCACGCGGTCAGCGGCTCCGACGACGGCGTGTTTCCCCCGGTCAGTGACTATCTGAACGCCATGGGCATCGCCTGGCGGCAGGGGTTCGACGCCCGGCTGATCCCGTGCAATATCGACGTGGCGGTCGTAGGCTCCAGCGCCAAGCTGGATCTTGCGCGCAATCCCGAACTGGCCGAGCTCGTCCGCCGCGGCACGCCGAGGCTGAGCTTCGCCCAGCTCCTGGGCCGGCACACCGTTGGGCGCGAAGCCATCGTCATCGCCGGCAGCTTCGGGAAGTCGACCCTGACGGCGCTCCTGGCGCTGCTGATGCGCGAGGCGGGGCGCGATCCAGGCTATTTCATTGGTGCGATCCCGCTCGACCTCGAAGCCACCGGCCACGCCGGTCGCGATCCGGTGTTCCTTATCGAGGGCGACGAATATGTCGGCGGGGACGACGCCGGCCGATCAAAGTTCCTGCTGTATCATCCCGACGCGCTGCTGATCAGCTCTCTGGTCCACGACCATGTGAACGTATTCCCGACCATGGCCGACTACGAGGCCCCGTTCGCCGAGCTGATCGGCCTGCTGCCGCCAGGCGCCCTGATGGTGTGCGCCGAAGGCTTCGAGCCTCTTCGCCGTCTGACCTCGGGCCGTACGGTCGTCTGGTATGGTCTGGAACGGGGGCGGGGCTATTGGGCCGACGACGTGCGGATTGGCGAGACAACCCGGTTCGACCTCGTGACGCCTGGCGGCGCGCGCGTGGCGCTGGAGACCCAGCTGCTGGGCCGGCACAATATCGAGAACATAGTCGGGGCCGCCGCCATGCTGCTGGAGCATGGGGCGATTGACGAGGCCGCCCTGCGCCGGGGCGTGACGCGCTTTCGCGGCGTCGCGCGCCGGCTGGACAAAAAGACCCGCCGCTCGCGCGTGCCCGTCTACGAGGGCTTCGGCTCGTCGTTCGAGAAGGCCCGCTCGGCGATCGAGGCGATCCTGCTGCACTTTCCCGGCCGCCCAGCGGTCGTGGTGTTCGAGCCGCACACCTTCAGCTGGCGCAACGCCGGCGCGCTAGCCTGGTACGACACCGTGTTCTCGGGCGTTTCACGGGTGCTGCTGCTCGCGCCACCCGAGCATGGCGCCGAAGGTCACGCCCAGCTCAGTCAGGCGGAGATATTGACCCGCATCCGTGCCGCCGGTGTGACCGCAGCGGGTGTGGAGAGCGGGGCGCAGGCTCTGGCGGCGCTGGAAGCCGGCTTGGTCGGCGACGAGGTTGTACTCCTGCTCTCGTCGGGTCCACTGGATGGCTTGGCGGCGAGCCTGCCGCCGCGGCTGGACGAGCGCTTCGGCGGCGATCGGTCGCTCCCACCGCCTGGACCGACTGTGTAGAGACGCGTCATGCTGTCACTGGACGACCCCGCTCTTCTGCGCGCCGACGCGCATGTGAACGGGTCGTGGGCGCCCGCCGCCGCAGGCGCTCGCTTCAGTGTCGCCAACCCCGCCACGGGCGAGCAGCTTGCCGAGGTGGCCGACTGCGGGGTGGCGGACGCCCGCGCGGCGATCGAGGCGGCCGATCGGGCGCTGCCGGCCTGGCGGGCGCGCAGCGCGAAGGATCGCGCCGGCGCCCTGCGCGCCTGGTTCGACCTGATGCTGGCCGCTCGGGAGGATCTGGCCCGGCTCATGACCGCCGAGCAGGGTAAGCCACTGCCCGAGTCGCGGAACGAGGTCGCCTATGCCGCCGCCTTCATCGAGTGGTTCGCCGAGGAGGCCAAGCGGGTATACGGCGACGTGATCCCGTCCACAGCGCCCGAAAAGCGCATCCTGGTCACCAAGCAACCGGTCGGGGTGGTCGCAGCGATCACCCCCTGGAACTTTCCCCTGGCCATGATCACCCGCAAGGCGGCGCCGGCCCTGGCCGCCGGCTGCACCTTCGTGATCAAACCCTCGGAGGAAACGCCGCTCTGCGCCCTGGCGCTGGCGGAACTGGCCAGGCGGGCCGGGGTGCCGGCCGGAGTGTTCAATGTCGTTCCGTCGGCACAGGCGCGGGAGGTGGGGCTGGAGCTGACCTCCAATCCGCTGGTGCGCAAGGTCTCGTTCACCGGCTCGACGCCGGTGGGCAAGCGACTGATGGCCCAGTGCGCGACCACGGTGAAGAAGGTGAGCCTCGAGCTCGGCGGCAATGCGCCGTTCATCGTATTCGACGATGCCGATCTGGATGCCGCCGCCGAGGGCGCCATGGCGTCGAAGTATCGCAACATGGGCCAGACCTGCGTGTGCGCCAATCGCTTCCTGGTCCAGGCCGGCGTCCACGACGCCTTCGCCGCGCGGCTGGAAGCGCGGGCGGCGACCCTGGTGGTGGGTGACGGCGCGGCCGCTGAGGTGACCCAAGGCCCGCTGATAAACGCCGCGGCCGTGGACAAGGTCGAGCTCCTGCTGGCGGCCGCGGTGGCCGACGGCGCGCGCATAACCCTCGGCGGCGCTCGCCACGCGCTTGGTAGGACCTTCTTCGAGCCGACCGTGGTGACTGGGGTAACGCCGTCCATGGCCATTTCGCGCCAGGAGATCTTTGGACCGGTGGCGACCCTCACGCGGTTCGACACTGAGGCGGAAGCCATCGCCATGGCCAACGACACCGAGTTCGGACTCGCCGCCTATGTCTACGCCCGTGACCTCGGCCGCGTCGTGCGCGTGGCCGAGGCGCTCGACTACGGCATGGTGGCCATCAATGACGGCATCCTGTCCACCGAGGTCGCCCCGTTCGGCGGCATGAAGCAGTCGGGCCTCGGCCGCGAGGGCTCGAAATACGGCATCGAGGACTATCTGGAGATCAAATATCTGCTCATCGGAGGGCTTTGACGCGCAACAAAGGGATCGAATACGGACGGCGAGGGTTTGATCAAGCGTCAGCGTCGCGCCGCCGGCGCGCCGATCAACGGAGACCTCTTCCCCATGCGCATCGCACCCATTTCCGCCATCGCCCTCGTCGCCGCCCTCGCCTTGGGCGCCTGCACCAAGACCGCCGCCACCAAGGTCGACGCTGCCGGTTCCGATCTGAAAGACGCCGGGGCCGCCACCGGCGCCGCGGCCGGTCAACTGGGGGGCGCGGCCGCCCACGACATCAATACGGCCGCAGACAAGACCAAGGAGGCGGGCGCGAAGGCCGCCGACGCCACCGGCACGGCCATGCAGGACGCCGGCGCCGAAGTGAAGGAAGACGCCCACAAATAGGGGCGTCTGGAGACCTCTCGTCAGGCCGGGACGGGCGTTCGCTTCTTCACATAGGTGGTCTGGGCGTTGGTATACTCCATAAGACCTTCCGCGGCGCCCTCGACCCCAAGGCCTGATTGTTTGTGCCCGCCGAACGCTCCCAGCGGCGTTATGTGCTGGGTTTCATTGATCCACACCGTGCCGGCGGCTAGTCGCGCGCCGATCTCGATCGCCTTGGCCTCGTCGGCCGACCATACCGAGGCGCCCAAGCCGTAGTCGCTGGCGTTGGCCCGAGCGATGGCGTCCTCGACTTGGTCGAACTTCAGCAGAGGTAGCACCGGGCCGAACTGCTCTTCCTGGACGATGCGGGAATCCTCGGGGGGGTTGTCGAGGATGGTGATGGGGATGAAGTAGCCGGGCGCCTCGCTCTTTTCGCCGCCCATCAGAAAGTCGTAGCCGTTTGCCTTGGCGTCGGCGATCAGATCCAGCACCCGCTTGTATTGCGGCGCGTTCTGAATCGGGCCCAGCTGCGTGCCCTGGTCGGCGCCGTCTCCCATTTTCACGGTCTTGGCGTACGCCACCAGAGCTGTCTTGAGCGGTTCGTAGACATCCTTGTGCACGTACATGCGCTTGGTGGCGACGCAGATCTGGCCGGTATTCCTGAACGCAGCCCAGAACAGCTGCTCGGCCATGGCCTCGACATCGATGTCGCCCATGACGATCGCCGCGTCGTTGCCGCCCAATTCCAGGGTCACGCGCTTGAGGCTTTCCGAAGCGCTGGCCATGACTTTTCGACCCGTGGCCGTCGAGCCGGTGAAGCTTATCTTGTCGATGCCGGGATGGGTGGTCATCAACGGGCCCAGGCTGTCACCTCCCGAGATCACGTTGAAGACGCCGTCGGGCAGCACGCCGCGCAGCAATTCGCCGATCTTCAAGGTGGTCAGAGGCGTGAACGGCGATGGCTTCAGGACGACGGTGTTGCCGGCCAGCAGCGCCGGGGCGGTCTTGAACATGGCGAGAATAACCGGGAAGTTCCATGGGGCTATGGCTCCGACCACGCCGATGGGCACGCGCCGGGTCTCGCCGTGGCGTTCCTCCGTGTCCTCCACCACATGCACGGGCAGATCGAGCGTTGAGGTCGCCTGGCACCAATAGGCGCCGCCCATGACGTCGCCGAACGCGTCGTCGATCGGCTTACCCTGCTCGCGGGTCAGAAGGCGCTTGAGGTCTTCGGCGTTGGCGGCGATCACGCCAGCGAGGGCCAACAGAGCCTCGCGTCGTTTCTCGATCGGCGTAGCGGCCCAGGCCGGGAAGGCGGCGCGGGCGGCGGCGACCGCCTGGTCGAGTTCGGCCCGCCCACAGTCCGGCGCGTGAGCGATCTCCTGCTCGTTAGCTGGGTTCAGCACAGGAAAGCTCGCCGCCGCCGAAACGGGCTTCCCGCCGATGGTGCAGGTGAAGTCGGAGGTGAAGCTGGTCATGCGCGTTTCCTTGGCCGTGTGCCTTGGGCTACTGAAGGCGCCGGACCCGGCCATGGTCAAGGGGAAGGCATGATCACGCTGCATCACTGCGCCGGCGCCCGCTCGTTCCGGGCCCTATGGGCGCTAGAGGAACTGGAGCTTCCGTACGACCTGAAGCTGATGGCCTTTCCACCCAGATCGCGGGAGGAGGGGTATCTGGCGCTGAACCCCATGGGCACGACGCCGACGTTCTTTGACAACGGGGCGCTGATGACCGAATCTGCCGGCATCTGCCACTATCTGGCGGCGCGATACGGGCCCACCCCGCTGGCCGTAGCGTCGGACGAACCGGGTTTCGCGGCGTATATAAACTTCCTCCACATGAGCGACGCCACCCTGACCTTTCCCCAGACCATCGTGCTCCGTTACACGCGTCTGGAGCCGGCCGAGCGGCGCCTGCCTCAGGCGGCCGCCGACTATGCGCAGTGGTTCCACTCACGCTTGCGCGGCGCGATGAAGATCATGGGGGACGCCGACTTCGTGGCGGCCGGGCGCTTCACCATGGCCGATGTAGCCGTGGCCTATGCCCTCAAGCTGGCGGAGGGACTGGGCCTGGGCGAGGGCTTTCCAGACACCGCGCGACGCTATTTCGAACGCGTGGCCGCCCGCCCGGCGTACCAGCGCGCCGTGGCGGCTGAGTCGGCATGAAGCGCGTTCTGCGCGGGCTGGTGATCGGTCTGGCCGTCATCCTGGTGGCCATCATCGCGGGCTACCTGGCCCTTCTGCGGGCCGACATCCCCTATGCACGGCTGGAGGCGAAATACGCGAGCCCGGCGTCGCGGTTCATGGACCTGCCGGGCGGCATCCACCTGCATTATCGCGACCAAGGCAACCCGCGCGGCCCCGCGCTTATAATGGTGCACGGGTTTTCCGCGTCGCTACAGGCGTGGGAGCCCTGGGTGGTGCGGCTCGGCTCGCGCTATCGAATCATTAGCCTCGATCTACCCGGGCACGGGCTTACCCGCGCCCCTGTGGGTTACCGTCCATCCATAGACGCCTACGCCGATCTGACAGACGACGTCGCGCGGCGGCTCGGCGCGAAGTCATACACGGTGATCGGCAACTCCATGGGCGGCGCTGTGGCCTGGGATGACGCTTTGCGCCATGCGCCCGACGTTCGAGGCCTGGTGCTGGTGGACGCCGCGGGCTGGCCTGAAGAAACGCGCCACCACGGCGACGGGCCGCTGATTTTCCGGATCCTGTGTTCGCCGATCGGCCAGCGTCTGATCCGCGACGTCGACACCCGACCGATGGCCAAGGATGGCCTGAAGGCCGCCTATCTCGATCCGACCCTGGTCACGCCTGCGCTCATCGATCGTTACGTCGAGCTTTCCCGGGCGCCCGGCCATCGCGACATTCTGCTGGCCATCGTCAGCGAGCGGCCCGGCGGTGAGACGGCCGCGACATTCAAGGCCATCGCCACGCCCACCCTGGTCATGCATGGCGTGGACGACAAGCTGGTGCCCTACGCCGACGGCGAAGCGTTCGCCCGCACCATTCCCGGCGCGCGCCTGATCACCTATTCCGGCGTCGGCCATGTGCCGATGGAGCAGATCCCCGATCGCTCCGCGGCCGATCTCGACGCGTTTCTGCGAAAATCAGGCGTTCGGCCCGAGGCCCCGGGACAAAACTAGCCAGGCTTCGCCAAGCCCGTGCTACCGTGAGGCATACAATCGCGGAGGAGACGGGATGCGACGACTGACCAGCGGCTTGATGGGCGCCGCCTTGCTTCTGGCCCTTCCGGCCGCGGCGCAGACGCCACCGGAGCATATCCGCGGGGCTGTCAGGTCCCTGGCTGGCGATACCCTGATGATCCAGCCACAGGCCGGCAAGCCGATGGCGATCAAGCTGGCGCCGGCCTGGGCGGTGGTCGTGATGCAACCGGTCGATCCCAGCGCGATCAAGCCGGGCAGCTTTATCGGCACCACCGAGGTCCAGAAGGCGGATGGCACGGGTCGTTCACTGGAAGTGCACGTGTTCCCGCCCGGCGTGAAGATGGGCGAGGGCCACTATCCCTGGGATCTGAAGCCCCACTCGATGATGACCAACGGCACCGTCGGCAAGGTAGTGGCCGACCCCAAGGGCCGCATGCTCGTGGTCGCCTATCCGGGTGGTGAACGACACATTCTCGTGCCGGCCAATATCCCGATCGTTCAGATCCAGCCTGGAACCCACGACATGGTCAAGCCGGGCGTCAAGGTGTTCATCATCCCGACCAAGGGCGCCGACGGCGCCGCGCACGCCGATACGGTGGCCCTGGGCGTCGGCGGAGCGGCCCCCCCCATGTGACGCGTCCGCGCCGATTGGCCGCTTGATATGTCTGGCGCGGCGCGGAATGATCCCCAACAGTCGGACTTCGGTGCGCTTTGGGGGCGTCGTATGGTAAAGTCTCGGACGCTGTTGGCGGCGATGGCGATGGTCGCGGCCGCGATGTCTCTCGCCGGATGCGGCCCCCGACCTGGCCATGTGGTCGACGAAGCTCAGCGTGCGGGCCGCGACGCCGCCTCGATGCCGCAGGCGTCGGAGGACTATTTCCACGACATGGATCGCGCCGTCGCCCTGACCCCTGACGAGGTCAAGGGCCGCAACATGTGGCTGGTGTGGACCGGCGGCAACGACCGCTTCTGGGACCACATGACGGCCTACACCTTCGGCGCCTTCGACCTCCTCAAGATCGTCACCTCCCACCCCGGCCAGAAGTTCGACCGCGACACCCGCTGGAGCTGGCTGGGCCTGATCAACGAGCCGTGCTTTGCCAAACCGTCGGGCCCGGACCCCAGGCGCCACGGCCTGTGGCTCGATGTCCGCGATCCAACCTGTGCCGCCGACCCCTTCGCCAACGCCGCCAAATACCCGGGCATCGCCGCCGGCGCCCGGGGAAAGACCGTGCCGGTCGGCTCCTATTTCGGCGAGCCCAGCGGGGTGGTCGGGCTTCGGCTGTTCGCCAACCCCGATTTCGACGCCAAGGCGGCGGCCAGATGGGACCCTGAGCGCTACTACAGCGATCCGAAATACTTCAATGATCCCAAGCTGGTCCGGCCGTACCGGGTGGGGATGTCATGCGGCTTCTGCCACGTCGGCCCGAGCCCCAGCGCCCCTCCGAGCGACCCGGCCCACCCGACGTTCGCCAATCTCAGCTCGACCGTCGGCGCGCAGTACATGTGGGTCGACCGATTGTTCATCAACGACGCCAACGCCCGAAATTTCATGTTCCAGCTGGTGCATACCTATCGGCCCGGCGCGATGGACACCTCGCTGGTCTCGACCGACAGCATCAACAATCCCCGCACCATGAACGCTCTCTATAATCTGGGGCCGCGCCTCGAGCAGGGCCGCCGCTGGGGCAAGGAATCCCTGGTCGGCGGTCAGCGCGACAACAAGCAGTTCAACGACTATCTGCATTCGGGCCCACTGACCCGCTATTTCGAGGCGCCAGGGACCTCCTACACGCCGCATGTCCTCAAGGACGGCGCCGACTCGGTAGGCGCTCTGGGCGCGTTGAACCGCGTGTACCTGAACATCGGCCTCTTCAGCGAGGAGTGGCTGCTGCACTTCAACCCCGTGGTCGGCGGCAAGCCGATCAGCCCCATTCCGATCGCCGCCGCGGAGAAGAACTCGGCCTATTGGCGAGCGACCGAAGCCGGCACCCCGCTCACCGCCCTCTTCTTCCTGAAGGCCACCGCGCCCGATCATCTCGCCGACGCGCCAGGCGGCAAGGCCTTCCTCGCCGGTGACGCCGCTCTCGTCGACCGAGGCAAGACCGTGTTTGCCGACACCTGCGCCCGCTGCCATTCCAGCAAGACGCCGGCCCCGGCCTCCGGGCTCGATCCCAACGGCTGCGCCGGGCCCGACTATCTGGCCTGCTTCAAGCGCTATTGGGCCTGGACCAAGACCGACGACTATAAGGGGCGCATGCGGGCCATCGTCCACGCGCCGGACTTCCTGGATGGCAACTACCTTTCCACCGACGTGCGCGTGCCGGTGACCCTGCTGCGCACCAATGCCTGCAGTCCCCTGGCGACCAACGCCCTGGCCGGCAACATCTGGGACAACTTCTCCTCCCAGTCCTACAAGTCGCTGCCTTCGGCGGGCGTGATCACCGTGAGCGATCCGTTCACCGGCGCGCCCCGGCGCTACACGATGCCCGCGGGCGGGCGCGGCTACACGCGGCCGCCGTCTCTGATCAGTGTCTGGTCCACCGCCCCCTTCCTGCTCAACAACACGGTGGGCCACGCCAATGGCGATCCATCGGTGGCCGGGCGAATGGCTGTGTTCAACGACTCGATCGAGCAGATGCTGTGGCCCGAGAAGCGCGACCAGGACCCGGTGCTGAGCGGCACAATGCATGGCTGGATCGACCGCACGGATCAAAAGAGCTGGGTCACCATTCCGGCGAGTTATGTGCCCGACGGCCTGCGTCCACTGCAGTCGTGGCTGCATCGATGGCTGCCCTGGCTGGTCAACGGCGCCGACGAGATCACCCTGGGGCCGATTCCAGCCGGCGTGCCGGTCAACCTGTTGGCCAACACCAAGCTGTTGGCGGAGGGCGAGGACCCCGTCCGTCACGCCGCCCAGCTGGCGGCTCTGGGTCTGCGCATGAAAGGCGATCTTTCCAGCCTTCCCGCCGGCGCTTCGGACGCGGTTCTGCGAGCGCGGTTCGCCAACCTCGCCGGCCCGCTGCTCGCCTTGAGCAAGTGCCCGGATTTCGTGGTCAACCGCGGCCACCTGTTCGGGACCGATGCGTTCAATCAGCAGGACGGCCTCTCCGCCGACGAGCGCGCCTTCGGGACCGAGCCGGCTCTTGCCGACGCCGATAAGCGGGCCGTAGTGGCCTATCTGAAGACCTTCTGACCGGAGCCCCTCTCGAGTGACCGCCGAGAACGGCGCCGCGTGGGATTACATCGTGGTCGGCTCCGGCGCCGGCGGCGGAACGGTAGCCGCTCGGCTGGCCGAAGACGGAGCCCGGGTCCTGGTGCTGGAGGCGGGCGCCGACCCCAAGGCGCCGGGCGCGCCGGCCGACGGCGCCCGGGCCACGGCCGACGACTATGACGTGCCCGCCTTCCACCCCTTCGCCTCGGAAAACGAGGCCATGCGCTGGGACATGTTCGTCGAGCACCACGCCGATCCGGCAGCCCGTGCGAGAGACTGGAAGCGCCAGCCGAAAGGCATACTCTATCCCCGCGCCGGGACGCTGGGCGGATGCACGGCGCACAATGCGATGATCTTCATGCGGCCGCACCGATCGGATTGGAATGGAATCGCCGAGCTCACCGGCGATCCTTCATGGCGCGCGGCCCGAATGGAGCGCCACTTCCGCAGGCTGGAGACCTGCCGTCACCGGGCATTCTGGCGTTGGCTGGGGCGTCTGGCGCCGGGCCTTGATCCCACAGGCCACGGCTGGACTGGCTGGCTCCCGACCGAACGGGCGTTACCGATCCAGGCCCTCGGCGACGACGACCTGCTGGCCCTGGTCCTCGCCGGCGTCTATTCCGACATGCGCGGCGCCGCTCGGCCGCTGGAGCGACTGGGCCAGGCGCTCGAGGGCCGCGCCGACCCCAACGATCGCCGCTTTGTCGGCCGCGAGGGCCTGTTCTACACGCCGCTCACGACTCGTGAGCATCGACGCATGGGCTCGCGAGAGCGGTTGCTGGACGTGGCGCGACGTTGGCCCGACAGGTTGCGAATCGAACTGAACGCCCTGGCGACCCGCGTGATGATCGACGACGCTGGCCGAGCGTCCGGAGTGGAATATCTGGCCGGCCACCGGCTTTATCGCGCCCACGCGCACCCAAGCGCGGCGCCCGGAACGGCCCGCGTGGCGGTCGCGACGCGCGAGGTAATCCTTGCGGGCGGCGCGTTCAACACGCCCCAGTTACTCATGCTGTCCGGCATCGGCGACGCTGTAGCCCTGGCGGCGCAGGGCATAACCGTGAGGGCGGATCTCCCCGGCGTCGGCCGTAACCTGCAAGACCGATATGAAGTCGGCGTGGTTTATAGGATGGCGCGCGACTGGCGATCGATGGACGGCGCGCGCTTCGAGACGGGTGACCCGCTCTACCGGCAGTGGCGGAAAGGACGCGGCATGTACGTCTCGAACGGCGCCGCCATGGCCACGATCCGCCGCTCGCGACCGGAGTCGGCCGATCCTGATCTGTTCGCCATGGCCATGCTCGGGCGGTTCGAAGGCTACTATCCGGGCTATTCGCGGCGGGTGACGGAGGCGCACGATCACCTCACCTGGGCCATTCTCAAGGGCCACACCCGCAATCGCTCCGGCGTCGTCAGCCTGCGCTCACCTGATCCGCGCGAGCCGCCCGACATCGCCTTCAATTTCTTCGATCCAACCGACGACCCGGAGGGCGCCGACCTGGCGGCCGTTGTCAGCGCGATCCGCGCCGCCCGGACCATGTCGGCGCCGCTGATCGCGAGGGGCTGCCTCGTTTCCGAGATCGCGCCGGGACCGGAAATCCAAAGCGACTCCGAGCTCGCCACCTATGTGCGCGACAACGCCTGGGGACACCACGCGTGCGGAACAGCCGCCATAGGCCCGCGCGCCCGCGGCGGGGTCGTGGATGGCGACTTTCGGGTGCATGGCGTGCGCGGCCTGCGCGTGGTCGACGCCTCGGTGTTTCCGCGCATTCCGGGCTTCTTCATCGCCGCCCCGACCTACATGATCGCCGAGAAGGCGGCCGGCGTGATCGCCCGAGCGGCCCGGCGTGCTTCGCCGGAAGGTGAGACCCGATGAGCACCCTGCAGGGCGTACACGACATTCTCGCGGCGCTGAGCCGGTTGGAGCGACGCCTGGACCCTTTCTTGCGAGCGCCCCTCGATGCACTGCTTCGAGAACCTCAGGCGGCGCTGATCCAGAAGCTGATCAATCTCGGACGCGGTAATGAAGGCCTGGCCCTGGCAGAGGAGCGGCCGATCGCGGACGAGGAATCGCACATTCAGTCGATCATCGACGACATGCGCGCCCAGATGGCTGGCCGCTTCCGGCCGGGCGCGTATGAGCGTGGCGGCAACACAAAGACCCACGGCGTCCTGCGCGGCGAGGTCACGGTCAGGGCGGATGTGCCCGCCGCCATGCGCCATGGCGTCTTCGCCACGCCGCGCACCTTTCCTGCCTGGGTGCGCTTCTCGGGCCCCGGCCCGGATGTGCCAAAGGACATCGACGATGTCGGCTTCGTCAGCATGACCATCAAGCTGATGGACGTGCCCGGACCCAAGCTGCTGGACGACGAAAGACTCACCCAGGATCTGCTCTGCATTTGCACGCCCACCTTCGTCACGCCCGATTGCCGGGCGAACGCGCGCCTGCAGCACTGGAGCCTGCAGCACACGCCGATCTGGTACTTCCTCGATCCGCGCGACCACCACCTGCTGGATTTCTGGATGCAGGGCCTGTGGAACAAGACCCAGAGCAACCCCCTGGGCGAGCGGTATTACAGTTGCGTCCCTTATCTGCTGGGCGAGGGCCAGGCGATGCAGTACGCCTTCTTCCCCAAAACGCCTGTCGAGCGGCGCATCCCGCGACTGCCTTTGCGACCGCCGGACAACTATCTGCGCGACAACATGGTGTCGACGTTGAACGCCGGCGACGTCGAGTTCGAGATCCTCGTGCAGCTCCAAACCGACGCACACCTCATGCCGATCGAAAACGCGGCCGTGCGTTGGCCGGAGAGCCTTTCGCCGCACGTTCCGGTGGCCACGCTGCGCATCCCGCATCAAAGGTTCGACTTTGTCGCCCAGATGAACTTCGCCAAGGTGCTGTCCTACAACCCCTGGCATTGCCTCCCCGAACACCGCCCGCTCGGAAACCAGAGCCGCACCCGCCTGCGCCTCTATTCGGAACTCTCCCGCTTTCGGCAGGAGATGAACGGCACGCCTCACGTCGAGCCGACCGGGGCGGAGGTGTTCGAATGACTTCCGATCAGGACCGGGCGATGGCCTTCAGCGCGCTCAGGCCCGGCAGGAAGAAGTAGGCGCCGCCGCGCACGGTGACGAACGTCGGCAGGGCCTCGATCCGCCGCGCCGCGCCGCCAGCGCGCGGCAGGCTGAAAGCGTCGGTCGGATGGCCGACCGGAAACGGCTCGCGCGCGCCCAGCAGAGGATCCTGCTCGCCGTCGAGCCCGCCGAATTTCGCGCTGGCGATCCATGCGCCCTGCACGAACTCGAATTGTCGGGCGATGTTGGCCACCAGACATATGAAATCGAGTCCGCTCTCGGGGTCCGGCGTCGCCGGATCCAGGGCCTGCTCCGGGGTGATGGCGCGGCCGTACTCGCGACCGCGCCGAAGAATGCGGTGGAAACGGCTGGCGGCGATGCGGTCGGCGCGCTCGTCCGGGGTGATCAGTCCCAGACGCCGCAGCTGCCGGGAGAGCCAGTTGCCCACTCCGCCCGGCATGTCGGCCGTACGCGGATTGGCCCGGCGCACATGCGCCCCGAAGGGGCAAGCGAGACCCTCCGGGTCGGCCACATAGGTGAAACCGTTGCGCGGGTCGGCGGCCGCGCCGGCAACCAGCGGCGCCCCGTCCAGCCGCCGGCCCACCATGGCCTCGGCCAGCGCGGCCGCCCCGCCGGAGGGTTGCCGCTGAGCCACGAAGCGCCAGAAGCCGCGTACGTCCTGCTGCAGCTGCCGGAACACCAGATAGGCGCCGTTGCGGCCCAGATCGCCCATCGTCGTGAGCTTGCCATACTCGTTGGTCTCGCCCAGCACGAACTCGCCGGCCGCGATCAGGTCGCCATACTCGAGGTCGGCGTTGGTCCCGGGCGTGCGTGCTCCCGTCCAGTCGATCGTGGGCTGGCTGATCCCGTCGACAAAGCCGAACGGCTCGTGACCGCCCATGTCGGTGGTGGTCAGCTCCGTCGTCGAGAATGCCTCGCGGAAAGCCGCCGTCTCGATCCTGTCGCGCAGCACCCCAAGACTGCCCGGGGCGGCATAGAGCAGGATCAGGACGTGCGGATCGCCCTTCGCTCCGCCCCAGCGCCAGCGCTCCGGAGCGTTCACCCCGACGTCGCCCAGTCTGCGCGAGCGGGCCTCGTCGCCGGTCATTCCGGCGAGAAACTCCGGCGAGAAGCCAGCTAGGGAGGCCTCGCCGAGCCCCAGCGCCGCCAGCCCCGCGGAGCTGACGGCGATCTGCATCACCTCGGCCAGGCGGCCCGCCATGTCGGCCACGCTGGTCGGCGTCGCGTCCGCCAGCCAAGCCCGGGCCGCGCCGGGGTCGATCACGGTGGCCAACAGATAGACCGCTTCGGTGAGGTCGCCGAAGCCGCTCTTGAGCAGGGCCTGGATGTCGCTCCGGTCGACCGTTCGCGGACCCGCCATCAGATCAGAGCCAGCCACTCGGCGCTCTCGGCCGCGGTCATGTCGGTTCGTTCGAGGCCTTCCCTCACCTTGGAATTGCGCGTCAGATCGAATGTCGTCAGGCCGGGATAGGCCTTGTACCAGACGTCGGTGCGCGCCTGGTGGCGGCGCAGGAAGGCCTTGAAAGCCTGCTCGTCATTGGCCCCGCCGCCGATCAAGAACCGCGTGCGCGGATATCCGACCCCGTTGCCGAACACCAGATTGAGACCGAAGCCGGCCTTATTGATGAAATCGTCCATATAGCTGTCCAGCGCGCCGTCATAGTTGCTGGCAAAGAACAGCCGGCGGCGGTCGTCCAGGAACACCCACCGGGCGAAGTGGATCGTCCCTACCCGCGCCAACCGCCCGCGCCGATAGATGTGCCGGGCGGCGAAATTCAGCAGCCACAGGATGAACATGACCGTGGTCAGGCGAAACAGGCCGGGCTTGACCTGGCCCATGGCGCTGAATGCATTGGTCACATCCCAATCGTCCAGTTGGCCGATAGCGCGCACCTGGGCTGGATCCGGCGGCGGCGTGATCACCGGGTCGGACGTTTCGCGCGAGCGCAGGATCGAGAAGAACGCCGGCGCGTAGAGCAGAAGCACCGGCGTCAGAAGCAGCAGGAACAGAATGCCGCCTATGAGGTCGGCCGCATCGGCGACGCGCAAGGCGAGGGTTGGCGGCGGCAGCGGCGTCATCGAGGGCCCGGCGGCCGTGATCTCGCGTTTCAGCCGCGCGTGGGCGGCGAGCGGCGTTTCGTCAGAGCGACCGGGGGCGACCCGCCCCAGCAGCGCGCGGTGCAGGGCCGCCTCCTCGCGGATCTGGCGCACCGACCGACCCACCCAGTTCACATAGCGTGTGGCGGCGGGCGTATCCCGGTCCCGCATCCAGCGAAGCAGATCGGTGGCGTTGTCGAAGCCGTCGCAGTGAGCGAAGATCCGGCGCAGCCCGGGCGCCGCCTCGCGCGCAAAGGCCTCCAGCAGCGCCTCCGCCGGGCCGTCGCAATCGCCGAGAAAGAGCAGATAGACCGGCGCGTCGTCGAACGCGGCGCCGTAGGCGTGAAGGTCGCCCACCGTGGCGTCCTCGAACACGACGAACCGGGCGACATGCAGGGCCTCGAACCGGGCGAAGGGGAGCAGCGAGTTGGCCGGATCGGCGTGACCCGGGGCCGCGTTCATCGTCGCCAGCAGTTCGCGCAGCGCGGCGATCCTACCCACCGTCACCGGCGCGGAGATCATGAAGCTCGACTGCGGCGTCACGTTCGCCGCCGCGCGCCGTGACTAGAACTGCAGGGCGAAGTCTATCAGGCGCGCCTTGTCCCAATAGACCTTGCCCAGGTACAGGCCGGGCTCGATCAAGCGGATCTCATCGCGCACCCAATGAGCCACGAGAGAGGTGTGCGAATAGTCGAGCACCACGCAGGGTTTGCCGTCCAGCCAGCTAGCGCCTTCATAGACCTTGGCGACGATGGCGTTCCAGCCGAGCGGAAGGATGCGGTTCTTGAGTACGCCACTGGCGGCATCGAACACTTTTCCCTGCCAGAAAAAGTGATTGATCACGCTGGCGATGGTCGGACTGTATTCGGTCCCCGGCGCGATGATGGCCGTGCCGTCCGCCTCGCCGTTGGGTATCGGCCCGGCGTCGTGGCGGCTGAACAGATCGTCCAGCTCGCCCTGGGACATCTTCATGAGGTCGGCCACCGAGGTGGTCATGCTCGCAGTCCTCCGGTGGACAGCATTTCAGGCGGTCTCAGGGTGCATACCACGCCTGCGGGTCGGGTGGCGGCGGCCATGCGTTGAGATAATCGACCACGCCCTGCACCCGGGTCAGGGGGGCGGGGTGGTAGGCGGCGCCGAGCCTCGACCAGCGCAGACAGGCCGAGAGCGAAACTTCCTCCGGCGCTGCGGGGCCGACACGGTCAGACACCCCTTCCAGCTCGATGATGAACTGCCCCAGGCTGAAGGCGTGCGTGACCTTGGAATCGGGGTGGGCGATCGCGGCGTAGTCGGCCAGGGCGGCGCGGTCGAACACCAGGCCCGCGCGGGTCGCGCCTTCGGCCATCCAAAGCATCGGGATCAGCGATAGACCGCCGTCATCGCCGCCGCCGCCCACCGAGCCGTGGTTGCCGGGAAACCATACCTGCTGATAGGGCCGCTTGCCGTAGGCGAGTTGGTCTGCGCCCGCGTGGGTGTTCTGAGCGGCGATGTTGTCCCACAGCGTCGGTTCGAACGCCTTGCGCCGTTCGTCGATCGAAACCGCGTGTCGGGCCGAGCGCACGAAGCGGGAGAGGTTGGTGTCGTAGAAGCCGTAGCGCGCGTTCAGCGTGTCGGCGAACGGAAGCACCGATGGGAACCCCAGGGCGCCTACCGTGTCCCAGACGCCCAGAAACTGGACCCAGGCGCACTCGTCGCCTGCCGCGAGGGAGGCGGGGTCGGCGGGATCGTAGTTCTTGCCGTCCACGAACGGGGCGGCTGGATAGCTGTGGTCGGACCGGAACTGGGCGGCGCGCGCTTCGAACGCGTCTTCGAGGGCATGATCGGAGCCCTTTGGAGGACGCGATCGATAAAGGGCGGTGGCGGCGAACACGTCCGATATGTGGTCGCGTCGCAGAATCCAGGCCCAGCGCAGCAGCCCGACCAGGCTTCGCGCCGTGTAGGCGCCGCGGCTGAAGCCGAAAATGTACAGCCGGTCGCCGGGTTCGTAGTTGAGACACAAAAACTCGTAGGCGCGGCCGATCTTGTAGTCGAGGCCCGCGCCCAACGCGCCCCCGACGAGATGGGTGGCGGCATCCAGAACTCCCTGGCTGACCCCGACGCCATCGTCGTAGTAGACGATCTGGGCGCCCCCGTCGGCGTTGCGCGGACCAATCGCCCGGGCGATCTTGGCCACGTTGGTGGGATAGGGCTGACCGAAGTTCTGCCAGGTGCCGTCGCACAGAATGGCGATGTTCTTCACGCGATCCCCCTGCAATCGGGCGTGCCGGTGTCAGGTGGCCGCCTCGCCGGCGATCTGTCCAGTGACGGTTGCGTGATCCTGGGCGCCGCCGCGCACGCGCAGGATCATGGACTGACTGGCGGTGGCCATCAGCTCGCCGGAGTCGGAATAGAGGCGCATCGCCCCGTGTGCGAAGCCGCCGTGCACGGCCTCGATCTGGATGTCGCACAACACCCATTCGGTGGCGACGACCTGGCGATAGCGGATCGTGTTGTCGAGGCTGTTGGCCCCGGCGTCGAGGCCCAGGGCGTTGCCGATGCCTGACGGCACGTGGTCGGCCATGACCGCCAGCATCGCCGCATCTACCGCATAGCCACCGCGCGGCCGGATCCACAACAGCATGCGGCCATCGGCGCTGAACACGCCGCGCGCGCCAGGCCGCCCGTGTCGGCCGGCCGCGACCCGAACCTCGATGGCGCTGTGGAGATCCTCTCGGCCGTGTTTCCAGCGCTCCGTCTCTTCGCACGCCTCCGGCGACGGCGCGGCGGGCGCCCTCACCCACTCGTGCGACCACTCGCTCTGCTTGCTGCCGAGCGCGGCGTTGACCGTGAGGATTTCCTTGTCGCCGACGTGGGCTATCACCCGCGCCTGGCTGGTGTGGCGTCCGTGGGCCGGGACCCAGACGTCGAGGTCGACCACCGAGGGCGGCCTGGCAAAGGAAAGATACTGCGCCGTCGCCCAGATCACTGGCCGGCGGCAGGTTCCCTCCATCGCCCCGATCGCCGCCGCCAACCCTACGCCGCCGAACATGAACGAGGCGCCCGGGGGCCCGACACAAAGCCGGTCGGTGAGCGGCAGGACCCAGCGATGCGGGTTGTGCGTCGCGCGCAGGTCGAGAAAGCTTGCCGCCATGGCCGCGAGCGTTAGCATCGGCGGCGGCCTTGCGACCAGAGCCGCCGCGCCGCATGGTCGGTCGAGGCCGGCGCGGGGAGTTTGATGAAGTCTTGGGCAGCTACACGCGCGAGCGCCGGTGCGACGCTATGCGTTCTGGCGGTGGCCGGCGCCGCGGCGGCGTCGACGGTGGCGCCGACCGAGGGGTTTGGCGATCTGCATTGGCGGCTCGTAGGCCCCTTCCGCGCCGGTTGGGGCGAGATGGTGGAAGGGGTGGCAAGCCGGCCCGACACCTTCTACTTCGGCGCCGCCGGTGGCGGCGTGTGGCGCAGCGATAACGCCGGCCGCACCTGGCGCTCGCTGTTCGACAGCGGTCCGACGGCTCCAATCGGGGCTCTGGCGGTCGCACCATCGGCCCCCGACACGGTGTATGTCGGCGCCGGGCAGCCCGAGCCTCGCTACGATGTGGCCGGTGGGTCGGGCGTTTTCCGCACCGACGACGGCGGCAGAACCTGGGCGCCGCTGGGGCTGGAAAGGACGCGCCACATCGGTCGCATCTGGGTCGATCCGACCGATCCCAACCGAGTGCTGGTGGCCGCAGTCGGAGACTTTTTTGGGCCCAATCCGGACCGCGGCGTCTTTCGCAGCACCGATGGCGGCAGAACGTGGACCCAGCCGCTAAAGGTCGACGACGCCACCGGTGCCGTGGATCTCGCCGCCGACCCGAAGGATCCGCGCACGCTGTTCGCCTCGACTTGGCAGGTGCGGCAATATCCGTGGCAAAGCTATTTCACGCCCGCCGCCGGTCCCGGCAGCGGCGTCTACAAATCCAGCGACGGCGGCGCGACCTGGGCCAAGGTCGGGGGCGCCGGTTGGCCGGCCGGCGCCCTCGGGCGGATCAGCCTGGCCGCGACGCGCACGCGGCAAGGCGCCTTGCGCGTCTACGCGGTGGTCGACGGCGAAGGCGTCGCCGGTCTTTATCGATCTGACGACGGCGCTGCCTCCTGGACGCGCGTCAACGACGAGGAGGCGTTCAGCGGCTACTATGCCAGCCATGTCACTGTGAAGCCCGACGATCCGGACGCGGTCTATCTGGTCGGCCAGTCGATCCGCCGCTGCTCCGACGGCGGCCGGACGTGCGAAATCGTCAAAGGCGCGCCGGGCGGTGACGACTATCACCAGGTGTGGATCAACCCGGCGCATCCCGACCACATGGCCACCGCCAGCGACCAAGGTGTGGTGGTCAGCGTAGACGCCGGTGTCACATGGTCTAGCTGGTACAACCAGCCCACCGGCCAGTTCTACCATTTGGCGACAGACGACCGCTTCCCCTACCGCATCTATTCCGGCCAGCAGGATTCGGGCACCGTCGGCATCGCCAGCCGCACCGACTACGGCGCGATTGGTCCGCGCGACTGGAACCCGGTCGGAGGCGATGAGCGGGATTACGATCTTCCGGACCCGGCCGATCCGGACATCGTTTACGGCTCGGGCCTCGGCGGCCACATCAGCCGCTGGGACGCGCGGACCGGCCAGAGCGCCAATATCCCCCCCTGGCTGGAGCCCAACTACGGTCAGCGCCAGACGACGACCCTTCACCATTTCGTCTGGGTGACCCCGTTGGCGCTCTCCCGCACCGGCCCGACCACGCTCTATCTGGGCGCCGAGGTCGTGTTCGCCTCCAGCGACCGAGGCGACCACTGGCGCGTCATCAGCCCTGATCTCACCGGGAAGACGATCGGCGCACAGCGGTGCGGCGGAGATGTCGCCGTCGCCGACGCCAAGGCCTGCGGTTACGGCACAATCTGGACGTTGGCGCCCTCTCCCCGCCAAGCCGCCGAATTGTGGGCGGGCACGGACGACGGCCTGATCCAGCTGACCCGCGACGGCGGCGATCACTGGATCAACGTCACGCCACCCTCGGTGCCGACCTGGGCCAAGGTGGCCGCCATCGACGTTTCGGCGCTGGATGACGGATTCGCCTACGCGGCGATCGACAACCAGCGCCAAGCCGATCGGCGTCCGATGATCCTGGCCACGCGCGATCATGGCGCCACTTGGCGCGATGCCGCCGGCGATCTGCCGGCGGGGCATTTCGTCGCCGTGGTGCGCGCCGATCCGGTGCGGCGCGGCCTGCTCTACGCTGGGACTGAGGTTGGAGTGTTCGCCTCGCTGGACGACGGCGCGCACTGGCGATCGCTGCAGGCCAACCTGCCCACGGCCTGGGTTCGCGACCTGCTGGTCAAAGGTGATGACCTGATCGCGGCCACCCAGGGACGGGCGATCTGGGTGATGGATGGCCTTGGGCCCCTGCGGGCCGGCGTCTCGGGCCCGCCCCGCGCCACAACACTGCTTCCACCGGCGCGGGCCGTCCGCGTCCGGAACAACAACAACCGCGACACGCCGATCCCGCCGGACGAGCCGGCGGGCGACAATCCGCCCGCCGGAGCGATCATCGACTATGGCCTCGCCGCTCCAGCCCGCGGGCCGGTGACGCTGGAAATCCGAGACGCCTCGGGCGCGCTGGTCCAGCGCCTGACGAGCGGACCCCGACCGCGCCCTGGGGCGGAGCGCTATTTCGCCCAGCGCTGGATTGTCCCGCCGACGCCCCTCTCGCGCGAAGCCGGCTGGCACAGAGCGGTGTGGAACCTGCGGTACACGCGTCCCGCCGCCGTAACCTACGCCTACTCCATTTCCACCGCGGCGGGCGCCGACACGCCCATAACCCCCGAGGGCGCCCTGGCCCCGCCCGGCGACTATCGCGTGACCCTGATCGTCGATGGCGTTTCGCGGACGGCCGATCTGAGGCTCATGCAGGATCCGCGTACCACCGTTCCGGCCTCCGACTTCGCCGCGTCCGTGGCGCTCTCTCGCTCCCTCGGCGAAAGCCTGGCCATCGCCCGACGGGGCCACGGCGAGATAGCGGCCGCGCGCGACCAGCTCACCGCCGTGTCCACGGCTCTGAAGGCCGGAAGCGAAGCGGAGCTCGGGGCCCGGGTTGACGCCTTCCTATCCCGCATCAAGCCCGCCGAGGGCGCGCCGAGCTTCGCCGCCGACAGCGACGTCCTGGCCGGCATCGAAACCGACCTCGAAGCAGCCGACCGCCCGCCCACGGACGCCCAGCGCTCGGCCGCCGACCACCACCAGGCCTCGATCGCCAGCCTGTGGTCGGCCTGGACCGTGCTGCGCGACGGCGATCTGATTCAACTCGATGCGGCCCTCTCCGCCGCCGGCCAGAAGCCCGTTGTCATCCCCGCCGCCGACCAGCTGGTGATCAAACCCGCCAAGGGCGGGGCCGACCTGCCATAGCCGCTCGCCCCTGCGTTCAGCCTCTTACCGAGCGGCCGGAAGGGCGGCGTCGCATCGCAACGACCGCCCGGCCTGGCGACATCGGGCTATGACAGCGTCGCTCAGGTCGTGGAAAGCGCCGGTCCAGACCGAACCGCGGCGCTCCAGCAGCAGATAGCCGAACCGGCCCATGGTGAAGACGCTTGCGGCCTTGCCGTCGACATCGACCGTGCCGGTCACCGGCGGCGGAAGGTCGTTGGGCTCCATCTGGTCGCCGCCGGAGCCGACGATGAGCTGGGCGGGACGCGCGCCGGCGAAATCGAGGCTGGTGAAATTGTGCACGTGGCCGGAGAGGACGAGGTCGACGCCGCTGAGGTCCGCGAGCCCGGCCGCCGCCCGCTCGGTGGCGTTGACCCGACCGTCGCTCAAGGTGTCGCCCTCGCGCAAGGCATACCAGAACGGTCGATGGGTGACGATCCACAGAGGGGCGGGGGCGGGAGCCTCCTGGTGCAGTTGGGCGGCGAAGGCGGCCGTGAGCGCCTCGGGCGCTTCCGCATCCTCGGTATCGGCGCTGTCGACCACGAACAGCCTTTCGCCGTCGATGTCGACCGCGAAGGACTCGCTCGTGGCCGGACAGACCAGGGGCGTCAAAGCCGCATCGAGCATCCGGAACCAGCCGCCGCCGCCGCGCTTGCAGCTCTCGTGATTGCCGCGCGCGAACACCCACGGCGCGGCCGCCAGCAGCGGCGCGGCGGGCGTAAACAGATCCGCGTCCCAGCTCGCCCACCGATCGCCCGAGGGGCTCCGGGCGCAGCCTGTCTCGGCCGCCGGGCACGGCGTTTCGCGGTAGTAGTAGTCGCCGACATGGATCACCAGGTCTGGTCTCGCCGCCGCCGCCAGAGCGGCGACGCGAGCGAAGGGCCAGGCCCGCGGGTCGTTGCAGCGTTGCACCTCCGCTCCTTTCAAGCGGCAGCCTGAATCGCCCAGGACGACGATCCGTTGCGGTCGTGTCCGTGGGATCGGCAGGCGCAGGCCGCCGATGCTCGCCCGCCGGGTGCGAGGGGGAACAGGCGCCTGGCACACGCGCCCGGCAAACCCCTCCTGAGGAGGAGCTCTTTGCTTCATCGACCATCGTCGGCCGTCGAGCATTACCGGCGGACAGTGCGGGGCCAGGGTCACCAGGCGTGCCTGCGCGCCCTCAGCGGTCATCTCCACCCAGGCCACCGGCGCCGCGCGCGCCATCGGCGCTTCGACGTGCCCAAAAAGCACGACGATCGCCGCGACCAGACCGCGGGCGTCGGGCGCCCTCCATTTAAAGATCACCATCAATACGATCCTAGCTATTCCGCCGTCGCCGCGATCGCCGCTTGCGCTCATCGATCAGAGCCCTATCTCCACCGGTCAAGCCTCGGCGATCGCAGCGGCGGCAATATTTCGCGAAGGGCGGCGAAGATCCCATGGCTGGCACTGAAATCCGCGCGCACGTTCTTTGCCTCCTTGTGGCGCTGGCCGGGCTGGCGGCGGCGCCTGCTGGCGCCGCGGTGGTCGAGGTGGCGGTGACCGGAGTGACTCAGGCGCGCGGTCACATACGGGTGGGCATCTGCACCCGCGACACCTTCCTGACCAGCAACTGCCCCTATGAGGGAACTGCGCCCGCGACGCCGGGGCAGACCCTGGTCAAGGTCGCCGACGTGCCGCCCGGTGAATACGCCGCCCAGGTGTTTCAGGACGAAACCGATCAGGGGGTCGTGCACCGCAACCTCCTGGGCATTCCGCGCGAGGCGATCGGATTTTCCAACGACGCGCCCCTGCATGCCCGTGGGCCTCGATTCAGCGATGCGGCGTTCTCCGTGGAACAGGGCATGGCTTCGATCACGCTCAAACTGCGCCGCCTTTTCCACCCCGGCCATTGAACGGTTCTATGCAGCAGAGGCTCGGCGCGACGCGACGGCATAGATCGCGGCGCCGATGCCGACCAGCACGCCGGAGGCCACCAGCAGCTTGACCAGGGCGGCGAGTTTGTCGGCGGCGTCGGGGCTTGGGACGAGGGTGCAGGCGATGGCGCTCAGGGTGACGGCGAGGCCTACGGCCCCGATCGCCCGCGCGGTCCTTTCGCCGCCCGGTGGGGTCCACGCGGTGTAGCTAGGGTGACCCTGGACTCGCAGATAGACCACGAACAGGAATACGAACGGCAAGGTGTAGGACAGCACGCTCATGGCAACCAGAAAGTCGTAGGCCGCCTTGACGCTGGCGCCGGCCTGGCCGAGCGCCACCAGAGCGATCACGGCGGCCGTCTGGACCAGAATGGCGGCGACCGGCGCGCCGGTGCGCGCATCGCGCCTGGCGAAGGCCGCTGGCAGATAGCGATCGACCCCGACCACGAACGGCAGCCGCGCCGCGACCCCGAACCAGGCGCTGTAGCTGCCGAGCAGCGATAGGGCCAGAAGGCCGAGCGCCGCCGGGGCCAGGGCCGCCAGGCGGAGGCGGGCGAAGGCGAGCTCGAGGGCGTCGGGCACGCCGGAGAGGCGCGACGCTTCTTCCGGCCGCAGGATGGTCAGCATGGCCAGAGTGCCGGCAATGTAGGCCACGACCAGCGCCGCGCCGACGACGGCCAGCACCCTTAGAATCTGGGTTGTGCCACCCTTAACGTCGTCGCGGAGAAACGCGAGGGCTTCGGGCCCGCCGAACGCGAACACCATCGTCGCCCAGAGCGCCGCCCCGTCAGCGGTCAGCGGCGGCGCCCACGAAGCGGCGCGGAAGTTTGTCGCCGGTCCGTGCCTCAGCGCGAGAACCGCGCCGGCGAGGATGAGGATCGCCAGCAGCGCGCAAGCGGCGGCGGCGCCGAAGTTGGTCAGCCATTTGCCGGCGCCTAGGCCCAGCGCGTGCAGCCCGCCGATCGAGGCTGCCAACGCGCATGCGACGAAGGCGAACGTCAGCGGATCCCTCACCGCTTCGGTGGCCCTGGGCCCAAGGGCCTGGGCCAGGACGTTGACGACGAAATAGAGGACGCCGGAGAAGAACGGCAGATTGCACGCCCAGTAGAGCCAGCCGGTGATGAAGCCGGCGAACGATCCCAGCGTCAGGCGCGTCCAGCCGTAGAGGCCGCCTTCGCCCGGGAAGCGTCCGGTCAGCTCCGCGGTGGCCATCACCAGGGGCGCCATGAAGCCCGCCATCGCGGCCAGCCACAGCGGCAGCGACGCCGGACCAGCCGCGGCGGCGGCGGCGATCCAGCGGATCGAAAGCGTCATGGCCACCGCGTAGAGCGCCAGATCCCCGAAGCGCAGCGGCTTGGCGGTCACCGGGCGGCGAGCCAGCCGTCCACTGCTTCGAGCACCGCCGGGGCCGGCCGATATCCACGCGTCACCATCGCGTGGGTCCCGTCCGCGTTGGGTCCCACGATAAGGGTGGGAAAGCCGCGCACTCCGGCGTTCTGTGACAACGCGTAGTCACCCCAGGTTTCGGTCTTCACCGACTCGGACGCCAGATCATCGGCGAACTGGTTCGTGTCGAGGTCAAGTGACTCGGCCAGTTCAACCAGGACGTCGGCTCGGGTCACGTCCCGACCCTCGGCGTAGAAGGCCGATTGGGCGGCGTGCAGATAAGCGAGGGCCCGGGTCGTGTCCTGCCGCCGCGCGGCGACGACCGCCCGGCAGGCCGGATCGGTGTCATAAACGAAACCATCCCGGCGCACGAAGGCGGCGGCGTCGAAGGGTTGACCCGACGCCTCGCGCACATGCTCCCAGTGGGTCGGTAGCTCGGCCCGCGCCTCGGCGGTCATGGGCGTGGTCGTTCCCGGGCGCAGGCCGCCCAGGATCAGCCGAACCGGCAACGCTGTCCCGTGCCTAGCCGAGACCGCGTCGATGACCGGCGCGAACCCCCAGCACCAGGAGCACATGGGGTCGGCGAAATAGGTGAGATGGGGAGCGTCCACTATCCTTGCCTCCGATGCAGAGAGACGACCTTCACCGGCCAAAGATCACGCCGTAGCGTTCGTGGCCAGACGAAGCGCTCGCGGCAGTAGTCGCGCCAGGCGCGCAGCCCAGCGGGCCTGACCCTCGGGGCTGGCGATCAGGTCCTGGCGAACCTCGAGTTCGAGCATGTCGCGGCCTGGCCGGCCGGCATGGCGCGGCGCAGTGTAGTCGATGCCGTCCATGGCGTAGGGCTCGTTGTCGCCCACGATCAGGTCGCCCTCTTCGCCCAACAGCGCCAGCATGGCCACACTCGCGGGCGAGTTTCCCAGATGCAGCACGCCCACCTGCCAAGGCCGATCCGCCCCGTCCATCGCCGGCGTGAAGCTGTGCTGACAAACCAGCAGCGTGGTCAGGGCGCGCCTATCGCGATCCGCCAGTTCGGCCTCGATCCGAGCGTGGTAGGGCGTGTGGATAGCGGCCACGCGGGCCGCGCGCCCCGCCTGCGTCAGACCTTGGTTCCCCGGAATCGAGACTCCGTCTGACAGCTCGACCACCGATTGGGGATGCTCCGGCGCCCGGTTGCAGTCGATCACCAGGCGCGAATAGGCTTGGCGGATCACGCAGGCGCCCAACGCCACGCCCAGCCTCACCGCAAGGTCGCTCGCGCCGATGTCGTAGGCGATGTGGGTCTCGAACGGAGCTTCCGGCAGCCCCAGGCGCCCCAGGCTGGCCGGGACGGCGCGGCCGGCATGGTCGCAGACGATCAGGAATGGGCTCTCGGCGCCGGAATTGTCTACAATCACCGCCGCTGGGTCGCCCGGGCCGAGCAGGCGGGTTGAACCTGGGCGCTCCGGGTGCGTTCCCGTCGCCAGCGGCGGAATGGCGTCAGACACAGGATCCTTCATGCATATTCGCGTCGGCTACGACATCATCTACGATTGCCCAGCGCCGACGCCGATGATGCTGATGCTGAGCATCCGTCCGGAGCGCGACGTCGACCTCGTCACGCCCCAGGTGATGACCGTCACGCCCGGCGTCGCACACCGGGCTTATATCGACGACTTTGGCAACCACTGCACCCGCCTTCTGGCGCCCGCGGGCGAGATCCGCTTCCAGGCCGACGTCATCGTCGCCGATTCCGGATTGCCCGACACCGTGATGGCGGACGCGCTTCAGCATCCGGTCGACGAATTGCCGAGCGACATCCTCATTTTTCTGCTCGGCAGCCGGTATTGCGAGACCGACAAGCTGAGCTGGATCGCCTGGTCGCTGTTCGGGGCCGTCGAGCCCGGTTGGGCGCGGGTGCAGGCGATCTGCGACTACGTTCATGAGCGCATCGCCTTTGGCTATCATAACGCCCGCAATACCCGCACCGCCTACGAGGGCTACAGCGAGGGTGTCGGGGTGTGCCGGGATTTTGCTCATCTGGCGGTCGCCCTGTGCCGCTGCATGAATATTCCGGCTCGCTACTGCACCGGATACCTCGGCGACATCGGCGTGCCCGACGCCGGCGTGATGGATTTCTCGGCCTGGTTCGAGGTCTATCTCAGCGGAACCTGGCACACGGCCGACGCGCGCCACAATCACCCCCGCATCGGCCGTATCCTGATGGCGCATGGCCGGGACGCCACCGACACGGCGCTGAGCACCAGCTTTGGGCCCACGGGCCTCGTCCGCTTCGATGTCATCGCCGAGGAGGTGGTGGGCGCCTAGCTACGCTAGCCGCGCCACGTGTTCAGAGTCGTTCCGAGCGCGTCTCGCAGGGGTCCGAGCCAAGGCTCGAACCGTCGCCACTGATCGAGGCCGTTGCGAAAGATCGGCCGGCGCACCTGCTCGGAGCTGGCCGTGCGAACGGCCCGCCGGTTTTCATGGAAGCGCAGACAACCGGGCTCGAACGGCAGGTCGCAATAGTCCAGCAGGCGGCGAACCTCGGTTTCAGTGTCGGCTACCAGATCTTCGTAGATCACCCTGTGCACACGGCCCGGCAAGACGGTATCGAAGTGAGACATCAGCTCCACATAGTCGGCGTAGTAGCGCCCCAGATCGGCGAGGTCATAGGAGAACGCCTGGCCGCGCGCGAAATGCTGTTTGAAGGCGGAGAAGCCGGCCGCCATCGGATGACGTCGCGCATCGATGATCTGCGCCTTTGGCAGGATCAAGTGGATAAGGCCGATGTGGTGGAAGTTGTTGGGCATCTTGTCGATGAAACGAGGCCTGCCGAGCTTTCGCTGGATCCGCGTGCGCTCGAGATACTCTTCGCCCAGGCGGACGCGGTTGGCCGACGCGAGCTCTGACAGTATTTCAGGATAGGGCGCGCCCTTCCCCTTGCGACCCGGCTCGCCCAGGTCGCGGGCGATCGAGACCATCTCCGGCAGCTCCATCGTGCCCTCGACTTCCGAGTGGCTGGCCAGGATCTGCTCAATCAGGGTCGAACCCGAGCGCGGCAGGCCGACGATGAAGATCGGGTCCGGCGCGAGCGATCCGCCCACCGCGCGGTCGGCGAAGAAAGAAGCCGTGAACAGAGCCTTGGCGCGCAGCATCTGAGCATGGGCCGCCTCGGCGTCGTAGGTCAGCTGGCTGCGGCGCAGGACCGAGCCCTGGGCATAGTGCGCGAACGCCGCTTCGTGCGCCTCGCGATCCTCGAGCGCCTTTCCGAGGGCGAAATGCAGGTGCAGGCGATCCTCGTCGCTGATGCGCGGCCCCTCCAGCTGAGCCTGCATCGCCGCCTCCTGAGCCCTGTCGAACGGCACGGTCTTCAAATTCGCGAGGCTCCAGTAGGCCTCGCCCAGCCCCGGCGCCTGGGCGATGGCTCGGCCATAGGCGTCAATCGCGTCTTCGTGCCGTCCGGCCGTCTTCAGGGCGTGGCCGTAGCTCAGCCAGATCTTCGGCTGGTTCGGGCGTGCCGCGAGTATGTCGCGATAGGCCGTAACCGCCCGGTCATATTCCCCGACCAGGCCCAGGCACGCGGCCAGCAGGTTCGGGTAAGCCGGGTTGTCGGGCGCCTCGGCCAGCAGCCGATCCAGGTGCGGCATCGCTTCGGCCGCCTTCTGCTGGCGGTAGAGCACGATGGCCAGATTGTAGCGAGCGCCCTCGAACTCAGGGGAAAGCTCGAGGCAGCGCTCAAGCAATGGTTGGGCGTCGGCGTAGCGGCCCAGACGCGTGGCGACCTCCGCCAGCATGCGCAGCGCCGCCGGGTCGGCCGGCGTCGCCTGGAGGTGCGCCCGCAGCAGACGTTCGGCGACCGCGAGGCGATTGTCGCACAGCGCCTTTGCCGCCTCCATCAGCCTGGGGTCATGCACCGAGGCGCGGATGAGCTGCGCATAGGCGGCCTGTGCGCCGGAGTCGTCGCCGATCAGGCCGAGCTGGTCGCACAGGGTGCGCCAAGCCTCGGGCATGTCCGGCTTGAGCTCGACGGCGCGGCGCAACGCCTCGATGGCGCCGGCCGTCTCGCCCAGCGTGGCGCGGGCGGCGCCCAGTTCGAAGTGGGTTTGAGCCGAGCGCGGCTGGCCTCGCGCCAGGGGATCAAGGGCTCTCAGCGCCCCAGCAGTGTCACCGCGTCGCCGGCGGGCCATGCCCAGAATCAGCACGGCCCGCGGATCGCCGGGCACGACCCGCAAGATCTCGCCGGCCTGGCGTTCGGCGAGCGCCGCGTCCTCTGTAAGCAAACGGGTGGCGTTTTCCAGTGCGGTCGCCAGGGATCCCGCCGGCACCGTATCGGCCATGCTCCGCCTAGAAGGTCTGCCCGACGCGGATGCCGACCGTCAGGGGCTGGATGGGCACCACATAGATGGCCGGCGGCGTGCCCGGATAGGGGACGCCGCAGATCGCCAAGGTGCAGGGCGTATAGCGGTTG
The DNA here is from genome assembly GCA_038226475.1 of Caulobacterales bacterium. Lineage (GTDB taxonomy): Bacteria > Pseudomonadota > Alphaproteobacteria > Caulobacterales > Caulobacteraceae > Acaudatibacter. The sequence goes on along the minus strand of JBBRQK010000010.1, from coordinate 113,702 downwards.
GTCTGGCCACGGCTGTCGAACGCGTTCTTGAGATAGACCTCGAACGACAGGTGATTTCGCTCGATGCCGGCCGTCAGATCAGCGGTGAAATAGTCTGGCGCTATACCTTGCAGAGCCACCTCGTTGACGTGGGTGATGGGATCGTTGGTGCGCAGTGCGATGTAGTTGCGGGTCTGGTACAGAAGCGACGCCTGAAGGTGCGCGTTCCAGCCCATCAGCGGGAAGGTGTAGCGCCCGGTGATGTCGCCCTTGAACCTGGGCGTATAGGGCAGTTGCTGGCCGTGCACCGCCTGGGCGTCGGCATCGGGGCAGGTCGGGATCAGGTCGCCCGTCGCCTGGTCGGTGCCGCAGAAATTCTTCGCCAGCTCGGCGTGGTTGTAGGCCGCGCCGCCGGAAATGGTCAGGTGGTCGCTGGCGCGCCAGTCGAGGCTGCCTTCGATGCCCAGAATTCGCGCGGCAGGAGCATTCTCGATGATCGTCAGGCTGTTGGGGCCGAGGAACGAGAACTGGAACTTGTTCCACTCCTCGTCATAGACGGCGCCGTTGATGTGCAGGGTGTGGTCGAGCCAGGCGGTCTTCCAGCCGATCTCGTAGTTGGTGAGCTCGTCGGCCTGATAGGGCGGCAGGTCGCCGCTGCGGTTCACCCCACCCGGGCGATAGCCGGTCGAATAGGTGAAATACACCAGGGCGTCGTCGGTCACCTTGTAGGTCAGGTTAATTTTGTGCGTCTCGCCGCCCGCCTCGATGGTCTTGTTGAGATTGACGCATGGCGCGTTCCTGAACGTCTGACCCGGAAACTTGAAACACTGTGACTCGCCGGTGTGAGAGCTATACCCCGCACTATAGCCATAGAATCCATATAGGCTGTTCTTATAGTGGTATCCACGCACGCCACCCGTGATGGTGAACTTTGGCGTGATGTCATAAGAGACCTCGGTGAAGATCGCCTCGTCTCGGTCGATGCGATTCTGATCCGTCAGCCAGATGGTGTTGGGCCAGCCGTCCACGGCGATCTGTGGGCCGAACCCCTGAATCTGATAGTCCTGAATTATCCAGTGGGTCTGCCGCTCCACGAACAGGCCGCCGATGAAGCGGAACCGGTTGTCGGCGGGAGAGGCGATGCGGAGTTCATGACTCTGTTTGTCGAAGCGATCGCGACCGAAGATCATCTGAATGTGCTTGGGCAGCGGGTTTCCCTCCGCGTCGTCCCAATAGGCGCCCGAGCCATAGTGTTGATCATAGGCTATCGAGTAGTCGGTGTAGTCCGACTGCGTGTCCAGCGCCCGGTAGAAATAGCCGCCGCTATAAGTCAGATCGATCGGCCCGAGCTTGCCGGTGACGGTCAGAGCCGCCTGCACCCAACTGTCGTGATCGCGGTCGGGCGAGAAGCGCTGCACCTTCAGATCACCCACTGCGGGATTGTAGCCAAACACGCCCGGCGCCCACAGTTCCTGCGCCATCACCGATGGTGTGATCGTCCAGTTCTCGCCCAGATCAACCTTCAAGGCGGCCCGGCCGCCGAAGCTGTCGACATGGTTGAAGTCGTTCTTCACCAGGGAGGCGTTATCGATCGTCTCGCCGGAAGTCGCGAAGGGCCGTGTGCCGTGCACATTGTCGATATAGCCGGAGTCTCGCTCGCCAAAGCCGACCAGGCGGATCGCCGCGTGCGAGCCCAGAGGAATATTGACGAAGCCTTCGGCCACCCCGCCCAGGCCGCCATGATCCACATAGTTGCCCTGCAGATCGTAGCCGGCGCTAAAGCCCGAAGTCGTCGGCTTGTTAGTGATGATGCGCAGCGTGCCGGACTCGGAGCTCGCGCCATACAGCGTGCCTTGTGGCCCCGGCAGCACCTCCACCCGGGCGATGTCGTAGATGTGCACGTCCAGAGTGCCGCCGATGGTGGTGATCGGCTGTTCGTCCAGATAGGTTCCGACGCTGGGCAGGGGCCCGGAGTGATTGGCGTTGTCGCCGCTGGCGACGCCGCGCATGTAGATGCTCGTCGTGTTCGGCCCGCTGTTCTGGTAGCCAACGCTCGGCATGTATTTTACGTAGTCGTTGAAGCCGGTGATGTTGAGCTGCGTAAGCTTACGGGTGTCGATGGCCTGGATGCTCATCGGCACCTTCTGGATATTCTCCTCCCGCTTTGAGGAGGTGACGATCAACTCGCCCACCTCCACCGCGCCGCCGGCTGAAGCCGCGGCCGCGTCGGCGGCCCGCGCCGGAGCGCCGGCCAGCATGGTCGTGGCCATCAAGAGCGCCAGCCCGGCCGGAGGCACGGCTCCTGCGGCCAAGGCGATCGGCTTGTTCATCATCCACCCCCCGCGCAGTCCCGCTGTTCGGCGCAGGATCTCGCCTGACATGAAAATGTCGTCAAGCACGAGAAGGCGCTGATAAACATTAGGTCATCCACCTGTGGCGCTTTTGCCCTAGATTGGGTCGAGCAGCGCCCGGAATGGGCGGCGGGAGGACCGGTATGCAGGATTTCGCGGGCAAGACCGCCGTGATCACGGGCGGCGGCACGGGCATGGGTCGCGAACTCGCCCGCCAACTCGTGGCGGAAGGGTGCAATGTCGCCATGTGTGACGTCTCGGCCGCCAACATGGCTGTCACAAAGGCATCCTGCGAGGCGGATGCGCCGCAAGGAACGCGCGTCAGCACGCACTTGGCCGATGTGTCCGACGAATCTCAGATCCTGCGCTTCGCCGCCGAAGTGGCCCGCGACCACGACACCGACCGACTTCACCTTTTGATCAACAACGCCGGCATAGGCGGCGGCGGCAGCCTCGTCGCCGGCGACCGAAGCGAATGGGAGCGTACTTTCAACGTCTGCTGGGGCGGCGTGTATTTCACCACCCGGGCCTTTCTACCGATGCTCATGGCCGCCGACGAGGGCCACATCGTCAACACCAGCAGCGTCAACGGCTTCTGGGCCTCGATCGGGCCCAATCGTCCGCACACCGCCTATAGTGCGGCCAAGTTCGCGGTGAAGGGCTTCACCGAGGCGCTCATCACCGATCTGGCGGTCAACGCGCCACATATTCACTGCTCGGTGGTCATGCCGGGCCATATCGGCACGGAGATCGCGGCCAACTCGCGCAAGGTGCTGACCGGCTCTCAATCCGATGTGCTCGATCCTGCCGAGATCGCCCAGACCCGCGCCCGTCTGGCGACCCTCGGCATGAATGTCTCGTCGATGTCGGACGAGGCTTTGGGCGCCATGGTCGCCGAACAGGCCCGGCGCTTTCGCGACGAGGCTCCGATGACCGCCGCACAGGCCGCCACCGTCATCCTTGACGGGGTTCGCGCCCGCCGCTGGCGTATTCTGGTTGGCGACGACGCGCATCATCTGGACTCGATCGTCCGAGCTCACCCCGAGAACGCCTACGAGCCAGACTTTTTTCAGCGCTTCGCCGAGGAGGTCGGCTGGCGCCTGTAGAGCCGAAGGAGAGACGCTCAGGCTGCTGCAGACTGGTTGACCATCGCCTTGGCGACCGAGGCGCGGACGACCGGGATCTCGTGATCGGCCAGCGGGGCCATCCAGCGCTTGCGGCCCATGGCGGCGGCGAGATGCGGGGCAAGGGCCTCGGCCTTGCGCGCCTCGCGCTCGGCGGCGCGCGCGTGAAACGCCGGCATCACTTCCGCGGCGAACAGCTCCAGCGACTGGACGATGTGCTCGTGCCGGTTGCGGCCGGCCTGCTGCATGAAGATCACCTGATCGATTCCGGACGCCTCGAACGCGGCGAGGTGCCGGCGCATGTCGTCCGGCGTGCCGATGCCGGCGGCCTGCTGGCCTGCGGTCTCGCTGGCGATCGCTAGGGCTTCGGTGCGGTCGCCGCGCTGGGCGATGTATTCGCCCCAGAGGTCGCCGCGGCCCGGCGTGGTGTCGCGCGCGACCAGGGCGTTGAGTGCATAGCCGAAGAATTCGAACCCCTCCTGCCCGCGGCGGATGGCCTCGGCTCGATCGGCGTGGATCGAGAAATTCGACACCATGGCGATGTTGGCGTTGACCGCGTGGCCGAGGGGAACGCAGGCCTCGGATCGAATGATGTCGTAATAGATGTCGGCCCACGCCTTGGCCTCGTCAGGGTCGATGAACGAGAACGCCAGCGCTCCAAGGCCCTTCGAGGCCGCGACGCGGATGGTGTCGCGGTTGGTGCAGGCCATCCACATCGGCGGATGCGGCTTCTGCACTGGCTTGGGCACCACATTGCGACAGGGCATGGAGAACGAGGCGCCGTCGAAGCCGGGGATAGGGCTCCAGCACCATCATGTTGGCGATCTGCTCCGCCGCCTCCAGGGCCATGGCGCGCTTCTCCTTGGCCGGAATGCCAAAACCGCCCAACTCCAACCGGGTGGCCCCCTCGCCGATGCCGAAATCGACCCGGCCGCGGGAGATGATGTCGAGGGTCGACACCGTCTCGGCCGTGCGCGCCGGATGGTTGTAGTTGGCGATTACCTGGCGGATGCCGTGCCCCAGGCGGATTCGCTGGGTCAGGGCCGCTGCGGCCGACAGAAACACTTCCGGGGCGGACGAGTGCGAGTATTCCTCCAGGAAATGGTGCTCGACCTCCCAGGCGTGGTCGAAGCCCAGCCGATCGGCCAGCACGACCTGGTCGAGCGCCTCATGAAACAGACGTTCTTCGTCTCCCGCCGCCCACGGCCGTGGCAGCTGCAGCTCGTAGAACACGCCGAATCTCATGGAACGCGTCTCCAGCGTCGCTATGATCCGATGCCACGGCGACGGCGCCATTGCAGCGCATTTCGTGGCTCGCCGCCAGGGGAGTGACATGACCGCGCACCACATCCGCTATGAGGTCGATAGCGACGGCATCGCCACCCTGACCATCGACCGGCCGGAAAAGCGCAACGCCATGACCTACGCCATGCTTGACGCCTTCATCGCCAAGGCGGCCGAAGCGGGGGCCGATGACCGCGTCCGAGTGCTGATCGTCACCGGCTCGGGCGGGAGTTTCTGCGCCGGCACCGATCTGGCGGATCTCGCCACCGTGCCGGGCGAGACGCGGGGCGTGCGCGGCGGCGCTCATGAAGGCGGCCGGTGGTGGCCGCTGGTGTCGTGCCCCAAGCCGGTGATCGGCGCCATCGACGGATCGGCGGTGGGCATGGGGGCCGAGTTCACCAGTCAGTGCGACGTCCGCATCGTCAGCGACCGCGCCCGTTTCGCCTGGAACTTCGCCCAGCGCGGCCTCGTGCCCGACACTGGCGCGGGCAGCTGGCTGTTGCCGCGCCTGATCGGGCCGCACCGCGCGCTGCGCCTGCTCTACAGCGGCGCGTTCCTAAATGCCGGGGAGGCGCTGACCATCGGCTACGCCGCCAGAGTGGTGAGCCCAGAGGCGCTGGCGGACGCGGCCCTGGCGGAGGCGCGCTCCTATCTGTCGTCCTCGCCGTTTTCGATTCGCCACATGAAAGCCCTGGTCTGGCAGGGTCTGGAGCGAGACGTCGCCTCGCACATGGCGGCTCACGTCGAAACCCTGACGGCGTGCTTTCGCTCGGCCGATCACAAGGAGGGGGTCGCCGCCTTTCTCGAGCGCCGCCCTGCTCGGTTCGTCGGCGCCTGAAGGGGCGGCGGCCGGATCCAAACACAAAAACGCGCCCGAGCCGGTTGGCTCGGGCGCGCTCTCAGGTTCCGCGAGGCAGCCTAGAAGTTGGGCGGGTTTTGGTCCCGCTTGGCGCGTCCCTCACCGCGCGCAGCCGGCTTGGCCGAGGCATCCCGGGGTGGTGCCTCACGAGGCGGCGCCATCCGCTCGGCCCGCTGCGGCCCGGCGTTCGGACCCGCCATACCGCCCTGGCCGCCGCCCGCCTGACGCATCCGCGCCGCGCGCTCCTGCTGGCGCGCCGCGCCCGCACCCGCGCCGGGACCGTTGTCGCCGGCCATAGCCGCCCGGTCCTGACGCATCCGGGCCGCGCGTTCCTGTTGGCGGGCCGCCGCTCCCGCGCCGGCCGCGGCGCCGGGGCCGTTGTCGCCAGACATGGCTGCGCGGTCCTGGCGCATGCGAGCGGCACGCTCCTGTTGGCGGGTCATGCCGTTCGGGCCGGCCGCCGTGTCACGGTTGGCGCGATCCGCGGCGGTCTGGCCCGGGCCTCGGACGTTGTCCGGCGCGGTCCTGTCGCGCGCCATCCTGTCCTTGGCCATGCGGTCGGTCGCGGCCGTGTCCTTGGCCGTGCGATCCGGGGCCATGCGATCGGCCGCTGCCTTGTCCTTGGCCATGCGGTCGGCAGGAACCGCCGCTCCGGCGCCGCCGCCAGGGCCGCGCGCCGCGAGACCCCGGTCCGGGCCGCCCGGCTTTCCCGCGACCACGCCGGGACCCTTGAGCTCAGCGGGCCGTTCGGTGGCCGCGATCGGCGGAGCCCCGCGGTTGACGCTGGCCCGCAAGCTGCGGTCGCTCTCCGCCACCTGGCGGTGCTTAAGCTGCTCGGGCGTGGCGGTCACGCGCGGCTCGCGCATTATCGCCAGCTGCCTGTCAGTCGGACGGGCGCGGGTGCCGCCGTTGCCGCCGACATAGCTTACACGGTTGATCGTGGTGTTGTTGACAACAGTCCGATTGTAGACCGTGTTGATGCGGACGTTGGAGATGTTGTTCACCGCACGGTTATAGTACAGTTGGCCGCCTCTCCATTCGCCACCGGCATAGCCATCGCCCCCATAGCCGAAGCCATAGTTGATCCCGCCGTAGAAACCGACGTGCGAGCCCCAATAGCCGGAGTTGAACTGATAACGACCGTTGTTCCAGCCCCAGTAGGCCGGCGTCCACAGGAAGCCGATGCGGGGCGGGCGCACCCAGGTGCCAGGCACCCAGTAGTAATCGTTGACACCCTGGTCCCAAGCCCAATAGCCGGGCGTCCAGACGAAGCCGTAACCGGGGATCGGCGGCTGGTCATAGATCGGCAGGGGGGGCGGCGCGATGCCGACGTTGATGCCGATGCTGATCTGAGCCTGGGCGGCGAGCGGGGCGGCCGAAGCGGCTATCCCCAGGCCCAGGAGAAGCGCCGTGGCCGACGCTGAAAGATATCTACGCATGAGAATTCCTTGCGGCTGGTGTTTCGCGCGCTGGACACCGTAGGCTTCAGCGCGGGCCACTCGGGCGAGTGGGCGAGATCGACTGTAGACCCCGTTCATGAACATGACCGGGGTGTGGCGTTTATCGCCGGTTCATGTCCAACGAACAACAAGCGTATCCGTTGCATGCGGTGGGTCTTCGGACACATTGCGGCAATGCGGCGGCCGTAGTTAAAGGCGCCATGCGGCTTTCGTTCGCGCCCATCGTCGCGGCGCTCCTTTGCGTCACGGTGCTCGGGTGCACGGCCAAAAAGCCCGCCGCCCCACCGCCGCCGGCGGTCACGGTCGCCCATCCGCTGCGCATGAACGTCATCGACTGGGACGACTATGTCGGACAGTTCGTGGCCGTCGATTCGGTGGACGTGCGCCCGCGCGTCTCCGGCTACCTGGTTGCGGTCGGTTTCAAGGACGGCGATTTCGTCCGCAAGGGACAGAACCTCTTCACCATCGATCCGCGCCCCTACCAGGCGGCGCTCGAGCAGGCACGCGGCGGCGAAGCGCACGCCCAGGCGGCCCTGGTCAACGCGAAGTCGCAGGCGGCTCGGGGCCAGACCCTGATCACCGCCCATGCGATCAGCCAGCAGGCCTATGACGTGCTGGTCGCAGCCCAGGGACAGGCCGCCGCCGATCTGGTCTCGGCCCGGGCGAGCGTGCGCGCCGCCGCCTTGAACCTAGCCTTCACCCACGTGACCGCGCCGATGGCCGGCCGGGCGTCGGACCGCCGCGTCGCTCCGGGCAACCTCGTCACCGCCGACGCCACGGTGCTGACCAACATCGTGACGCTCGATCCCATCCGCTTCGCCTTCACCGGCTCGGAGGCCCTCTATCTGAAATACCAACGGGAGAACGAGGCGGGCACCAGGGCCTCGTCGCGCCAGCGCGCCAACCCTGTGGAGATCAGGCTGCAGGACGAGCCGACGTGGCGCTGGAAGGGGCACATGGATTTCGTCGACAATGTGATCGACACCGGCTCGGGCACGATCCGGGGCCGCGCCGTAATCGCCAATCCCGACCATTTCTTGACGCCCGGCATGTTCGGTCACATGCGCCTGCTGGGCTCCGGCTCCTATCCCGCGCTTCTGACGCCCGACCAGGCGGTGGTCACCGACCAGGAGCGGCAGGTGGTCTATGTGGTCGGCGCCGACGGCGTGGCGCGTATGCGACCGGTGGATCTTGGTCCGCTGAGCGAGGGCCTTCGGGTGGTGCGCTCGGGCCTGACCGCTGAGGACTGGGTGGTCATCGACGGCGTGCAGCGCGCCCAGGCCGGCAAGGCTGTGAAGGCGGTGCGGGGCCGGATCATCGCGACGCCGCAGGTCGCTCCCGCGCCCGATCTCGGCCCGCCGGCGTCCACCGCAACCGCCGCCGACGCCGCTCGCTAGACGCGCCATGCCCGTCTCGCACTTCTTCATTCAGCGGCCGGTGTTCGCCGCGGTGGTCGCGATCCTGATCACCCTGGTGGGCGCCATCGCGATCCCCAACCTGCCGATCGCCCAGTACCCCGACATCACACCGCCCACGGTGACTGTCACCGCCAGCTATCCGGGCGCCTCGGCCGAAACCCTCGCCGACAGCGTCGCCGCCCCGATCGAGGAGCAGATCAATGGGGTGGAGAACATGCTCTACCTCTCCTCCCAGTCCACCGGCGACGGGCGGGTGACCATCACCGTCACCTTCAGGCTGGGCGCCGATCCCAATCAGGCCCAGGTGCTGGTGGAAAACCGCGTCTCAGCGGCGACGCCGCGCCTGCCGCCGGAAGTGGTCGCCTCGGGGATCACGGTGCGCAAGGCGTCGACCGACTTCTTGATGGCGGTGCACAACTATTCGCCCGACGGCTCACTCGATCAGAAATACATCGCCAACTATGTCGGTCTGCACATTCGCGACGCCCTGCTGCGCGTGCCGGGCGTCGGCGACATCGGCAGCCGCGCCTCCCGCGACTACGCCATGCGGGTGTGGATCGATCCCGACAAAGCCGCGGCCCGGAACCTCACGGTCGAAGACATCGTCGCCGCCCTGAAGGCGCAAAACGTGCAGGTGGCCGGCGGAGCCATCGGCCTGGCGCCCGGGGCCTCGACCACCAGCGCCTTCCAGCTCAATGTCGAGGCGCTCGGCCGGCTGACGACCGTGCGGCAGTTCTCCGACATCGTCGTCAAGACCGACAGCGAGGGCCGCATCACCCGGGTCGGCGACGTCGCGAGGGTGGAGCTCGGAGCACAGGACTACACGACCAACGCCTATATGAACGAAAAGAACGCCGTCGCCCTGGGCATCCTGCAGCAGCCCGGATCCAACGCCCTTGCCACGGTCGAGGCGGTCAAGGCGACGATGCGGAAACTCAAGCAGAGCTTCCCGCCAGGCCTCGACTACAAGGTCATCTACAACCCCACCGAATATGTCCGCGCCTCCATCGACGAGGTGGTCAAGACCCTGTTCATCGCCGTCGCCCTGGTGGTGCTGGTGGTGCTGGTGTTCCTGCAATCGTGGCGCGCCGCCCTGATCCCGATCATCGCCATTCCGGTCTCCCTGATCGGCTCTTGCGCCGTGCTGGCCGCATTCGGCTATTCGCTCAACAACCTTTCCCTATTCGGCTTGGTCCTGGCGATCGGCATCGTCGTCGACGATGCGATCGTAGTGGTCGAGAACGTTGACCGGCGCCTGCGCGAGGGGCTCTCGCCGCGCGAGGCCGCGCACAGAACGATGGACGAGGTCGGCGGGGCGCTGGTGGCCATCGCCCTTGTGCTGATGGCGGTGTTCATCCCCACCGCTTTCATCACCGGCATCACCGGACAGTTCTACAAGCAGTTCGCCCTCACCATTGCCGCCTCGACCCTGATCTCCCTGGTCGTGTCGCTGACCCTCTCACCGGCCCTGGCCGCCATACTGATGCGGCCGCACCGGCAGCCGGACGAAGGTCGGCCGCGCCGGGGCCTGTGGCGTCTGGGCGAGACCGGCCGCCGGTTCAACGCGGGATTTGATCGGCTATCGCACGCCTACTCCCGCCTGGTCGGACGGGTGGTCGGCCTGGTGGCAATCATGCTGGCGGTCTACGCCCTCCTGGTCGCCCTGGCCGGCTTCGATCTGACGGTCACGCCGAAAGGTTTCATCCCGGCTCAGGACCAGGGCAATCTGCTGGTCGCCGTCAGCCTCCCGCCCGGCGCCTCGCTCGGACGCACCGACGCCGTGATGCGCGACGCGGCCCGCCGCCTGCTGGCCGCGCCGAGCGTCGCCGCCGCCTCGATCTATGCGGGCGTAGACGCCACCAGCGGGGTGACCTCCTCGAGCAGCGGCCAGATGTATCTGATCCTCAAGCCGTTCGCCGAGCGCCAGCGCCAGGGGCTGTCGTCCAAGGCGATCCAGGCCGACCTGCAGTCGCGCCTCGCGACGATCAACGGGGCCGACATCAAGATCATCCAGCCGCCACCGGTGCGCGGCATCGGCAGCACCGGCGGGTTCAAGCTGATCGTCGAGGACCAGGGCGGCCACGGCGCCAAGGCGCTGGAGGCCGTCGCCCAGGATCTGGCCGGCGCTGCCGGCCGCTCGCCGGCCATCGGCTCGGCCTTTGTCACTTTCAACACCAGGACGCCGCGCCTGTTCGCCGACATCGACCGCGTCAAGGCCCAGATCCTGGGTGTGCCCGACAGTGGCGTGTTCAGCGCGCTTCAGACCTATCTGGGCTCGACCTTCGTCAACGACTTCAACCTGTTTGGCCACACCTTCCAGGTGCTGGCCCAGGCCGACGCCCCGTTCCGCGACGACGAGGCGGGGCTGACCGAACTGAAGACGAGGTCCCACACCGGCGCCATGGTGCCTCTGGGCTCGATGGTCACCCTGCGCCACATCACGGGCCCCTATCGAGTGCTGCGCTACAATCTTTTCCCCGGCGCCGAGATCCAGGGCGACGCCGCGCCGGGCCACTCCACCGGCCAGGCGCTCGACACCATGGAGGCCCTGGCCAAGGCGCGCCTGCCGCCCGGCTACGGCGTCGAATGGACGGAACTGGCCTATCAGGAGCGGCTGGCCGGCAACACCGGCCTGGCCATCTTCGGCGCGGCCGTGGTGTTCGTGTTCCTGCTGCTGGCGGCGCTGTACGAGAGCGTGACACTGCCGCTGGCCGTGATCCTGATCGTGCCCATGTGTCTTCTGGCGGCCATGCTGGGGGTCAATCTGCGCGGGCTCGACAACAACATCCTCACCCAGATCGGCCTGGTGGTGCTGATCGGCCTGGCGTCGAAGAATGCCATCCTGATCGTCGAGTTCGCCCGCCAGGGCGAGCTCGAGCGCGGTCTCGGCAGCGCCGAGGCGGCGGTCGAGGCCGGGCGCACGAGGCTCAGGCCCATCCTGATGACCTCGACGGCCTTCATCCTGGGGGTCGCGCCCATGGCCTTCGCCACCGGGGCCGGCGCGGAGATGCGCCAGGCCCTGGGCGTGGCGGTGTTCTTCGGCCTGATCGGCGTCACCCTGTTCGGACTGGTCTTCACGCCGGTGTTCTACGTCGCGGCCCGGGCGCTGTCGGAGCGCCTGCCCAAGGCTTCCCCCCCCCCGGCCAGGGCATCCGCGCCTTGAGCGCGCGCGCGGGCCTATGCCTGACCATCGCCGCCGCAGCGCTGGAGGCGTGCGCCGTCGGGCCGCGTTACCGCGCGCCGGCATCCGTGCCCTCGGCGACCGGGCCGTTCGTCACCCGCGCTGCCGCACTCGCCGCCGAGCCGCTCCCGCCGCACTGGTGGCGGCTGTATCGAGACCCGGTGCTGGATGGGCTGGTCCAACGAGCCCTGACGGAAAACCAGGACCTGAAAGTCGCCTCCGCCAACCTCGCCTACGCCCAGGGTCTGCTCCAGGAAGCCACGGCCGGCCGCTACCCCAGCACGCAGGTTTCCGCCGGCCCCAGTTACGGCCGCTCCGCCACAGACCTTTCGGCCGGCCGATCGGCGCATCTGACGTGGGCGGCCGGTTTCATCGCCGCCTATCAGGTGGACCTTTTCGGCCGCATCCGACGCGCCGTGGAAGCCGCCTCCGCCAACGCCGAGGGCCTCGAAGCGACGCAGGACGCCACCCGCGTCACGGTGGCGGGCGAGACCGCCTCGGCCTACGCCGCCGCTTGCGGCTACGGAGCCCAGATCGCGGTGGCGCGCCGCTCCCTGGCCCTGGTGAAGCAGACCTACGACCTGGTGGCGATCCAGCGGAACGCCGGGGCGCTTTCGGACTTCGATGTCGATCGCGAGGCCGTCTTGCTGGAGCAGGCCCGCGCCGCCATTCCGCCGCTCGAGGGGCAGCGCCGCGCGTCCCTCTTCACCCTGGCCGCTCTGGTCGGGGCCACTCCAGCCGAGCTTCCGGCCGACGCGGCAGCCTGTCAGAGTCCGCCGACTCTGACCCAGGCCCTGCCCGTGGGCGACGGCGCCGCCCTGCTTCGGCGGCGACCGGATCTGCGCGCGGCCGAACGTCAGCTGGCCGCCGCCACCGCGCGAATCGGCGTCGCGACGGCCGATCTCTATCCGACCGTCACCCTGGCCGGCTCCGTGAGCAGCGCGGCCAGCACGCTCGGCGGCGTCTTCGGCGGCTCGGCCGTAGCCTACGGCCTGGGCGGAGGGACCTCCGGCGCCGGGGCGCCGCCACTGATCAGCTGGAGCTTCCCCAACATCTCCCTCGCCCGCGCCCACATGCGCGAGGCCCGGGCGCAGGCCTCCGGCGCCCTCGCCACCTTCGACGGCGCTGTGCTGACGGCGCTGAAGGAGGCGGAACAGGCCCTGGCCGTCTACGCCGCCGAACTGGACCACCGCGCTGCCCTGGCCGCCGCGCGCGACCGCGCCGCCGAGGCCCTGACCCTGGCGAAGATCCAGTACCAAGCCGGCGCCGCGAGCTTCCTCGACCAGCTCCAGGCCGAAGCCACGGCCGTTGCCGCCGATCAGGCTCTGGCCGTCTCGGATCAGGCCATCTCCGCCGATCAGGTAGCGGTCTTCCAGGCTTTGGGAGGCGGCTGGGAAGACGCCCCGCCCATCGCGCCGCCCGAAAATCAGGCGCGGATCATCAGGCGGCCTTGAATGCCCGTCTTTGGGTAAGCGCCGCGAACCTGGCGCACATGGCTGCGGCGGCCGCGGCCAAGCCGATGGCTAGGCCAATCCACACCCCCAGGCCGCGCATGTGCCGCCCCAGCCCGAGCAGCAAACAGGCCGGCGCGCCCACCAGCCAATAGCTCCCGGCGGCCAGCAGCATGGGCACGCGCGCGTCCTTGAGCCCGCGCAGGGATTGTGCCCCCACCACCTGCAGGGCGTCGAACACCTGGAAGGCGGCGGCCACCTTCAGGAACACCGCCGCCAGGGCGATCACCGCCAGGTCGTCGGCGCCCCGGCCGCCCAGATAAAGCCCGGCGATCTGGCGCCCGCCCAGGGCCATGGCCACACCGCAAAGGCTGATGAACGCCAGCGCCAGCATCATCGCCGTCAGCCCGGCCCGGCGCGCGCCGCGCGGGTCGCCGGCCCCGGTGGCCAGGCCCACGCGCACGGTGGAGGCCATGCCGAAGCCCAGCGGGACCATGAAGGTCACCGAGGCGAAGTTGAGCGCGATCTGGTGCGCCGCCAGAGAGACGGTCCCGAATGTGCCCATCACCAGGGTCATGGCGTTGAACAGCATGGCCTCGAAGATCATGGTCATGCCGATCGGCAGGCCCAGGCGGAACACCTCGCCCAGCTTGATCGCCACCGGCCGCCCGAACCGGCGGAACATGCGATAGGCGCGCAACGAGGGCGTGGCGTGGATGATCGCCACCATGGCCAGGAAGCTGAACAGCGACGACAGCGCCGTGGCCAGCCCCGACCCGACGATGCCCAGGCGCGACGCGCCCAAGTGGCCGAAGATCAGCGCATAGCCGGCCAGGGCGTTGACCCCGATCGCCGCCGCCATCACCCACAGCCCCGCGCGCGGCCGGCCTAGCGCGGTGGTGAAATTGCGCAGCACCAGGAAGCCCAGCGAGAACGGCAGGCCGAAGGCCAGCACGCGCAGGAACTTGCCGGCCCCGGCCGCCAGCACGGGATCCTGATGCAGAGCCAGCAGGATCGGCTCGCCTGCCCACAGCATGGCCATCATCGGCAGCGAGATCAGCGCCACGGCCCACAGGCCCATGCGCAGGGAGGCGCGTACGCCGCCCCGGTTGGAGGCCCGCGCCCCCAGGATGTGGGCGATCATCGGTGAGACCGCCGACGCCGGCCCGCCGCCGCACAGCCAGGCCAGGAAGAAGACTGTGTTGCCGATCGCCGCCGAGGCCAGGGCGGTCTTCGACAGTCGCCCAAGCATGACCACGTCGGTTGTCATGATCGCCATCTGCGCCAGCTGGGTCAGGATCAGCGGCGCGGCCAGCACGCCAAGGGCGCGCGCCTCCGCCAGCCATGGCGCGGCGCCATGGGCCGGCGCGCGCGCGGGCGCCAGGACGGTCTTCTCGGTCAGGTCGGTCACGACATGAACCTTGTCGAGGCCGAGCCCGGCGGGCGTGGAAGGGGCCGAGAATGAAAAACCCCTCCGAAGCGCCGCTGGGCTCGGGAGGGGTGAAAACGTTCAAGGGGTCCGGGTGACGGAACTCCCTAGGCGGATGTCTCCTCGCGAGCGGCGTCGGCCGACACGCCGCCCCTGGGCGGCGTCCTGGCCGGAAGCGCGGATGTGGCTGTGGAGTTCGACATTCGGCGCCGGTGCGAAAGGCCGCCGGCCCGATGCCCGCGACTATTTCCCCTGCTAGGCGAGGGCCGGGCGCTAGTCAACCTCGCGCTCGCCGCAAGAGGCCATGGCCAGTCGCGCCGATCGTGCTAACTTATCAGCGTAAAGATACGAGCGAGGGTCGGACGATGAGCGAAACGGGAACGGTGCTGGTGACCGGCGGGTCCGGCTATATCGGCAGCTGGTGCGCGATCACCCTTTTGCAGCGCGGCTACACCGTGCGCGCCACGATCCGGACCTTCGAGCGCGAGGCGGCGGCCCGGGCGGCCATTGCCGGCGTCGTCGATCCGGGCAATCGCCTGAGCTTCCATGCCGCCGACCTGACTCGCGACGATGGATGGGACGCCGCGGCCGAGGGGGCCGAATACGTGCTGCACGTGGCCTCGCCGCTCGGCGTGCCCCTGCCCAGGGATCCGGACGAGCTGATCGTACCGGCCCGCGACGGCGCCCTGCGCGCCCTGGGCGCGGCGATCAAGGCCGGCGCGAAACGGGTGGTGATGACCTCCTCGGTGGCGGCCACCAGCCCCGATCCTCGCCTGCCCGACGGCGAGAGCGACGAGAGCGTGTGGACCGACCCGGCCGATCCGCAGGTCGGCTTCTATCCCCGCTCCAAGACGATCGCCGAGCGCGCGGCCTGGGACCTGATCGCCAGCTCCGGGCGCTCGACCACCTTGGCCACGGTCAACCCGGCCCTGGTGCTGGGGCCGGTGCTGGGCGCCGACTTCTCCGATTCGGTGCAGATCATCCAGCGCCTGCTGTCGGGCAAGATGCCCGGCGTACCGCGCCTCGGGTTCAACATCGTCGATGTCCGCGACGTCGCCGACCTGCACATCCGCGCCATGACCGCGCCGGAGGCGGCTGGACAGAGGTTCATCGCCGCCGGCGAGTTCGCCTGGATGGCCGATCTGGCGGCCATCCTGCGCGCCCGCCTGGGCGCCGGCGCCGCCAAGGTCCCCACCCGCAAGGCGCCGGATCTGCTCCTGCGCCTCGTGGCGCTGTTCGACCGCGATCTGCAGTCGGTCACCCCGGGCCTCGGCCGCCGGCACACCTTCACCTCGGCCAAGGCCCAGGCCGTGCTCGGCTGGCGGCCCAGGCCGCTGGAGGAGTCCGTGATGGACTGCGCCCAGAGCCTGATCGCGGCCGGCGCGGTCTAAAACGCGGGTCCCCCAAGGTCAATCGGGTTTCGCGCCGTCACCAGCCGCTCTCAGCGCGCGTGAAATGGCGTCGAGCCCGCCGGCCAGCTCCTCCGGCGTCGGCCAGCCGTAGCCGATGCGGAAGAACCGGTCGGACTGTTCGAACCAGTGACCGGGCCCGACATAGGCCCCGTGCTCCTCGTTGAGGACGCGGTGGAACGCGGCCACGTCGACGCCCGCGTCGGCGCGAATGCGCGGAAAACAGACGCAGCCGCCGGCGGGCGGGACCCATTCCAGCAGGGGTTCGCGCGCCATCCAGGCCCCTACCGTGTCGCGGGCGTCGACGAGGCGAGCCTGACTGGCGCCAAGCCAGTCGTCCGCGCGGCGCAGGGCCTCCAGGGCGATCGCCTCGTCGACCACGCTGCCGCAGATGCCGATCTGCTCCTTGGCGCACAGCAGGGCGTGGATCAGGTCGTCATCCCGCGACATCACCCATCCGACTCGGATCCCCGGCAGTCCGAAGGATTTGGAGAGCGAGCCGACGCCGATCACCCGCTCGTTCAGCGTCGCCGCCGCCGGCGCGGGTGATCCGAAGGCCATCTCGCGATAGGTCTCGTCGATCAGCAGCCGGGCGCCGCACTGGCCTGCTATCTCCGTCGCGGCGCGCATATCGCCCTGGCTCAGGCAGACGCCGGTGGGATTGTGCGGCGTCGTCAGGCTGATCAGCCGCGTGGCCGGCGTCGCCAGGGTCGCGAGGGCCGCCAGATCCAGCGCGAAGCCGCGCTCGAATTCCAGATCGAGGAAGGCGACTTCGCAGCCGAGGGCTCGAGGCGTCTCGATGTTGGTGGCGTAGTTGGGCCGCACGACCACCAGGCGGTCGCCGGCTTCGAGCAGTGTGAGTGCAGTAATGAACAGGGCCGCCGACGCGCCGGCGGTGATCAGAACGTCGTCCGCCGTCAGGCCGCCGCCGGCGCGCGCGGCGATCAGCCCCCGCAACTCGGCCGACCCGCGGTGGTCGGTGTAGCACAGCGTCAGAGCGTCGAGGTCGAGGCCCAGCTCGCCCAGCGCCCGATCGCGCACCGACGATTCGGTGAGATTGAATCGCAACGCGCCATAGCCCCGCTCCTCCGGCGACTCCGCCTCGATCGGCATCCTGGGAAAACGCATTGGCCGATGTCCTCGGGGTGAAGTCGGGCCTTCGGTGCTTGACGAAGCGCGGGCGACGGTCAAGCCTTGCGATCGGAGACCGGGGGAACGGGATGCCGAACAATATTCGCGTCATGGCGCTGGCGGTCTTGTGCGCCGCGACCACGACCCCCCGCCTCGCGCGCAGCGGAGGTGTCGGGGTCATGCCAGATGGTGGAGCTGGGCGAACTCCCGGTGACGACTACCGGCCAAGGGGCGACGATCGACGCGCAGCTGGATGGGCAGCCGGCGCGCCTGATCGTCGACACCGGGTCTCCGGCAACGCTTCTTTTCGGCGGCGCGCCGAAAAAGTTCGGCCTGACTTCCCACCCACTCAACCAGCTCAAATTCTACGGGGTAGGGGGCGAATCCGCCGCAGCCAGCGTGCATCTCAAGGAGCTCAAGGTCGGCAACCTCGCCGACACCAACCTCGATATGATTGTCACCGGTCCGCAGACGTTGGGTGGCGCCGACGGCCTCCTGGGGGCCAACTTCCTGATGCAGGCCGACGTGGAATTCGACTATCCCGAACAGAAGATTCGCTTCTTCCGGCCACACAACTGTGTCGGTGATCAAGTGGTCTACTGGGGCAAGGCCTACGCCGTAGAGCCTATGGCCGCTTCGGCGACAAAGGAGATCAAACTTCACGTTTCGATCAACGGCGTTCGCATCCCCGCTGAGATGGATACCGGATCCGGTGGCACGGTGCTGACCACGGCGATGGCTGCCAAGCTGGGGGTGCGGCCGGATTCGACGGGTGTTGTGGACGCCGGGCCGACCCAGGGGATGGGCCCCGAACGCGAGAGATCGTTCGTCGGAGTGTTCGGCAGCTTCGGGTTCGGCGACGAGACGATCAGGAACGCCAAACTTCGCATCGCCGATCTCTATCACGCCGATACGCAGGTCAATATCGGCACTCGCATTCCCGCAGCGAAATTCGACGAGCCGGAGATGCTGCTGGGGGCAGACTTCTTCAAGGCGCACCGAGTCTATGTGTCGCGCGACCAGCGCAAGGTCTATGTCTCGTATATGGGCGGGCCGGTATTCGATACGCGCGCCCCGCCCGCCCCCCCGGCTCCAGCGGCTCCAAAGTAAGCTTCAGATCAGGTCGCCGCCGACCCCGGGGCCCGGCTATCGCGTCCTTCCTCTCGGCGCGGCCAGTTGATGCGCCGCGGTCAAGGCCGACACCAGCGTCGCCTCGTCGATCGCCCCAAGCTCGCAGCGCGTGGCGCCCCGGCGCCCCCAGCCGCCCGGCACGGGGGCGAAGGCGCGTGGGGCCTGCTCGCAATAGAAATCACGCAGATCGGGATCGAACATCAGATTGAGGTCGCCGGCCGACACGCCCAGGGTGGCAAAAATCTTCCGCGGCGTGCGAAACGCCAGCCGATCCCAGTGCGGCGCTTCGCTGACGTTCTCGAGCGCCAGCGCCAAAGTCCGGGCGCGCTTCGCATCCACCCCCATGACGCCAATCTCCCGACAGGCGTCATCGACGCCGAAGGATCCGCCAAGATCATCGGCAGGCCCCGCCCCGATGGCAAGACCGTGGATGGCCCGCCTGTCCGCCTGCGGCGCCTGAATAGGCCGCTCAGATAAGGTCGCCGCCGGCGGCGGAGGCGGTGGTGCCTTCGCGCTCGTAGGCCTTGATCACGTTGCGGCCCACAGTCCAGCGGTGCACTTCATCGGGGCCGTCGACCAGGCGCTGGGAGCGGATGTGGGTGTACCAGGCCGCCAGCGGCGTATCGCGGCTGTAGCCCAGGGCGCCGTGCAGCTGGATGGCGGTGTCGACCACCTTGTGCACCATGTGGGCGAGAAACACCTTGGCGATCGAATTCTCCTGGCGAAGGTCCATGCCCTTCTCCGCCTTGTAGGCGATATGCAGCAGCATCAGGCGGGCCATGTAGAGCTCGCTGGCGCAGTCGGCCAGCATCCACTGCACGCCCTGGCGCTCCGAGAGCTTGCGGCCGAAGGTGGTGCGCTTGGTGACGTGGGCCGTCGCCATGTCGAGCGCGCGCTGGGCCATCGCCACGTTGTGCATCCCGTGGCGCAGACGGCCGTAGGCCAGGCGATGCTGACCCATGTTGAAGCCGCCGCCCTCCCCGCCCAGCAGGTTTTCAGCAGGCACGACGAGGTCCTTGATCTCGATCTCCGAGTGGCCGCCGCCCAGGATGTGCGACAGCGGCCCTTCCACGGCCATGGTCTGGATGTCGCGGACAATGCGGTACCCAGGATTGGGTAGCTCGACGATGAAGGTGCTGAACTGCTGGTGGCGCGGCGCGTCCGGATCGGTCTTGGCCATCACCAGGGCGATATCAGCCACGCTGGCGGCGCTGGAGAACCACTTCTCGCCGTTCAGCACATAGTTCTCGTTGCCGTCCTTGACCGCCCGGGTCTGCATGCCCGTGGCGTCGGCCCCCGCGGCCTTCTCGGTCATCGAATAGCAGATGCGCTTGTCGCCGTTCAGCAGAGGCTTGAGGAACTTTTCCTTCTGGTAGTCGGTGCCATGCGCCAGTAGGGTCATCATGGTGGCGTCGTCCGGGCCCTGGGTGTTCATGGAGAGCGCGCCCAGGTGGCTCTGCCCCAGCTCCATCTGCACCAGGGCGTTGGCCAGCGGCCCCAGCCCCATGCCGCCGTGCTCCTTGGGAATGAACGGGCACCATAGGCCCTGGGCGCGCGCCTTGCCGCGCAGTTCGCCCAACAGAGTCTTGTAGTCGGCGCCCTCGTGCAGGCGCGCCTCGGCCGGAATGCACTCGTCGTGCACCCACTGGCGCACCCGTTCGCGCACGGCCTTGGCTTCGGGCGGAATCTCGAAATCGACGGCCATGGCGCAGGTCTCCTCACAGGGCGGTTTTCTTGGCCGCGACCATGCCGGGTTCGTCGCGGCCGCGCCAGATCGAAAAAACTAACGGTCGTCCGTTTGTTTCTTGACTCTCTCCTGCACCCGGCGCCTGATGCTGGGAAATCCCCGCATCGTCGGGTCGGAGGAACCATGGATTTCGAGCTGCCCGGTGAGGACGATCCGCGCCGGCAGAAGGTGCGGGCCTGGTTCGCGGCCCGGCCGCGGCCCACGGGGCGGGAGCTGGCGGAGGCCGGCTACGCCACGCCTCACTGGCCGAAGCCCTGGGGCCTGGCGGCGGGCCCGGAGCTGCAGCTGATCATCGACGAGGAGATGAAGCGCGCCGGGGTGACGGCCCCGAGCCTCGTCAATCCGGTGGCCGTCAACAACTGCGCTCAGAGCCTGCTGACGCAGGGCACCCCGGCCCAGCGCGAGCGCTTCCTTATGCCGGCCATCGCCGCAGAGGAAATCTGGTGCATGCTGTTCAGCGAGCCGTCCGGAGGCTCCGATCTGGGCTCGCTGCGCACGCAGGCTAGGCGTGAGGGCGACCACTATGTGGTCAACGGCCAGAAGATCTGGACCTCGCTGGCGCACAAATCGAAGATCGGCGTCCTGGTGGCGCGCACCGATCCGGCCGCGCCCAAGCACGCCGGCCTGTCGCAGTTCCTGATAGACATGGACAGCCCCGGCGTCACGGTACGGCCGATCATCGATCTTTCCGGCCACGAGAACGAATACAACGAGGTCTTCCTCGAAGACGTGGTCGTGCCGGCCGACCGGCTGCTCGGCCAGGAGGGCGAGGGCTGGGCCATCAGCATGCGCCAGCTGCAGACCGAGCGCGTGGCCCTCTCCAAGCCGGGCGCCATCTGGGGAGCGGGGCCTTCGGCGCGCGAGTTGGTAACGGGCCTGGCCAAGATCGGCGCCCTGGACGACCCGCTCGTGCGCGACGAGGCGGCCAGTCTCTATATCGAAGGCGAGATCCTGCGCCTGCTGGCCTATCGCTCGCTCAGCGACCGCATGAACGCGCGCACGCCGGGGCCGGAGGGGGCCATCCGAAAGATGATGGCTGCGCCGCATGGCCAGAAGATCGTCGAGTTAGCCAAGCGCGTGCAGGGGCCGACCGGCCTTATCGAGGGCCGACAGCCGTTTCCCGCCGGCCCGGGCCGCAAGGCGCTATTCGACGACTGGGACTATGCCTTCTGGTTCAGCCCGGCGGTGACTCTCGGCGTCGGCACTCAGGAGATCCTAAAGAACGTGGTCGGCGAGCGCATGCTCGGCCTGCCGCGCGAGCACGACCCCTCGGCGCGCAGCCCTTGGAACTCACCGGCCGCGCCGGCGAAGCGGGCGGAGGTCGCGGCATGAACTTCTCGCTGAGCGACGATCACCAGACGCTGAAGGATTCGGCCCGGGTGTTCCTGAACGAGACGATCTCGCTCAAGCCCCTGCTCGTTCCCGGGGCGACGGTGGCGGACGCCGGTTATGCCGCGAACTGGACCGGCATCGCGCGCATGGGCTGGGCGGGGCTGATGATCCCCGAGGAATATGGCGGCTCCGGCCTCTCCTGCCTGGAGCTGGTGATGATCGTCGAGGAGATGGGCCGCACCCTGGCGCCCAGCCCGTTCCTGGGCACGCTGCTGGGATGCCTGGCGATCCTCGCCGGCGGTAGCGAAGAGCAGCGTGGCCGGCTGCTGCCCAGGATCGCCGAGGGCGAACTCACCCTCGCCGTCGCCCTGGCCGAACCGGGCGGACGCGAGGACGGGCCCGACACAGGGACTTCGGCCACACGGGACGGCGACCGCTGGCGCCTGACCGGGGCCAAGACCTTCGTGGTCGACGCCGCCGCGGCCGGGATGCTGGTGGTCACGGCGCGGGTCGAGGAGAGCGATGCGCGACGCTGGTTCCTGATCGGGGCCGACGAACCTGGCGTCACGGTTTCGCCGCTCGCCTGGCGCGACATCACCCGGCAGGTCGGCGAGGTCACGCTGGCCGGCGCGCGGGGCGAGCTCCTGGAGGCGGCGGGCCAGGCGCTCTGGCCCTGGCTCCGCGACCGCGCCCTGCTGGTCCTGGCGGCCGAGAACGCCGCCGGACATCGCCATGTCCTGGACGGCGCCGCGGACTACGCCCGCCAGCGCATCGCCTTTGGCCGGCCGATCGGCGCCTATCAGGCGATCAAGCACGCCTTGGCCGACATGCTGGGCCAGGCCGAGAGCGCCCGGGCCGCGGTGCTCTATGCCGCCTGGGCGTTGGCAAAGGACGATTCCCGCGGGCCGCTGGCGGCGGCCATGGCCAAGGCCTATTCCAGCGACGCCTATGTGGAGGCGGCGCAGAAGGCGATCCAGATCTTCGGGGCCATCGGCTTTACCTGGGAGATGGAAAACCACCTCTACCTCAAGCGCGCCATCTCAAACGCCCAGCTGTTCGGCGACGCCGCCGGCCACCGCGCCCGGGTGATCGACTTGGCCCTGGCCGAGGCGGCCTGATGGACGTCTCGCCCGCGCCCTCCCCGATGGACGGCTTGGTGGTGGTCGACTTCAGCACCATTGTCGCGGGCCCCTGGGCCACGCGCCTCATGGCCGACGCCGGCGCGGAGGTCATCAAGATCGAGGCGCTCGGCGAGGGTGACCTGCTCCGCCACGCGCCGCCCGTCTTCGACGGCATGAGCCGGGTCTTCGCCCAGTTCAACAGGGGCAAGAAGAGCGTGGCGCTGGATCTCAAGGCGCCCGCCGATCTCGCTCTGGCGCGGGCCCTGATCGACGGCGCTGACGTACTGGTGGAGAACTTCCGGCCCGGAACGATGGAACGGCTGGGATTGGGCTGGGACGCGGTCCGGGCCTCGAACCCGCGTCTGATCTATTGTTCCGTGTCCGGGTTCGGGCAGGACGGCCCCCTGGCCCAGGCAGCGTCCTACGCCCCGGTGGCGCACGCGATGAGCGGGTTCGACCATGCCTCCGCGGCCGCGCGTGGCGGCGACGACGACGAGCCAGGCGGGTCGGGCGTCATGATCGCGGACGTGGTCGCCGCGGCCTATGCGTTCGGCGCCGTGCAATCGGCCCTGCTGCGTCGTGAGCGCTTCGGCGAAGGCGCTCTGGTAGATGTCAGCCTGCTCGAATCGATGATGTCCCTGGTGGGCATGCAGTATCAGGAAGCTCAGGCGCCCGCGCCCGCGCGTTCGGCGGTGTTCCGTTACACGCGGACGGCCGACGGCTACATCGTCGCCCCGATTGTCACTCTGCGCAACTACAGGGCTCTGTTCGCGCTGACCGGCCGGCCGGAATGGCTGGAGGATGCCATGCTGACGCACATGGGCGGCTTCGCCGGCCGGGCCAGGGATGTGGCTGCTCACCTCGGGGCCTGGTGCGCCGACAAGACGAGCGCCCGGTGCGTGCGCGAACTGAACGAGGCGGGACTGGCTTGCGGCCCGTGTCTCGCGGCCCGGGACGTCATCTCGCACCCGCACCTCGCGGCGCGCGGCGCGTTCGCCGAAATGATCGACGCCGACGGCCCGTTCGTCGTGCTGGAACCGCCGTTCCGGATTTCAGGAGCGCCCCCGGCGGCCGAGCCGTCGGCCCCCCGGCTGGGAGACCATACCGCCCTTATGAGGACGCGCTGCGCGACCCATGCCGGCGTCGATGCGGAGCTCCGATGATGCTGCTCGAACCCATGGCGCCCGCCACGCGGGCAGCGTCCGGCCTGGTGGTGGAGGATCGCGAGCGGCACCTGTTCCGGGTGGCTCGACGCGCGTTCACGGACGCCGAGGTTCTGGAGGCCGAACGGCGCGCGATCTTCGACCGGTGCTGGCTCTATATCGGCCACGGCTCAGAGCTGCTCCAGAACGGAGACTACCTGACACGGCGCGTTGGCGGGCGCGAGATGGTGTTCAACCGCGACCGCGCCGGCGCCGTGCACGCCTTTCTCAACACCTGCCCGCACCGCGGCGCCACCCTGGTGCGCGAGCCGCGCGGCAACGCCCTCTCGTTCCAGTGTTTCTACCACGGCTGGGCGTTCAACGTTAACGGGCGGTTCGCCTCGCGCTATGCCGAGGGCAACTATGGCGAGGGACACTATTCCGGCGGCTGCGCCGACCTGACCCCGGCCCCTCGCCTTGATCAGTACCGCGACTTCTTCTTCATCTGTTTTGATCGCGACGCAGTGGAGCTGGCAGACTATCTGGCCGGGGCCAAGGAATACATCGACCTCGTGGCCGACCACGGCGAGGCGGGGATGGAGATCGTCGGCGGCGACCAGACCTACCTCATCGGCGCCAATTGGAAGCTGCTGGCTGAAAACAGCGTCGACGGCTTTCACGGCCTGCCGACCCATTCGACCTATTTCGACTATCTCCAGAACGTCGGCGACATCGATCTGGGCGCCGTGGGCCAGACGTTCCGGGGTTCGATGCAGGACCTCGGCAACGGTCACGCGGTGATCGAATACCCCTCGCCCTGGGGCCGGCCGGTGGCGCGGTGGACGCCGGCCTGGGGCGAGGACAATCGGGCGATGATCGAGGCCGGACGGGCGCGGCTGGTGGCCGCGTACGGCGAGGCGCGCGGCCTGCGCATGGCGGAATACAGCCGCAACATGATCATCTTTCCCAATCTGGTGATCAACGACATTATGGCCGTCACGGTACGGACGTTCTATCCGCTCGAGCCGGACCGCATGGAGGTCGGCGCCTGGGCGCTAGGGGTGACGGGCGAGGACGAACGGCTACGCGCCCTGCGCCTGTTCAACTTTCTGGAGTTCCTCGGCCCGGGCGGGCTGGCCACGCCGGACGATGTCGAGGCGCTCGAATCCTGCCAGCGCGGCTATCGCAACCAGCGCGAGGCGCCGTGGAACGACATCTCCAAGGGCATGCCGCGCGGCGCGAACGCCCGCACCGACGACGAGGAACAGATACGCTGCTTCTGGCGCGAATGGGACCGGCGCGTGGCCTCCGCTCCGGCGCTCGACCGCGTCGGTCCGGCCGGATGACGGCCCCGCCGACCCGCGCGGCGTTCGAGGACTTCCTGTTCGCCGAGGCGGCTTTGCTCGACGACTGGCGGCTCGACGACTGGTTCGCCTTGTTCGCCGAGGGAGCGACCTATGAGGCGCCCACCGTCGGCGCCCCGGAGGGCGACGATCCGGCCAGATCCCTGTTCTACATCGCCGACGACTATGTACGCCTGCGAGAGCGCGTCCTGCGCCTCACCAAAAAGGAGGCGCACGCGGAGCATCCGCGCTCTCGCCTGCGGCGGATGATCTCCAACGTCCGAGTGCTCTCATCCGAAGCCGGCGCGTCGGCGGTGACCGGCAACTTCCTGTGCCACCGCTCGAAGCACGGCCGCATCGACGTCTTCTTCGGCCACAGTCTGTATACGATCGATTGGTCGCGTGAGCCGTGGAAGATCCGGTCCAAACGGGTCGTGCTCGATATGGACCGACTCTACCCCGGCAAGATCAGCATCATCCTCTAAGGCAAGCCCCCATGACCGCCGCCGCCATCCGTTGGAAACAACTGGGCTACGTCGCCCTCAACGTCACCGATCTGGCGCGCTCGGCCAGGTTCTACGAGGAGATCGTGGGCCTCGCGCCGGTGGGCGGGATCGATGGCGGCGCCGCCCTGTTCCGCTGTTCGGCCAAGCACCACGACCTGATGCTGATCGAGGCCCCCAGGGCCGGCCTGGCTCGCGTGGGGTGGGAGGCGGAGAGCCCGGCCACGCGCCAGGCGGCGTTCGAGCATTTCGCCGCGCTTGGGCTGGCGCCTCGCGGCGTCGCACTTGAGCAGAGCGAAGCGCTCGGCGTCAGCGCTGATGCGTTCCGCTTCCGCGAGCCCAACACGGGGGCGACGTTCGAGGTCTATTCGTCGATGGCGCCGGCTACGGGGGCGTTCACCCCCACCCTGGCCAAGATCCAGCGGCTGGGCCACGTCGTGCTGGGCGCGCCCGATCTCGCCGCCGCCGAACGCTTCTGCCTCGAGGAGATGAACTTCCGCGCCTCGGACCGGATCGAGGGCGCGGTCACCTTTATGCGCTGCTTCCCGAACCGCTTCCATCACTCGCTCGGTCTGTCGCAGGCCAAGGCGGCGCACCTGGGCCATGTCAATTTCATGGTCACCGAGGTCGACGACATCGGCAAGGCGATCTGGCGGATGAAGAAGAACCAGGTGCCGGTGACCTTCGGACCCGGCCGCCACCCGCCGTCGGATTCGATGTTCTTCTATTTTGCGGATCCGGACGGCATGTGGGTGGAATACAGCTTCGGCATGGAGGAGTTCGAGGAGGCCGGGGCGCGCGAGCCGCGCCTGATGCCCATGGCCCTGTCGTCGATTGACTATTGGGGTTCCACGCCCGACCCGGCCTATCCCCAGCTGGGCGAGATCGCGGCGGAGGCCTGAGCGTGGCCAGGCTCGACGGCCGCACGGCGATCGTCACCGGCGCCGGCGGCGGTATCGGCGCCGCCATCGCCGCCCGCCTGCACGCCGACGGCGCCAGCCTGATGCTGGCCGACATGAACGCCGAGCCCCTGGGCGCGGTGGCGGACGACCTCGGCGCGGCGCGGCACGTGGCCGACCTTTCGAGCGAGGCCGGCGCGACCGGCTTGATCGAGGCGGCCATAACGGCCCTGGGGCGGATCGACATCCTGGTCAACAATGCCGGCGGCGGGGTGATCCTGCCCTTCCTCGACCATACGCCACAGACCCTGCAACGCACCATCGACGGCAACCTCTGGACCTGCCTCTGGTGCTGCCGCGCCGTGCTGCCGCACATGGTCGCCCAGGGCCGCGGCCGGATCGTCAATCTCGGCGGCGATTCGGTGCGCAACGGCCTTTGGATGCATGCCGCCTACAACGCCGCCAAGGGCGGCGTGCACGGCCTTACGACCGGCCTGGCGCGGGAGTTCGCCCCCCACGGGGTCACCGTCAATACCGTCGCCCCCTGCATCGTCTCCACGCCGCCGGTGGACGAGGCCCTCGCCAAGGGCAACGCCTGGGCGCGCAAGATGGTGGATATCGTCCCGATCGGCCGGCCGGCGACCATGCGGGAGGTCGCGTCCGCCGTCGCCTATCTCACCGCCGACGAAGCCTCGTTCATCACCGGCCAGGTGATCAGCGTCAACGGCGGGAGCACGATGCTGTGACGCCGCCCGGCGACCCCCTCATCGACGTCCACGCCCACGTGGTCCCAAAGGCCCTGCCGCGCGACCCCACCGGCGGCGAGATCGGCGCCTGGCCGTCGGTCCGCTGCGGGGCGTGCGGCGCCAAGGCCTCGGTGATGATGGGCGCGAAGCCGTTTCGCGACATCGACGAGCGATCCTGGAGCGTGGAGCGACGGGTGTCCGACATGGACGCGGCCGGGATCGGCGCCCAGGCGCTCTCGCCGATGCCCGAGCTGCTGTCGTACTGGCTCCCGCCCGGCGCGGCGCTGGAGCTCTGCCGCCACCTCAATCACACCCTGGGCGACATGGTGGCGAGCCGGCCGGAGCGCTTCTTCGGCCTGGGCGCCGTGCCCCTGCAGGACCCCGATCTGGCGGCTCGGGAGCTCGGCGATCTGCGCGCGCGCTTCGGCCTCGTCGGCGTCGAGGTGGGCAGCAACGTGGCCGGCGTGTATCTGGGCGACGCCCGCTTCGATCCCTTCTTCGCCGCCGCCCAGGACCAGGATCTGGCCATCTTCGTCCACGCCTTGCACCCTCTGGCGGGGCCCAGCCTGGCGCGGCATCCGATGCTGGCGCCGTTCGCGGCCTTTCCGGTGGACACCGCCCTGTGCGCCGCCAGCCTGATCATGGAAGGGGTGCTGGAGCGCTTTCCACGCCTCAGGCTGGGCTTCAGCCACGGCGGCGGGGCGCTCGGGCCGCTGCTGCACCGGATGGAATACGGCTGGCGCTCGACCGGAGGCTTCGGCGGCAAGCTCTCGCTCTCGCCCAAGGCCCAGGCGCGCCGATTCTTCTACGACAGCCTCGTCTACGACCTGGCCTACCTCGAGCATCTGGCCGCCGAGATCGCGCCGGGGCAGGTCTTCCTCGGCACCGACTATCCCTATCTGGTTCAGCAGCCCGAACCGGCCGCCTTCATCGAGGCGGCGGCGGCACGCCCGGCCATCGGGGCCTCGATCCGCGCCGGCGCGGCGCGCCGGTTCCTGGGCGTCGATACGATGGCGGACGCGGCGCATGGCTGACGGTGAGGCCCTCCCCAAGGGCGAGGCCACACGGCGCCTGATCCTGGAGTCGGCCGCGCGCCTGTTCCGCGAGCGGGGCTACGCCGAGGTCTCCCTGCGTGACATCGCCCAGGCGGTGAGCATGAAGACCGGCAGCCTCTACTATCACTTCGAGAGCAAGGAGAGCCTGGTCGAGGCGATCCTGACCCTGGGCACCCAGGGCGCCCTCGCCGCCTCGCGCGCCGCCGTGGGCGCCCTGGGGCCGGGCGCCGATGCGCTCGACAGGCTCCAGGCGGTGTTCACCGCCCATGCCCGGTTCTTGCTGGAGGAAGAGGATTTCGCCAGCGCGAATCTCAAGATCCTGCCCCAGGTGCCGCCGGCGACGCGCGAGCGCCATGTGCGCCAGGACCGGGAATACGGGGATTTCGTCGGGGCCATCATCGACGAGCTGGCGCGGGCGGGGCGACTCGCCCCGGGCGTCGATCCCACGGTGCTGCGCATGCTCTGCTTCGGGGCCCTCAACTGGTCGATTTCCTGGTTCCATCCGAAGGGCCTGGGCGCGACCCAGATCGCCGACCAGCTGATCATCCTGGTGCGCACCGGAGCCCTTCGACCATGAACGCCGCCCGCCTGCCGGACGACCTGGCCCGCGCCGTCGCCGCCCCGGCCACCTATGCCGACTTCGACGCCATGCACGCCCTGTTCACGCGGGTCCGGCGCGATCATCACTTCGCGCGCGCCGAGATCGAGGGTTACGCGCCGTTCTGGACGGCGGCGAAGTTCGACGACATCCAGGCCGTCGCGCGACAGAACGATCTGTTCCTGAGCGGCCTGGGCGCCCTGGCCCCTCAGGCGCTCGTCCAGTCATCCTCGGGCCAGGGCTTTCGCAGCGTGGTCGGGATGAACGCGCCCGACCATCAGGCCTATCGCCTGCTGACCCAGGCCTGGTTCGCGCCCAAGAACCTGCGCCGGCTGGAAGCCGACATGCGCGCCCTGGCGAAGCGGTGGGTCGACCGGATGGCGGACGCCGGCGGCGAGATCGACTTCGTCAAGGAGGTGGCGGTCCACTATCCCCTGCTGGTGGTCATGGCGATTCTGGGCGTGCCCGAGGCGGACGAGCCGATGATGGTGCGTCTGACCCAGGAGTATTTCGGCAACGCCGACAGCGAACTGACGCGCCGAAGCGCGATGACGCCGGAGGAAGTCCAGACCGGCCTGCGAGAGACCGTGGCGGAGGTCAGCGCCTACTTCCGCGCCATCACGCTTTCCCGCCGCCGCGCCCCGACCGATGACCTGGCCAGCGTGATCGCCAACGGCTGCGTGAACGGCGAGCCGATCCCGGAACTGGATTCGCTGGGCTACTACATCACCATCGCCTTCGCAGGCCACGACACCACCTCCAGTTCCGTCGCCGGCGGCCTGTGGGCGTTGGCCGAGCGGCCGGACGAGCTGGCCAGGGTCAAGGCCGACCCCGCCCTTATTGCCGGCCTGGTGGAGGAGTCCATCCGCTGGACCAGCCCGGTGCAGCAGTTCACCCGCGTCGCCGCGCGGCACGCCGAGGTGCGTGGCCAGGCGGTGCGCGCCGGCGAGCAGGTATGCCTGTGTTTTCCCTCCGGCAACCGCGACGAGGAGGTGTTCGACGACCCCTTCGCCTTCCGCGTCGATCGCAGTCCGGCCCGGCACCTGGCGTTCGGCTACGGCGCGCACCAGTGTCTGGGCATGCATCTGGCGCGCATGGAGATGGCGGTGTTCTGGCAGGAGCTCCTGCCGCGGCTGAAAAGCGTATCCCTGGCCGGCGAGCCGCGCCGCACGGTGACCAACTTCGTCGGCGGCCCCAAAAGCCTGCCGATCCGCTACCGGATGACGTGAGGCGCCGCGGCTTGCTGCGAAGGCGGCGCTTTGCGAGTGTTCGAAAACCGCCGCCGGAGCCCCGCGCATGAGCCTCGATCTGCTGGACGCCCAGACGTTCGCCAACGGTCATCCGCACGGCCTCTACGCGGACCTGCGCGCCGCCTCGCCGGTGCATTGGCACGAGGAGCCGGGCGGGCCCGGCTTCTGGGCCCTGACCCGCTATGCCGACGTCTGGGCCGTCGATCACGATTTCCAGAACTTCTCCTCCGAGCCCACGATCATGATCGCCGACCCTTTGGTGGGTCAGGAAACGAACCTGGGCGAGGCCAAGATGATGCTGATGATGGACCCGCCGCATCATACCGCCTTTCGCAAGCTGATCCGGGCCGAGTTCACGCGGCCCAAGGCCGGCGACAAGGCCCCGCGCCTGCACGATCTGGCCCGCCGCATCGTCGACGAGGTGATCGAGCGGGGCGAATGCGATTTCGTCGCCGAAGTGGCCGGCGAGATGCCCTCCTATGTCATCGCCGAGCTGATGGGCCTGCCGCTGGACGACGGGCGCGAACTCTACCAGCTCACCGAGATCATCCACTCGGCGCCGGAGAGCCTGCCTCCCGGCGCCGCCGGAGAGGCGGTGCGCAAGATGTTCGGCTACGCCGCCGGGGTGATCGCCGAGAAGCGGGCCCGGCCGGCCGACGATCTGGCCACCCGGCTGCTGCAGGCCGAGGTCGAGGGCCGCCGCCTGACCGATCCGGAGTTCCTGCTGTTCTTCATGCTGCTGGTCGACGCGGGCGGCGACACCACCCGCAATCTGCTTTCCGCCGGCCTGGTGGCCTTGAGCGAAAACCCGGATCAGTGGGCCTGGCTGATGGCCGACCTACCCGGCCGCCTGCCCGCCGCGCGCGAGGAGCTGCTGCGCTACACCAGCCCGGTGATCTACATGCGTCGCACGGCCACGCGCGACACCCGCATCGCCGACACGGACATCGCCGCCGGCGACAAGGTGGTGATGTATTTCGGGGCCGCCAACCGCGATCCAGCCGCCTTCGCCAGGCCCGACAGCCTCGATCTCGCCCGCACCCCCAACGACCACGTCGCCTTCGGCGGCGGCCCGCACGTGTGCCTGGGCCAGCATCTCGCCCGCATCGAGATCGACGCCCTCCTGACCGAAGCCCTGACGCGGATGAAGGATCTGCGCATCGCCGCCCCGCCCCAGTGGCTCGCCTCGACCTTCATTTCCGGCCCGAAGACCCTCCCCGTCCGCTTCACCCCGGGCGCGCGCGCCTGAAGTCTCGCAGCGGTGCCAGCCAGCGCCGAACGGGCCAGACCAGGAGCTCGAACGGCGAGTCGAGCGCCTCGTCCAGGCCGGTATCGGGAAACTCTCGGGCTTTCGGCCGTCGATAGGCCCCGCTCAGCACGTCGAAGATCGGCAGCAGGGCGGCGAAATTGGCGTTGTGATGGGCCGGGTCTCGCGAGTGATGCAGGCGGTGGTATTGCGGCGCGTTGATCAGCCAGGAGAAGCGCCCCAGGTTTAGGCGCAGATTGCCGTGGATGGCGATGTGATACAGGCTGGCGACGGCGTAGACCGCCAGGATCGGCCCGTTGGCGCGAAACAGCAGGCTCACCGCCAGCCAGATCGACACCGCCTTGAGCCCCGGCTCCAGCCAGAAATGCCGCTGCGAGGTGCTGAAGTTCATCGCCCGGTCGCTGTGGTGCAGCGAATGCATGGCCCACATCCACGGCCAGGCGTGCTGAGCCCGGTGGAACAGATATTCGCCCAGGTCCATGGCCACCAGATAGAGCGCGGCGCCGAGCGGAAAGGGCAGGGCGGCCAGGTCGAACACGCCTGAACCCAGGGCGTTGAAGAGCGCCGTCTCGGAGGTCGCCAGCAGCGGCAGAACGCCGATCCGGCACAGCAAGCCCAGCGCCATGGCGACGCCGTTGGCGACCCACTCGCCCCGCGCGCCGCGCACCGCGGGCCACAGTCGCTCGCCCGTCAGGCTCAGGGCGACGACGGACAGCCCTATCGCCGGAAGCGCCCAGGACGGCATGCGGCGCCCTAGAACAGTCCGGGCGCGAGGCGCCAGCGGACGGTTCCGCGGAATCGGGCATAGACGGGATCGGAGGTCAGCACTCTTTCCTCGGCCAGGATGCGTAGGACCAGCACGGCCGCGTCGAGGCCATAGACCAAGGCGTTCCACGGCAGGGGATTGAGCAGGAGGAAACCCACATAGATCACCAGATAGCCGGCGTAGATCGGATGGCGCACGAAGGCGTAGGCCCCGGAGTTGACCACGCCCCGGTTGGCCGCCGCCAGGCCGAAGCTACGGCGCAGGATCAGCTTGCCCCAGATGCTGAACAGCAGGCCCGCCACCATCAGCGACGCTCCCACCTGCGGCGGGGCCAGCGGATGGCCTCCGGCGCGCACGAGCATCGGAAGGCTGGTGCCGGCCAGCGCCAGCAGCCAGTCCATCGGCCGGGTGGAGACGGCCGCCGCGTGGCGGCGCAGCACCATGAACAGCACCACCAGGCCCTCTGAGAAGATGATCAGGCCGTCCCAGGGCCGGATCGCCAGGGCAGCCGCCATGTTCGCCGCGAACCCCGCGAACAGCAACACGCTGAACGCCCGCTCGCCCAGATCCATGCACCGCTGCAACCGGCGCTGGACGGCGTCGCTCGGAATATCGTTCATCATCGAGGCCAGAGTCATGGCGGGTCCAGAGCCACGGCCTAATTCGGCCGAACCACCGGCGCTAGGGACAAGGGCCGCTCTTGGCAATGCGACCGATTGGGGCGCGGCTCTGTGCCGCATCCCCCAAGCCGGCGTGACCTCAGGCGATGTGCGCTCCGGGGGCCGCCAACAAAGGCGCGATTCGCCGCCAGGGCGCCGGCGCCTGTGGCCCATCAGCGCCCGCCGGCGCCGATAGGCGCGCCATGGCGTCCACGAAGGCGCGCGGCGCGGCCTTGGCCGGATCGTGCACCGATGTGCCGCCATGGCCGTCGGAAGCGACGACGAAGCTGGCGGCGGTGTAGTCGCCGGCCAGGGCGATATGCGCCGAGTGGACGCCGTCGGTGACCGTGAGCACCCCGCCCGTGGCATCGCCGGCATAGGTCGCCTTGGTCGAGCCGCCAAACGCGATGTCGTCCAGATCGAGCACGCAGGCGCCGGCCGCGTCGAGGCCGCTGACCGTACCGGTGTAGCTCTGCGATCTGGCCAGTTCCAGCGTGCCGCTGAACGGCTGCAATATGCCCGGGCTGACGAAGGCGACGTTCTCGTTGAAGGCGGACGTGAATTTGGCCCTCGCCGCGGCGATGCTCACCGTGCCGGCGCCGGTCACCGTGGCGTTGACGGTCAAGGCCCCGCCGCTGGCCGACAGCACGCCGGTGTTGTTCACGGCGCTCTTGATCACCATGCCCCCGGAGT
The DNA here is from genome assembly GCA_038226475.1 of Caulobacterales bacterium. GTDB lineage: Bacteria > Pseudomonadota > Alphaproteobacteria > Caulobacterales > Caulobacteraceae > Acaudatibacter. Next base: position 80,374 of record JBBRQK010000010.1, on the reverse strand, counting down.
ACGACACCATCGTCCCGGCGTTGGTGATGGTGACGGCGCCGGTGTCCACTGTGAGCATCGCCCCGGGGTTTGAGGTATCGCTGGCGATGATCATCCCCCCGGCCTGATTGATCAGGGTCAAGTGCCCGGCCCCCAAGGCGCCGACACCGTCGATCCAGGCGCTGACGTTGGTCAGGGTGTTGGTCGCGCTGGCGCCGGTGATGACGCCTCCCGTCTCCAGCGCGACAAATCCGCCGGTCAAGTTGGCGCCGGCAGCCCCGATGCTGAGCGTCCCGGCGTTGACCGAAAGGCTGGCGAGAAAGCCGAAATGCACCGCCCCGATCACGGCCGCCTTCGAGCCGCCCTGAAGGGTGACGTTGCCGTTGATGGTGGTCCCGATCAGCGACTGCGTTCCGCCGCCCAGCACGATCTTTCCGTTGAGAGTCCCGTCGAACACGTCCCCGACGCCGGTGAAGGTGATTGTCCCGCCGCTCCCGGCGGTGATCGCGCCCGCCGTTTGTTTGACCACTCCGGCATAGGCGAGGTTCGCGCCCGGCGCGGTGGAAAGTTGGCTGGCGCCGGACGACTGGGTGACATTGGCCAGGGTCAGGCTCGCACCGCTTGCGAACGTGGCCTGACCCGCGCCGCTCAGCGCCAGGGTCCCGGCCCCGGCGAGGGTCCCGCTCGCGACCAGGCTCCCGGAGACCGAGACAGCCTTGGCGGTGGTCAGGGTCCCTGCCACGACCAGGGTGTCGCCGGATGCGACGGTGAGGTTCGGGGTGGCGATGAATGACGCGCCGGCGCCCACCTCGACGGTGGTGAACGCCTGGAAGGTCGTGGTCTTCACGCTGCCGGTGACGGTGACGGCGCTGGCGTTGAGCGCGGTGATCGTGCCCTTGCCGGAGGCTAGGTCGATCGTCCCGCCGCCGGAGGCGAACACCGGGGCCAGGAAAACGCTTCCCGCCTCGACCATCAGGGTCGAGGTCGCGCCTTCGACGACCAGGGCGTTGTTGAACGCCCCGGTCACCGTGCCGAAGTTGTCGAAGGTGGAGCCGCCGCTGACGGTCGATCCCTCCAGCCCTTCGACGAGGCCGCTCTTCTGGTTGGTGAATACCGACCCGTCGCGGATGAACACGCCGTCGCCGCTCGTCCCCTGGATCGTGCCGAAATTGCTGGCCGTGACCCCCGCCAGCCCCAAGCCTTCGTAGCCGGCGATGAAGGCGCGGGTGTCGGACGCCGAGCCGTTGATCAGAACGCCGCCGTAGCGCATCGCCACCGCGGGTGTGAGATAGGCGCTCGAGTCGCCCAGGATCGTGCCGTAATTGGTCACCGTGCCGACCGCCCCGAGGCTGACGCCGCCCTGGTGGCCGATGATCCGGGCGATGGTGTTGAGCCCGTTGCCGTTGGTGACCGTGCCGCCTTCCGCAAGGGCCACCCCGACCCCATCTGGCCCCGATCCGAGGATCAGGCCGAAATTTGTCACCTGGCCGGGAGCAGCATAGATTTCCACCCCCGTCGCTCCGGCGATCCTGGCGTTGCGGTTGTCGGTCTGCCCGGCGGCGCCGTTGAACACCACCCCGCCCTCATGCAGCGCCACCCCGGCGTAGTCGTTGACCACCGCGGCCCCCAGGGAGGTCGCCTTGATCGAACCGTAGTTCACCACCGTGCCCGAACCGCCGAATATGGCCACGCCGTGCGGGCCCAGGATGCGCGCGGAATAGGTGTCGTCGACGCTGCCGTTGGTCACCGAGCCACCGTCGTCGATGAGGACGCCGTAGGCCCCCGCCCCTTTGGACCGTGTGCTTCTGATCGTGCCGAAGTTGATCACGGTCCCGGCCGCGTTCGTGCCCGAGACGACGGCGTCGTAGCCCTCGATCAGGGCCTGGTAGCTGGTCGCGCCGCCGTTAGCGACCATGCCGCCCTGCACGCTGACGCCGGCGTGACTCGTGGTGTCGGTGGACCGGATGGTCCCGAAGTTGGCCACCCCCCGATTGGACCCGTTGCGGTCGTAGACGCCGTATAACGCCCCGACGATCGAGGCGGCCGTGTCGCTCGCCGACCCGTTGGTCAGCGACGAGGAGGCGTTCCATGTCACCCCGTCGCCGGTGCTGGCGACCTTGCCATCATTGACGATGGTGAACGGGATCTTGGAGACATTGGTCGTCAGCCCCGGGCCGCCGACATAGCCCGAGCTGGTGATGCTGAGCACATTGACGGGGGAGTGCACGGTGTAGCCGGACGCATAGGTCCCGCTCAGGATCTTGGTGGTCACGGACTGGCCCTCCGGCGGCGCGCCTGATCAGCGTTCCTGCCATGGGCCGCGCGGCGTGACCAGCCGGGCCCCGCCTCTACCAGCGGCGGTAGCCATAGCTCCTGTAGGGCGGCCGCCAGTAGCCGTAAGCGCGGCCATAGCCGTACGGCCGATAGACCCACTGGCCGCCGATCCACACATAGGGCTGATAGGGGGCATATCCGTAGACCGCCACCGGCGGCGCGGCGTAGGCATAGACCGGCGCTCCAGCGCGGATCGCGTAGCCCGGAGGGCAGTCGACCCCAGAGCCGGAGCTCGAGCCGATCGCCGCGCCGGCGGTCGCGCCCAGGGCCCCGCCGACAATGGCCCCGGCGCCGCGGTCATAGCGGCCGGCGACGCCGGCCCCCAGCACCGCGCCCAGCACGCCGCCGAAGATGGCGCCGGCCGTGGTGTTGTCGCGGCGCCGCTCGATGCAATACTGCGCCGCCCAGCGTCGATAGCCCTCGTCGTTGCGCCAGCCGGGCTCACGCTCTCCGTAGCCGCGATTGTCGTAACCGCGGCTGTCGTCGCGGCGGTTGTCGTCGCCCCTAATGTCGTAGGCGCGATTGTCGCCGTCGCGGGGCGGCGGGGGTGGGGGAGGGCCGGCGTCGTCGCGCGAGCCGCCGTTGTCGGCATAGGTGCTGTCGCTCGCGGCGTCGGCTTGGGAATCGGGCGCCGTCTGGGCGGCCGCGGCGGTCGATTGGGCGACCCCCGCCAGCGCGGCGGCGCATGCCGCTGCCAGGGTGGCGGACCTTGCAAAACGCTTGGGTGTCATGGAACAGCCTTTCTTCGGATATCAGACCGCCAGAAAAGCGCGCACCGCCTGAACCGTGAATGAACGGCGAAACCCAGCAGGGGCGCCGTCCGCTTCACCCGGTCAGTCCCAGGCGCCGGATGAACGGGGCCATGGTCAGGCCCTGGACGAACAGCGAGAACACGACGACCGTGAAGGCGGCCAGCAGGATCGGGCCCTTCTCCGGCAGGGTGTCGGGCAGGCTGAGTGCGAGAGCCAGGGACAGGGCGCCGCGAAGCCCGCCCCAGACCAGCACATGCTGGAAGCGAAGACTCACCCTCTGGCCCGATCGTATGAACAGGGCGCACAGCGGATAGACGGCGCTCGCCTGGGCGACGATCACCAGCACGATGGCCAGGGCGCTCACCGGCGTGAACAGCTGCGCCAGATGATGGCTCGTGTGGGCGCCGATCAGGATGAAGACCACCGAATTGGCGAGGAAGGCGGCATAGTCCCAGAACGCCAGCACCGGACGGCGCGCCTCGTCCGAGATCGGGCCGCGCCAGCCCACATTGCCGACGATCAGCCCCGCGGCGACGGCCGCCAGCACGCCGGACATGTGCAGATGCTCCGCCCCCAGAAAGCCGCCATAGGCGGCCAGGGTGGTCAGGGTGATCTCCACCAGGCGGTCGTCCGTGCGGCCGGCGAGCAACAGCACGGCGAGGGCCGCCGCCGCCCCGACCGCGATGCCGCCCAGCACCATCCAGGCCGCCGAGCCGGCGATCGCCGCCGGGCTGGCGGCGCCACCCTGCGCCAGCCCCACCAGGACCGTGAACCCCACCGCCGCCGAACCGTCGTTGAGCAGGCTGACCGATTCGACCAACAGGCTTAGCTTGTGATCGACCTTCATCTCCCGGAACGCCGCGATCACCGACACCGGATCGGTAGCCGCGATCAGGAAGCCGAACAGTCCTCCGCCCAGCCATGACCAGCCGGCGACCAGATGCATGCCTGCAGCCACCACCGCCGCGGTCACGACGACGCCAGGGAACGCCAGGGTGAGCGCCACGGGCAGGCCACGGCGGAACGGCCGCCACTTCAGCTGCAGGGCCGCCTCGAACACCAGCGGCGGCAGCAGCACCTCGATCACCAGCCGCGGCGTGAGCACCAGCTTGTCGGCCAGGCCGAGGCCCGCGAGCCCCAGCCCCGCCGCCACCAGGCCGACGCTGTAGGGGAGTCGCAGCCGGCGCGAGAGCATGGCCACCAGGCAGGCGGCCAGCAGGATGCCCCCGATCAGATCGATGGTCATGCCGGCGCCTTCTCCCGCGGTCCGGGTTTACAGCTTCGGACGGTGAACCCCCCAGCCGCCGCGAAACCCAGCCAGAGGCAGATCATGACACCGGAACTCCTGGAACGGCAGACCGTGCGGTCTGGCCACATCGGAGTCGAGCGCCTGCGCCTGCGCCTCGCCGACGGGGCCGAGATCTGGCGCGAGGTAGAGACCCACGGCGACGCCGCCTGCGTCCTGCCCTATGACGCCGCGCGGCGCTGCGCCCTGGTGGTGCGGCTCATGCGCGCCCCGGCCTTCGATCGCACCGGCGCCGCCTGGCTGGAGGAGGCCTGCGCCGGCATGATCGACGCCGGCGACGGCGACGCGGAAGCCACGATCCGGCGCGAGGCGATGGAGGAGCTGGGCCTGCGGCTGGGCGCGCTCGAACCGGTGGGCAGGGTCTGGTCCAGCCCCGGGATCTCGAGCGAGCGGCAGTCGCTGTTCCTGGCGGGCTACACCCCCGCCGACCGCGTCGGCCCGGGCGGCGGCGCTCCGGGCGAGCACGAGAACATCACCGTCGTCGAGCGAACTCTGGCCGAACTGGCGGCCGAAGCCGACGCCGGCGCCATCGCCGACGCCAAGCTGCTGACCCTCGTGTTTGCCCTGCGCCTGCGCCGGCCGGACCTGTTCGGAGCGCCCGTTCTGGGCTAGCATCAACGCCCCACCGCCAAAGGACGACGACCATGCCGATCACCCCGGACAACTGGATCGTTAACGCGGACGGCGACTGGTCCACGGCTGCCAACTGGAGCACCGGCAAGACGCCCACCAGCAACAACAACGTCACCATCGCCACCGTCGATGTTCACACCATCACCCACAGCGGCGGCAACGACGTCGTCAACCAGCTGACGGTGGGCAATGATCATTTCGTGTTCTCCGGCGGCGCTCTGGAGGTGCTGACCACCGCCAGTTTCGGCGACGGCTTCACCCAGACCGGGGGGACCCTGGTGGCCGGCGCGGTCACGGTCACCGGCCCGGGCGTCTTGATCGGCGGCGGTTCGAGCGGCGCGACGGCCTTTTCGATCAGCGGCGCCATCGTCCTGGCCAACTATGTGCTGGGCGGGGCGACCACCCTCGCCAACAACGGTACCACCAGCCAGACCGGCCAGGTCACCCTGGGTGACGTCACCGGCGTGGGGGCGACGATCACCAACGCCGCCTCAGGGACCTACGCCATCTCCGGCGATTTCGGCCTCGGCGCCGGGGCCGCGAGCGCGACCCTGATCAACCACGGCACCCTCAAGAAGAGCGCCGGCGCCGGCGTCAGCGTCATCGGCGTCAATGTGACGAGCGACAAGGTGATCAACGCCGCCAGCGGGATCCTGGAGTTCAACGGGCCCACCAACATGCTCAGCGGCACGGTCGGCGGCGCCGGCCAAGTCGCGTTCGGCGCGGGCGTGACCACCCTGGGCGCCAGCTCTCTAACGGCCGGCGCCCTGGGTCTCTACGGCGGCGCCACCCTGACCCTCGCGGCCAACGCCTCCTTCGCCCACGCGCTCAACGACGTCTCCAACGGCACGACGACGCTCAACCTCGGCACGTTCGCCCTTTCGCTGAGCTCGACGGCGACCGCCGCATTCGTGGGTAACTTCGGCTCGGCCCTGATCACCGGCTCCGGCCAGTTCACCAACAGCGGGAGTGTCGGCTTCGGCCAGGGCGTGGTCCTGGGTGGGGCGCTGCGACTGGTCAACATTGGCCTCGTTTCCCAGACCGGCCAGGTGCAGGCCGGCGACGGTGGCGGCGGCGCGCCGACGATCAGCAACCGGGCGACCGGAACCTGGAACATCTCCACCGACACCGGTCTGTCGGCCGCCGGCGCGACGATCGTCTTCACCAACCAGGGACTGTTCGAGAAGACCGGCGGCGGGGGCGTGAGCCTGATCGCGATCGACATGGTCAGTCCGGGCCAGATCACCGCCGCCAAGGGCGTGCTCGATTTCAGCGGCAGCCTGACCGCCACCGGCGCCGTCACGGGGGCCGGCGCGATCGCCATCACCGGCGCCGGCGTGGCGACGCTCGGCGCCGGCGCCTCGCTCACCGTGGCCAATTTCCAGCTGTTCAACTCGGCGAGCCTAAACCTGGGCGAGGATCTCGCCTACGCCGGCGCGCTGAACGACTCCAGCAACGGCACCACTCAGATCAACCTCGGGGGCCACACCTTGACCCTTTCGGGGGCGAACAACATCCTCTTGGGCGCGTTCGGCTCCGCCGTGGTCGGCGGCGGCGGGACCCTGGCCAACAGCGGCACGATCGCGGTGGGCCAGGTGGTGCTCGACGGGACCACGGTGCTGGACAACACCGGCACGATCAATCAGGTCGGCCAACTGACCATCGGCGGCGGCGGCGGCCAGGCGGCGCAGGTCGTCAACGAGGCGGCCGGTGTCTTCGCCATCACCGGCGCCGACACGATCGGAAACGGCGCCTCGACGGCGTCGAACTTCCAGAACGCCGGTCATGTGAACGTCACCGCGGGCCTCGGCGTGGCGGTCGTTGCCACCAGTTTCCGCAACCTCGCCAGCGGGGTGGTGACCGTGGTCTCCGGCGCGCTGCAGAACAACGCCCTGCTGGAAAACGCCGGTTCGATCACCGGCCAGCGGCTGATCCTGCTCGGCGCCAGCCACACCATCCTGGACGCCGGCTCCCATGTCACCACCAAGACCCTGGAAATGTACGAGGCGGCGACCCTGAGCCTGGCCGGGTCGATCAACTATGCCGGCGCCTTCACCGACGCCTCGAACGGCAGCACCCTGATCGACCTGGGCGCCAGCAAGCTCGTCCTCAACGGCGTCAGCACCTTCAGCTCGGCCTTCGGCAGCGACATCATCGGCGGTTCGGGCGTGCTCGACATCACCCATGCCAGCCACATGGACAGCGGGACCCTGGCGGTCGGCGGCACGGCCACCCTGGAGATCGCCGCCACCGTCACCTCGACCATGACCCTGGTGGTGGGCGACGGCGGATCGGCCGCCGCGGCGGTCCTCATCGACGCCGCCGGGGTCTATGACATCACCGGCGACGTCGGCGTCGGCAAGGGCGCCTCGGCCCTCTCGACCGTGACCAACAACGGTGTGTTCGAAAAGACCGGCGGCGCCGGGACCAGCGTGGTGGCCGCCAAATTCGTCAACAACGGCACGATCACCGTGACCAGCGGCACGCTGGAATTCTTGGCGGGCCAGCTCTCCAACAAGGGCGTGATCAACGGCGCGGTGACCACCGACGGCAGCGGCAACGTGTTCGTCACGGCGGCGGCGGGGCCGGCGGTCCACGCGGTCGCTCAGGCGGCCGCCGGGCTGACCGCCGCCGCGCCGGCCGGCGGCGTCGATCCCGCCACCGCCCACGCCGTCCCCAGACACTCCCTGGCGCTCCTGGCCCACTGCGCCTTGGCCTGAGGCCGGCGCCCACGGAACGGACGGGCGGTTTCGGCATTGTCGTGGTCTGGGAAAGCCCGGGAGGAGACACCGACCATGCATCGTTCCATCGCCCTGGGGGCCGTCGCGGCCTTCGCCCTCGTCGCCGCCTGCTCCAAGCCGGCGGCCGACAATGCCGCCGCCACGGCCGGCGCCGCCGCCGACAACACCGCCACAGCCGCCGGCGCGGTCGTCGACAAGGCGCAGGACGCCACCGCCGCAGCCGTCGGCGTGGCCTCTGCGTCCATGCCCACCGACGCCGGCGGGTTCGTCAACGCTGCGGCCATGAGCGACATGTACGAGATCGCCGCCGCCAAGATCGCGGTCGAAAAGGCCAATTCCGCCAAGGTCAAGGCTTTCGCCAAGACCATGATCCACGACCACACGGCCACCACCGACGCGGTCAAGGCGATCCTGGCCAAGGGCTCGGTCTCGGCCAGCCCACCTGCCGATCTCGATCAGCGCCGCAAGGGCCTGCTCGACAACCTCAACAGCGCCCCCGCCGGCGGCTTCGACAAGGTCTATCTGGATCAGCAGGTGGCCGCGCATGACGAGGCCGAAACCCTGATGAAGAACTACGGCGAGCACGGCGACAACGCCGACCTCAAGGCCTTCGCCGCCAAGACCGCGCCGAAGGTCCAGTCGCACCTCGACATGGCCAAATCCCTCGACGAAGCCATCGACAAGGCCCCCGGCTGAGCCGGCTCCGCTAGTCCGCTCGGCGCGGCCGTGATAGGCCGCGCCGACAGCCACTGAGGACGAGGGCGGGCGATGCGGTTCGATATCTCCGGCACGGTGATGCAGACCGTCGGGGTCGATCTGTCGCCCGGCGAGACGATCTACAGCCAGACCGCGACCATGGCCTGGATGACGGAAGGTGTGCGCATGCACACAAACACCGGCGGCGGTCTGTTCGCCGGCCTCAATCGCAGCCTGACCGGCGGCAGCTTCTTCGTCACCGATTTCACCGCCGAAGGCACGAACGCCCATGTCGCCTTCGCGCCGCGCTTTCCAGGCTCGATCCTGGCCCGCACCCTGCGTCCCGGCGAGGCGCTGATCTGTCGCAAGGAGACGTTCCTGTGCGCCGAGAAGTCGGTCACCCTGGAGCTAGCCTGGCAGCAGCGCATCGGCTCGGGCTTCTTCGGCGGCAACGGCTTCATCCTGCAGCGCGTCACCGGGCCCGGCACGGTGTTCCTCGATCTCTCCGGCGAGGTGGTAACCAAGCAGCTCGCCCCCGGCGAGCGGCTGTTCGTCCATGCCGGCCACGTCGGCGTGCACGAGCCGACGGTCAGCTTCGACATTCAGCTCGTGCCGGGTTTCCGCAACATCCTGTTCGGGGGGGAGGGCCTGTTCCTGGCCACCCTGACCCGCCCGGGAGAGGTACACCTCCAGTCGATGCCCATCCTCAACCTCGCCGAGGCGATTGCCGAATACCTCCCCGGCAACGATTCTCGCGGCGGCAATGTCGTCGGCGGCCTCGCCACGGCGGGCGTGATGGGCGGGCTGCTGGGCGGTATCCTGGGCGGCGACAACTAGGGGCGCTCAGCCCGGCGCCTTGCCGCCGGCGAACGTCGAGACCAGCCCTGCCAGTTCCGCCAACCCGCCTCCCGTCGGCGATTGGCCGCCGGCGCCGAGATGGCCGAGGATCAGCGGCAGGAACTGGGCTATGTGACCGGCGGCCTCGTCATGCGAGACGCCGAGATCCTGGGCCACCTGACCCACCGGGCCGGCGCCCAGCGTGCTTTGAACCTGCTGCGGCGAGACATTCTGGTTCGCGCCCGCGCCCACCCACGATCCAACCACGCCGCCCAGGCCGGCGCTTTCGAACCGCTGGATCACGCCCGTGACACCTCCGGGCTGGGCCTGGACCATCTTCACCACCGCGCCGACAGCCGCCACAGCCGTCGCGCTGGGCGAGGCGCCTGCCGCGCCTGGCGTTGCGGTCGTCAGACCGGCGGCCTGCTCCAGCGCCTCGAAAAGTCCCACGATGGCGATCTCCCGCTGAAGTTCGCGCGTCAGCCTTTGAGGCTGTCCGGCACGACGCCGCCGTTCTCGGCCAGCTTCCGCATCACCGCCTTGTGCAAGGCGACGTTCTCCTCGGCCGAACCGTCCGCGCCGACATGCACGGCCAGCTCGTCGGCCAGGCCCTTGCGCGCCTCCAGGCTCGAATCGAGCCCGAGCAGCTTCAGCAGATCGACGATCGAGCTTCGCCAGTTGCCGCCGCCGCCGGATCGCGAGGCCATGTCGGACAGCGCCGCCTCGACATCCACCGGCGGCGGGGCCGCCGCCGGAGCGGCCGCGGGCGATGCCGATGCCGATGCCGCCGCGACGGCCGGCTGCGGTTGCGCCGGTTGAGGCGCGACCGCAGCCGGCGCGGCATGGTGGAAGATCTTTTCCATGATCGCGCTGAACAGGCTCATGGCTTGGCGCCCGCCTTCATCGCGTGATCTTCCTTGTCGGAGACGCCGTTCCGGTTGGTGTCCACGCCGCTACAGGCCACGCCGTTGGGGCCGGGCGTGGCGCAATGGCCCCGCATGTGCCGCCAATGATGGTGGTGGTGATGGTGCATCGTGGTCGAAGCCATGGGGGCGGTGGCGGCGCCGGGGCCGGGGGCCGGAGCCTCCGCCGGGACGGCGCCCATCGCAGGCGCCGCCGGCCCGGCCGGGCCGCCGGCCGGGGCCATGCCGCCGTCCGTCACATTGCCCTTGAAGTCGAGCGACACATTGCGCATCGCGCCGTCACGCATCGCCGCGCCGCGCCATACGCCGTCGCGGCCCTTGGCCAGCCCCGAGACGCCGGTGTAGCCGGAGTTCTCGATATGTTTGCGAGCCTCGTTCTGGGTGAACGAATTGGCTCCGCGCTTGGGCCCGCCGTCGTTGACGGTGTGCGGGTGTTTCAGCGGCGCATTGCCCTTGGCCGGAGCATTGTCCTGGGCGAACGCGCCGCCGGCGAGGCCGAGCCCGGCGATCAGGGCGACGGTGGAGAGGGTGAACTTCATGATCCCAGTCCCTAGATGGCCGGCGGGGAGACAAAGCCGGCGCGGGCGCGTTCGGCGGCCACCTGCTCGGGCGTATAAACCGGCGCGCTCTCGTCGAACTTCGACCAGCCCTCGCCGACATAGGCTTCGCGGCGTTGGGCGATATCCACCGCCCGCTCGCTCTTCAGGATGCGCGTCGCGGTCGCCACATGCGCCTCGTCGACGCGGGCGCTGACCAGGGCCCCGCCACGCCTTACGCCTTCGGCGTAGATGTGGGCCTCATGCTCGGGCACGCCATGCTTGGTGAGGGCCCCGACCAGGCCGCCGGCCGCCGCGCCGACCGCCGCGCCGCCGACCGCGCCGACGACCGTCGCCGCCAGCCAGCCCGCCGCCACAACCGGGCCGAGCCCGGGGATGGCCAGCAGGCCAAGGCCCGCCAGGAGACCGCCGACGCCGCCCACGACCGCGCCGCCCTCGGCCCCCTTGACCGCTTCGCCGCCGGCCGCGCCGGCCATCTCGTGCGCCTTGGCGTGCTCACCGTGGGCGTCGTTGGCCACCAGGCTGATCGCGTCATGCGGCACGCCGGCCGCCTCCAGATCGCGCACGGCGCGCTTGGCGTCGTCCATGGTGTCGAACAGGCTGGTGACGGTCTGGGTCAAGGGTGTTCCTCCGGAAAGCCGCCGCTGCTTGGGCGGCGATGGGTTAGGGTTGGCCTCAGAACACGCGTGGGCCGCGACCGTTCCCTCACGTGTTGCAGACGGCGCGAACTGGACCCGCTAAGGGCGACGCCGACGAGAACGGGTGCGAGGACCGCGATGGCGCGAGGTTTGGAGGTCACGATCGCCCGGCCGGACGAGCGTCCGGCCCTGGCCAATCTGATGCAGTTCTACATCCACGATTTCTCCGAGTTCTTCGCCGGCACGGCGCGCGGCGAGCTGGAGGACGACGGCCGGTTCGAAGACTATCCGCTGGACGACTACTGGCGCGATCCGGCGAACGTGCCTCTGCTCCTGCGCGTGGACGGCCGGATGGCCGGTTTCGCCCTGCTCGACGCCGGCTCGCACAGCGGCCGGCCGGTCGATCGCAACATGGCCGAGTTCTTCATCGCCCGGAAACATCGGCGCGGCGGCGTCGGCCTGGCGGCGGCGCGGATCATCTTCACCCGCTGGCCGGGGGTCTGGGAAGCCGCGGTCGCGCGCCGAAACACCGCCGCCCTGGCCTTCTGGCGCAAGGCCATCCGCGGCCACCCGCTCGCCGAAGACGTAGAGGAAAGCGACCTCACGACCAAGGCCTGGAACGGCTGGGTGCTGCGGTTCCGGGCGCGGGGGGCGTGAGACGAACGGAGCGCCTCACGGCTGCGTCAGGCCGATGCCAGGTTCACCCGACCAGATCTGATATGAGTTGCCCGGATTCCAGTTGTCGACCACCGCCTAAGCTTCACACCCCGTGCGGCATGACTTTGCACCTGGCGCGGGCGTGCAGTCTCCCGGCTGCGTGGCGCCTAGCCATCGGCGCAGTGTAGCGCCTACCCACACACAAGGCAGGCGCACGGCTTTCCCGGCCGTCCCAGGGCTTGCGATGACGGCGCGTCCGAGGCGTCGATGCGAGGTTCGGGAGGGGCGCGACCGATTCACAGGTTTGCCGAAAGCCAACTCGCCACCTTCGGCAACAACGCCTTAACCGGCAGCTGATCATTGTTCGTCGTTGTCAGGAAACCGTCACGATGCAGAGCACCAGTCAGAGGGCGGGATCGAAACTACGGCCATATCTGTGGCTCATCCTGGCGGTAGCCGCCCTAGGGGCGATCTCCTACGGTCTCGGACAGCAGATCCTGGATCGCCTCACCGCGCTGGAAGACAGTCCGACGGCTCCCGAGCTCGCGGCGCTGGTGCTGTTCGCGCTTTGCTGCTTCGCCAGCTTCTATGCGACCAGGGACACGTCGCTCCCCTCATTCGTTGTGGCGATCGCCCTGGGCGTGGCCGGGCCTCCGCTCTTTGCGCCCATCGTGGGAAATCCGCTGGTCCTCGGGTCGCTGGTAACGGCGAGCGCGGCGATCATCCTGTTCAGCGGCGGCCTTGAGATGCCGCTTCCGGATTTCCTGCGCTTGTTCTGGAAGATCTTCCTGCTGGCGTTTCCTGGAGTGCTGCTCACAGGCTTCGCCTTCTCGGCGGTCGTCGGCGAGCTTGGCGAGTTTAGCGGCGCGGTCCTCGCTCCGGCGGCGGTGATTCTCATGGGCGCCGTGCTCTGCTCGACCGACCCGGCCGCTATCATTCCAGTCCTACGCAGCGTCCGGTTCAAGCGCCCAGACCCAAAGGACATCGTCGTCGCTGAAAGTGCTCTCAACGACGTGGTCGGCACCCTGCTGACCTCGGTCTTCCTCAAGCTCTCCCTTGCAACCCTGTCGCTCGCCGCCGCCTATCAGGCGCTCGCGACGACAGGGACCTTCCGATTCCTAGCCAAGGAGATCGGGTTCGGCGTTCTGTTCGGGATCGGCGGCTACTTGCTCCTGTGGTTCCTGGCCAGCATGAAGCGCAGTCACGCCGACCGTTATGGCGCCGATCAAGTCTTTTTCCTGGCGACGCCGATACTGGCCTTCGTCGGCGCATCCGCGTTCGGGGGCAGCGGCTTCCTAGCGGCATTCGTCGCGGGCCTCCTGTTCCACGCCGAGGAACACCTGAAGGAGGTCGAGCGCTTCTTCAACCATGTCATTGACGGCGTGGCTAAGCCGGTGATCTTCCTGCTCGTCGGCGCGCTCGTGAACGTCCAAGCGCTTATCGCTTATGCTCCCGTCGGGATCGCGGCATCGATTGTCTTCATGTTCGTCATACGACCGGCGGTGGTCTTCATCACTCTAGGAATCTATGGGCTGCGTCCGAGGGAGTCCGGGGGGCTCAGCTTTCAGGAACTGCTTTTCATCTCCTTCGTCCGGGAAACCGGTGCGATTCCGGCTGTGTTGCTGGTGACCGCGGTCTCGGTGATGAAGTCTCCAGTCAATGGACTCGTCGAGATCGGCATGTGGGTAATCCTGTTGACCCTCATCATCGCCCCGCCGGTGACACCCTATGTCGCGCGTAGGCTCGGCGTCGCGGAATAGCCCATCCACGCCTGGCGGCCGTCCGATCCGCGGACTAATGCCCGAGCGTCAGACCGTCATCGTCGCATCCCACCAACCTTGACTCGGGAAGTGCGGGGCATGCGGCGTCAGATGCACGGAGCGCGTTCCTGTTCCGTTTCGTCCGACGTGCCGCTAGTCTGGCGGCCGTGAACGCGCCGATTCCAGCCCTCGATCTCGCCCCCGGCCTAGCGGTGCTGCCGGGCGGACGGGCGGCGGTGGCGGACGGGGCAGGCGCGCGGCCGGCGGCGCTGGGCCTGGCGCGCGAGGTGTTCGAGAACGGGCCGGCGCTGGTGGCGCATGCCGGCATCACGGCGCGGCGGCTGGGCCTGCACGCGCCGCCCCGTTCGGCGCGTCTGTTCGATATCCTGGAGCTGTTCGCCTTCGTCCGGCCGGCCAGGTTCTGCGCCCCATCCGCCGCCGGCTTGGCCCTGGCCGTCGGCCTGCCCGAGCCCCGCGACGCCTCGGCCCAGGCCTTGGCCCTGCGCGAGGGCGCCGCCGTGCTGCTGCTGGAGCTGGCCCAGGCGCCGACCCCCAGCCGCGAGGAAGCCCTGGCCCAGGCCGAGACGCTTGGCCGGGCCGGCTGGGCCTGGGCCCCAACGGTGATAGGGGCCCTGCGCGCCGCGCCGATCGGCCGTCCCTGGCGAGGCTCGGGCCTGGACGTCTGGAGCCGCGTGCCGGAGTGGGAGGATCAGGCTCCGCCGGGCGAGGCCGGTTCGCGCCCGATCGACCCCCAGGACGCGGCCGCCCGCCTGGCGGCGCTGCTGCAGATCGCCGGACTGGACGAGGCTCGTCCGACCCAGGCCGCCTATGCCGCCGAGGCCGCCCACGCCTTCCAGCCGCGCGAGCGCGAAGGCGAGCCGATGATGATGCTGGCCGAGGCCGGCACCGGGGTGGGCAAGACCCTGGCCTATCTCGCCCCCGCCTCCCTGTGGGCCGAGGCCAACGGGCCGGCGGTGTGGATCAGCACCTACACCCGGGCCCTGCAACGCCAGATCGAGCGCGAGAGCCGGGCCCTGTTTCCGGATCCCGCCGTGCGCGCGGTCAAGGCGGTGGTGCGCAAGGGGCGCGAGAACTACCTCTGCCTGCTCAATTTCCAGGACATGGCCAACGCAGCCCAGCTAGGCGGCGCCGACCTGATCGGCCTGGCCCTCACCGCCCGCTGGGTGCGAGCCACCCGTGACGGTGACATGACCGGCGGCGATTTCCCCGCCTGGCTGCCCAGCCTGTTCGCCGTCGGCGGATCGGCCCAGGCCAGCGCCGCCAATCTGGTCGATCGGCGCGGCGAGTGCGTTCATGCCGGCTGTCCGCACTATCGCGCCTGTTTCATCGAAAAGGCCGTGCGCGCCTCGAAGCGGGCCGACATCGTCATCGCCAACCACGCCCTGGTGCTGACCCAGGCCGCCTTCGACGGGGCGCGGGCGGCGCGCGGCGGCAAGAGCGACGGCGAGACCGCGACCCTGCGGCGGATCGTGTTCGACGAGGGCCACCACCTGTTCGACGCCGCCGACAGCGCCTTCGCCGCCGCTCTCTCCGGGGCCGAGGCGGCCGAGCTGCGCCGCTGGATCCGGGGGCCGGAGGGTCGCGGCCGCCGCGGCCGGGGTTTGGAGACCCGGCTGCTGGAGGTTCTGGGCGAGCGCGACGGGCCGCGCCAGGCCCTGGCCGAGGCCGTGCGCGCCGCCACCGCCCTGCCGGGCGAGGGCTGGTCCGGCCGCATCGCGCCGGGCGCCGGCGAGGTCAGCCCCATGGGGCCGGTGGAGACCTTTCTGGTGGCGTTGCTGGAGCAGTTGCGCGCCCGCGCCGCGCCGTCCGACCTCGGCATGGAGTGCGCCGCCCGTCCGGCCCTCGACCGCGTGCGCGAGACGGCCCGCGCCGCCGCCGCCGGCCTGGCCGCCATCGAGGCCCCGCTGCTGGCCCTGGCCCGCCACCTCGCCGACGTGCTTGACGAGGAGGCCGACACCCTGCCCTCCGGCGATCGGGCACGGATCGAGGGCGCCCTGCGCGGCCTGGACCGGCGGGCGCGCATGGTGCTGCCGGCGTGGCGCTCGATGCTGACGGCCATCGACGAGAACGCCGACGACGACCCCGATTTCGTCGACTGGTTCGACGCCGGCTTCGCCTATGGCCGGGTGGTCGACGCCGCCTGTCGCCGTCACTGGGTCGATCCGACCGAGCCCCTGACCGCCGCCGTGATCGCTCCGGCGCACGGAGTGCTGGTCACCAGCGCCACCCTGACCGACCAGACCCTGGCCGACCCCTTTGCCCTGGCCGAGATGCGCACCGGCGCCGCGCGCCTGCCCGAGCGACCCAAGACCCTGCGCCTGGCCTCGCCGTTCGACTATGCCGCCAACGCCCGGGCCCTTGTGGTGACCGACGTGGGCCGCGACGATCCGCGCCAGGTGGCGGCGGCGATGCGCGAGCTGTTCCTCGCCGCCGGCGGCGGGGGCCTGGGCCTGTTCACCGCCATCCGCCGGCTGCGCGCCGTGCACGAGCGCATCGCCGGCCCCTTGGCCGACCGCGGCTTGGCCCTCTACGCCCAGCATATCGATCCGCTGGAGGTGGGGGCCCTGGTCGATATCTTTCGCGCCGAGCGCGACTCCTGCCTGCTAGGCACCGACGCGGTGCGCGATGGGGTCGACGTGCCGGGCGCCGCCCTGCGCCTGCTGGTGTTCGACCGCGTGCCCTGGCCCCGGCCCGATATTCTGCACAAGGCGCGGCGGGGCCGGTTCGGCGGCAAGAGCCACGACGATTCGGTGGCCAGGGGTCGCATCGCCCAGGCCTTCGGCCGGCTGATCCGCCGCGCCGACGACCGGGGCGTGTTCGTCCTGCTCGACGCCGCCGCCCCCAGCCGCCTGTTCACCGGCCTGCCCGAGGGGGTGGAAGTGGAGCGCCTGGGCCTCGTCGCGGCCATCGAGGCGGTGGCCGAGCATCTGGCGGCGGTGAAACCGAATTAACCTTGGGCGCGTATAGGGAAGTCATGAACCGACCCTTGCTCGCCTTGGCCGCCGCCCTGGGCGCCCTCCTCGCCGCCGGCCCGCTCGCCGCCTGGGCCCCCGGAGCGGACGCCAAGCGCTCCCTCCTGGACGGCAAGGCCTGGGCCGAAGTCGTGCCCGACACCGATGGCGCCGCGGTGATCCGCGCCGCGATCGACATCGCCGCGCCGCCGCGCACGGTATGGACGGTGATGACCGACTGCCGCCTGGCCGCGCGCATGATCGCCAACCTGACCAGTTGCCGCGTCACCCAGGGCGATCAGCGCCAGGGCTGGGACGTGCGCGAGCAGGTGACCCGCGGCAACATGTTCGTGCCCACCATCCGCAACCTCGTGCGCAACGACTACCAGCCCTACAGCCTGATCCGCTTTCACCGTGTCGGCGGCGACCTGAAGATCGAGGAAGGCGAGTGGCGCCTCGAGGCCCTCGACGGCGGCGCCGGCACCCGGGTCACCTACGTCAACCGCGTCGCCGCCAACATCGTCGCCCCCGCCCCCCTGGTGCGAGCCGGCATGCGCCGAGATACGCCTAAGGTCCTGGTGGCGCTGCGCAGGGAGAGCTTGGCGGCCGCGGGGCGGTGAGGGGGCTAGGGCGGGTCGAGGGTGTCCAGCCGAACCCCCGCGACGGCCACAGTAGACCTTGATGATCGTCGATTCATCCCGGGCTCCCGCCCGGCGAACGTGGGTTCAGATCATTGACGCCGTTTGAGGATTTTCCGATCTCGGCGACTTGATTTGCGCTCGGACTCCCGCCTCCCAATCAGCTGATCGCGAACGCCGCGTTCGCGCGGGCGATGATGCGCCCATCCGCCGAAACGAACGCCTGCGCCACGCCCTGCCGCTTGCCCGCCTGGGTGAAGGTGGTGTCGATCTCCAGCCATTGCCCGAGCTCCGCGCGGCCCAGGAAATCCACCGCCAGCGCGGTGGTGACGAGCCCTCTCTCCGGCCGGCGGCCCTCCGCCTCCAGACAAACGCCAAGGCTCAGGCCCATGGCATTGTCCGCCAGCGCGGCGATCAGGCCGCCGTGCAGCAGGCCGCGGGAGTTGGTGTGATCGGTGCGGATTTCCAGGCCCAGCCGCACGCGGTCGATCTCGCGACGGGAGAAAATCGGCTCCCACGGGGCCGTGAGAGGGGAGGTTCGGTCGTGGCGCGTGAAGCCTTCGGCAACGGGCATGCGATCTCCTTGAAGAGCTTTGGCGTATAGCGCGGCGAAAAAGCGCGCCAGGGGAGGGCGCCTCGGTTGCGGCTATCGTGAGGGAAACGGACCTGCGCGTGGCGTGACGCCGCCCGATTGCCAACGCATCTCGGCGCCCCTTCGTCTATCCGGGGTTCCGGCCCGAGCCGCCCTGGCTCTGAGCATGAGCGCAGCCGGCGCGGCTGGATTAACGATGGCGTGTGACTGCGCTTCGACAGTCTCAGGTCGGCGGTGCAAACCTACCAAAGATCGTCGATGACACCCTTCGTGTGGCTTTGGCCACTTCGAATTACGTCTCTGGCTTGGTGGAGTTTCACCCAGTGAGGGAGCGCCGCTTAGCCTCAAGATTCGATCGGATCGAATTCGTTCCTACCGACACCGACCGTGCTAAGTCGACGCACCCAACCGTGAGTCTGGAGCGCGCTATAAACTATGTTGACAAGGAGTTTGTAGCGCGCTCTAACCTTCCAGAAGCCGACGGACAAGTTGGATGTGTGGGCGCGGCTCGGTCTCAAAAAGACCGGCGCGGCCCCGGGAGGAACGACGATGGGAACAAGCGAACGCCTCTACTGGGGAGTGGCGATCAGAGTTCTGCTCGGAATGGGCCTTGCAGCCAGTCCCATCATCGCGCACTGCGCGACCCCGCAGCGCAGCGTCGGCGCGAGCGACCAGACGGCGCTTTCAGAAATCGTGGTCACTGCCGAACGACGGTCCGAGCCCCTGCAGACTGTTCCGATCGCCGTAACCGCTTTCACTGGAGCAGCCCTCGACAGCCGACAAATCCATGACGTTACCGACATCCAGTTCTTCACGCCCAACGTGAGCTTTACGCAAGGACCCTTCGGCGGGACCAACCTTCAAATTCGGGGTGTAGGCACGCTGCTGGTCAACGGCGAGGCGGGGGTCGGAGTCCACTATAATGACGTATTCATTGCTATTCCGCGACTTACCGAGACAGAGTACTTTGACATCGACGATGTCGAATTGCTGCGTGGGCCCCAAGGAACATTGTTTGGGCGGAATTCAACAGGCGGAGTGCTGAACATCAAGACGCGACTGCCCACCCCCGGCGTCTATGGCGCTGACCTCGAAGGCGAATACGGAAACTACAACGACAAGAAGGTCAGGGGCGCGCTCAATATTCCAATCCTCGGTGAAAAGTTGTCTTTCCGGTTGGCCGGCTTGTGGCTTGACCGTGACGGGTACACAAAGAACATAAACACTGGGAATCAGATCGATGGCCGCCGACAATATGCCGTGAGGGGTACGATTCTTTACACTCCCACGCCGTCTACAACGCTGACCTTCGTGGGGAGCTACTTCAATGAAGATAGTTCGCGTCTGAGATTCCAGAAGCAGCTTTGCGTTCGAGACCCCAGCGGTGTTCTCGGCTGCCTTCCGTCGGGCCTCGCCACGGAGCCAACCAACAGTATTTCATCAGGCGCCGGCATCACCAGCAATGTCTTCACTAAGCTGGTGCTCGGTCGGCCCGATCTTGGTCTGATAGACTTCTTCAATCCACCGATAAGCCCCAATCCCTCGAGCTACCGCGAGGTCAACCAGGCTTTCGACCCGCGCTACAAATCTGATGAAACCTACCTGATGTTGAAACTTGATCAGCGGCTCACCAGTTCCCTCGACCTTAGCGTACTCGCGGGTTATCAGGACACCAACCTGAACTCGGCCAGTGACTTCGCGTCCGCGGTTTATCACGGCATTACCTTGCCGGACGCGTTCTTCAGCTACAAGCCGGCGGCGGCAGCGTTTCTGGGGCTCAAGCCAGGCAGCCCGCCGCCGGTATCGGGGTTGGGCGTATGCGGCATCGCCTGCGGCCAGGTCCAGAGTTCACCCGGGACGGGGCTGCAGGACGATGCCATCATCTCTGGACGTCAGGAGAGCATCGAGCTCAAGGTCAGCTCACATTTTTCCGGTCGGTTCAACTTCCTGCTCGCCAGCTACTTTCTTCATGATGAGTTCAGTACCGGCCTCAGCGTCAATGAACCGTTTCTCGACTATGCCGCAATGATCCTTGCCGGTCCGGACCCTTCGCCGACCAAATTCACCAGTCTGATCCCATCGCGTTTCCAGAGCTTCGCGCCCTACAACCGGCTCAACTCGCAGGCGGTGTTCGGCGAGGCCTACTACAGCATTGTGCCCGAGCGCCTGAAACTGACCGTGGGTGTCCGCTACACGCGCGACGAGAAAGAAAGTCAGTCGCGTCAGGCGCTATTTTCGGTCCCGGTGACCACGGACATCACGACGGGACTGGCGAGCTACACGGCTCCGAACGGAACGGTCACGACGAGCAACAACGAACAGGTTCTGCTCAACGCCGCCGCCGCCGCCTGCGCCATAGATTTCGACCCCAGCAAATCGGGGTGCCAAGCCTACGCAGTTCAGCGTCTCAATGCGGGCGCTGTGACCGGGCGAGTTGTCCTCGACTACACGCCCCAACTGACCTTCACCGATCAGACTCTAATTTACGCGTCGTATTCGCGTGGATACAAGGCTGGCGGATTCAACCCGCCCACCGACCCGCTTTTGAATCTAGGCGCTCCGCCGACCTACTCGCCGGAAACAGTCGATGCGTTCGAGCTCGGGACAAAGAACCTGCTGCTCGGCCGTCGTTTGAAGGCGAATCTCACGGGCTTCTACTACAATTACAACAATCTCCAGATTGGAACGATCAACAACCGCACCTCCTATACGACTAACGCCCCCACGCAAATATACGGGGCTGAGGCTGAGTTCGCGCTCGCGGTGACGAAGAGTTTTCAGCTCGATGCGAGCGTCTCCTACCTTCACACCGAGATCGGCAATGCGTCGAGTATCGACCCGCGCAATCCGACGCAATCCAACCCCGACGCGGAACTCATCAAGGATCCCACGAGCAACGGCAACTGCATCGTCGTCAACAACGGACATCCGCCCATCCAGACCGATCCGGCCCTGCTGGCGGCGCTGAATTCGGGCGGATCTTTCTATCTTCCGACCGGCCCGGCGGGGGAACCGTACCTCCCTGCCGGGGCGCCACCCGGTGGTATCCCGGCAACGCCGGGATTTCCCAATTCCGCTTTCGCCTCCTGCGCGGGCCTCGCAGCCAACAAGACCCTCGCCGCGGCCGGCTACAGCTTCTTTGCATCAGGCCTTCCGGCGAGCCTGAAGGGCAACTCCCTGCCGAACTCTCCGCCTTGGTCATTGACCCTGGGCGCCCAATATAGTTTGAGACTGACAGACGCGCTGCGCGCCGTCGGCCGGGTCGACTACACATGGCGGGACTCGTTCTGGGGCACGCAGTATAATGCCCCGCGCGACAAGATCTCCGGGTACGATCAACTCAATCTGTCGGTCACGATCTCCGGGCCTCGCGATCGGTGGTTTGTTCGCGGATTCGTTCAGAACTTGACGAACAACACCGACATAATTGGTCTGTACAACTCGGATCCTGGAGCGGGGTTGTATACCAACGCCTTCCTGTCGGCCCCGCGCCTATATGGTGTTCAGATCGGCGCGAAATACTAGTCCGTGCGACAGAAGGAAGGACGTGGCATGCGTGCCGTCGTACTCGGTGTGCGGCCGACCTGCGGAGCCATTGAGCCCCTCTTCACCGCGAACAGGTATCATTGAGTGGTCGTGGCGTCGCCGGGGGGAATTGCGTCTAACCCAATGACAGGGGGCGAACTTCTCGCGGAGAGCCTCGCCACACTCGGCGTGCGGGAGGTGTTCGCCTTGCACGGCGGCCATCTGGACTCGTTCCTGGTCGCGTGCGCCGATCATGGCATCCGCATCACCGACACGCGGCATGAGGCGGCGGCTGGGCACGCGGCCGATGGTTTCGCGCGGGCGCGGGGGGCGCCGATCGGCGTCTGCGCCGTCACAGCGGGGCCCGGATTCACCAACGTCCTGACCGCCATGGCCAACGCCTTTCTAGATGGTGTCGCCACTCTGTTCATCGCCGGCGCCCCACCCTTGCGGGAGGTCGAGACTAATCCTCTTCAAGGCGGTTTCGATCAGGTCGCAATGGCCCTTCCGGTCTCGAAATGGGCGATGCGGATCACCCATGGCGAACGTATCCCCGACCTGGTGCGACGGGCGGTGCGGGTCGCGACCAGCGGGCGTCCGGGTCCCGTGATGCTCGAAATTCCAATCGACGTCATGTTCATGCCGGTAGATCCCGAGCGGTCGGACCGCCGCCAGGGTCCCTTGGCTGACTTCCGCCCCGGGCCGTCGCCCGACGCGGTGGCCGCGCTCGCGGCGCTCCTGGGAGGAGCCGAGCGCCCGGTCATGGTAGCCGGCGGCGGCGTTGTGCTCTCACCGGAGGCTCCCGGCCTTCTCGCCCAGTTCGCGCGCGTCAGCGGCATACCGGTGGTTCACAACTATCGCGCGGCGGGCGTCTTGCCGCCGGGTCACCCATTCAATCTCGGCGGCGTCGGAGTTTTGGCTGGACGGTCCGGCGGCGGCCCGGATGCGATCGTTCTTTTGGGCGCTCGCCGGGGCATGTTCCTGGGCGGTCGCGGAAATGGCGTGATCAACGAAGGCGCAACGGTCGCCCAAGTGGACATCGATCCTGGCGAGATCGGTCGACTAGGGCCGGTCGCGCTTCCGGTCGTCGCAGACGTCGCCGAGACCCTGCGCGCCCTGATCCCCGCCACCCAGGGTTGGACCTGGCCTGATTGGTCGGGGTGGCGCGCAAAACTGGAGCAGTCGCGGGAAGCCGCGCGCGGGGCGTTCGCGGGCGTGGGGCCGCAAACAAATTCGCGCGCCATTCACCCGCACCGCGCCGCAATCGCGGTCATGCGCGCCCTGCCGGCCGACGCGGTCTGGGTCCTCGATGGTGGAGAGGCGGCGTCCTGGTTCGCCAGCTTGATCGTTCCGTCGGGGCCCGGCCAGTTCATGGCGACCGGCTACCTTGGCTGCCTGGGCGTCGCGCCGGGCTTCTCCATCGGCGCCCAGCGCGCCCATCCCCACCAATTGGTGGTGAGCGTCACCGGTGATGGCGGCTTGGGTTTCAACATCCAGGAGTTCGACACGATGGTCCGGCACCGCCTGCCGATCCTGACCATCGTCATGAACAATGCCGCCTGGGGCATGTCGCAATCAGGCCAGGACATCATCTATGGCAGGAATCGACGCACGGCCGTCGCCCTGCGCGACACCGACTACGATAAGGTGGCCGTCGCCTTCGGTGGGTTTGGCGCGCGGGTCGAGCGTGAGATGGATATCGCCGCGGCGATTGGTCAAGCGATCGCATCCGGGAAACCCGCCTGCGTCAATATCATCACCGATCCGCAGGTCAGCCACCCGGTTACCGCGGCCATGGTCGGGGTGGTTGAAAACCCTGGGGAAGTCCTGATCCCCTACTACGAGAACATACCGGCCGCGCCGTGAGAGACGAGGCGGCGGCCGACCGCCGGCTAGTTTCGGCCAATCACGGACTGACGCTGAAGGGTGGCCCGGCGGCGGGGCCTCTCGCCTGTTTCAGCTGGGCCCTCTTCGAGTGGGCGCGCAATCCCTATCCCATCCTGATCGCCATCTATGTCTTTACGCCCTACTTCAGCCGCTCGATCGTCGGGGATCCCGTGCGCGGGCAGGCGCTGCTAGGCATGGCCGCGGCGATCACGGGCGTGGTTACCGCGATCTGCGCGCCGATCCTTGGCGCGGTCGCCGACAAACAGGGCCGGCGAAAACCGTGGTTGATGGGTCTCATCATCCTGATGGTCCCGGCGGTGAGCGCGTTGTGGTTTGCCAGGCCCGGGCCACTGGGATTGGGCGTCGCCGCCACCTTGGCGCTCATCAGCCTCTGCTCGCTGTGCTTCGAGTTCTCGCAGGTGTTTCACAACGCCATGCTGCCGGCAATCGCGCCCGCCCAGCGGGTCGGCGCCCTTTCCGGGGGAGCCCTGGCACTGGGCAATGCCGCGGGCGTGCTACTGATGCTGCTGGTCCTCACGGTGTTTTCGGGGAGCGGCGCTAACCCTCACCTCGGGCTGAGAATCGCCGCTCACGAGAACGACCGCGTGGTTGGCCCTCTGGTGGGACTTTGGCTGGCGGTTTTCGCCCTCCCCCTCTTTTTGTTCACGCCGGACGAGTCCACCGACAAGCGCTCGATTACCACGGCCGTGGCCGAGGGTCTGGCCGAGTTGTCCGGGACGATCGGCCGATTGCGCGAACATGCTGACGTCGCGCGCTTTCTGCTGGCGCGCATGGTGTTCAACGACGGGATCATCGGCATTCTAACCTTTGGGGGCGTTTACGCCGCCGGCACTTTCGGCTGGAATTCGAGCACCATGCTGGTATTCGGGATCATTACGAGCTTCGTGGCCGTTCTGGGGGGTCTGCTCGGCGGTTGGATCGACGATCGGCTGGGCTCGAAGCGAACGCTGCTACTGTCGCTCAGTATCACCATCGGATTGTTGATCCTCCAGCTCTCTTTCCGACCGGACAGTATTCTCTATTTCATTCCCATGCAGCCGGGCCGCACGGTGTGGGACGGACCCGCCTTCCGAACGCTTCCGGAACTCCTCTATCTGCTCAACAATCAGTTCTTCGGCATCTTCCTGACCGTCACGATATCGTCGTCCCGCTCGATGCTGGCACGAATCGCGCCACCCCGCATGATGACGCAGTTCTTCGGCCTCTACGCGCTATCGGGAAGCGCCACGGGGTTCATGGCGCCCCTCCTGGTAGGCGCCGCCACAGCGGCCACCCATAGCCAGCGCGGCGGCGTCGCATCCCTCCTGATCCTATTGGTCGCCGGCGGCCTGCTTCTGTTGCGTGTCCGAGGGCGGCACACAAAGTTCAGCTGAGGTGTCGTCAGGCGCGCGCGTCCGGCGTTCTTCGGGGCCAAATGAAAGTAGTTGGCGTTGAAATTCTCGGGCGCGCTCGCGGAGCTCACGATCGTGGGTCGGTGTCGCGGCGCCCGCCAGCATCAAGGCGAATTCGTACCCGAGCGCCGCCTCCAGGCGTGCAAGGGGAATATCGTGCTCGACCCAATCGAGTAGCAGGGCGCCGAACACATGGCCAAGGGCCAGGGCGAACAGCCTCGCATCGATATCGGACGCCAAGCCCCCGTCGGCAATCGCTT
The DNA here is from genome assembly GCA_038226475.1 of Caulobacterales bacterium. GTDB lineage: Bacteria > Pseudomonadota > Alphaproteobacteria > Caulobacterales > Caulobacteraceae > Acaudatibacter. The sequence goes on along the minus strand of JBBRQK010000010.1, from coordinate 55,275 downwards.
CCTTCACCCGATCGCGCCAAAACGCTCGGCGCGGCGGGTCGAAGGTGCGTGCGAGGTCCAGAGACCCGGCGTCGAACAGAGCGCGAAAAAGGGCGCGGTAGAACTTGGGCTCGTCCCGATAGAAATCGACCGAGAGGCGCAGGGCGTCGAATATGCGCTGAATGGCGTCGGCCGACTCGACGGCTGCGACGCGCTCGACGAATTGTTGAACGTCGGCCGCGAGCACCGCTTCGATGATGACCTGTTTCGTTCCGAACAGGTTGTAGGGCGTCGCCGGACTCACCCCGGCGCGTCTGGCCAACGGCCTCATCGACAGCGTCGTATCGCCGGTCTCGCCGATCATCTCCCGCGCCGCCGCGACGATGCGAGCGCGCTTCTCCTCCTTCTTTTGTTCCCAGGAACTCATTGCGCCGGAATCCGAGTGTGTCCCGTCGGTTGGTCAAGTTCAGGCGGCGTAGCCATCGTGATCTCCGGCGACCCGAGCTTGACAAGGCCGCCGTGTCGACCGGCGAATGATGAGGGTATCGCTCAGCCTAACGACGGTTTCTAGGCTCACAGAGCGCGAGCGTTTGTACGCACCTGTGTCATTCCACCTTCATCACGTCGGCGCTGGCGTTGTGGCAAGGGCGCTTGACGCGCACCGATAATTACTGCAAAATCTGCAATAAATCTAACGACGCCGCCTCAGAAAAGTCCACCCGCCCGTGCAAATCGCGACAGTGCACGCTCTAAAATGACGAAATCCCTTCCGATCAAGGTGTTGAGCCTCTCCGGTTTGTCCGCTGCTGTCCGTCCGTGTCCGCTTCTGTTGTCCAACTGTCCAAAAACTGCCCGCGCTTGTCCGTTTTCGAGTCGGAAATGTCCTGAAATGTCCTGGAATGTCGCGAAATGTCCGGCGGCGGGCGTAGAAAATCTCAAGGCCGGATCAGGTCTCTCCCCGGTGCCGGCCGAAATCGGGCTCGGGGGTCTCCTGGCCGGCGTCGATCACGCCGCGGCGGATCTCGCGGGTGCGGGTGAAGAGCTCCTGCAGCTTGTCGCCCTCGCCCCAGCGGATAGCGCGCGAGAGGGCCTGCAGATCCTCGGTGAAGCGGCTCAGGATCTCGAGCACGGCGTCCTTGTTGGCCAGGAACACGTCGCGCCACATCACCGGGTCGGAGGCGGCGATGCGGGTGAAGTCGCGAAACCCGCCGGCGGAATATTTGATCACCTCGCCGCGGGTCACTTCCTCCATGTCGGCGGCGGTGCCGACGATGTTGTAGGCGATCAGGTGAGGCAGGTGGGAGGTTACGGCCAGGACGAGATCGTGGTGCCGCTCCTCCATCGTGTCCACCTGGGCGCCCAGGGCCTGCCAGAAGGCGGTCAGCCGGGCGACGGCGGCCAGATACGGCGCGTCGTTGCGCGCCTGGGGAACGAGGATGGTCCAGCGGTTCTCGAACAGGGTGGCGAAGCCGGCGTCGGGCCCGCTCTCCTCGGAGCCGGCGATCGGGTGGCCGGGGATGGCGAATACATCGGCCGGCAGCACGCGGGCGAAGGCCTCGGCCACCGCGCCCTTGACCGAGCCGACGTCGGTGACCGTCACGCCGGGCTCGAGCGCCGGGGCGACCGCCGCGGCGACCTGGCCGATCGCCAGCGGCGGGGCCGCGATGAGCACCAGGTCGGCCCCCGCCACGGCTTCCAGCGGGTCGGCGGTCACCTGGTCGGCGAAACCCAGGGCGGCGACGCGGGCGCGCACCTCCGGGCTGGGATCGGCCACGATCACCTCGCCCACCACCCCGGCGGCGCGGGCGGCGAGGATCACCGAGGCGCCGATCAGTCCGCAGCCGATCACCGCCGCCCTGGCATACAAGGGCTCGCCCGGCGACCGCTCGGCGTCGCTCATCCGCCGGGGTCCGGCGCCAGGAACTCGGCCAGGGCCGCGACGACCGCACGGTTGTGTTCATCCAGACCGATGGTGATGCGCAGGTGATCCGGCAGGCCATAGTTGCCGACGCCGCGCACGATCAGGCCGCGGCGGGCCAGGAAGGCCTCCGCCTCCGCCGCCGACCGGCCGGGCGCCTGGGGAAAGCCGACCAGCAGGAAGTTCGCCGCCGACGGCGTGACGTCCAGCCCCAGACCACCCAGCTGCTGGGTCAGCCACGGGCGCCACAGCTCGATGAGCTCCAGCGAGCGCCGCTGAAACTCCAGGTCTCCGAGCGCGGCGACCGCAGCCGCCTGGCCGGCGATCGAGGTGTTGAACGGCAGGCGGATGCGCTCCACCGCCGCCGCCACCGCCGTCGGCGCATAGGCCCATCCGACGCGCAGGGCGGCCAGGCCGTGCAGCTTGGAGAAGGTGCGGGTCACGACCACGTTGTCCGCACCGCGCGCCAGATCCAGGCCGTCGCTGTAGGTGGGATCGCTGTTGAAGTCGGCATAGGCGCCGTCGAGCACCAGCAGCACCCCCGGCGGCAGGCCGTCGTGCAGCCGTCGCACCTCGGCCGCGTCGATGAAGGTGCCCGTGGGATTGGCCGGATTGGCGATGAACACCAGCCGCGTCCTCTCGTCGACCTCGGCCAGCAGGGCGTCGACGTCGATGCGGTGGTTCTTCTCGGCCGCGAACCGCACCTCGCCCTGATTGGCCCGGGCGCCGATGGCGTAGGCGCCAAAGCCGAACTCGCCCTGCACGATGTTGTCGCCCGGCTCGAGGAACACCTGGTTGAGCAGGGCGAAGATCTCGTCTGTGCCGCAGCCCAGGATCAGGCGCTCCGGCTCCAGCCGCCAGTGCTCGGCCACGGCGGCGCGCAGCAGGCTCCCGCGGCCGTCGGGATAGAGGCCCAGACGCTCGCCCGCCTCGACGAAGGCCGCGCGCGCCAACGAGCTGCAGCCCAGGATGTTCTCGTTGGCCGACAGCTTGATCGGATGCTCGACCCCGTCGGCGCCCGCCTTGCCGGGCACATAGGGCTGGATCTCCAGTATGCCGCTCTTGGGCGCCGGGCGCGGGGCTCCGTCGCGGGTCTCGTCTCTGAGGCTGGGCGGGGCGGTCATGGCCGGGCGGTATGACTAGGATCGGCCGGGCGTTGTCAATAAACCTTCGGCGACGGGCCGATCGCCACCGGCCCCAGGGTCGTGCGCCCGGCCTGGAAGTGCAGATCGATGTCGAGCGCAGGGCCGACGCCCGCCGCGCCCAGCACCACGCCGGCCCCATGCGCCGCCTCCGGAGCCACCATACCGGCTCCGCTCATGGCCGCCAGAGCGCGCGGCGCCTGGCGCAGGGTCGCCGGCAGGGCGCCGGAGAGACGGCCGTCGCGATCGAACGCCAGAGCGCCGGACCGGGCCTCGAGCACCGCCGGTCCGGCCTGGATGAGCAGCCGCCGCACCTCGAGCGCGCCGCCCGCCTCGCTCCAGGCGCGCGCCGCCGCCGGCCAGTCCGGCCCGCGCAGCGCATCCGCGTGCGAGGCGATGGCGTCGCCGACGAGGTTCACCGGCCCGCCCCCGGCGATGGCGGCGAACAGGCCGCCTTGGCTGGCCTGGCCGCCATCCACCTCCAGGAAGATCGCGCCCTGCCCGCCGGGTCCGGCGCGCGTGTGGACATGAACCGTCCTGGCCGCGCTCAGGAAGAAGCCATGCGCGCCGGGCGGGGTGGCGAAGGAGAGCCCCAGCCCCTCCAGCGAGACGCGCGGCGGGTGGGCGGCGAACTCGGAGACGCTGGCCCGCAGCACCTGGCCGCGGATGACCACGGGCCCGGCCGCCGGACGCGTGAGCGTGACCTCGCCCGGCGCGACCGCCACCCAGTGGCCGGGTGCGAACACGAACGCCTCGGTCTTCAAGCTGGGCGCCGCCAGGGCCCACCCCGAGGGGTCGCGCCAGACCAGGCCGGTGAAATCGACGTCCAGGCGGAACGGATAGCCGTGCCAGTGGCGACCGCTCCAGCTCAGGGTCCCTCCAGAGCGCGTGGCGGCGGCGGAGGCGGCGTCGAGACGGCGGTCCGCCTCGCCCCTCAGCCACAGCCACCCGGCGCTCCAGGCGGCCAACCCGACGGCCAGGGCGGCGAACGGCCCCCAGAGGCCGAGGCGGCGCGCTTTGCGCGGCGTGGCGGGATCGGGCAGGGTCACGAGCGACGGCGCATGGAGGTTCGTGGATGAAGGACGCCGGCGCGTCCGAACGCTGGGTGTTCGGCTACGGCTCGCTTATGTGGCGGCCGGGCTTCACCTTCATGGACCGCCGGCCGGCCGTGCACCACGGCCGGCGGCGCGCCTTCTGCATCTATTCGGTACACCACCGCGGCACGCCGCGGCGCCCCGGCCTGGTGCTGGGCCTGGCGCCCGGCGGCGCGGTGCGCGGCGCCGCCTACCAAGTCGCCGAGACCGACTGGCCCGAGACCCACGCCTATCTGATGGAGCGAGAACAGCCGACCGAGACCTATGTCGAGACCCTCGCCCGGGTGCGCCTCGACGGCGGCCGGGCCGTGCACGCCCTGGTGTTCGTCTCCGACCGCGCCCACCCGCAGTGGGCCGGCGACCTCACGCCGGAGGCCCAGGCCGAACTGATCGCCGGCGCCTCGGGCCTTTCGGGCCGCAACGTCGACTACCTGCGCGACCTCGTCGAGCACCTGCGCGCCGAGGGCGTCGCCGACCACGCCATGGAGCGTCTGCTCCGCCTCGTGGAGGCGCAGGAGGCCCATTAGAGACCGAGCAGGGCCGCGGAGCCCGCCTCCAGCCGCTCTTCCAGCAGGGCCATGAACTCCGCCCTCGGCAGGCCGGCGGGGATGGGCGGCAGGAACTCATAGACGATCAGGCCCGGCCGGCGCAGGAACCCGTGCCCCGGCCAGTGCTCGCCCGAATTGGTCGCCATCGGCGTGCACGGCAGAGCGAGGGCCTTGTAGAGGGCGGCGACGCCGGGCTTGTACTCCCCTGTCTCCCCGGGCGGCACGCGCGTGCCCTCGGGAAAGATCACCACCTGCCGGGCTGCGGCCGCGGCCGTCTTCGCCCCCGAGAGTAAGGAGCGCAGCGCCTTGGCCTGGCCCTCGCGATCGACGGAGATCATGCCCGACTTGCGGCAGTACCAGCCATAGAACGGGATCGCCAGCAGCTCGGTCTTCATCACGTAGCAGGGGTCGGGAAACCAGGTCAGCGGCCCCATGGTGTCGAACATGCACTGGTGCTTGGCCGCCACCAGAGCGGCGCCCTTCGGCCGGTGCTCCAGCCCGCGCACCTCGACGCGGATGCCGGCCGCGACGCGCAGCAGCGCCGTCACGCCCCGCGCCCAGAAGGTCATGGCCCCCAGCATCGCTCGGCGCGAACCGAGCAGCAGCGGGGTGATGGCCAGGGCGACGACCACGCTCCAAAGATAGAACAGCGTCACGAACAGGAGCGAGCGGAGCAGGATCACGCCGACCCCCGCGCCGCGCCGCCCAGGCCCAGAAACGCCTCGCGCACCAGGATGGCGAGGTATTTGCAATACTCCAGGATCATGCGCCGCGCGCCGACCGAGGTCGCTTGCCACCGGCGCGCGTCGAGCACGTTGGTCGCCACCGGATAGGGCGTCACCCGCGCGCCTGGCAGGGCGGCGCGAAGTTCGATCAGGGCGCGGGGCATGTGGTAGTCGGCGGTCACCAGGATCAGGTCGCGATAATGCAGGGACCGCGCCCAGCGCGCGCTCTCGCGGGCGTTGCCGAAGGTGTCGGCGGCAGTGAAGCCCAGATCGACGCAGCAGTCGAACACCGGCTTCGCCGCCCCGGTCACGGCCCAGACGTCGTTGCGCGTTGCGCGTGGATTGACCCCGGAGATCAGCAGTCGCCGGCCCTTGCCGCTCTCGAGCAGGTCGGTCGCCGCCTCCAGCCGCAGGTCCGAGGCGCCGGTCAGGGCGACGATCCCGTCGGTCGGCGCCGGCGTATCGGCGGGGGTCAGCCTCGCCACCCGGTCGGCAAAGGCGAGCAGGCCGGCGACCCAGATCAGGCCGATGGCGAGGCCGGCGGCCAGGCCCTTCACGGGGCCGTCTTCAACACCGCCCGGCAGGCGGCCGCCGACCCCGCCGCCGCCAGCGCCAGGGCCAGGAGCAGCCAGGCGATCGCGAAGGCAAGATCGAGCGGCGTCAGGGGCCGGACCAGATCGAGCGGCGAGCCTTGCCCGAACCGCGCCCAGGCGGCGACGGCCACCACGCCGGCGGCGGCGCCGGCGATGCAGGCCCAGAACGCCAGGCCGATCGCGCGCCGGCGGAACAGGCCGCCGATGAACCGGTCGGTCGCTCCGCAGAGCCGGATCAGCTCGACCAGCTCGCGATGCGCCTTCATGTCCCGCCGGACGGCAAGGCCGGACGCCGCCGCCACGGCGACGGCGAGGACGATCAGCGCGGCCGCCGCCGCCCCGCCGACGATGGCGGCGCGCCGAAGGCTGGGGCTGCCCGGCCAGGCGTGATCGTCGATCCGAACGGCGAGGCCATGGCCGGCGAGGCTCGCGCCCGCGCGTTCGCCGGCCGCAGCGCCGCTCGCCGCGACGCCCAGGAGGCGGACCTCCTCTGCCCCCGTCGCCGGCGCCCCCATCAGCTCGGCGAGGTCGACGTCGCCAGCGGCCGGCTCGAGCACCCGCACCGCGGTCACACCCGGGGCCTGGCGCAATATCTCCTCGGCCCGCGCCGCCGCGGCGTCGGCGCTCTCCAGGCCGGCGCCCCAGACCGCCACGGTCACCGGGTCGGCCAGCCGCGCGGCCAAGGCCTCGCCGGCGCGGATCCCGGCCCATGCCAGCACCAGCAAGGCCGCCCCCGCCACGCTCGCCAGGCCGAGCACGAGGGCGGCCCACCCTTGGCCGGGAACCCCGGGGGCCAGGATCGGTCCGGGAGGCCGCGGCCCTGGTTCGCTCACGCCGCCCCCGTCGGCGCCGCCGCCTCGAGCACCGTGGCGCGTCCGTCCCGCAGATCGATCACCGGGTACCCCGAGCGCGCCGCCATGGCCGCGTCGCGGCTGGTCATGACGACCGTCGTGCCGGCCGCATGCAGTTCGGACAACCATCGCAGCAGGCGCAGCGCCGCCGGCGCGTCGACATCGGCGTCGGGTTCGTCGACCAGGAGCAGGTCGGGGCGATTGGCCACCGCCCGCGCGATCACCAGTCGCCGGCGCTCGTTGTCGGAAAGCTCGTCCGGCCGCGCCTCGGCCCGCGCCGCCAGGCCCAGCCACGCCAGCAGCGCCTCCACCTGCGGCTCGTAGTCAGAACGCGGCCTGCCCACCACGCGCGGCGCGAGAGCGACGTTGTCGCGCAGCGAGAGATGTTCGATCAGGGGGGGCAAGCGGAATACCGCGCCCACGCGCCGGCGCAGGAGCGTCCGCTCGGACAGCGTGAGCGCGGAGACGTCGCGGCCAAACAACTGCACGATCCCGCGCGACGGCGTCCGCGAAAGAGACATCAGCCGCAGCAGGGTCGTCTTGCCCGAGCCTGCCGCGCCGGTGACGATGTGGAACGAACCCGGCGAGATCGAGAACGACAGGTTGCGCAGGGGGGCGGCATCTCCGCGATCCTCCACCGCAACGCCGTCGAAGCGCACGCAGGGAGCCGGCTGGGCGTCAAGCGGCACCGACACCGCTCCAGCTAGCGTGGCGCGAGGATCATGATCATCTGCCGGCCTTCCATGCGCGGCTCGTATTCGACCTTGGCCACCGGGTCGAAATCGGTGCGCACCTGATCGAGAAGCTTCATGCCCAGCTCCGGGTGGCGCATCTCGCCGCCGCGAAAGCGGAGGGTCACCTTTACCTTGTCGCCCTCCTCGAAGAAGCGGTGCATGGCGCGCGTCTTCACCTCATAGTCGTGTACGTCGATGTTGGGGCGAAGCTTGATCTCCTTGACCTCGACCAGCTTCTGCCGCTTGCGCGCCTCGTTCTTTTTCTTCTGTTCCTGGAACTTGAACTTGCCGAAATCGAGGATCTTGCACACCGGGGGGTCGGCCGTAGGCGACACCTCCACCAGATCGAGCCCCGCTTCCACCGCCGCTTCCAGGGCCGCCGAGGTCGGCATGATCCCCTGCTTGTCGCCATTCTGATCGATCAGGAGGACACGGGGGACGCGGATCTCATCATTGATGCGGGGACCGTCCTTCGACGGCGGCGCGGGCATGGGGCGACGAATAGGCTGTTCTCCTTCGGGTCTGTTTCTGGGTGTCCCCGTCTTGGGCGGACGAGGGGACCCTAGCAGTATATGACCAAGGGCGCCTCCCTGATCAAGGCGGGGCCGCGAGGGCGAGCGCGGCGGTCAGCACTTTGTCGGCCGAGAGCTCGGCCAGATCGGCGGCTTGGAGCACGGCCACTCGCCCCCGCGGCGCGTTGAGAGCCGGCGAGGAGGCCGAGGAAAACAGCACGAGGGTCGGTGCGCCGGCGGCCGCGATCAGGTGAATCGGCCCGGTGTCGTTGCCCACCGCCAAGGCCGCCCGCGCGCCGAGCGCCGCGATCTGGGCGAAGTCAGTGCGGCCGGTCAAGTCTCGGGCCCGCGGCGCCTGGCGCTGGATGGCGCGCGCGATCGAGCTTTCCTGAATGCCGCCGACCACGACGACCGCGAACCCCCGAGCCTCCAGGCCCGCAGCGAGGCGGGCATAGAAAGCGGCGGGCCACCGCTTGCGCGGATGCCGCGCCGAACTGCCCGGCGCCAGAAGGGCTGTGGGGCGCTCGCTTCGGGGTTGGGGCTGGCGGGCGACGATCCACGACAGGTCCGGCCCCGGCGCGCTCAGGGGGGCGACAGGCGCATCCGGCCATATGCCCGCGTCGCGCAGCTGTTCGGCCTGGCGCTCGAGGGGATGCATCGAGGCGCGATCGCGGTTGCGGTGTGGGAGGCTGCAGCCGAACGCCGTCCCGGACCAGGGAGGTGGCCCGGGCCGCAGGGCCTGGAACAACAGATTGGTGCGATCGTTGGTCTGCAGATCGTATACCCGGTCGAACGCGGCGCAGCGCAACTGTCTGGCCAGGCGCAGCCAAGCTCCCGGTCCGTTCGGCCGGCCATCGGTCCGCACCTCGTCGAAATAGGGGCTGGCCCGCGCCAGGGTCTCGAAAGGCGGCGTGGTCAGCAAGGTCACGCGGGCGCCGGGGTGAGCGGCGCGGATGCGGGCGAAGGCCGGCAAGGCGAGCACGAAATCGCCCAGGGCCGAAAACTTGATCACCAGGATTCGCTCCGGACCCCTCATCCGCGCCGCTCCACGAGGCGCCGGTAGAGCTCGAATGTCGCCTCGCACATGGCGTCCAGCGAATAGAGCCGCGACACCCTGGCCCGCGCGGCGCGACCCATGCGGTCGCGGGCCTCGGCGCTCATCGACAGGCCGCGCTCCAGCGCCGCCGTCCAGGCGTCGACGTCGCCGGGCGTAGCCAGCCAGCCGGTCTGACCAGGAACGACCGTCTCGGCCGGGCCGCCCAGGCGCGAGGCCAGGACGACGCGCTGCATCGCCCCGGCTTCGGCCACCGTGCGGCCGAACGATTCCGCCAGGGTGGAGGGGGCGGCGACCAGATCGGCCAGGGCGAACGCCGCAGGCATGTCGTCGCACGGCCCGACGATCCGCACCTGCGCGCCCAACCCGGCGGCGCGCGCGGACGTCATCAGCGACGCGGCGAAGGCCGTCCGCTCGCCCTCCCCAGCGAACACCAGCAGAATCCCCGCCGGGTCGGCGATCCTCGCCGCCGCCTCGATCACCACGGCGTGGCCCTTCCAGCCCGTCAACCGCGCCGCCACCAGTACGACCCTGTGCGCGTCCGACTCGGGCAGGCCCCAGGCGGCGCGCAGCCGCGCCACCCGCGCCGGCGCCACTCGCGCCGGATCGAACACTTCGGTGTCGACGCCCTCGGGAATCACGACGACCCTGGCCGGATCCACAGGGTGCTGCGCCAGCAGGTGATCACGCGTGAAGCCGGAATTGGCGATCACCACGTCGCCCCGGGTCATCACCCCGTTGTACCAGCGCTTCCACGGCGAGCCGGCGGCGTAGATCCCGTGGTAGGTCGTCACCAGCGGCACCCGCACTCGCCGCGCGGCCGCCAGGGCGCTGAACGCCGATGCGCGTGAGCGCACGTGCACCAGGCTCACCTGCTCGGCCCGGATCAGCCGCTCCAGGCGCCCGACATTGGCGGCCATCACCAGCGGGTTGCGTGAATGCGCCGGCAGGCGAACGTGCCGTGCGCCGGCGTCGGCGAGCTCGCCCTCCAGCCGACCGCCGCGCGACGCCACCAGAGATCGCCCGCCCGCCCGCGCCAGAGAGCGGGCGAGGGCGACGGTGAGTGTCTCCACCCCGCCCGATTCGAGCGCCGGCGCCACCTGCAGCAGAGTGAAATCCTTGGCGCGCACGTCCGGGCCGGTCCTCGTGTGAGCCCCGTGCCCACTTCCGCGGGCCGTTATAGCACTGCGGCTCACGGGCGCGCCCGAAGCGACCGCTAGACGGCCTTCAGAACGCCCTCCGCGGCGGTGCGCGCGGCGGCGCCCAAGGTCGGGTGGCGCAGGGCGAGGGCGAGATTGGCGCGTAGCAGCCCGACCGGATCGCCGCAGTCGTAGGTGACGCCCTGGTATTGCAGCGCGTGAAACGGCGAGCGGATGAGCAGCGCCAGCATCGCGTCGGTGAGCTGGATCTCGCCGCCGGCGCCGCGCCGGTGGGCGCCCAGGGCCTCGAAGATTTCGGGCTGCAGGATGTAGCGGCCCGATATGAACAGATTGGAGGGTGCCGTTCCGGGCGGCGGCTTTTCCACCATTCCGGTCATGGCGACCAGGCGGCCCTCGAACCCGGAGGCCGGCCCGCCCAGGGCGACAATGCCATACTTGTGCGCTTCGCCGGCCGGCGCCGGCTCCACCGCCACGAGATTCCCCCCAACCTCGTCATAGGCGGCGACCAGCTGAGCCAGGGCAGGCGGCGTGGCGTCCATCAGCATGTCGGGCAGCATGACCGCGAACGGCTCGTCGCCGATCACGTCGCGCGCGCACCAGACCGCGTGGCCGAGCCCAAGCGGCGCCATTTGGCGCACGAAGCTGATCTGGCCAGGCGCCATCAGATCCGCGCGAATATCGGCCAGGAGGCTCGTGCGACCCTTGGCTTCCAGAGCGGCTTCCATCTCGAAGGCGTGATCGAAATAGTCCTCGATCGAGCCCTGGCCCCGGCCCAGCACGAACACGAAATGCTCGATGCCCGCGGAGCGCCCTTCGGCCACAACATGCGCCAGTATCGGCCGGTCGAACACATTGAGCATGTTCTTGGGCGTGGTCTTGGCGGCGGGCAGCACCCGGGTGCCCAGGCCCCCGACCGGCAGCACCGCCTTGCGGACTTTCATGCTCGCGGCCGTCGCACGAACTATTCGACCGTCACGGATTTGGCCAGGTTGCGAGGCTGGTCGACATCGGCGCCCTTCAGTACGCCCACGTTATAGGCAAGCAGCTGCAGGGGCACGGCGAATACCAGAGGTGCGATCAGCGGGTCGCAACGCGGCGCAACGATGACTTTGGCCTGGGGCGGGGCGTGGGCGGCGCCGTCCTCGTCGGTGATCAGGATCACCGGACCGTTGCGGGCGATGACCTCGCTGATGTTGGACATGGTCTTCTCGAAGAAGGAGTCCGTGGGCGCGAGCACCACGACGGGCGTCGCCTCCTCGATCAGGGCGATCGGGCCGTGCTTCATCTCGCCGGCGGCATAGCCCTCCGCATGGATGTAGCTCACTTCCTTGAGCTTCAGCGCGCCTTCCATCGCCAGGGCGAACATCGGCCCGCGGCCGAGATAGAGCACGTCGCGGGCTCGGGCGACGTCCTGCGCGAGAAGCTTGATCGCCTCCTCGGTCGCCGTGGCCTCCGCCAGCAGGCGCGGCGCCTCCAGAAGCACGCGCACCAGCCGCCGCTCCTCGCGCGTGTCGATCCACCCGCGCGCCCGGGCGGCCGCAATGGCCAGGGCGATCAGCACGGAGACCTGCGCGATGAAGGCCTTGGTCGACAGCACGCAGATTTCTGGACCCGCGTTGGTCGGCCAGACCTTGTCGACCTCGCGCGCCATGCTCGATTCGTGGGCGTTGACGATCGCCGCCGTGGGCAGGCCGCGGGCCTTGCAGAAGCGCAGGGCCGCCAGGGTGTCGGCGGTCTCGCCCGATTGCGAAATCGCCACAGCCAGGGTGCCGGCGGCAAGCGCCGGGTCGCGGTAGCGGAACTCCGAGGCCACCTCGACATCGACCGGCAGGCCGGCGACGCGCTCGATCACGTACTTGCCGATCAGCCCGGCGTAGAAGGCCGTGCCGCAGGCGAGGATCTGAAGCCGCTCGACGCCGGCGAAGTCGAAGCCGTCGGGCGCTCGCGCCGTGCCGGCCAGAGGATCGACATAGCTCGCCAGGGTGTGCTGGCAGGCGTCGGGCTGGTCGTGGATCTCCTTTTCCATGAAATGGCGGTAGGCGCCCTTCTCGACCAGGGCGGAGGCGGCGGCGACCAGCCGCCGCGGCCTTTCGGCGGGGCGCCCGTCGGCATCGAAGATGCGCGCCTCGTGGTGGTCGATGGCGACGAAGTCGCCCTCTTCGAGATAGGAGATCATCTGAGTGAAAGGCCCGACCGCCATAGCGTCCGAGCCCAGGAACATCTCTCCGTCGCCATGGCCGACGACGAGCGGGCTGCCTCGGCGGGCGCCCAGGATCAGGGCGTCCTCGCCCTCGATCAGCACCGCCAGGGCATAGGCCCCGCTCAGGCGGTCGAGCGCCGCCTTGAAAGCCGCCAGCGGGTCAAGCCCGTCGGAAAGTCCCCTGTCGATCAGATGCGCCACGACCTCGGTATCGGTGTCGCTCTGAAAAACCCGCCCGGCGGCGCACAGTTCGGCTTTCAGGGCGGCGAAGTTCTCGATGATGCCATTGTGGACGATACTGACCCGGCCGGCGGTCTGGGGATGGGCGTTGACCAGGCTGGGCGCGCCGTGGGTGGCCCAGCGTGTGTGGCCGATGCCGACGCTCGCCGCCAACGGCTCGGCGGCGAGAACCGCCTCCAGCTCGCGAATCTTGCCCTTGGCGCGGCGCCGCTCGACCCGGCCGGGCGCCGTCACGGCCGCCACGCCAGCCGAATCATAGCCGCGGTATTCCAGGCGCCGCAGGCTGTCGATCAAGCGCTCCGTCACCGGACGGACGCCGACAATGCCGATGATCCCGCACATTTGGTTCGGCGAACCCTCGCTACTGGAGAGGGCGCTTTGCCGCAAAGGGCGCCGCGCGTAAACTGCGGCGTGCGTGCGACCCATAAATCCGGGTATCGCATCGTTTCGCCGCCGAGGCATAGGAGAGTCCATGAACAAGCGGACCTATTTCGGCACCGACGGCATTCGGGGTGAGGCCAACCGCTATCCCATGACCGCCGAGGTGGCGCTGAGGGTGGGATTGGCCGCCGGTAAGCTGTTCCGCTCGGCCGACGATCGGCGTCACTTGGTGGTGATCGGCAAGGACACACGCCTTTCCGGCTACATGATCGAACCGGCCCTGGTGGCCGGATTTACTAGCGTCGGCATGGATGTGCGCCTCTTCGGGCCCTTGCCGACGCCGGCGGTGGCGATGATGACCCGCTCGATGCGCGCCGACCTAGGGGTGATGATCAGCGCCTCGCACAACAGCTTCGCCGACAACGGCATCAAGCTGTTCGGCCCCGATGGTTACAAGCTCTCCGACGCCATGGAATCCCGGATCGAGGCGCACATGGACGAGGGCCTGCAGGAAGGTCTGGCCCGTCCCAAGGAATTGGGCCGCGTGGCGCGAATGGACGAGGCCCAGGCCCGCTATATCGAAATCGTCAAGGCCACACTGCCGCGCAGCCTCAGCCTCAACGGCCTGCGCGTCGTGATCGACTGCGCGCACGGCGCGGCTTACCGCGTGGCGCCGACCGCGCTCTACGAATTGGGCGCCGAGGTCATGGAGATTGGCGTCTCGCCGAATGGCTTCAACATCAATGAGGAGTCCGGTTCGACCCATCCGGCCACCCTGGTGCAGGCGGTCAAGGAATATCGCGCCGACATCGGCATCGCGCTCGATGGCGACGCCGACCGGCTGATGCTGTGTGACGAGAAGGGCCACATCGTCGATGGCGACCAGATCATGGCCCTGATCGCCGGGTCCTGGGCCGAGCAGGGGCGGCTGGTGGGCGGCGGGGTGGTGGCGACGGTGATGTCCAACCTCGGGCTTGAGCGATTTTTGGGCGAGCGCGGCCTGACCCTCGAGCGCACCGCGGTGGGCGACCGCTATGTCATGGCCCGAATGCGCGAGGGATCGTTCAACCTGGGCGGTGAGGCCTCCGGCCACATCATCATGAGCGACTATTCCACCACGGGCGACGGCCTGATCGCGGCGCTGCAGGTTCTGGCCCAGCTGGTTCGCTCCAACCGGCCGATGAGCGCTCTGGCGCGGCAATTCGAACCGGCTCCGCAAAAGCTGGAGAACGTTCGCTTCGCGCGCGGCAAGCCGCTTGAGAACGCCGCCGTCAAGTCCGCTATCGCCGAGGCCGAGGCGCGGCTGAACGGGAGCGGCCGGGTGCTGGTGCGCGCGTCCGGCACCGAGCCCTTGATCCGCATCATGGCCGAGGGCGACGACGAGAAACTCGTGGGCCAGCTGGTGCGCGAGATCGCCGGCGCGGTGCGCGCCGCGGTGGCTTGACTGGCTGGCCGCTAGGGCCGGCCCACGCTAACGTAAGTGAAGCCGCGGGCGCGCACCTCGGCCGGCCGATAGATGTTGCGTAGGTCGACGATCACCGGCGTGCGCATGAGCGCCTTGAGCCGGTCCAGATCCAGGGCGCGGAACTGGTCCCACTCGGTCAGGATGACCAGCGCGTCCGCCGCCCGCGCCACCTCGTAAGCGTCGGTCTGGAACGCCACGCCCGGCAACAGCCGGCGCGCCTCGTGATCCTCCGGATCGAATGCCCGCACGGTGGCCCCGGCGGCGATCAGGGCCGGCGCGAGCTCCAGCGACGGGGCATCGCGCATGTCGTCGGTGTTGGGCTTGAAGGTGAGGCCCAGCACGCCGACCGTCTTGGTCGCCAGATCGCCGCCCAGAGCGGCCGCAACCCGCCCGGCGACGCCGCGCTTTCGGGCGGCGTTCACCGCAGCGGTGGTCTCGACCAACCGCAGCGGCGCGCCGGCGTCCATCGCCGTGCGTGCCAGGGCCAGCGTGTCCTTGGGAAAGCAGGAGCCGCCATAACCCGGCCCGGCGTTCAGAAATTTGGGTCCGATGCGCTTGTCCAGGCCGATCCCCCTGGCCACCTGCTGCACGTCCGCGCCGACCCGCTCGCACAGGTCGGCCATTTCGTTGATGAACGTCACCTTCATCGCCAGAAAGGCGTTGGCGGCGTACTTGGTCAGTTCGGCCGTGCGCCGGTCGGTGATCAGCATCGGCGTCTCGTTCAGGCTGAGCGGGCGATAGAGGGCGGTCATCACCGCGCGGGCGCGCTCGTCGTGCAAACCCACGACCACCCGGTCGGGACGCTTGAAGTCCTCGATCGCCGAGCCCTCCCGCAAGAATTCCGGATTGGAGACCACGGCCACGTCGGCGTCTGGATTGACGCGTCGGATGATCGCTTCGATCTCGTCGCCGGTTCCCACAGGCACGGTCGATTTGGTCACCACCACTGTGAAGCCCTCGATCAGCGGCGCGACTTCCGCGGCCGCGGCGTGGACGTAGGAGAGGTCGGCATATCCGTCGCCGCGCCGGGACGGAGTTCCCACGGCGATGAACACGGCGTCGGCCCTGGCTACGATATCGCGGGAGTCTTCGCTAAAGCTCAGGCGGCCCGCCCGCGCATTGCGCTCCACGAGGGCTTCGAGGCCCGGCTCGAAAATCGGCATGGCCCCGGCGCGCAGGCGCGCCACCTTGTCGGTGTCCTTGTCGACGCAGCAGACGGTGTGCCCGAAGTCCGCGAAACAGGCGCCGGAAACCAGCCCCACATAGCCCGTCCCGATCATGACCACACGCATGGGGCGGGCTAGATTTCCTGGTTGTAGGCGCCGACGGACGGGCGGAGGGCTAGCCTTGGCCGCACGTCCATCCGGAACAGCTCGCGCATGTCCTCGGCCGAGCGCAGACTCTCTACCACCACTACGATCTCCGGCTTGTTCGAGGAGGCGCGGACGAGCACCCAGGAACCGTCCTCCAGCGCCACGCGCACGCCGTTGACGGTGATCACCTCCGCGATCGCCCGGCCGCATAGCCGGCCGTCGGCGGCGGCGAGAGCCTCGTATTCGGCGCGCACCCCCTCCACTACGGCGTATTTCTCCTCGTCGGGACAGTGCGCGCTCATCGTCGGCGAGGTGAAGGCCACGGGCAGGCCGCGCTTGAGGTCGCTGAGCTTGCGCCCGGGGTTGCGATCGAGCATCGCCAATATGGCGGCGGCTGCCGTGAGCCCGCAGTCGTAGCCGCGCCCGAGCGGCGCGTTGAGGAAAAAGTGGCCCGATTTCTCGAAGCCCGCGAGGGCGCCGATCTCGGCGGTCTTGCGCTTGATGTAGCTATGGCCGGTCTTCCAGTAGAGGGTGGTCGCGCCGTGGGCGGCCAGCACCGGGTCAGTGGCATAGAGGCCGGTCGATTTCACATCCACTACGAACCTCGCGCCGGGATGCAGCGGGGCAAGGTCGCGGGCCAGCATCAGGCCGATCTTGTCGGCGAAGATCTCCTCGCCCTCGTCGTCGACCACCCCGCACCGATCGCCGTCACCGTCGAAGCCGAGCGCCAGATCCGCCCCGTGTTCGCGCACCATCGCGGCCATGGAGTGAAGCATGGCCATGTCTTCGGGGTTGGGATTGTAGCGGGGGAAAGTGTAGTCGAGGTCACAGTCCATCTCGACAACCTCGGCGCCCATGCGACGAAGGGCGTCCGGCGCGAAAGCACCGGCCGTTCCGTTCCCACACGCGCAAACCACACGTATTCTGCGCGTCAGCGTACACCGCGATGCGGCATCGGCTATGTAACGTTCCTGGACGCCGTCGACGTGCGTCAAGACTCCGCCGGCCCTGGGCTGGGCGGCGCCGCCCAGCACGATCTCCTTAAGCCTGCCGATCTCGTCCGGGCCGAAGGTGACCGGCGGCTCTGCCCCCATCTTCACCCCCGTCCAGCCATTCTCGTTGTGACTGGCCGTGACCATGGCCACACATGGCGCATTCAGATCGAACTGGGCGAAATACGCGGTTGGAGAGAGGCACAGGCCGATGTCCAGCACCTCGCAGCCGGCGCTCACCAGACCCAGGCTCAGAGACTGTTTCACCGACATGGAATATGACCGGAAGTCGTGCCCAACCACGATCCGGCGCTCGCCACGCTCGGCCAGATAGGCGCCGAGGCCCAGGCCGAGCGCCTCGATGCCGAGCAGGTTCAGATCCGGCCCCATGAGCCAGCGCGCATCATATTCGCGAAAGCCCGTCGCCCGGATCAAGGGCGCCATCTCATAGTCGTAGCTGTTGGGCTGAAGGTCGGTACGCGGCGTGGGAAACATGAGCCCTGCAGTTCAACGTCCAGCCTTCGCCGGAGCCGGAGAGTGGCCGAAGGGCGCCGGAGAGCGGCGACCCAACCCCTGTGGCCATAGCAGAGCCAGCACGATCAAAGCCATGGCCGCCAGAGCCATAACGGGCAAAATCAGGTGGCGTCGCATCGCCGGCCTATACCCGCGCATGATGGGGCGCACCATCGCCGGGCTCGCTTGACGCCCTTGCCGAGCCGCCCTAGCCGGTGCGCATGCCCACCCTCGTCCTGCTACGCCACGGCCAGAGTCAGTGGAACCGCGACGACCGGTTCACCGGCTGGGTCGACGTCGATCTGACCGAAGAGGGCGAGGCGCAGGCCAGGCGCGCTGGTGATCTCATGCTCGATAATGGCCTGGCATTCGACCGGGCGCACACTTCAGTGCTGACGCGCGCGATCCGCACCGGTTGCCTCGCATTGGCGGCCGCCGGTCAATTGTGGATCCCAATGGCCAAGACGTGGCGGCTGAATGAACGCCACTACGGCGGCTTGACCGGGCTCAACAAGGCGCAAACCGTCGCGCGTCACGGCGAGGAACAGGTGCGCGTATGGCGGCGGTCGTACGACCAACCGCCACCGCCGGCGCCGGCTGGGGGGGAATTCGATTTTTCTCGCGACCGCCGCTATGCCGGCATCGCGCCGCCCCATACCGAGAGCCTGAAGACTACACTCGACAGGGTGCTCCCGTATTTCGCCGGCGAGATTGTCCCGGGCCTTGCGGCCGGCGAGACGGTGCTGGTGGCCGCGCACGGCAACTCTCTTCGCGCGATCGTCAAGCACTTATTCGGGCTCAGCGAAACGGCGGTCGTGAGTGTTGAGATACCGACCGGCAACCCACTTCTGATCGAGCTTGACCCCTCCTTGACGCCGACGTCAGCCGTGTATCTCGACGCCGAGCGCGCCGCCGCCTTGCCATGAAAAAAAGGGCGACGCCGAGGCGCCGCCCTTCCATTATCGTCGCTTGGCAGGGCTGTCAGGCGGCCTTTTCGCCTTCGATCAGGACTTCTGCCTTGGGCGCGGAGATTTCGATCCGGCGCGGCTTGAGGGCTTCGGGAAGCTCGCGCTTCAGCGACAGCGACAGCAGGCCGTCAGCCAAGCTGGCGTCGGTGACCACCACATAGTCGGCCAGCTGGAACCGGCGCTCGAAGTTGCGCTCTGCGAGGCCGCGGTGGAGGTAGCGCTTGGGCTCGTCGTTGGCGCCTTTGCGGCCCTGCACAGTGAGCAGGTTTTCCTTCACCTCGATCGACAGATCCTCGGCCTTGAAGCCGGCGACCGCGATTTCGATGCGGTAGGCATTTTCGGCCGTCCGCTCGATATCGTAGGGCGGGTAGCCGTTGGAGGTTTCGTTCGTCGCGGCATCCAGAAGGTCGGCCAGACGGTCGAAGCCGACGACGGAACGGTACAGCGGGGAGAAGTCGAGAGTACGCATGGGAGACATCCTTCTTTGCTCTAAGCAAGGTTGCAACGTGGGCGAACCACTGCCGAGCCTTGAAAACGGCCTCGACGCGGGTCCGGAAGGCCCGAAGCTGGCGCCTTCGGAGATTTAGTTAGGGAGAGGCCGTGCTCGCGCAAGGCCCCGGTAGGGCGGTTTCCAAGTCTGAACAATGTTCACTTGCGAACGGCACGCCAGCGCGTTAGGCGAACCTGAAATCAATCCCCGGGAGAAGACATCCATGGCTACTCTGCAAGAACTGACCGATCGCGTTAAGACCGCCGTCGGCTCCGATTCGGGCCTCGGCAAGACCTTGAAGTTCGATCTCAAGGGCGACGGCTTTGTGTTCATCGATGGCGGGACGGTTACCAACGACGACAGCCCCGCGGACTTGACGATGAAGATCGCAATGAACGACTTGGAATCGATGGGCCAGGGCAAGCTCGACGCCATGACGGCGGTGATGACGGGCAAACTGCAGCTGTCCGACATGGGCACCGCCATGGCCTTGCAGAGTAAGATGCAGGCGCTGTTCGCGAAGATGGCCTGACGCCGCCCTCGGCTTGAACGAGCCGGCGCCCCTCGTCTCGACGGCCTCCGCCGCGACTCCGGCAGGAGGCGGCGCCGAATGGTTCCGGGGGGCTCATGGCGCCCGATTGCGGGCGGCGCTGTTCTCGCCGACGGGGCCGCCGGTGGGGTCGGTTCTCGTGAATCCGGGCCGGACCGAGCCCATCGAGAAGTATTACGAGGTCGTCGAGCGGTTGCTGGGGCGCGGATTGACCGTGCTCGTACACGACTGGCGCGGCCACGGCCTCTCAGCAAGACTGCTGCCCGATCGCCTCGCGGGCCACGCCCATGGCTTCGAGGATTTCCTCACCGACCACGACATTCTTATAAGGAGCTTTGGGCCGCGGCTACCGCCGCCACGGCTGGCGCTCGGTCATTCGATGGGTGGCTGCCTGACCCTGCTGGCCCTCGCTCGCGGCGAGACGCGATTTGCCGGGGCGATTTTGTCTGCGCCCATGCTCGCCTTGAACACCGCCCCCGTCCCCCGCCCACTCGCCCGCGTCCTGGCGGCGGCGATCACGGCCCTCGGGCTCGGCGCCGCTCGTGTTCCGACCGGGGGCGAGAAGGAATCCTTCGAGACGAACTTGGTGACGCATGACGCGGTCCGGTACGCGCGCAATCTCGCGCAGATCGAGGTCTGCCCCGACTTGCCGCTCGGTCCCCCGACGTGGGGCTGGCTCGACTTCGCCTTCACCGCCATCACGACGCTGCAGCAAAAAGGCAGGCTCGAAGGAATCGCGACGCCGACGCTGATCGTGGCCGCCGGCGAAGACCGCGTGGTCGACAATGCCGGGGCTCGAAGCATGGCCGCGCGGATGCCGGGCGCAAGCTATGTCGAGGTAGCGGGCGCCTTCCACGAGCTGATGCAGGAGACACCGCCGTTGCAGGACATATTCTGGCGCGAGTTCGACGGGCTCGCGCGGCGCGTCGGACTCAAGATCGCCTGAGCACATCGGCCAGGCTGGCCTTGGCCGACTCGGGACGCAGCGGGCGCGGCTGGCCGGGGTGCGGCGCCCAGCCGGTCAGGTTGATGATCTCGAAGGTCGCCTGGATTCTCCCGTCCGGGCCCCCGAAGCGCTCAGCATACAACGCACCTACTCTAGCGATGATGGAGCGTGTGAGAGGCGCGGCCGGCCGGTCGACGAGAGCGCTGGTCTCGGCCATCTCGCGCAGATCGGCCAAGAGGGCGAACGCGTTGTCATAGCGGACAATCAGTGTGTCTACATCCACGACAGGCATGGCGAAGCCGGCCCGCTGCATGAGATCCGCAGCCGACCGGGGATCGATGAACGGCGAAACCCTGGGTCCGGCCCCGCCGCGCATTTCCAGTTCAGCGGCCAACACGCACTGGCGCAATTCGGTCAGCGTCGCACCGCCCAACAGCGAACCAAGAAACAGGCCGTCGGGTGCGAGTGCGCGTCGGATCTGGATGAGCGCACCGACCAGATCGTTCACCC
Organism: Caulobacterales bacterium; assembly: GCA_038226475.1. Classification (GTDB taxonomy): domain Bacteria; phylum Pseudomonadota; class Alphaproteobacteria; order Caulobacterales; family Caulobacteraceae; genus Acaudatibacter. Next base: position 34,397 of record JBBRQK010000010.1, on the reverse strand, counting down.
AGTGCAGGGAGAGAACAGAGACGATCAGGTCGACGCCAGCTTCGCAAAACGGCAATTGCTCCTCGTCCAGGACGATTCCATCAATCAATCGATCGATCTGGCCGCACGCCCCGCCGGCGCTGGCAGCGGCTGCGAAACCCGATCGCCCGCCCGTGAGATCGACGGCCAGGGCGAAGCGCCGGTTGATCGATAGCAGGCGCTCCGTCAGGTCCTCGGCGGCCCTTGCCGACAGGAAGTCGACGCCGCGAGGGCGCCGCGCCTGGCGCTCAAGGCGGTGACGGCGCAGGGCGCGATCGAACAGGCGCGGCGGAGCGTTCACGGCGCCCGCTATGGGCTACCGTGGGCGCTCGCGCCATGCCAAGCTGCTCGTCTTCGAGGAGATTGCCATGCCGTCCTTGAGAGGCGCCGCGACCATGGCGCTGGACCTCGTGCTGCCGCCCCGCGCGCTCGATGATCGCTCCGGGAGCGGCGGCGCGGTGCTGTCGATCGGCCTGGCCGCCGATCGCTGGAGCCGGATCCGATTCATCGGGCCGCCCTGCTGCGACGCGTGTGGAGCGCCCTTCGAGTTCGAAATCGGCCCAGACGCTCTTTGCGTTGGCTGCTCGGCCGAGCGTCCGGCGTTCGATCGCGCCAGAGCGGCCTGTCTTTACGATGAACACTCCCGAGACCTGATCCTCGCGCTCAAGCACGGGGACCGGACCGATCTGGCCGGCCTCTTCGGCCGGTGGCTGGCGCGTGCGGCGGCGGACCTTCTGGCCGACGCAGACGCCGTGGTGCCTGTCCCGCTCCACCGATGGCGCCTGCTGAGACGTCGATACAACCAAGCCGCCGAGATCGCCCGCCCCTTGGCGCGCGCCAGCCGGATCGCCTATTGGCCCGGTGCGCTTCGCCGTCGCCGCGCAACCGCCAGCCAGGCCGGTAAATCCGGCCTCGAGCGTCGGGCGAATGTCGAGGCCGTGTTCGAGACCCCGTCGCGCTGGCGCTCGCGCCTCGCCGGTCGACGGGTGCTGCTCGTGGACGATGTCCTGACGACGGGCGCCACCGCCGAGAGCTGCGCCCGCGCGCTCAGGGCCGCCGGCGCTTCGCATGTCGACCTGGCGGTCATCGCGCGGGTGAAAACGCGGACGCAACGCGCTATGTGATGGGGCATGACCCACGTGACCCTGTACACGCGACCGTTCTGCGGCTTCTGCGCCCAGGCCCTCGCGCTTTTGCGCGCCAAGGCAGCCGATTTCACCGAGATCGAGGCCGGGTTCGATCCTGACCTGCGGCGGGAAATGATCGCTCGTTCGGGCGCCAGCACCTTTCCCCAGATATTCATCGGCGACCGTCACATCGGTGGCTGCGACGAACTGGTCGCGCTGGATCGCGATGGCAGGCTCGACGCGATGCTATCGACACAGTGACGCGGATCGCCCTCATCCAGATGCGTGCGCCGGCCTCGCAGGCGCAGGCATTGGCGCAGGCTTCGCCCTTGATCCGGGAGGCAGCCGCCAAAGGCGCGTCGCTCGTCGTCACGCCGGAGGGGACCAACCTTTTGCAGCGCGATCGCGGTCGACTGTTCGCGGCCCTGACCTCGCTGGAAAACGACGTTGCGGTGGTCGGATTGCGCGAGCTGGCGGCGGAACTCGGCGTCTGGCTGCTGATCGGTTCGGCGATGGTCTTGCGCCCCGACGGCAAGGCGGCCAATCGCTCGGTGCTGGTGGACCCCACCGGGGCCATCCTGGCCACATACGACAAGCTGCATATGTTCGATGTCGACCTGCCCACGGGTGAGCGCCATCGTGAATCGGCCGTGTTCGAGCCCGGCGAGGCCGCGGTGGTCGTCGAGGCGGGCGGTCTGAAGCTCGGCCTGACCGTCTGTTATGATCTGCGCTTCCCCGCTCTCTATCGCGCACTGGCCGCTGCCGGGGCAGAGGTGATCACCGTACCGGCGGCGTTCACACGGCCCACCGGCGAGGCGCATTGGGAGGTATTGTTGCGCGCGCGCGCCATCGAAACCGGATCGTTCGTCCTAGCCCCGGCGCAAGGGGGCGTGCACGAAGACGGCCGCTCCACCTGGGGACGCTCGATGGTGGTGTCTCCCTGGGGCGTGGTCATGGCGGCGGCGGATCACGACGAGCCATGCGTCGTGATCGCCGATATCGACTCCACCCAGTCGGCCAAGGCACGGGCGGCCATTCCGGCTCTCGCAAACGCACGGCGCTTCACCGGGCCATGATCCGCTATGCCCTGCGATGCGAGCGCGAACACGGCTTCGAAGGCTGGTTCAGCGCGTCGGATGACTTTGACGATCAGGCGTCGCGCGGGCTGATAGGTTGCCCCCTCTGTGGTTCACAGGCCATTCGCAAACAGATCATGGCGCCCGCGATTACCGGAATCAGGACCCCTCCGCCAGCGGTGTCCGAGCACGGCGTCCGCGCCATGATGATGGAGGCCTTGGGCAAGGTCCGGCGGCATGTCGAGGAGACCTTCGACTATGTCGGCGATCGCTTTGCGGTTGAAGCTCGCTCGATCCATGACGGTTCGTCCGAAGCGCGCGGGATTTACGGGGAGGCCTCACCCAGCGAGGTAAAGGCCCTGGTCGCCGACGGTGTCCCGGTTGCCCCGCTCCCGCCGGAGCCGCCGAAAAAGACTGAGATCAACTGAGCGGCGGGCCCTGAGCCGGAACGGCGGTCATCATGAAATTCACCCGGGCGTCCGTCGAGAGGCGCCATTCTCCGGCCAACGGATCGAGCGCCAGACCGAACGGTCCCTCCGCCTGGAGTCCAGCGGCCTCGAGGTAGCCGCACACTTCGGCGGGCGTCGGGAATTTGCGCCAGTCATGCGTGCCCACCGGGACCCAGCGTAGGAGATATTCCGCGCCGATCTTGGCCAGAAGCAGCGAACGGACCGTGCGGTTGAGCGTGGCGACGATCATCATGCCGCTCGGGGCTAGCAGCGCCGCGCATTGGCGCAGGAAGGCAGCCGGATCGATGACGTGCTCGATCACCTCCAGGGCCAGTACCAGATCGAACGCGGAGCGGTGGGAGGCCGCCAAGTCCTCCACGGTCGCGGCCCGGTAGTCGATAGACAAACCGCTCGCCTCGGCGTGGGCGCGCGCCACGTCGATAACTTCGGCCGATGCGTCCAGGCCGGTGACGCCGAAGCCAAGCCGAGCCATCGGTTCGCAAAGCAGGCCACCGCCGCAGCCCACATCGATCAGCGACAAACCGCTAAACGGCCGCCGCGAACCGCCGTCGCGCGAGAACCGCGACAACGACTGATCGCGAATGAAACCGAGGCGGGCGGGATTGAGCCGGTGCAGAGGCGCGAACGGGCCTTTGGGATCCCACCACTTGCCGGCAAGGGCGGAGAAGCGGGCCACGTCGGATTCATCGACGCTGGCGGGGGGCGCGATAGGGCGGTCCATGTTGGCCTCCTTAGCCGTCCACCCGATCCTTGTCGCGATCCGGCAGCGTCGCTAGAACCCGCCTTCGCACGCGCGGGGGTTCCAGGGAGTGTCTCGTCTGGTGATGAAATTCGGCGGCACCTCGGTGGCCGACCTGGATCGCATCCGGCGGGTGGCCCAGCGTGTCTGTCTCGAGGCGGCCGCCGGACGCAGCGTCGCGGTCGTCGTTTCGGCGATGGCGGGCAAGACCAACGAGCTAGTGGCATGGACGGACGGAGCAGGTCCCGCCGACAAGGCGCTGATAGCGCCAGATGACGAATATGACAGCGTGGTGGCCTCGGGCGAGCAGGTCACGGCAGGCCTGTTGGCCATGACGCTGCGCAACCTCGGCCTGAGGGCCCGATCATGGATGGGCTGGCAAATCCCGATCATAACGGACACAGCTCACGGCCGGGCGCGGATCGAGGAAATTCCCGCCGACGCGCTGGGGCAAGCCATGGACGGCGGCGAAGTGGCCGTCATCGCCGGGTTTCAGGGAGTCACCCGGGCCGGCCGGCTGTCGACACTCGGCCGCGGCGGATCGGACACGACGGCCGTCGCAATCGCCGCCGCGCTGGGGGCTGCTAGTTGCGATATCTACACCGACGTAGACGGCGTCTACACCACCGACCCGCGCATCGAATCCAAGGCGCGCCGGCTCTCTCGCATCTCGTACGAGGAAATGCTGGAGATGGCGTCTCTGGGAGCCAAGGTTCTACATGCCCGATCGGTCGAGATGGCCATGGCCCATGGTGTACCTCTGCGAGTCCTGTCGAGTTTTAGCGATCCGCAGGGAGCGCGCGTGGAGGGCGGGACCATCGTCTGCGACGAGGAGGATATAGTGGAAAAACGCATCGTGAGCGGCGTGGCGTTCAGCCGCGACGAGGCCAAGATAAGCCTGTTCGGACTGCCCGATCATCCGGGCGTATCGTCCCAGATCTTCGGGCGTCTGGCCGACGCGGATGTCAATGTAGACATGATCGTCCAGAGCCATGCCCACCGCGAAGGCGCCGCCAACATGGAATTCACGGTCGGCAAGCGCGACTCGGCGCGGGCGGTGGAAATTGTTCGCGCTGCGCGAGAAGTGATCGGATTCGACGACGTGGCGGTGAACGAGGATGTCGCCAAGGTGTCGGTCATCGGCGTGGGCATGCGCAGCCATGCCGGTGTCGCCAAGACGATGTTCGGGGCGCTCGCCGAAAAGGGCGTCAACATCCAGGTTATTTCGACGTCGGAGATCAAGATCAGCGTGCTCATCGACGCCGCTTACACGGAGCTCGCCGTCCGCGCCCTGCACGCCGCCTACGGCCTCGACCAAGCGTGACGTCGCCCGATCCGGCTTGGTCGGCGATCGGGCGGAAAAGTCTGCTATAGGCGCCGTCAGCAGCACCACTTCAGGAGCGCCCGCGAGGACGAAAATGCCCACGCCCGGCCTCGCCATTCGCGGGCCTCGCAGCCTGCTTCGCCAGATTCGCGAGGCGATGGCCGGCGAGGGTCCGACCCAGGCCAAGCTCGGCATGGTGACCCGCACCATCGCCATTTCGATGGTCGCCGAGGTGTGCTCGATCTATCTGCGCCGCGCCTCGGGAGAGATGGAGCTGTTCGCGACCGAGGGCCTCGACCCCGGCGCCGTGCACGTGACCCAGATGAAGCCCGGCGAAGGTCTAGTGGGCGAGATCATGCGCCTTGGCCGGCCGCTTAACCTCTCCGACGCGCCCGGCCATCCCGCGTTCTCCTACCGACCGGAAACCGGCGAAGATCCGTTTCACGCCTTTCTCGGAGTACCGTTGCTTCGCGGCGGCCGCGCGATCGGTGTGCTCGTCGTCCAGAATCGCACCAGCCGCATCTACGCCGAGGACGACGTCGAGGATCTTCAGATCATCGCCATGGTGTTGGCCGAGATGGTGGCCGCCGGCGACCTGCTCACGCGCGACGAGCTCAAGGACGTCGAGATCGCTCCGCGGCGGCCAGAGCGACTGAAGGGCGCGAGGTTCGCTGATGGGCTGGCGCTGGGAGTCGCGGTTCTTCACGAGGCGCCCGTGGCCGCCGGCCGGCTGCTGAGCGACGACACGCCCGCCGAGGAGACCAGACTCGCCGGCGCCATCGCTGCCTTGCAGACACAGATCGACGCCATGCTGGACGGGCATGAGGGAATCCTGGGGGCGTCCTACGACGTGCTTGAAACCTACCGGATGCTAGCTCACAGCCGCAGCTGGAACCTGTCGCTTCATGACGCGGTGCATTCGGGACTGACGGCGGAGGCAGCGGTGGAGCGTGTGCGCTCTGAACACCGAGCCAGCCTGGGGCAGGCCCGCGATCCCTATCTGCGCGAGCGGGTGCATGACCTCGAAGATCTCAATGATCGGTTGTTACGGCATCTGACGGGGGATGTCTCTCAGGCGCGCCTGCTACCTGATGATGCCATCCTGATCGCCCGAAACCTCGGCCCCGCCGACCTGTTGGAATACGATCGGGCCAAGCTTCGCGGCATCCTTCTGGAGGAGGGATCGTCCGCCGGTCACGCCGCCATCGTCGCCCGCGCGTTGGATATTCCGTTCGTCGGCCGCATCGCCGGGCTACGGGACAGGGTGAGCGAGGGCGATAGCGTGATCGTCGATGCGGAAATGGGCGAGGCCTATCTTCGTCCGCGCCCCGACGTGGTCAAGGCCGTCCGAGCGCGGATCGGGGTGCGTGCTGAGCGCCGTGCCGAATTCGCCCGCCTTCGCGACACCCCCGCCTTCACCCGCGACGGCGCAAAGATTACGCTGCTGATGAACGCCGGCCTGGCTGTGGACCTCGATATTCTAGCCGAGACCGGGGCCGAGGGTATTGGGCTTTTTCGCACAGAATTCCAGTTCATGGTGTCGGAGGACCTGCCGCGATTCAGCGCCCAGGCCGACCTCTACGGCCGCGTGCTCGAGGCCGCGGGAGACCTCCCCGTCACCTTTCGCACCCTCGACCTGGGCGGCGACAAGGTGTTGCCCTATCTGGAAGCCGAGCGGGAGGACAACCCGGCTCTGGGCTGGCGAGCGGTGCGCATGGGCCTCGACCGCCCCGCCCTCCTGCGCATGCAACTTCGCGCACTGATCGCGGCGGTGGCCGGCCGGCCATTGCGCGTCATGTTCCCGCTGGTCGCCAGCGTTGCCGAGTTTCGCGCCGCCCGCGCCCTGGTGGACACGGAGGTCGCTTGGGCCGAACGACGCGGTCGGCCCGCCCCGTCGCGGCTGAGCGTCGGGGCGATGATCGAGGCGCCTTCGCTTCTTTGGCATTTGGACGCACTGTTGCCGCTGACCGACTTCGTTTCGGTCGGAACCAACGACCTGATGCAGTACATGTTCGCCGCCGATCGCGGCAATCCGCGCGTCGCTGATCGATACGACGCGCTCTCGCCTCCCGCGCTCAGGGCGTTGAAATCGATCCAGACGGCATGCGCCGAAACCGGAACGCCGGTTTCGGTCTGCGGCGAGATCGCAGGCCGCGCGCTGGAGGCTTTCGCCCTGATCGGCCTGGGGTTCGAGCGCCTGTCGATGCCGCCGGCCGGTATCGGCCCGGTCAAGCAGATGGTGCTCTCATGCGATCGGGGAGCCGCGCGCCGTGGTGTGGAGAGCCTTCTGAAAAGCGCCGCGGGGTCGGTCCGCGCGGAAATCGAGGCTCTCGCGCGAAAGCTTCAGGTGGCTGCATAGGGCGTTGAAAAGACGTGGGTCTCCTGCTAGGCGGAACGAAGCAGGGGACATTGCGTCTTGACCACATTCTCACCTTCGGCCGACGCGCCACCGGAACGTGAGCCCGTCCGCGATGAACTGGCCCCCCTGCGCCCGGCGAGGCTCGTCCTAGACACATCCGGCCATGTCGGCGCGGCCCTCGCTGCGGCGCGGGAGAGCCTGGACCTCGACATCGACGATATCGCCCTCGTGACCCGGGTTCGCGCACCTCACCTGGCCGCCATAGAAGCCTTTGAACTCGACCGTCTGCCGGCGCGGCCCTTCGCTGTCGGCTATGTTCGGGCCTATGCGCAGGCCCTTGGCCTCGACGCCGACATGGTCGTGGCGCGGTTCCGCGCGGAGGCCCCCAGGCCCAACACCTCGCTGCGCGCGCCGGTCGGGGGAGACTACATGACCCGGGGCCGGTTCGGGGCGCTGGCCCTGGTCGTCCTGGCGCTGGTCGCCGGTGTGATCGGGTGGAACCTGCTGGTCCACGCCAAGAACCACGCGCATCAGGCGGCGCGGACGCTGAGCGCCCCGAGACCGCCCGCAGCGCCGCGCCTGGGCCCTCCGATGACCGCCAGCCTGGGCGCCCCGCTTCCGGCTCCGCCCGAGGCGACGACCCCCAGCGCCTATCGGACACCAGGCCTTGCGCCGCCGACGCCCGCGGCCGAGGCGATGCCTGTAGGCAGTCCGTTCAAGGCCCAGGGCATGACGTGGGGCGCGGCGCCGCGGAACTCGCGCCTCGTTCTGCAAGCTCGGGGGCCGACCACCCTTGTCGTGCGCGCGGGCGGAGGAGGGGTAGTCTTCGCCAGACAGTTGCACGCCGGCGACGCATGGGGCGCCACGTCGAACGAGGGCCTGACAGTGGAAGCGGGCAACCCTGGAGCCGTGGAAGTCTTCGTGGGCGGCCTCTCTCAAGGTCCAATGCCGACCTCCCAGAGTTCGATAGGCCGGCTGGTCCAACCGCGTTAGCCGCAGCACTCTTGGGCGGCGGCGAATTTGAGGGTATCTCATGGCGCCATGACCGCCCTGGATCACACCCACCTCCGCCCGTGGCGACAAATCGCGCGGCGCAAATCACGCCAGATCCACGTCGGCGCCGTCCCGGTGGGAGGCGACGCCCCCATCACCGTCCAATCGATGACCAACACCATCACCGGCGACGCCGCCGCCACGATCGCCCAGGTGAGGGAACTGGAAGAGGCAGGGGCTGACATCGTTCGCGTCTCCTGTCCCGACGAGGACGCCACCGCGGCGCTCGGCGCCATCGTCAAGGCGGTGCGCGTGCCTATCGTGGCCGATATCCACTTCCACTACCGCAGGGGGATCGAAGCCGCCCGAGCGGGGGCCGCCTGCCTGCGGATCAATCCCGGCAACATTGGCTCGCCGGCCCGCGTGCGCGAGGTGATCCAGGCGGCTCGGGATCATGGCTGTTCGATGCGGATAGGCGTCAACGCCGGATCCCTGGAGCGCGAGCTTTTGGAGAGGTACGGCGAACCCTGTCCGGAAGCCATGGTCGAGAGCGCTCTGAACCACGCCCGTATTCTGCAGGACAACGATTTTCACGAGTTCAAGATCAGCGTGAAGGCGTCCGACGTGTTCATGACCGTCGCCGCCTATCAGAGCCTTTCCGAAGCGATCGATTGTCCGCTTCACCTCGGCGTGACCGAAGCGGGGGCCTTGCGTTCGGGCACGATCAAGTCCGCTATCGGCATGGGCGGGTTGCTGTGGGCCGGCATCGGGGACACCATCCGCGTCTCCCTCGCCGCCGATCCGGTGGAAGAGATCAAGGCCGGGTTCGATATCCTCAAATCGCTGGGCTTGCGCCACCGCGGCGTGAACATCATCGCCTGTCCGTCCTGCGCCCGGCAAGGTTTCAACGTCATCGAAACCGTGAACCGCCTCGAGGAGCGGCTCAAGCACATCTCGACGCCGATGAGCCTTTCGATCATCGGCTGCGTCGTCAACGGTCCGGGCGAAGCGCTGATGACCGATGTGGGGTTCACCGGCGGTGGCTCGGGCAAGGGCGTCGGCATGGTGTATCTGGCGGGCAAACCGGACCATAAGCAGGCCGCCGAAGGCATGGTCGACCATATCGTCGGGCTGGTCGAGGCAAAGGCGGCGGAGATTGACGCGATCGAGGCATTGTCGATCAAAACCTCGACCTTGCAGGCTGCCGAGTAGATGGCCGCGGCCTCCCTGACGACCGTCGGCGACGAGGCCTGACTCCTTGACCACGCTCGTCTCGGCCTGGAACGCCACGAAGGCGCGCCTGGCGGCGGCGGGAATCGATAGTCCGGTCATCGACGCGCGACTGCTCGTCGAGGCGGCCGCCGGCGCCACCCGGGCCGACATCATCGCCGATCCACATCGAGCCCTCAGCAGGGATCAGGTCGACTTGCTCGAAGGCTTTCTGGCGCGGCGTGAGCGGCGCGAGCCGATCAGCCATATCCTGGGACGGCGGGGGTTTTGGAAGATCATGCTGTCGGTCACCCCCGGCGTCCTGACGCCCAGGCCCGACAGCGAGACGATCCTCGACGTCGTGCTGCCGGCCTTTGCCGAGGGCCAGGCCTTCACCCTGCTCGACCTCGGTGTCGGGTCCGGAGCCCTCCTGTTGGCGATCCTTGCGGAACGACCGTGCGCCCGAGGCCTGGGTGTGGACGTATCGGAGGAAGCCATCGCCGTGGCTCGCGAGAACGTCGCCAACCTCGGCCTCTCCTCGCGCGCGGCCCTGCTGCGTGGCGATTGGGCGGCCGGCCTGGGAGCGGAAGGCTTCGATCTGGTGGTCTCCAATCCACCCTACATCGCCACCGCCGATATAGACGCGCTCGCCCCCGAGGTGCGCGATCATGAGCCAAGGACGGCCCTGGACGGCGGCCCCGACGGACTCGAGGCATATCGCGAACTAGCCCCTCAAATTCTGCACGTGCTTAAGCCGGGTGGTCTGTTCGCGGTCGAGATCGGCCCCAGCCAAAGCGCGGCCGTCGAAGGTATGTTCGCAGCGGCGGGGGCAAGCGCCGTTCGCACGGTCAAGGATCTTGCCAACCGCCCCAGGGTGGTGACCGGGCGTAAAAAACCGCTTGGACAAACGGTCCCTTCGCATTAAGCAGAGACGGTCTCCACCCGGATCGCCCTGGGGCGGGCCATTTCGCTAAGGCAGCCTAAGGCTTGGCGTTCGGCTCAGCAGGCGGCGCGGCCGCCGAAACTCCGCTATGTTGTTCGAGCAGGGTTTCGGAGACGGTAAACCAGGGTCTCAACGGACTTTACGGGCGGTTTGGCCCGCAACACTCAAACGACGCATTTGCCGAGGCGGCGCGACCTCCAGTCGAACGGCCCCGGCCTGCGCAACAGGTCGGACCACCATGAGAGATTTCAAGGGCATGAAGCGCCAGCGTGGCCGCAACCGCAACGGCGGGGGCGGTGGCGGCGCGGGCGGCAAGCCCCAACACAACACCAACCGGGCGTTCGATTCAAACGGCCCCGAGGGCGTTAAGGTTCGCGGCGCCGCCCAGCACGTCTATGAGAAATACCAGCAGCTGGCGCGCGACGCTCAGACCTCCGGCGATCGGGTGTTGGCCGAAAACCATCTTCAGCACGCGGAACACTATTTCAGGCTGATGCGGGCCATGCAGCCGCAACGCCCGCTGTCCGAGATCATCGGCCGCGACCAGTTCGTTTCCGGCTACGACATAGATTTCGAGGATGAGAGCGGCGGCAATGAGGCCTCTGAGTCAGACGGCGAAACTCAGGACCGCGGCGAACCCGCAAGCGATCGCAACGACTTTCGCCCGGCCGAGAGCCGCCAGAACGACAGGCCAAGGGACGATCGCAATCGGAACGACCGTCCGGGGCGTAACGGCCGCGACGAGGGCGCCGGCGGGCGGCCGAGGTATGGTCGCGACGAGCGACCTTACTCAGAACCGCGGTTCGAACGGGAGGGGCAGAACCGCGACGCCGGGGTCCGGGACGCCATGAATCTGGTCGAGCCCGACGCGACGCCTCTCACCGCGACCCAGCAGCCCGACGCGACATCCATGCTGCGGGCGGACGATGGCGAAATGAGCCAAGCGCCGGCTTTCCTTCAGGTGCGACCTGCCGGGTCCCGTGACGATCCCGACGCGGACACGCGCCGCCCACGCCGCCGCCGGAACGCCCCTAGCCTAGATGAGAGTCCAGTCAATGTCCCCGTAGCGGACGCTGACGAAAGCTAGCCCGTTAGCTAACAGGACCGCGCCTGAAGGCCGAGCGCCATACCAGATACTCGCCGAAGGAAAGCGGTGCGCCGGCCGCATTTCGGCGGCGGTGCGGGGAGCCGCGCCGGATGTCCTGAGCGACGAATGAACCCGAAATGCCCTGATCGATAGTCTCACCATCGCGCACCAGCGCCCCTTGTGTGGCTTTGCGGCCACACCTACATCCGCCACATGAACATCGACCTCTATTCAGACCGGGCGAAGCAGGCGATCCAATCCGCCCAATCCCTGGCGCTCGCCCGACGGCACCAACAGTTCGCCCCCGAGCATCTGCTCAAGGTGCTCCTCGAGGAGACCGACGGCCTCGGGCGCGCTCTCATCGAAAGCGCCGGCGGCCGACCAGACGCCGCCGATCAAGCCATAGAGGGCCTCCTCGCCAAGGCCCCGAAGGTGGAGGGAGGCAGCGGCCAGATTTACATGAAGCCGGAGATGGCGAGCGTGCTGGCCGCCACCGAGGCGGGCGCCAAGCAGGCGGGGGACGCCTTCGTGACTACCGAGCGCTTGCTCATAGCCATCGCCAAGGAGGGCGGCGAGGCCGCCAAGATTCTCGCGGCCGCAGGGGCAAAGGCTTCAGCGCTCGAAGAGGCCGCCAAGACCCTACGAAAGGGTCGCACCGCGGACAGCGCCTCGGCCGAGGAAGGCTACGACGCGCTCAAGCGCTATGCGCGCGATCTCACCGTAGCCGCCAGGGATGGCAAGCTCGACCCGGTAATCGGCCGCGACGAGGAGATACGCCGCACGATCCAGGTGCTGGCCCGGCGGACCAAGAACAATCCGGTGCTGATCGGCGAACCCGGCGTCGGTAAGACGGCGATCGTCGAGGGGCTCGCGCAGCGGATTGTCAACGGCGACGTCCCCGAGAGCCTGAAGGACAAGAAGCTGTTGGCGCTCGACATGGGTTCGCTGATCGCCGGCGCAAAATACCGAGGCGAGTTTGAAGAGCGCCTGAAAGCCGTGCTCAACGAAGTCACCGCCGCAGAAGGCGGTATCATCCTGTTCATCGACGAGATGCACACCCTGGTCGGCGCCGGCAAGGCGGATGGCGCCATGGACGCTTCCAATCTGCTGAAGCCGGCTCTAGCGCGCGGCGAATTGCACTGTGTCGGGGCAACCACGCTCGACGAATATCGCAAACACGTAGAAAAGGACGCGGCTCTCGCGCGGCGCTTCCAGCCAGTGTTTGTCGGCGAGCCGACGGTGGAGGACACGGTCTCTATCCTGCGCGGCCTGAAGGAGAAGTACGAGGCCCACCACGGCGTGCGCATAAGCGATGCCGCCATCGTCGCGGCCGCAACCCTTTCCAACCGCTACATTGCCGACCGCTTCCTGCCTGACAAGGCGATCGACCTTATTGACGAGGCCGCCAGCCGCGTGCGCATGGCCGTCGACTCCAAACCCGAAGAACTCGACGAAATCGATCGCCGCGCCGTGCAACTGAAGATCGAGCGCGAAGCCCTGACCAAGGAGACCGACAGCGCCTCTCGCCAGCGGCTGGAGAAGCTACGCGACGAACTGGCCGAACTCGAAGCTCGGTCGGAGACCATGACCGCGCGCTGGCGCGCCGAGAAGGACAAGATCGGGCAGGCCGCACAAGGCCGCGAGGCGCTGGAGCGGCTTCGCTCAGAACTCGCCGCCGCCCAACGCCGCGGCGATCTGCAGCGCGCCAGCGAGATCGCCTACGGAGAGATTCCGCCGCTTGAGAAACGGCTCGCTGACGAAGCCGAGGTCGCTGATGCGGGCGCCCTGACCCCAGAAGTGGTCGATCCCGAGCAGATCGCGGCCGTCGTGTCGCGTTGGACCGGCGTTCCGGTCGAAAAGATGCTCGAGGGCGAGCGCGACAAGCTCCTGCGCATGGAGGACTCCCTGCGCGGCCGCGTGGTCGGCCAGGAGGAGGCGCTCGAGGCCGTGTCCGACGCCGTTCGGCGCGCCCGCGCCGGCTTGCAGGACGCGTCGCGACCGATCGGTTCGTTCCTGTTCCTGGGTCCTACCGGCGTTGGCAAGACGGAGTTAACCAAGGCCCTGGCCGAGTTTCTGTTCGACGACGAGACGGCGATCACCCGGCTCGACATGAGCGAATATATGGAAAAGCATTCCGTGAGCCGCATGATCGGCGCGCCGCCAGGATATGTCGGTTACGATGAGGGCGGCGCCCTGACAGAGTCGGTGCGACGGCGGCCATATCAAGTGGTGCTGTTCGACGAGGTCGAGAAAGCCCATCCCGACGTCTTCAACGTTCTGTTGCAAGTGCTCGACGACGGACGCCTGACGGACGGGCAGGGACGCACGGTTGATTTCCGCAACACCCTGATCATCATGACATCGAACCTGGGATCGGAATTCTTGGCGGCACAGGGCGAGGGAGATGAGACCGAGGCCGTGCGACCGCTGGTGATGGACGTGGTGCGCAAGCATTTCCGGCCTGAGTTCCTAAACCGGATCGACGAGATCATTCTCTTCAAGCGGCTTGGCCGCGCACAGATGGGCGCGATCGTGGGCATTCAGCTGCGCCGCGTCGAAAAGCTTCTAGAGGGCCGGCGGATGGCCATTGCCGTGGACAGCGCCGCTCTGGGCTGGCTCGGTGACCGTGGCTACGACCCGGTCTACGGCGCGAGGCCGCTCAAGCGCGTGATCCAGAAGGAATTGATCGATCCGATCGCCCGCAAGTTACTCGCCGGCGACTTGGCCGACGGCGCGGTGATCCAGGTCGGCGCCGGACATGACGGGCTTGAGATCGGTCGCGCCACCGTCAACTAGAAATATCCATCAACAACCCCGCGCCGAGCGGGCGCGGGGTTTCAAGGGTTTTCGCGGCGAACGTGGTCAGCAGGCGTAGCGATAGGTCTGAACCACATAGCCCCGGATGTAGGGATCCCACACCGAGCGGCGGCCGATGCACAGGCCATAGGGTCCTGCGGCGTAGGCTGGGGCATAGTAGCCGCCTCCATAATAGCCGCTCCCGAGCGCCGCCCCCAAGGCCAGGCCGCCGATCAGAGCGCCAGCGCCGTAACCGCCGCCGTAGTAGCCACCGCCGTAGTAGCCTCCGCCACGATTATATCCGCCGTAGCCGCCGTAGCCGCCGTAGCCGCCGTAGCCGCCGCCGTAATTACCTCCGCCGTAGTAGCTTCCGCCGCGATTGTATCCGCCGTAGCCGCCGCGCCAGCGACCGCCATCACCGTCCGAGCGGCCGCCGCCATCCCGGTCCCCACCGCCGCCCCAGCGAGTGGAGCCGCTCCAGTGGCCGCCACCGCCGCGGCCGTGCTCTTCCGCCGCGGCGGGCGCCGCAGTCGCCAGGATCGACCCAGCCGTCGTCAGGGCCACCAAGCCAACATGCAGGATCTTGTTCATCCTAACCTCCTCATGCGCTCCAAACCGTAACACCCAACGACGCGCTGGGCCGGTCTCTCGAAGCTTGGGCGAACGCTATATCCGCCAGCCTGAACCCCGCGTGAACCGGACGGTGGGCTTCAGTTCAGCGTCAGGGAGCGCGCTGCGCCGCGAGTCTCGACCCGGCGCATGACGGCCACTGCGTCGCCGGCGCCGTCGGCGGGCCGAGCCAGGGTGATGACAAACCACGCCCCGTCGGGAAGGCCCGAAAAGCTGAATCGATCCGCGTCGTCGCAGGTCGTCTTTCGCACATAGCTGGCATAGTCGCCACTGGACGCCACCGGCGTGCGGGCGCGCACGATCTCGAGCGGCACGGCGGCGTTGGTCGCCGACCCGTAGAGGATCACCATGCGCAGGCGGCTCCAGGACGTCTCGGGCGTCAATATGACGTCGCGCCCACGACACGAATATCGCGTTTCGCCGACACGGAAGGCCAGGGCGCCGCGGATAGCGCCGCCGCCGGGCGCCGTCGACCAGGCGAAGTCACGGGCGTGGAACACGGCATCGGCCGGCTGGTATGCCACCGGCGCCGAAGGCCCGGTCGGCCCGAGCGCCTGTTCAGCGCAGCCTGCCGCCCCAAGGGCGAGAACCAAGATGACTGTACGTGCGATGAGCGAAAAGGCGAGGGATCGTTTCATGGCTCGAGAGCCTAAGCCCGCCGCCGCGCGTGGGCAATCTTCCCTTGGCGCGCCCCAACTAAGCGGCGATAAGCTGGGCTTGAACGGCCGCGCGACGGCCGCCGCGCATCCGGGAGATCGAAAATCGCCATGAAGGCCGCAGTTCTGCGTGAAGTGAAGACACCGCTCTCGATCGAGCAGGTCCAGATCAGCAAGCCCGGACCGCATGAGGTGCTGATCCGAACGGCCGCCGCCGGTGTCTGCCACTCGGACCTTCATTTCGTTGAGGGGTCCTACCCCTACCCCCTCCCTGCGGTTCTGGGCCACGAAAGCGCCGGCGTCGTGGAGCAGATCGGGTCGGAGGTCCGCACTGTGAAGGTGGGTGATCACGTGATCACCTGTCTGTCGGCCTTCTGCGGACACTGCCAGTTCTGCCTGACCGGTCACATGAGCCTGTGTGTGAGCCCTGAGACCAAACGAGGCGAAACCGACGCCCCGCGTCTGGCGCAGGATGGCGAAACGATGCAGCAATTTCTCAATCTGTCGAGCTTCGCCGAACAGATGCTGGTGCACGAACATGCCTGCGTCGCCATCCGCCCCGACATGCCGCTCGACCGGGCCTGCCTGATCGGCTGCGGCGTTCTGACCGGCGTCTGTTCGGTGTTTCACACGGCCAAGGTGCGTCCTGGCGAGACCGTAGCGGTGATCGGCGCCGGCGGCGTGGGTCTGGCGGCCATCAACGGCGCCGCCATCGCCGGGGCCAGCCGCATCATCGCCGTCGACACCTCCAGCGCGAAGGACAACCTCGCGCGTCACTTCGGGGCCACCGATTTCGTCGACGGGTCCGCCGCCGACGCGGTCAAGACGGTGCTGGAGATGACCAAGGGTGGCGTGGATCACAGTTTCGAGGCCGTCGGCCTCTCCAAGACCGCCGAACAGGCGTTCGGCATGCTCAAGCGCGGCGGCACAGCCAATATCATCGGCATGATCCCGCTCGGCCAGACCATCACGCTTCCAGGCCATGCCTTTTTGGGGGAAAAAAAGCTGCAGGGCTCGCTGATGGGCTCCAATCACTTTCCGGTCGACATGCCCCGTCTGGTCGACATGTACATGACCGGCAAGCTCAAGCTCGACGAGATGGTGTCGCGGCGTATCAAGCTGGAAGAGGTCAACGAGGCCTTCACCGAAATGAAGCGCGGCGATATCGCCCGCTCGGTAATCGTGTTCGACGCCTGATCAGCGGGAAGGTGTCCGCTGCGCTTGACGCCGGGGCCCTTGCCGGTCGATAGCGTGACCGTGGTTCCCGCAAGGGACGAACAGGGAATGCGGTACGGACGCTTCGGTGCGTCCAATTCCGCGGCTGCCCCCGCAACTGTAGGCGGAGAGCCGCAGGACCGATCGACGCCACTGGGGCCATCTCGCTCTGGGAAGGCAGGTCCCGTCGGCGTCGACCCGCGAGCCAGGAGACCTGCCACGGCCGTGGTCACGCGATGCGCGTCGGACGGGGTGTTCCGAAGCGAGGTCCTGGGGTCGGCGACCTTCCGCAGAGAAGGCGCCGGGCGCGAACCTCTTCTTCGCCGTGACGTGTCTGCGTCGCAAAGGTCGAGCCTCCGTGAAATCCACTTCCGCCGCCGCGGCCCTTATGGGCGTGGCCCTGCAGGCCCACAGTCAGGATAGCGTCAACGGGCCGGCGCCAGACGTCGCGCCGGTCGTGGTCACAGCCACCCGCATCGCAACGCCAGTCACCGAGGTGGGAAGTTCGATCAGCCTGATCACCGCCGCCGATATCGAGGCGCGGCAATGGCGGACGCTGCCGGCTGCCTTGGCCGAGTCACCCGGCCTCAACGTGGTGCAGGCGGGAGGCCCTGGCGGCCAGACTTCGGTATTCATTCGCGGCGCCAACGCCAACCACACCAAGGTCATCATCGACGGGATCGAGGTGAACGATCCTAGTCAGAACGGGGCGTTCGACTTCGGCCAGGCGCTCACCGATGATGTCGAGCGGATCGAAATCCTGCGCGGGCCTCAGAGCAGCCTCTATGGCGCCGACGCGCTTGGCGGCGTGATCAGCATCACCACGCGCCGCGGCGAAGATGGCGCGCGCGCCACGGCAAGGCTCGAGGGCGGCTCGTTCGACACCTTCAATCAGGCCCTGGCCTTCAGCGGGAAGAGTTCGAATGTTCGATATGCGTTCAATCTGAGCCACTTCCGCTCCGGGGACACGCCCGTGACGCCTCTTGGCCTGCTGGCGCCAGGAGAGGCGCGAATCGGTGACCGCTATGACAATCTCACCGCTTCAAGCCGGTTAGACGCCCAGGTGACCAGGGTCCTGGGCCTCGGATTCATCGCACGGGCCAGGGAGGCGCACTACCGCTTCACCAGCGAGAACTACAACGTGTTCCCGGCGATTCCCGACGCCGCCCAGAGCACCCAGCAGACCCGGCAGTTGTTTCTGCGCGGCGAGGCGCGTCTCTCGCTGCCGGACGGGCGGCTGGAGACCACTACCGGCCTCGCCTACTCTCGTTATCGAACCGTGCTCCTCAGTCCGGACGACGGATTTGGAGCGCCGGCCCCCGTGTTCGATCGCGGGGACCGGGTAAAGGCCGATTGGCAGGGGGCGCTCACGCTCAGTCCCCGCTACACCGTGGTGGCCGGCGCCGACTACACCGAGGACCGTTTGATCGACAGCCCAGTGAGCGCGAGCGAGAGCCGTGCGGGAGGGTTCGCCGAGATTACGGGCCGCCCCGCGACAGGCTTCGCCGTGGCCGTAAGCGTCCGGTACGATTCCGATGATCGCTTCGGCGACAGAACCACTTGGCGCATAGCGCCCACCTACACCCTGCCCGCCAGCGGGACTCGATTCAAGGCAAGTGTCGGAACGGGCTTCAAGACCCCGACCCTGACCCAGCTGTTCGTGAGTTTCCCGCCGTTCTTTTTTTCCAACCCAGATCTGAAACCCGAAACGAGCCTGGGTTACGACATTTGTTTCGAACAGCCTGTGGCGCACGGCCGCGCGCGAGTGGGCGCTACGTGGTTCCACAACGCCATCCGCGATCTGATCGAGACCAATCAGAGCGGCGACAGTTGGGACAACATCGGCCGGGCGACCAGCTATGGCGTCGAGAGTTTCGCCTCCCTGGCGATCACAAGACGCCTAGACGTGCGCGCCGACTACACCTGGACCATCGCCCGGGACGATGTCGCTCGACAGGAGCTCCTGCGGCGGCCAAAGAACAAGGCGACTCTAAGCGTTCAATGGCGAGCCACGGACAAGCTAATTCTTTCGGGTAGCGCGCTCTATGTCGGCGCGCGCATCGACGGCAATCGCGACTTCTCGATCCCTCGGCTCACGGCCAGCCCGTATGCGACCTTCGATGTCGCCGGGTCCTATGAACTAGGTCGCGGGGTGACGGCCTTCGCGAGAATCGACAACCTGCTGGATCGCCACTACCAGGATCCGGTCGGCTTCGACAGGCCAGGCCTGGGGGCCTACGCCGGCGTGAAGGTAGACCTGTCGGCGCGGTGACCGCGGCGCCGCGGTCCGCTCAAGCCGCCACCCAACGTCGGGAATCCAGCACTCGGGGATCGTCCAGGGCCATGTCGTCCCAATCGAGGTCAGGCGGCGGACTGGCCGCCGCGGCAAGCACGGCGGACAGTTCGGCGGCGGTGGCGGCGCCTACGATCACGGCGCTGGCTTCGGGTCTGGAGAGGGCGAAGCCCAGCAAAGCCTGCAGCGGGTCGCTCCGCCCCTCCGCGATCATCCGCCGCGCGCGCGCCAGACGCCCGATCGCCGCGGCCCCAAGGCGGCTCGGCGCCTGATCCGGCGGCAGAAACAAAAGGCCGTTCAGGAAGATCGAGCGGAGGTGCACCTCGACCCCAAGGTCGCGCGCTGTCTTGAGGCTGCCGTCGAGCAGCAGTCGCTGGTCCAGAAGGCTCGCTGGGGCTTGAATCAGATCGGGTCGAAAGCGGCGCGCCAAGCCTGCGGGGTCGTCCGAAGCGTAGGCCGAGATTCCGACCTTGCTGAACAGACCGGCGTCACGCAAGGCTTCAAGGCGCTTCCACAGCACCATGCCGTAGGGGGCAAACAGGTCGCCTGCCGATTGCACCATGATCGCGTCCGCCGAGCGCAAGCCGAGCCTGGATAGAGCGGCGCGCGCCTCGGCTTCGACGAATTCAGGTCCCCGATCGCCACGGGCGGCCTTGACCGTGACCCGGAACGGCGCGGGACGGGGCATGACCGCGCCGATCAAGGCTTCGCCATGCATCGAGGCGGCGCTGGTGTCGAGGACGGCAACCCCGGCGCGGGCGGCAACGCCCAGAATCTCCCGCACCTCGGCTTCGGGCGCGCGGCCGCGCGTCGTCGTGCCGCCATCGAGGCCGAACTGAGCGGCGCCCAGGCCGAGCTTGGCGATGAGGACATGGCTGGGCAAGAGCGTGCGATCCTAAGGCGGCGACATCGGAGCCTCTATGCCGGAACAAGCGTAAAGAAGGCGTATCGAACGCCTTGAGGGTTG
Source organism: Caulobacterales bacterium (assembly GCA_038226475.1). Taxonomy (GTDB): domain Bacteria; phylum Pseudomonadota; class Alphaproteobacteria; order Caulobacterales; family Caulobacteraceae; genus Acaudatibacter. Next base: position 14,495 of record JBBRQK010000010.1, on the reverse strand, counting down.
ATTAACCTCGAATCTACGGCAGGTCGGGGGGGCATCCGGCGGCTTGCAACGCGCCGAGCGCCTGGCTTAACCGACCGACGTCGAAGGTTTTTGCCCGACGTCCCGGTTGGGCGCGAATGAAGACACGTTTGGCGCCCTCTAGCTCACCAAGTGGCAACGCCACTTCTCCGCCATGGCGGTCGTCGATCCAGCCGCGTAGTGGGAAGACGTCGTTCCTGGCCTCCGCGGCGAACAACTCGGAGACCGCGCGCGGTTGGCCGGCGTCGATGCGAAAAACGGCGTGAGTAGTCTCCACTCCTCTGCCCATACGGAATATCGCGCTGCGGGCCCGAATGTGGATGCCGCTGGTAGCGAGACCGCACGAGGCTTGGCCTGTAAAGGCGTCATGGCGGACAAAACCGCGCCACGGTCCAATCTTCACGATGCGCTCAGCCGACCTACTTGGGGTCGTTCCGGCATGGGTTGGGGCATGAATCCAAAGACTGAGTGCGATTGCCGCGGCCGCCAGCATTCCCGTCCCTTCCACGCCAGACCTGGGCCCTCATAGCGGTCCCAGCGGCAGGCCGTCCACCAAGTCGCCCGCCCTGGCGGCCGGCGCACCAGCGATCCGGCGAACCAGGCCGTTGGCCGTGGCCATGACGCCGACGAGAGAGGAGTCCTGTTCCGGCGCCGCGGTCGCGACGAGTTGACCGCTGGTATCGTGAACGAGACGCGCCCGCATCCAATGCTCGCGTTCGCCATTGGCCGGCAAGGCTTCAGCCAAGCGGGCCACGACCAGGTCCGGGCCCGGTGGCGCGCCCTGGAACGTCCTCAAAGCTGGCCCAAGAAACAGTTCGGCGGAGACCATGGCGGAGGCAGGATTTCCCGGCAGCCCCAGAACGAGCCGACCATCGGCCAGAACGCCGGACCAGGTAGGCTTGCCGGGCCGCACCGCTACGCTTTGCACGACAGGCCGCGAGCCGAGCGCCGCCATGGCGGGCTTCACCAAGTCATGATCGCCAACCGAAGCGCCGCCCACTATGACCAGGATCTCGCACTCGATGCCGCAGATCGCCCGCATCGTTGCGTCCAAGTCGTCGCCCACCGCTGGCAGAGGCACGGCCTCTCCCCCCCAGTTGCGCACCAGTGCGGTCAGGGCGGTCGTGATCGAGTCGAATATCTGAAAAGGTCCGGGTGTCGTTCCGGGCCTTGCCAACTCATTACCGGTGGCCAGGATGGCGACTCTTGGGCGCCGCGCGACAGCGAGCCCCGACCGTCCAGCGGCAGCGGCTAATGCGAGGCAGCGGGCGTCGAGTTTCAGTCCTGATGCCAGCAGCACCTGGCCCGCACGAAAATCCAATCCAGCGATTCGGACTTGGGCGTGCAAGGTCACGGCGGGGACGAGCACCTGTTCGCCCTGCCGGCGTACGTCTTCTTGTGCGACGACCGAGTCGGCGCCGGCCGGCATGGCGGCCCCGGTGGAGATGCGCACGGCCTCGAAAGCCCCGACTACGCCTTCGAAACCCTGACCTGCGGCGCTCTCGCCGACAATGGTTCGCGGGCCCGAGCCGTCGGCGGCGCGGACGGCCCAGCCATCCATGGCCGAGGCCGCGAAGGGCGGCTGGTCGCGGTGGGCGATGACATCCTCGGCGAGGATTCTGGCAAAGGCGGCGATGAGGTCCACGCGCTCGGCCGCAAGACGCGTTATCTCCAACAGGAACCTCGCCCGCGCATCTTCGACGCTAAGAAGCTTCACGTCGCTCGCCAGTCTCCCGAGGCGCCACCGTGCTTCTCGAGCAGCCGCACGCCCTCGATCACCATGCCGCGCTCGGCGGCCTTGAGCATGTCGTAGAGGGTGAGACAGGCCACCGAAACCGCCGTGAGCGCCTCCATTTCGACCCCAGTTGCTCCGGTGGTCTTCACCCGAGCGGTGACTTTCAGGCCAAGTTCATCGGACTGCACCGACACCTCGACCGTGGAGAGCGCCAGAGGATGGCACAGCGGGATAAGGTCTGACGTCCGTTTGGCCGCCATGACCCCGGCGATTTCGGCGACGGCGCGCGCATCGCCTTTCGCCCCAGCCCGTCCCAGCGCCAACGCGCGGCTCGCGGCCGACATTCGAACCCGTCCCTCCGCGGTTGCCTCGCGCGCGGTGGCGGGCTTCGCCGAGACATCGACCATGCGCGGCCGGCCCTCGGCGTCAAGATGTGTGAGGCGGCTCACCGCTCACCCAACCGCGGCATCAACTCCACCAGGTTGCAGGGTCTGTGACGGCTATCCAACTGGGCGGCGATGACCTTGTCCCATCCATCTCGCACGGCGCTGTTGGAGCCGGGAAGACAGAAGACGAACACGCCGCGCACGATTCCGGCCAGGGCGCGCGACTGTAGGGTCGAAAGGCCCACGCTCTGGTAACTTACCAAATGGAACACCACCGAGAACCCATCGATGCGCTTGTCGAACATCGGTTCGATCGCCTCGGGCGTAACGTCGCGACCGGTCAAGCCGGTACCTCCGGTCGTTACGATGGCATCGACCTCTCCCGAGCCGCACCACGCCGTAAGCTGAGCGCGTATCGATTCGACATCGTCGGCGACGATGGCGCGGCCCGCGAGCACATGGCCCGCGCCGGTGATACGGCCTGCAAGCAGCCCGCCGGAGGTGTCACTTTCCTCGTCCCGGGTGTCGCTCACGGTCAGCACGGCCACCCTAACGGGTATCAGCGCCGCACCTTCATCGTATCGACCGCCAGCCGCCAGGGGCGCGTTCATCGGCGCGGGCCGATCACGAGGCTGCCTCCCAGCGGGCCGCGTCGGCGAGATCACGCCCCGTCGGCTCGATCCAGCGCGCGCCCGCCCGGCCGTGGTCCTTCTTCCACAAGGCGGCTCGCGACTTCAAGTGATCCACCAGGAAGTCGCAGCCATCAAGGGCCTCACGACGATGTGTGGCGGCGGTGAGAACGAGGACGATGGCGTCCCCCGGCGGAATGGCCCCTAGTCGATGAATGATGTGGATGTCCTGTAGTTTGAAGCGCTCAGTGGCCGCGGCGGCGAACGCCGCGATGCCAGCGTGGGTGAATTCCGCATAGGCTTCCAGCTCCAGCGCGATCGTCCAGCCGCCTTCGCTTCGCGCGAGGCCAACGAAGCTGGCTACCGCGCCCGTCTCGGACCTGCGGGCCAGGAAGGCGTTCAAGGCGTGGCCCGCGTCGAAAGGGTGTTCCACGAGTTCGATCATCCGCCGCTCATCGGCGGAAGGAAGGCGACCTCGGCGCCGGGGCTCAGGGTCACATCGCCCAGCACGAGCGCACGATCGACCGCCGCCTGGATCCCGGGCCCCTCGAGCGCGCGGCCAAGTTCGGGTGCCTCGAGACGCAGCAATTCCCGCAGCGCCGCCAGGGTGTCCGGCGGCGGGTCGATCGCGCGTTCGCGCCACCCGGCGACGTCGCTCAGACGCCCGAACAGCAACACGCGTGTCATGGCCTCATCCCCCGGTGACAGACATATGCCGCGCGCCCACGGCAGCGCCCCCGGCCAGGTCGAAATCGTGACCTCGAGGCTTGTGTGTCAGGCCAGTCGCAATCGCCTCGGCCAAGTCGGCGTCCGTCCCGCCGGCGCGGAGGATCGCTCTGAGGTCGACAGCGTCCGACTGACCCAGGCAGGTGTGGAGGACGCCCTGGCAAGTCAGGCGCACCCGGTTGCAAGAGTCGCAGAAGTTGTGGCTCATCGGCGTAATCAGCCCCAACCGGCCGCCGGTTTCGGCGACCCAGACGTAGCGGGCAGGGCCCGCGGCGCCAGGGACAGCCGGCAGATCGGTCAGCGTCCAGAAGCTTTCCAACTCACCGCGCACCTTCGCGAGAGACAGATACTGATCGGTGCGGTCTCCACCGACGTCGCCCATCGGCATCGTCTCGATCAGGGTGATGTCATGCCCGCGCGAATGGGCCCACCTCACGAGATCCGGGATTTCGGCCGCGTTGTCGCGCGCGAGAGCCACGACGTTGATCTTTATCTTAAGTCCGGCTGCGCTCGCGCTGGCGATGCCCGCCTGCACCGCTGTCAGATCACCGCCTCGAGTCAGGCGCCCGAACACATCGGGGTTCAGAGTGTCCATCGAAACGTTGACCCTGCGCACCCCCGCTCGCGCCAGCACGGGCGCGAAAGCTGCGAGCCGCGCGCCGTTGGTGCTGAGTGTAAGTTCCTCCAAGCCGCCCCCATCCAGAAGGCGGCCCAGCCGCGTTATCAAGGACGACACATCCTTTCGCACAAGCGGTTCGCCGCCCGTGATGCGAATCTTGCGGGCGCCCGACGCCACGAACACCGAGGCGAGACGATCCAGTTCCTCTAACGACAGAATGCCGGCTTTCGGCGAAAAGTGCATCATTTCCGGCATGCAGTACACACAGCGAAAATCGCACCGGTCGGTGACGGAAAGACGCAGATAGGTGATCGACCGCCCACGCCCGTCGATCAGCCTGGCCGGACCTGAGCCGGGGGTCGCCGGCCTCTGCGTTTCGGTCGCGTCAAATGGCGTCATGCGCTCGGATCATAGCCCGTCGAAGCCGGTTTCGACAGGGCCTCACTTCGCCTACAGCGACGCGTTGCTCAGCGGCGTGAGCCGATGCCTACGCCGAAACTGTACGTGACCCCGACCGTGGCGAAATAGTCGTCGCGCGAACCCGCGACCTGGACAACCGGGCTGTCGGCAACTAAATGCGATAGCCGATGGTAGCCGAAGCCGTAGGTCGTCCTGAGCCGATTGGTGATATGGTAGGAGGTCGCCGCCTCGAGCCCGACGTAGCGAGACCCGGCGCCGGGCTCGTAGGCCGTCTTGATCAGTGGACTGCGTGCCGCTTCCGTCGGCGTTACGCCGAAGTAGGTGTCCATGTAGTGGGTTCCGCCGTAACCATATCTCGGGCCGAGCGAAAAATCCCACTTACGACCCGTGTGAATGAGATCGACCGCCGCGTCGCCCACGACACCTTCGTAGCCAAAAAAGCCGTAACGGGCCTCCACCCGGCCTCGAAGCCAATTCGTGGGCCAGACATTGACGAACACCCCAGGCTCTACGGCGGTGTCTATCTGTCTCAGACCCTCGAGGTGTCCGTCGTTCCTACGCTTGTAGCGAAACCTCACCATCGGCCCGGCATCGATGTACCGGTTTGAGATCAACGAGAAGGTGCTGCCGCCGTCGGGCGGGGAAAATCGGTAGGGGCGGTCCGCCGGTCGAACGTTGAAGGCGGCCGACGGCCGGAAGTCATCGTGCCCCGCCCCCTCGTAGGGCGGAGCGATGCCGAGAGTGCCACCGACCGTGACGATCCACTCTCGCGCCAGGGCCTCAGCGGGCAGCATCGCGCCCACGATTGAAGCCAAGACCGCCAAGCCTATCGTCCGAGGTGATACGGTCCATCGCATGATCGTGGCCTCGCCTTGGTTGAGCCGCGCTGAGGAACGCGGTTGTGACGCCGGCGGTTCCGCACCGCAACCCGGCGCAGCGGTGGCGGTGGGCCCGACATTGCTTCTACAGTGTCGTTGTGGATGTGTTTCCAGCCTTCTTTCCCCTCTCGGGCGCACGGGTCGTGATCGCGGGCGACGGATGGGGCGCGGCGGCCAAGGCGCGCCTGTTCTCGACCACGCCAGCGGAAATCGGCCGTATCGAGGGGTGCGCAGCGCTCGATCCGGCGAGCTACACCGGCGCCGCGCTGATCTTCCTGGCGAGTGAAAATGAGGATTTCCTGCGTGCAGCGACCTTGGCGGCGCGAGCGAGCGGCGCTCCCGTAAACGTCGTCGATCATCCCGAGCTGTCCGACTTCCACACTCCGGCGATCATCGACCGCGGCGCCGTTGTGGCGGCGATTGGCACGGCCGGCGCGGCGCCCCTCATGGCCGCCCACTTTCGCGCGGAAATCGAGCGGCGCGTGCCGGCGGGGGCCGGCCGCCTCGCCGAACTCCTGGGCGCGCGACGAGCGGCGCTGAGGCGGGCGTTTCCCGACCTTCCAGGGCGGCGTGCGTTTCTGCGTTCGGTTCTCTCCGGGCCGGCGTCCGCGGCCGCGGACGCCGGCGACCTCGCGCTGGCGGCGGCGCGCCTGGATACGGCGATCGGCGCCGGCCTCGTCGCGGCCGGCCGCGTTAGCCTGATTGCTGCGCCGCAGTCGGAGGACCTGATCTCGCTGCGTGCGGCGCGCGCCCTCAGCGCGGCCGACGTGGTGGCCGCCAGTCCGGCAGACGCTGGCCTTCTGGCCGCCCATGCGCGTCGAGACGCCGAACTTCTGGTGGCTGAGTCTTGCGACGTTGTTACCCTGTGCGAGTTGGCCCAGGCGGGCCGCCTCGTGGCAATGATCGCACACGACATCGACCAAGCTCTCGTCCACACCCTGCGCTCAGAGCGGGTCGAGGTCGAAATTCATCTGCCGGCGCCGCTCGGTTGAGGTTGCTGGATTCCGGAGACGCCGCGGCTATCCTGCTGTCGCTCAAGGTCGCCACAGTGGCGACCGCGGCAACGCTGCCGTTGGCGCTGGGGATGGCCTACGCCCTTGCGCGCGGGCGGTTCGCGGGCCGTGCCACACTCGACGCCCTCACGCATCTGCCTCTCGTCCTTCCTCCGGTGGCCACTGGCTATGCCCTTCTGGTGTTGCTGAGCCACCGCGGCCTCCTCGGCCAGGCACTGGCCCCGTTGGGAGTTGTTTTCGCTTTCCGCTGGACCGGCGCCGCCCTGGCCGCGGGCATCATGGCCTTCCCTCTCATGGTGCGGCCGATCCGACTTTCGATCGAGGCCATCGATCGCGAGGTCGAGGAGGCGGCAAGGACCCTGGGCGCCGGACCGCTGGTTCGGTTCGTCCGCATCACCGCGCCCCTGGCGGCTCCGGGACTGGCGGCGGCTGTAGTCATGGGTTTCGCTAAGGCGCTCGGCGAGTTCGGCGCAACCATCACCTTCGTCGCGGCCATCCCCGGCGAGACCCTGACCCTGCCGACCGCAATTTACCAAGCCGCGCAGGCGCCTGGCGGTGAGGGACACGCCTTGATGCTGTGCGTCATAGCCGCGACCATTGCAGTCGTTTCGGTTCTCGCCAGCGACGCTGTGGGTAGGAGCCTGGCTAGGCGCCACCGATAGCCTTACAGAGGTCGTCCGCGCGTCTCCGGCAAGAGCCACGGTAGGGTGATGACGCTGAGGCCCGTGAAGACTGCCGGGTACCAGAGCCCCGCATAGATGTCCCCGGTGGCCGTGACGATGGCGAAGGCCGTCACGGGAACGAACCCGCCGACCCATCCGGTGCCGACGTGGTAGGGCAGCGACATGGCAGTATAGCGGATACGCGTCGGAAAGAGCTCGACCAGTGTCGACGCGATTGGCCCGAAAAGGGCCGTGCAGGCCACGACGAAGATCATCAGCACGCCAAACAAACCCCAAAAGTTCAGGCGGGCGGGATCGGCCTTGGCGGGATATCCGGCGTCGGCGAGGGCGGCCATCAGCCTGACTTTCACATCGTCAGAGGCGGCCTTCGTTCCGGACGGCGACAACCCGCCGCCCTCGCGCGACGGAACCACGCGCGTGCCGATCCTGACCGCCGCCAGCGCCCCGGCGCGGGCCGCTTGGTTGGAGTATGAGATGCCAGCGTTGGACAAGGCGCTCTTAGCAAGGTCGCACGACGTGGCAAAGCGCGCCTTCCCAATAATGTCGAATTGCAGCGAACAGCGACTGGGATCGGCGACCACCACGACCGGCGTCCGGGATTGCGCCGATTCGAGCGCCGGATTGGCCAAATGACTCATGGCGTGGAAGGCTGGGAAGAACGCGACCAGAGCCAGGGCCATACCGCCCCACATCACCCACTTGCGCCCGACCTTGTCGGATAGCCATCCGAACAGGATGTACAGCGGAGCGCTGGCGACGGTGATTGCGATAAGGAGCTTGGTCCCGGTCAGCGGCGCGACCTTGAGGAACCGCTCGAGAAACACCTGCTCGGCATAGAAGAACAAGGTGTACCAGGCCGCGCCCTGGGCGAACATGATGGTGACAAGGGCGGTCAGCACCACGCGAAGATTGCGCCACTGGCCGAACGCCTCGGCATAGGGGGCCTTGGTCTCGCCGCCGCTCGACCGAAGGGCCGAGAAAGCGGGGCTCTCCGTGAGCTTCATGCGCATCCACACGGAAATGCCCAAAAGGGCGGCGGACAACAGAAATGGTAGCCGCCAACCCGCAAACCAACCGGCGTCGGTGAAGCGCGCCTCGCCCCAAGCGCTGCGCACTACGAGGATCACGCCCAACGCACCGACGAGGCCGAAGGCGGCCGACGACTGAACCCATGCCGTCGCAAATCCGCGACGATTCAGCGGCGCGTGTTCGGCGACATAGATCGCCGCGCCGCCGTATTCACCGCCGAGCGCCGTGCCCTGGATAATTCGCATCAGGATCAGGAGCACAGGGGCGACCGGACCGGCCTGAGAATAGGTGGGCAGCAGGCCGATCGCGAAGGTGGCCGCTCCCATCATCGAGACCGTGATCAGAAACGCGCTCTTGCGGCCCACACGATCGCCGAGGTGGCCGAAGATGAGCGCCCCGATCGGTCTGAAGAAGAAGCCGGCGCCAAAGAGAGCCAGTGCCGCCAGAAGGCCGGCGGTGGGATCAAGGGCCGAAAAGAAATTCTTGGCGATCGTCGGGGTGAGTGTTCCGAAAACGAAGAAATCATACCACTCGAAGGCGGTGCCCGTCGCCGAGGCGACGATCACTGTTCGCAAACTGGCGGGCTTATTGGGCATGAGTCATCGTGTCTCTGGGGCGGGCGGCACGTTATGGCTGCGTCCAACCCGCTCGCAAAGCCTAAGGCTCCGCGCCGCGGCTGTCGCTCAACGCTCGTTCAGTCGGCGGTTTTGGTGGACCAACAAGGGCGTCTGGTGCGAGGCTCGTGGACTAGAGTCGTCAAACCTTCATCGAAGCATGGCGGTATTCGTCACGGCGGATAGCCCGCAAGCTGACGAGCGCGCAGGAGTTTTATGATCAAGTCCCGGTTCACCCATGCATGTGCCGCCGCTGCGATCCTTGCGGTCGCAGCCACCGGCTCTGGCCCGGCCGTCGCCGCACGGCGCAACGTCATCATCTTCGTGGCCGATGGACTTCGCTCCGCCATCGTCGATCCGACCAGCGCTCCGGCCATGGCTGCGGTTCGCGACCAGGGGGTCGACTTCAGCAATAGCCATTCGACCTATCCCACTCTCACAACCCCTAACGCCGCCGCCATCGCGACCGGCCACCGGCCAGGAGACACAGGCGATTTCGGCAATGTGCTCTATGTCGAAAAAGCGTTCGCCGCCCCATACGCCTCGGCCATCGCGCCGCTGGAAGACGACGTCATGCTGGGGCTGATGAACGACCGCTACGGCGGCGATTATCTCAACGAGACAAGCGTGCTGGCGGCCGCTCGGGCCAAGGGCTTCGAGACCGCCGCGATCGGCAAGTTAGGATCGGTATCCATTCAGGACGTGTCGGCGCGGGACGGCGCGGGCACGATCATCATCGACGACGCCACGGGCTATGCCGGCGGCGAGGGGGTGAAACTCGCCGACGACGTCAGTGCGGCGATCAAGGCGGCGGGTTTGCCGGCGCAGACGCCCGATCGGGGCCTGAACGCCTATCCCGGCGCCTACAACATGCCCGGCGTACAGGTTGCCAATATCGGCCAACAGGACTGGTTCACCGCAGTCGCCACCAAGGTGCTGCTGCCGAGGTTCAAGGCCTCGGGCAAGCCATTTGTGCTAGTGTTCTGGTCGCGGGACCCCGACGGAACGCAGCACGCCCAGGGCGACAGCCTGAACACGCTCACTCCCGGCATCAACGGTCCGACGAGCCTGGCCGCTATTTTCAACGCGTCGAACGATCTTCAAGCCTTGCGCGAGGCCTTGTCCGCCCAGGGACTCGCGGCGACCACCGATGTGATCGTCACCGCCGACCATGGTTTTTCCGTGATCTCCCGCCAAAGTGCATCGAGCGCGGCGGCCAGGCTCTCGTTCCCCGACGTGGTGCCAGGCTACCTGCCGCCCGGATTTCTGGCGATCGACTTGGCCAAGTTGCTCGGGCTTTCGCTGTTCGACGGCAGCGGCCTGGAAGTAGAGCTTGGGTATGGCTTCCATCCGCGCGGGGCCTCGATCCTGGCCACAGATGCCGCACGGCCGACGGTAGTGATCGCCGCCAACGGCGGCTCCGACCTGATCTATATTCCGGGCGGCGACCGGGCGCTGGCAGCCAAGGTGGTGAGCTTCCTGACCACGGAAGATTATGTAGGCGCTATCTTCCTGCGCGACGACCTGGGCCCAGCTCCGGGGGCGCTGCCCCTGAGCGTCATCGGCCTGGCCGGCTCCGCGCTCACGCCGGTGCCGGCGATCGTAGTCAGCTTCAGAAGCTTTTCTACGGGCTGCGCCGACGCCGAACTCTGCGGCGCCGAGGTCGCCGACACCGATTTGCAGCAGGGCCAGGGCATGCACGGAACATTCGGCCGCCAGGATACGCACAACTTCATGGCGGCTATCGGCCCCGACTTCAAATCCGGATTCAAGGATACGGCGCCCGTCGGAAACGCCGACCTCGCGATCACAGTGGCCACGATCCTGGGCCTAGATCTGGGCGGGAGGGGAAGGGCGACGGGCCGAGTGCTAACGGAGGCCCTGGCCGGCGGCAGCGGTCAGATCACGAGCACCCGCCACGTGTTGAAATCGACCCCCGCCGCCAATGGCTTTACAACAGTGCTCGACTGGCAGGAGGCCGCAGGTACGCCCTACTTCGACGCGGCTGGCGCGCCCGGCCGCACGATCGGTGTGACCGAGACGTCGGAGCCCCGGTAATATCAGGCGGTGGCGCGGTCCGCGCGGCGGCGTAGGGCCGCTCCCAGGCCAGCAACGCCAACCAGCATCAATGCCCAGGTCGCGGGCTCGGGCACAGAGACGTTGGCGGTGATGAACTGGCTGTTATCGTCGAAGTTCGAGTCCCAATAGAACAGCTGAAGCGTGCCGGTATTCCATGCGGTACCGTGAAAGCTTGTGCCGAGCACCTGAAACACGCCACCGATCTCACCGACGAGTGTTCCGTATGGGGCGCTGAGATTGCCTTGGGTATACTGCCCAAAATTCGACCCGATCAGAGTGCCGGCGGGTTGACCAGACTCGTCCGAGCCGGTCGCAAAGAGGTTGTGAGTGAGGCCGTCGGCATTTGACCAGCGAGGCAACGCGCCCGCGTTCCACAGGTCGTTCGGATCGACCGACACCACGAAATGCTCGCCCGTGGTGACCGCGAAGGTGGCGACTCCGACGCCGCCAGTGGATGAGTTTGCGAAGGCGTCGACGATATAGGCCGTGGCACCAGCGGTGCTTGCTATCGTGAGCGCGGACGCAAAGGCGGCGGCGGCGATGAACTTCATGATTGCCCCTAAGACGACAGGTTGCACGAGGTGAAATGCCGCCCCGTGGCTTATTCGTGCCACAAACTGTGTCGGTGGGCAAGCGGATGGGGGCGTCGACGCTTTGAAGCGGGCGGGGGCCGTGCGACCGTGCTCGCCTCTGAGATTGGCGCAGGCAGGTATCCTATGACAATGAGTCAGCGACTGGCGGCAGAGTTCATCGGCACGGCGTGGCTGATGTTGGGCGGTTGAGGCTCTGCGGTGCTGGCCGCAGCCTTCCCGGCGTTGGGCATCGGATTCGTGGGCGTATCGCTTGGTTTCGGTCTGACGGTCCTGACGATGGCCTACGCCGTCGGCCACGTATCAGGGGCGCATTTCAACCCGCCGTCACCGTGGGGTTGTGGGCGGGCAATCGTTTTCCCGCCCGCGATGTTCTTCCCTACGTGCTGGCCCAGGTGCTCGGCGCCGTGGCCGGCGCCGGTGTGCTTTATGTGATCGCCACCGGTCAGCGTGATTTCAGTATGGCGAGAGGCTTCGCCTCAAACGGCTACGGCGAGCATTCACCAGGTCACCACACGCTGATCGCCTGTGCGGCGACTGAACTGGTCATGACATTCGGCTTCCTTTTCGTCATCCTTGGGTCAACGCACGGCAACGCGCCCAAGGGATTCGCGCCGATTGCCATCGGACTGTGCCTGACCTTGATCCACCTTATCAGTATCCCGGTCACAAACACTTCGGTGAACCCGGCGCGGAGCCTCGGGCCGGCTTTGTTCGAAGGCGGCTGGGCGCTGCAACAGCTCTGGCTGTTCTGGGTGGCGCCGATCGTCGGCGCGGCCCTCGCAGGGGCGGCCTATCGCTTCGTGGGCGGCAAGCTTAATCCGGCGCCGATCGATGTGCGCGGGGACAGCTAGACGACTTGAGCCTGCCAGCTGAACAGGACCGGGTCCGACCCGATCGGTAGATGCTGCTCGTCTGGGCCGATCATTTTGACACGGACCGATTGCCCTGCCTTCGGCCGTGGGCGTAGGGGTTGTGGTGTCGAACAGGGATGGGGTGGTGGAAGTCAACGGCGTCGCACACGTTTTCATCACCGCCGGGGATTTCGCGCGGGCGCGGGACTTCTACGGACATTTGCTGCCCTACCTCGGAATGAAACCGGTGATGGATGCCGCGGGCACCTACTATTGCGTCGGCGGTCGCACGGGATTCGGCGTCCGCGCCCGGCCAAACGGGGCTCCAACCGAGCGTTTCGACCAGAACCGCGTAGGTTTGCACCACATCTGCTTTCGCGTTCGCGAGCGCGAAGAAGTGGAGCAGGCGCACGCGTTCCTGATAAGCATCGGCGCTGCCATAGTGCACGCGCCTCAGGACGACGAATGGGCGCGGGGATACTACTCGGTATTGTTCGAGGATCCGGATGGCGTCCGCCTCGAGATCAACCACGTGCCCGGTCAGGGCCTGCTCGCGGCCGGCGGCTCGGGGCATTTAGGTGGGCAATGGAGCTGAAGGCCATGGTGCAGAACTGGCGCGAGATCGGTCCCCAGCGCTACCGCGAAACGTTCGGCCGTTATTTCGAGGATTTCCATCAGGGCGATGTTTACGAACACCGGCCCGGAAAGACCGTCCTGGAATCGGACAATCACCTCTTCACCCTGCTGACGCTCAACACCCATCCGCTGCATTTCGACGCCGAATACGCCAAGGGCAGCGAGTTCGGCCGCAATCTGGTGGTCAGCACCTACACCCTCGCTCTGCTGATCGGGATGAGTGTGACCGACTGCTCACAAAAGGCGATCGCCAACCTGGGCATGGACGAGGTGCGATTTAGTGGCCCGGTTTTCGCCGGGGACACCCTCTATGCCGAGAGCGAAGTTCTGGCCAAGCGCGAATCGAAAAGCCGCCCAGGGCAGGGAATCGTCACCATCCGCACCCTGGGCAAGAATCAGCGCTCGGAGACCATCTGCTCGTTTCGTCGCGATATGCTAATCCCGGCGCACGGTCAGTCGGTGGAAGACCGTTTGGGAACCTACTGAGCCCCGTGCCGCCGCGAGGAATCCCCGCCAGATGAATATTCACAACGCTATATCCGACGCCGACGAGCGAGCTTTGCTCGATTCGATCGATCGCTGGCTAACCAGAAAGGTCGCCCCGGTGGCTGCGCGGTTCGAACAGGCGGACGAGTATCCGCACGAGCTGGTCGCCGACATGTGCGAGATGGGCCTCTACGGCGCGCTGATCGAGCCGGAGTACGGCGGGCTAGGCCTGTCGGCGGTGACCTACAGCCGGATCGTCGCGCGCATTTCCCAGGAGTGGATGAGCCTCACCGGCTTCTTCAACAGCCACCTGATGATGGCCCTGATCGTGCAGAAGTTCGGCACGCCGGCGCAGAAGGACCACTGGCTGCCCCGCTTCGCCACCGGCGAACTGAAGGGCGGCCTGGGCCTCACCGAGGCCGACGCCGGCACCGACCTCCAGGGCATCCGCACCGTCGCGCGGCGCGACGGCGACGACTATGTGGTCGACGGCGCCAAGCTGTGGATCACCAACGCGCTGGAGGGCGACATCCTCGCGCTGCTGGTGAAGACCGATCCCGACGCCCAGCCGCGCCATCGCGGCATGACCATGCTGATCGTGCCGACCCGAGACATGACGACCGGGGCCGAGCTGCCCGGCGTCAAGCGCGGCAGACACCTCAAGAAGCTCGGCTATCGCGGCATCGACACCGGCGAGATCAGCTTCGAGTGTTATCGCTGCGGCGCGGGACTGAGCCTTGTCGGCGGCGAGGAGGGCCGGGGCTTCCTGATGGCCACCGGCGGGCTGGAGATCGGCCGGGTCAATGTCGCCGCGCGCGGCGTCGGTATCGCCCAGCGCGCCCTCTCCGAGAGTGTCCGCTATGCCCAGATGCGCAAGACCATGGGCAAGCCGATCTCCGAGCACCAGGCGATCCAGCTCAAGCTCGGCGAGATGGCCTGCAAGACGCGCGCCGCGGAACTCTTGGTCGAGGACGCCGCCCGGGAATACGACAAGGGCGGCCGGGTCGACTACGAGGCCGGCATGGCGAAGTATTTCGCGTCCGAGACCGCGTTCGAGGTCGCCACCGAGGCCATGCGCATCTTCGGCGCCAACGGCTATT
>JBBRQK010000009.1:0-160882 GCA_038226475.1 Caulobacterales bacterium | reverse complement strand
CTCTGGATCAAAAGCTTGGCCACCACTGTGGCCACACCGGCGAAATGGCCTGGGCGCACCACGCCTTCGAGCGGCTCGGACACATCGGCCACGCTCACGGAGGTGGCGAAGCCGGGCGGATACATCGCCTGGCCGGTCGGCGCATAGAGCAGATCGGCCCCTGCGCCGGCGAGGAGGACGGCGTCACGCCCTTCATCGCGGGGATAGGCGTCAAAATCCTCCTGGGGCCCGAACTGAGCGGGATTGACGAAGAGGCTGACGACAACGCGATCGGCCTTCGCCAGCGCCAGGCGCACCAGCGACAGGTGACCCGCGTGCAGAGCTCCCATCGTGGGGACCAGGGCGACACGGCCGCTCCATCCGCTGAGGCGAGCGCGCAGCTCCGATGGACTGCGGACGATCGGGAGGAGATTCATGCCCAAGCCCCGTGCGGCCGGGCTTATGACCCTTGGCGCTCTCCGGGTCCAGACCACTTGCGCTGGTCGGCGGCGTGCCGCAATCGAGGCGCCAGCAGAGTCGCGCCGCTTCGGCGCGGTCGAATCGGGAGCCTCACGTGTCGCACGCCCGCATCATCGTGGTCGGCAACGAGAAGGGCGGAGCCGGCAAGTCCACGGTGGCGACGCACCTTGCGGTGGCCCTGCTGCATGAGGGCGCCCGCGTGGCGGTGATCGACCTTGATGTGCGCCAGCGATCGACCGACCATTTCTTCGCCAACCGCGTCGCGTGGTCGAAGGCAAATGGGGCCGAATTGCCGCTGCCGTGTCCCTCGCCGGTGGTCGCCGACGAGGCGGCTCTGGCGGCCGCGACGCGCATCGCGGCGGACTTCATCGTCATCGACACACCTGGCGCCGACACGCCGCTTTCCCGCGCCGCTCACCGCGCCGCCCACCTCGTCGTCACCCCTATGAACGACAGCTTCGTCGATTTCGACGTTCTGGGGGTGGTCGATCCAGTCAGTCTCGAGGTTGTTCGGCCCAGTGTCTATGCGCTCTCTGTGTGGGAGGCGCGCAAGGCGCGGGCGGTCGATGGAGGTGGGTCCATCGACTGGGTCGTGTTGCGAAATCGCCTGGCCTCCGTGGAGGCACGCAATCGGCGCCGCGTCGACGACCGCCTTGCCAGCCTCGCGCGTCGGGTGGGCTTTCGGCCGATTGTCGGCCTGAGGGATCGGGTGATCTATCGCGAGCTGTTCCCGTTCGGGCTGACCGTTAGCGACCTGTCCAGAACGGTCCGCCCGGTGCAGGTCTCCCTGAGCCACGTCTCCGCGCGCCAGGAACTGCGCATTCTGATGCAAGATCTGGATCTGGTCGCCGACGTCGCGGCCGCGGCCGAATAACATCCAGGATGCTGTTCGTCGGGATCGGCGCGGCGGTCTTGGCGGTTCTGGTGTGGGCCGGACGCCAGGCCCGGCCACTGCGCACCGAACTGAGGTTGGGGTCCGCTCTGATTTCGGCCCTGGCCGCCGCCGGCGCCGTCGTGGCGGGATTGCGCGGCGGCTGGATCGTCGCGCTCGGCCTGCTTGCTCTGTCAGCCTTCCTCGGCCAGACGGCCGCGCGGCGGCCGGTGGGCGACGGAGGCTCGTCGACGCAGGCCATGGGCCTGGGCGAAGCGAGGTCGGTTCTAGGCGTTCGACCCGACGCCGGAAGGGCGGAGATCGAGACGGCCTATCGCCGGCTGATGCTCCGCGCTCATCCCGACCACGGCGGATCCACCGGCCTGGCCGCCCAGCTCAACGCCGCCCGTGAACGATTGGTGAAAGGCTGATACGGGCTCAGGCGGGGCCGCCGACCGCGCAGGCGACGCCGCGACTGCGAACCGCTGAGCAAGCTTCCCGAGCGGCGGTCTGGGTGAATCCGGAGAACCGCGCGCGGTAGGCTCGTCCGCCGCCATCGACCATGCCCTCCGCGTCTTCGAACAGGCGCGCGAATCGCCGCGCCACTTCCTCGACCTGAGCCTTTGCCTCGCGACGGCTACGGAAGGCGCCGACCTGAACCCACCAGTGCCGCAGCTCGCTTGCCGGGGCCGCGACGGCCGGCGCGGTGGCCGACAACCTGATCACCGCCGGACGGTCGGTGGTCCGCGTCAGCACCAGGCCGATTGGATCGGCGTCGCCTTCGCCCTGCCAGGCTGGCGGGCGGGCAGAGGAGAGGGCAAGACCGCTCGGCGCCTCAAATAGATTTTGGGTCATGAGGATCCGTTCGCCGTGCGCGCGCCGTTCCATGATGTCGAAGCCCGTCAGCAGCAAGCCTTCGACGTTCGCGTTTCGCACCGCGCCGGAGGAACTGCCCATCACCACCGCGATCAGCCGGTTGCCATTGCGCATCGCCGAGGCGTCGAGGTTGAAGCCCGCGGCGTTGGTGAAACCGGTCTTGAGACCATCCACTCCCGGCATTTTGCCGAGCAAGTGATTGGTATTGTACATGGTCTTGCCGCGGTAAGAGAACTGCTCTTGGCTGAAGAAGCCGTAGTATTGCGGATAATCTCTGAGGATCGCGCGCGTCAATATCGCTATATCATGCGCCGAAGAGATTTGTCGACTGTCTGGCAGGCCATTGGGATTGACATAGCGGGAATTGACCATGCCCAATTGCTGCGCCTTGAGCGTCATCATGGAGGCGAAGCGCGCTTCGGTGCCGCCGATTCGTTCCGCCAGGGCCATCGCCATGTCGTTGGCGGAATGCACGGCCATCGCGTGCATCGCATCTTCCACGCTGATGGTTTCGCCGGCGCGAAGGCCAAGCTTGGTGGCCGGTTGAGCCGCCGCGAGGGGGGAGACCACGATCATGTCGTTCAGGTGCAGGCGCCCGGACGCCAGAGCTTCGAAGGTGAGATAGAACGTCATCACCTTGGTCACTGAGGCGGGATAGCGCGGGCTGTCGGCGCGTTGAGAATATAGAATCTCGCCGCTGTGCGCGTCCATGACGATGGCCGTATACTTAGGCTCGCCGCCAGCCACCTGAAGGTAGCGGCTCTGTGCGAACGCCGCCTTGGCGGGCAACAACGCGGCGCCGGCGAGCAAAAGCGCGGAGACTAGGCGCGCGATACGAGGGGCGGGCTTGAACAAAAGGCGGCTCCAGGATCGTTGGACGAGCGACGCCGCTACCGACGCCAGCGATGAACTCCGTCTACCATGAGTTCATCATCCTTGCGCTAAGGTAAACGCCGCCGGAAGGGAACCAATTGTCGCGGGCCGATCGCGCGATCGTGATGGCAATGGTGCACTGCACAATTTCCACTTGACTGCTGCGGTGCAGCATGAGACAGGCACCGACCACCTCCTCCGAATTCCCAAACTGCAGGACCCTCTCCCATGGACATGACCGAAACCACCACGCCCTCGGCCGAAAACTTCGCCGCCGCCGGCAACAAGGCTTTCAAGGACACCGTAGAAAAGTCCTTGGGCGCGATCGCCGAAATGAACGCCCATTCCAAGAAGAACCTCGAAGCGGTCGTCGCGTCGGTCACCGCCGCCACCAAGGGCGTTGAGACCCTCGGCGCTCACGCCATGGCCTTCTCCAAGAAGGCGATGGAGGATCAGGTCGCTGCGGCCAAGACCCTGTCGGCCGCCAAGAGCGTGCAGGAAGTAGTGGAATTGCAGACCAGCTTCGCCAAGACCGCGTTTGAAGCCTACGTGGCCGAGATGAGCAAGATGGCCGAGATGGTCTCCGCATCGGTGAAGGATTCGGTTTCGCCGCTCAACGAGCGCGTCACTGCCCTGGTCGAGCGCATCCAAGCCGCCCGCTAGTTCCCCTACGGCCGCCTCGCGGCGGTTCCAGGATCATCAGGCCCGGGCCCTCGCAAGGTCCGGGCCTTTTGCTTTCGCCGTGGGCAGGGTCGCGCTATCAGGAGGCATGAGCCCGCCGGAAAAACGATTGCGCGACCTCGGAATCGTCCTGCCGACGCCCGTAGCTCCTGTCGCCAACTATGTGCCGTTCGTGCGTTGCGGGGCCCTGGTGCACGTATCGGGCCAGGTGTCGCTGGACGCGAACGGTGGCATCCGTGGGGTGGTAGGCGAGGATCTCGATCTCGCGACCGGCCAGGCGGCCGCGCGTCTTTGCGCGATCAATCTGGTCTCCCAGATGAACGCCGCTTGCGATGGCGATCTTGCGCGAGTGTCGAGGATCGTGAAGCTGGGAGGGTTCGTCCAAGCGGGGGTGTCATTCTTTGATATTCCCAGGGTCGTCAACGGCTGCTCGGATCTGATGGTGGAGGTATTCGGAGACCTCGGCCGTCATGCGCGCTCTGCCGTGGGGGTCTATCGCCTGCCTCTCAACTTCGCTGTGGAGGTCGATGCGGTGTTCGAGACAACGTGAACGCGATGGGGGGGCGGGAGCGTTTTGGCGAAGCGTGGGAGAGGCTGTTCGGCCCGCCGATCGCCCATCGCGGCCTGTGGTCACCCGACGGCTACCCGGAGAATTCGCTCGGCGCCTTCCAGGCGGCCTGCGCCGCCGGCTATGGGATCGAACTGGACGTACAACTGACTGCTGACGGCGAGGCGGTCGTATTCCACGACGGTTCCCTGAAGCGTATGACCGGCATCGAGGGCCGTATCGCTGATCACACGGCAAGCGAACTGGCAACGCTCTCGCTCGGGAGCGCCGACGAGACCATACCTACCCTCGCCGACGCCCTGGCGCTGGTGGGCCACAAGGCCATGGTTCACATCGAGATAAAGTCGGCCTTCGGCGATGTCGGTCCGCTCGAGCGGCGGGTGCACGAGGTGCTGATCGATCACAACGGGCCGACATGCGTGATCGGATTCAATCCCTATTCGCACGCCTGGTTCGCGAATCACCACCCGCAGGTGCTGCGGGGGTTGGATAGCTATGCCTACCGCGACGCGGAGGCCCGCCATCTCGCCCCGGAATTGCGCAAGTCTTTCGCCAGGCTCGAACACGTCTCGATCGCCAAGCCCCATTTCCTGGCCCTGAGCCTCGATACGGCGCCCGGCGCCCGGGCGGCCGAGCTGCGCGCCTCTGGGATGCCCGTCATCGCCTGGACCGTTCGCGAGCCGGCGCAATGGGCGCCTTTGAAAGCCCATTGCGACAACATCATCTTCGAGGGCTTCGCCGCGTGAGGGCGCTTTCGCCCGACGTCCACATCCACCGCCGGATCGCCGAAATCGATCGCCTCGCGTGGGACGCCTGCGCGGCGGCGCCGCGATATCACGCCAATCCTTTTGTTTCGCATGATTTCCTCAACTGCCTCGAGGAGGCCGGTTGCGCTGTCGAACGGACCGGCTGGGCGCCGCAGCATCTAGTGGTGAAAGACGACCAGGGCGCGGTCGCGGCGGTCATGCCGCTCTATCTCAAAGGCCACAGCCAGGGAGAGTACATTTTCGATCATGCCTGGGCGGACGCCTATGAACGGGCCGGCGGACGTTACTATCCCAAGCTGGTGGGCGCCTCTCCATTCTCGCCGGTGACCGGACCGCGCCTGATCGTACGTCAGGACGTAGATGCGCCGGCCGCGCAGGTCATGCTGCTCCAAGGCGCGCTTGGCCTCTGCAAGCGGTTCGGGGCCTCGGGGGTCGGCGTGAACTTTCCGCTCGAGGCGGAATGGCAGTTGATGGGCGAACAGGGGCTTCTGCTGCGCCAGAACCAACAATATCACTGGTTCAATAACGGATATAGCGATTTTGCGGATTTCCTGGCCGCGCTGTCGTCAGGCCGGCGCAAGACAATCCGGCGCGAGCGGCGAGACGCCGTGGCGGGCCTTCAGATCGAGGCGTTGAGCGGCGCCGATCTGACCGAGTCGCACTGGGACGCTTTCTTCGGCTTCTACATGGACACCGGCTCGCGAAAATGGGGCACGCCCTACCTCAACCGGCGGTTCTTCTCACTGCTCAGCGAGCGGATGGCCGACCGGGTGTTGCTTGTGATGGCGCGACGCGGCGGCGCTTGGATCGCCGGGGCGTTGAACCTGATCGGCGGCGACTGTCTCTACGGGCGCAACTGGGGCTGCCTCGAGGACGTGCCATTCCTCCATTTCGAGCTCTGCTACTATCAGGCGATCGATTTCGCGATCCAGAAAGGTCTGGCCCGGGTCGAGGCGGGCGCGCAGGGGCAACACAAGATCGCCCGCGGCTATCTTCCCAGCCCGGTATTCTCCGCCCACTACATCGCCGATCGGGCCCTGAGGACGCCGGTGGCCCGCTTTCTGGAGGAAGAGCGGCGCGCGGTGCAGGGCGAGATGGACTGGCTGGCCGAGGAGTATTCGCCCTTCAAACAAGCCGCGCCGAACTGATCGCCCAACGCGTCAGCGCCGCGTCAATAGGGCGCACGCGCGTTAGGCGGGTAGCGGGAGCCCGCCCGCCCAAGCCATGTTAGCGCAGGGTTGAGCAATAATCATTACTGGCCGGGCGGGCGAAGAGTGGTGATCTGGGATCGGCGATCGGTGTTATTGGCGAGCCTGGGACTCGCGGGTACAGGCGTCTCTAGTGTCGGGGGCTATCATCTGCTGGCGAGGTCAAAGCCAGGTCGGGCTGCTGGCGCCAGCCTCGCCGCCGAAGACACGGTCAGCGACACGCCGCTGGGGCTGAGGCTTGGACCAGAAAACAACGCCCTGGTGTTTTCCGGAGGGAGCACCGGCAGTCGGGCGCTGGGGCTCAGATCCGGGGCGCTGGGACCTGACCTTTATCGTGCGGTTCAATTGCCCGCCAACTACGCCAACATTCCAGCCAGCGGCGATCATTGGCTCGTATTGTTCTTCCGCACCGCGGCCGTTTGCGCCTCACAGGCGCGGCAAGAGACGCTGCTTGGCGTGCGCGGCGGCAAGCTGACCGGCGTCGCCAACGGCGGGGCGCTGTACTTCGACAGCCCGGGGCATCTGGTGGGGTCCGCAACCTCCGGGCAGGACGTGTCTCCCGTTGCTGGCCGGCTACAGTGCCAACGCAAGAACGGCGCCTACCAACTATGGCCACAGACGAAGCTGGGCGCCGCGACCAGTATCGTTGTCGCGCCAGACACGGACTACGCCCTGTTCTTCGGCATACACCGGATTGGAGGGTCGGACTTTGGCGAGATGATCGTCGTGAACCTCGCCGATGCGTCGATCCAAACGGCGCAATCGCCGCAGGGTTTGCGTGCCGGCCGCGCAACCGACAAGGCTATGTTCGATCAGATAGGCGCGATGGGGTCCGCCGCCGTGGGCTCCGACGCCCTTGGATTCGGTGGCTGCGTGGGCCGGTTCGCCGTTTGGGACGCGCCGTTTCCCACTGTGACCCAAGCGCAGGCGATCGCGAGCGGGGCATCGAGCATCGATTCGGTAACCACGCTGCTGGGGTCCGGGGCGCTCATCTATTGGAACGAGCTTGACTTCGCCCAGATCGGCGAAGGCAGTCTACCGGCCCGGGTCGGTGCTTCCGCTAGGATAGTCGGGGCAAATGTCACGGCGGCTGCGCCGATCATAGCGTCGGCGGCTGTGACGCTTCGTCGACTAGGAGCGCATCATGTGTTCCCCATGGCCTGCGGCGCGCGCGACGGGAACGTGTGGTTCGAGGGGGCCGCTCCCCCCGGATCGCTCGTGACTTGCCAGCTCAACTACATCGGCGCCGAACCTTCGGACCCCGTGCAGGTCACCGCTTCGGATACCGGGCTCTACAGCGTGGCCATTCGCTCCGTTGGGGGAAAGCCCTTCTATCGCCAGGTTGTCGTCGCCTCTGGCAACACCGCCTCGACTCTGCTCGACGGGGACATCATGGACGTCGGCGTCGTGATCCCGATTCTTGGCCAGTCGGAGTGCAACATTCTCAATGCCTGGATAAACTCCGGCGCCTCTGTAGATTCCGACAACTACGGCGGGAACTCCGGGCATAGCCTGCCGATGCCCGGGGCGTATTCCGGTCCTTGGGCGAGCTGGGTGGACGCAGTATCCCTCACCAGCTCGGGCACGCAAGAACGTCGGAGCCCGACCGGGGCCGTGCGCCCGCAGATCATGCTGGGGATCGGTATCCCAGGCGACGGCATGGTGCAGGCCTGCTCGGATCTGATCAAGAAGCTGAACTGCTCGGTGATGCTCGTGATGCTCACACGATCTGGCACGCCAATGGATGCGTCCCTGCTGGATGGCCAGACCTTCACTCTGGCGCCGACTCTTGCCGGCGCGGGATCGGCGGAGGCGCCCTATGCCACGAGTTTGGCGATCGGCGCCGGCGACGTCAGGGCGAAATTCGGCACGCCAGGGTTCATCCTCCACGGTCGCTGGATAAACGGCGTGCAGCCGGGCTCAGTCACCCTGGCCTTCCCAAACGCCGGCGCGCCCGTGGTGGTACGAGACGTGTTCGCCGGCTACGCCGACTCCTCCACCTGCATCGGCGTCCTGACCGGCGACAACGGCGCGAGCGGCTCGATCGACTATCTGACCGGAGTGGTCCGGCTCGCGTTCGCAACGCCCCCGGACATTCAGGGCTACACAGCCACCTGGACGATCAAACAGGAGACTCTCGCCGCCAGCTACAAGTCCAAGACGGCCTACATCGACGGATGTGGCGTCCGCGAGGCGATCGACCAGGTTGGTCGCGTCGGACTGCGCTATGGCTGGTCGTTCGCCTGGCATTGGTGGATCACAGCCAATCTGACGGACTCCAATACAGTAGCTGGGACCGCCGCCAACCTCACGGCGAAGCTTGGGCTTCTGCAAGAGATGATGACCGGAGGCCCGCACTTCCCCGGCTATATTGCTCCAGGGCTGTCGATCGATGCCGGCTGTGCCGCGCCGCCGATGGTCGTGGCCCCCAAGGGGCGCGAAACCGGCGCCAGCTACAGCCAGCGGCTGTGCTCCCTGGACATCGTCCGCCAAGCCCAGAAGTCGCTTTGGCCTGGCGGTTCGGCCGCCCTGCCGTTCGCCTTGGCGAGCGCCTGGTATTTCGACGACACCGTAGCCAGCGCCACCGGATCGCCGCACGAGGATTTTTCTGACCAGGGCGGGCGGCGTCTGGGTCGCCGAATCGCGTGCGACTGGCAGGCGGCCTTCCTGGGAGACCGGACCTGCAACCGGGGGCCCGAGTGGGGACAGCCGAGCTTCCTGGGCAATGTCTGCACCGTGCCCGTCTCCTACATCGTGCCTGGGCTTTCGATCGTCACGCCCGGTGATCCGGCGGCGCTCGACGAGTGGTATGTCGGCACGGGGGCGGGCCTCGGCGCCCTGGTTGACAACAGCGGCTTCGCGACGGCGGCGATCGGCGCGGATGGTCTTTCAGTGACGATCACCAAGGCCGCCGGCGTTTGGACCGGCTCCGAGGTGATCCGCTACGTCGTCGGCGCTTCAGGGGCGTCAGCGGCGGCCGTGATTGCCCCGGCTTCGCTACTGTACGACAACCGAGGCGGCTTCGGAGGGTTCGAGCCGGGTCTGCTCGCGGCGCCGAAATTCCCCTGATCGCGCGCCTATGCCCCTTTGGCGCCCGCCATCGCAATGGCGGCGTGACGACGGCGCAGGGCCGCGCCGGCGCCGAACATGCCCAGGATCACAATCGCCCAGGTCGAGGGTTCTGGGACCGCGGTGAGGCTGCCGAACAGGCCGTGCGCTTCATCGCTGAGACCGGCGGTGAAATAGACGCTGTCCGCGCTGCCTCCGGCGGCGCCGTTGCCGGTGATCAGGCCCTACAGGTCGCCCAGCACGATGGGCTTTCCGTCGATGCCCAGGAGTTCGCCCTTGAAGGCCCCGGTGATCGGGTCGAAGGCGCTGATGGTGCCATCGCCGAAATTGCCCACCAGCAGATCGCCGGCGAAATCGCGGAAGCTGGCGGAGCGATGTCCAGGCCCCAGGGAGAATTGATCGCTCCCCCTTGCGATACGATTCGGCGCTCGAACACGCCGTCGAGGCTGAACGCGTCTACATAGCCGGCGCCCGCTCCGCCGACGTCATCGTGCTTGGCGGCATCCTGTTGGGCGAAGGTGACGTAGAGCGTGTCGCCGAGGGTCTGGACGTTGAAAGGCGCATAGCCGGCGGCGACGGTCGGATCGGTGAAGGTTTTCACCAAGCCAAAACCGCTGTCGTACATCTCGACCGAGCCGCTGTTGAAGTTGGCGGCATAGATATAGTCGGCGCCCCCGGTCGATCCGATCGCGAGACCCTTGTAGACGGCGTTCGGACGATCGACCGCGTTAATCGCGTGGGTGAAATCCACGCTGGGCGCCCAGCCCGAGATCGTTCCGTCTTCGGTCGCGAACAGAAACGCCGAGGCCCCGGTCTTGCCGCCGGCGCTTACCTGAAACTCACCGGGCGACCCGTTGAACACCTGCCCAGTCGGCGTCCCGTGGCCAGACGCGGTGGCCGGCGGCGGTATGTCGACGGTCAGCGGGATTTTCCCGCCCGCGCCATTGTAGAGAGTGCTGACGCCGGTCGCGTTGTCCGACACCCAGAAAGGGCCGGTTGGTGAAAACGACATGCCCCAAGGGTTCACCAGGGAGGGGTCGATCGTCCTGGCATGGACCGAGCCGTCCGATACAAGCCGCGTAATCCTGAACGTGGTCGCCGCCGCGGGCGTGGTCTGCGCGCCGATCAGAGCGGTCGCCAGCGCGGCCAGAATCGCAGTGGAACAGAGCCTTGAGATACGCACGCGCATTTCCCTTAGGTTGTGGCGTGCGTCCCAGCGAGCTCGCCCCTGCGGGTCAATGGCCGCCTAGCCTGGGAAGGTTCAGTCGCCGACAAAGAAAAAACTGCCACGAGCGGTCGGCGACGTCCTCTGGCGTCTAGGTGTGTGGTCACGGCCTGACCGCTTGGCGCACTAAGACGTCAAGACCTCTCCCAGGCGGCCCTCATCAGGCATGCGATGGCGGCATCGACGTTGCCTGCCGCTGCGAGATCCACACGAGAGAGAAGGCGATCCGACCAGGGCGCCGCGCCGCGAGGACTGAGCCCCGGCGCGGCGTCAGGATCGACCGCGAGCCCCAGCACAGCGCTGCGTCCGCCCGGGCCGGCAGGCTTCAAAGCGGCGAACTGCACCCTGCGCGACCAGGCGCCGAAGCCCTTGCGCGAAGTGCGCACGGCGCCGTCCAGCTGCATCGCCAGCGCGTCGATGGCTTCATAGATGTCCCGTGCATGCCGGTTGACCCAAAGGGCGTCGACGAGGGCCAGCGGCTCTTTCCACGCCGACAGGGAGCCGAAGGCTTCACTCAACACGTGCGAAGCGCGGTTTTGCATCAGGCCGTGCTCCTCCTTGAACCACTTGAGCCGGGCGCGATGGCCGGTCTCCGAACAAGTGTGAGCGATGGCCACCCATTCGGCGAGTGTCTTACCCGAGTCGCGTTCCAGGCTGTCGCGGACCGAGGCGAACCATTTCTGCTGCCGCTCCGTGAGGTTGGCGTCTTTCATGGCCCCGCACTTCGGCATTTGATAGAAAAGTGCTATTCGGAGAAGATTGCAGGCCATGAGCCTCGAGGGTCAATACGCCGACGACAACGTCTTCGCGCGCATCGTCCGCGGTGAAATTCCCGCGGCAAGAGTGTTCGAGGATGATGACACCCTCGCCCTGATGGACGCCTTTCCCCAGGCGCGCGGCCACACGCTGGTGATTCACAAGCGATCACGCGCGCGAAACCTGCTGGAGACGAACTCAACCGAATGGGCCGCGGTGAGCGAGACGGCGCGGCGGGTCGCCCGCGCCGTGCGCGCGGCCCTCGATCCCGCCGGCATCATGGTCAGCCAATTGAACGGGACGGCGGCCGGGCAGACGATCTTTCACCTTCACGTGCACATCATCCCGCGTTGGGACGGCGTGGCTCTCGCCGGTCACGGGCAAGGAATGGCCGACCCCGCCGAACTGCGCGCCCTGGCCGCCCAGATCGCCGACCGCATGGCGGCCTGACCGATTATTCCGCCAGGGCTGGTTCCGGAGCTTCGGCCTCGCCGCCGGGCGTGATCGATTGCGACGCCTTCTCATCGAACGTGAACGTGAGCTTGCCGTCCTTCAGGCCGACCTTAACGTGCCCACCCTTGGCGAGGCGGCCAAACAGGATGTCGTCGGCGAGCGGGCGCTTGATCTGCTCCTGGATTACGCGGCCGAGCGGGCGAGCCCCATAGAGTTCGTCGAAACCGTTCTTGGCCAGCCAATCGATCGCCTCGTCGGACGTCTCGATAGTGACGTGTCGGTCGGCCAGCTGAGCCTCCAGTTGCAAAATGAACTTCTGCACCACCATCCGGATCACCTCCGGCGTGAGCGGCTGGAAGCCAACCACGGCGTCCAGCCGATTGCGGAATTCCGGCGTGAACAGCTTCTTGATCGCCTCCTCGTCCTGACCCTCCATCTTGCCGCGCCCAAATCCGATCGAGTTGCGTTGGGCGTCAGAGGCACCGGCGTTGGTGGTCATGATCAGGATCACGTTCCTGAAATCCACTTTCTTGCCATTGGCATCGGTTAGGACGCCATGATCCATGACCTGCAACAAGATGTTGAATACGTCCGGATGCGCCTTCTCGATCTCGTCGAGCAGAACCACCGAATGCGGGTGCTGATCGACCGCGTCGGTGAGCAGACCGCCCTGGTCGAAACCGACGTAGCCCGGCGGCGCGCCGATCAGGCGGCTGACCGTGTGGCGCTCCATGTACTCGCTCATGTCGAAGCGCAGGAGCTCAATACCGAGCGTGTGAGCCAGCTGGCGCGCCGTCTCGGTCTTGCCGGTTCCGGTCGGCCCGGAGAACAGATATGAGCCGATCGGCTTGTTGGCGTCCCGAAGTCCGGCCCTCGCCATCTTCATGGCCGAGGAAAGTTGCTTGATCGCCTCGGCCTGACCGAACACCGCGCCGGTCAGATCCGCCTCGAGTTGACGCAGGGCTTCGGTGTCTGACTTGGACACCGACTTTGGCGGGATGCGGGCGATCTTGGCTACGACGGCTTCCACCTCCTTGAGCCCGATCACTTTTTTGCGCCGGGCCTCGGGAAGCAGCATTTGCGAAGCACCCGCTTCATCGATCACGTCGATCGCCTTGTCGGGCAGCTTCCGATCGGTGATGTATTTGCTGGAGAGCTCCACCGCCGCCCGGACTGCCTCGGCTGTATATTTCAGTTTGTGAAACTCTTCGTAGTAGCTTTTCAGACCTTTCAAGATCTTGATCGTGTCGTCCACCGAGGGTTCGTTCACGTCTATTTTCTGGAAGCGGCGGACGAGCGCGCGATCTTTCTCGAAGTGCTGGCGAAACTCTTTGTAAGTGGTCGAGCCCATGCACCGAAGGGTGCCGGAGGCGAGGGCAGGCTTGAGCAGGTTCGAGGCGTCCATGGCCCCGCCGCTGGTAGCGCCAGCGCCAATGACCGTGTGAATTTCGTCGATGAACAAGATCGCGTTGTCGTGGTGTTCGAGCTCTTTGATCACCTGCTTGACGCGTTCCTCAAAGTCGCCGCGGTAGCGGGTGCCGGCCAGCAGCGAGCCCATGTCGAGGCTGAAAATGGTCGCCTTGGCCAGGACGTCGGGCACTTGGTGGCCGACGATCTTGCGCGCCAATCCCTCCGCGATGGCCGTCTTGCCGACCCCGGGATCGCCGACGAGCAGGGGGTTGTTCTTGGTGCGGCGGCAAAGAATCTGGATGCAGCGTTCGACTTCGTTCGTGCGCCCGATCAGGGGATCGACCTTCCCCTGCCGCGCCTTGTCATTGAGGTTGATGCAATAGGCCTCGAGCGCCTCGCCCCCGGTCTTGACCGCGGGCTTCTCCTCTTCGTCAGGCGCGCCCTTGGCGGGGCGGGTCTCCGACGCGCCGGCTTTCTTGGCAATGCCGTGGGCGATGAAATTAACCGCGTCGTAGCGTGTCATCTCCTGCTGTTGCAGGAAGTAGGCCGCGTGACTCTCGCGCTCTGAAAACACGGCGACCAGAACGTTGGCCCCTGTCACATCGTCGCGTCCCGAGGACTGCACGTGGATCACAGCGCGCTGGATCACGCGCTGGAAGCCCGCGGTGGGCTTGGCGTCCTCGCCGTCGTCCACGACCAGGGACTTGAGTTCCGTGTCGACGTAGTGCGTCAGGCTCTTTTTCAGAGCCGGCAGGTCAACGTCGCACGCCCGCATCACGGCGGCCGCGTCGGTATCGTCGATCAGCGACAGCAGCAGGTGTTCGAGCGTGGCATATTCGTGCTTTCGCTGGGTCGCGTAAGCGACCGCTCGATGCAGGGATTCTTCCAGATTACGCGAGAACGACGGCAAGGGGGGCCTCTCAATCCTTTTCCATGGTGCACTGGAGCGGGTGCTGATGGCGCCTGGCCGCCTCGATGACCTGAGCGACCTTCGTCTCCGCGACTTCGTATGTAAACACCCCACAAACGCCGACGCCGTTCTGATGCACGTGGAGCATGATCCTCACAGCACTCTCACGAGATTTGTTGAAGAACCTCTCCAGCACGTAGGTAACGAACTCCATCGGCGTGTAGTCATCGTTAAGAATCAGCACCCGGTACATCGCCGGTTTTTGGGTCTTGGTCTTTGTCTGGGTGACGACGGCCGTCCCCGTTCCAATGACTTCACCACCCTGCTGCTTGTCAGCCAAGACACCTCTCCGACGAGGGGGAAGGACACCCCCATGGCCAATTAGATATGGAATGTTCCTCCCATTGGAAGGGCGGTTCAAGCCCCGCCATCATCGACCCCTCGCCGAGACCCCGTTCGAGTCAGGCTTCGGCCTCTCACCACCGCCTCTGCTCCAAACCTCGCGCGCAACCGATCCACCACTCGCTCGCCCGCCAGGGTTCGCGCTTCCTCGTCGGTGAAAAGATCGGCGGCGCCCAACCTGCTGTCCACAAGATTCGACAGGCCGACGCCGATCAGACGATAGTAGCCGCCTCGCGCTTCCGCTCGCAGCAGATTGCGCGCCGTTGAGGCCAGGGTTCGCGTGGTTTGCGTCGCCTGGGACAGGGTCGAGCGCCGGGTCGCGATCTTGAAGTCCGCGCGCCTGAGCTTGAGCGTGACCACCGCGCCCATCACCGATTCGGCCCGAGCCCGCTGCGCAACCCGTTCACACAGGGGCAGCAATCGGTCCTCGAGGACCTGGAAATCCCTCACGTCGTGTTCGAAGGTGGTTTCGGCGCTGATGCTTTTGCGAGCCAGCGACGGGTTGACCGGTCGTTCGTCGTCGCCGCGTGCGAGCCGCGCGAGCTCCAGCCCGCGCTCTCCATGCTCCCGCGCCAGGGCCTTAGGATCGGCGCGGGCGATGTCGCCGATCGTGACAAGGCCGCTCGCAGCCAGCGCGCGCGCGAACACGCCGCCGACGCCGGGTAGGAGTGACACCGAGCGCGGCGCCAGAAAGGACGCCGCCTCGGCCGCTCCGATGGCGACGAAGCCGCGAGGTTTCTCGAGATCCGACGCGATCTTGGCCAGAAAACCGTTGGGGCCGAGACCGATGGATACGCCGATGCCAATTTCCTGTTCGATCCGTGCCTGCAGCTTGATCAGGACGACCGCCGGCGGCGCTCCGTGCAGGCGCTCCGTGCCGGAAAGGTCGAGCCAGGCCTCGTCCAGCGACAGGGTCTGCACCAGCGGCGTGAGCGTACGCGCCAGCGCGAAGATGCGGCGGCTTTCGGCGCTGTACTTCTTGAAATCGGGCGCCAGCACGACCGCCTCTGGACAAAGCCGAAGCGCCTTCAACATCGGCATCGCCGAGCGAACGCCGGAAAGCCGGGCGACATAGCAGGCGGTTGTCACGACGCCTCGCCGCCCGCCCCCTACGATCACCGGCCTATCGCGCAACTCGGGCCGGTCGCGCTTCTCCACCGAGGCATAGAAGGCGTCGCAATCGATGTGGGCGATAGTCAGACTGGCAAGTTCGGGATGGGCGATCAGCCTCGCCGATCCGCAATCCTCGCACTCGTGTGCGCCGGGCGCTCCCCATCGCGCGCAGTTTCGGCACAGAACGCTCATCTAGGAGGGCGCGATGCCCAGGGTCACGCCGATCGCCGCGCCCAGAGCCGGCCAATCATCGAGCCGCGCGTGGCGTTCAGGAGCGGAAGGTGCATGGGGGCGGAGCCGTTCGTCCGCGACCAGTTGGAAACGGTGAACCGCCGGGGCGTCAGTGGCAACGGACTCGAGATGGGGGATCAGATCGTCCACAAAGCCGACGGCGCCCGAGGTGCGAGCGGCCAGAGCCGAGACGGCGGGGCCCTTGAGGCCCGCGTTGATGATCAGAGGGTAGGGGAACCCCTTGTCGACGAGCCATCGCGCCCTGGGCTCCCGGCCATGAGCCGGGGCGTTGGAAAGAATGACGATGGTGGCGGAAAGCGCCAGAGCGGCGAGCGCCTCCCGCGCGCCAGGGGCCGCGTCGATATGCTCGACGTCCGACTCGAAGAAACGATCGAACAGGTCCTTGCCGCGCACAAGGTCCAGGCATTCACCGTTCTCCAGACTGTAGATGTTCTGGAAGAGAGCGAAGCGCGTAATTCGCATCTCGTAGCCGTGCCCGCCGACAAAGCGCTCGAAACCGCGCATGAACATGGCCAGCACTTCATCGACATCGACGATGAGAAGCGGCGCGCGCGGATGCACGGGCGTCTCGGCGATCTCGGGCGGCAGGGAAGGTTGGGTCAGGTCGGCCTCGGGCAAGCTAACCCGAGTTTAAGGAAGTTGGTGTGTCTGGCGAAGGGCAAACGCGCACGCCGAGTCGATGGGGTGACGGCTAGCGTCTCGGAGCCAACGGCCGCATGGCGAAGACCGTCCTGATCGTCGAAGACAACGCGTTGAACATGAAGCTGTTTCACGATCTCTTGGTGGCCCGGGGGCATCGGGTGCTTCAGTCTCGCGAGGGCCTTGCGGCATTCGAAACGGCGCGCGCCGAGAAGCCGGATCTGATCGTCATGGATATCCAGCTACCGGCGATCTCTGGCCTTGAGGTCACAGGCTGGCTGAAGGCCGACCCCGATCTGTCTCACATCCCGGTTGTCGCGGTCACCGCCTTCGCGATGCGTGGAGACGAGGCCCGTATTCGCGAGGGTGGTTGCGAAGCCTATCTTGCCAAGCCCATCTCCGTCCGCCGCTTCCTCGCGGTGATCGACGATCTGCTGGCGCAAAGCCGGCCTATTTGATCTTGCCTTCGCGAAACTCGACATGCTTGCGCACGACCGGGTCGTACTTCTTGACGACCATCTTTTCGGTCATCGTGCGGGCGTTCTTCTTGGTTACATAGAAGAACCCAGTGTCCGCCGTCGAATTGAGGCGTATCTTTATGGATGCCGGTTTGGCCATGACGGTCTGAGTTCCTGCGGCGCCGGCGCGCGGCCGGGCAAATTTATGAAGGCGCGGACAATACGAATCGCGGGCCTCAAGTCAACGTCGCGGGGCGTCCTTATCAGAGATGGACCAACTGCTGGCGTCCGTGCAGAAACCGCAGGGAAGGGGCCGGCCGAGAGGGGTCGGCCAGGCGCAAGGGAATTTCTCTCAGCACGAAGCGGGTGACGCTCGGCAGATCGAGAGCCAGGGCTTCGTCCAATTCCACCCAGGCGATCTCGTCGAGTTCGCCGCAGTCGGCCAAGGGTTGCAGACTGAGCAGGCGTTCGGCCTCGGCGAGGAAAAAGCGCGCGTCGAAGCGTTTAGGCGAACTTGGCGGGGTTACCGCACGCGCCACGAAATCCAGCGCCGCCAGGTCGGGCAGGGCGCCGACCGCAAGGAACCCCCGCCATGGCCCGGCCGCGGGCCGTGGCGGCGCGGAGCGAGCCAGCAGCAAGCCTGCCTCCTCGAAGGTTTCGCGCACCGCGGTGAGTGCAAGGGCCCGGGCCCGCGCCGGCGAGGTTGTCTTTCCCAGCCGGGCGGCCACCTCCGGACGCAGGTCGGTAGCGTGGGGCGCGGCGAAGTCGGAGCGATCGATACGACCGCCGGGAAACACCCATTTGTCGGGCATGAAGTCGTGTCCGCGATGGCGCCGCCCCATTAACACCCGGGGATTCGCCCTATCACGCCGGATCAGGATGAGGGTCGCCGCGTCGCGGGGGCGCACCACACGCAGGCCTCGGGCACGTGCGTCGGCGGGTTCCACACCGAGGTCGTCAAACGCCTGTTCACTCATGCGGCACCCTAGGCCGGTCGCTGGCTTCGAAGGAAGGGGTTCCCGCCGTCACCGGCGGCCGGGCCGGCCCCTGGGGTGGGACGCGTTTTTCGGACGGCGCGCCGTCGGATCACGCGGCTCCGGCTCGCTCAGCATCTCGAACAGCAGGCCGCCGGTAACCGGGGTGGCCTCTCGCAAACGGACCTCGACGACGGCGCCCAGGCGCCAGCGCACGCCCGTACGCTCGCCGATCAGGCTGTGGCTCTTGTCGTCGTGCAGAAAGTATTCGTCCCCGAGGCTCGAGACAGGCGCCAACCCATCCGCCCCCGTCTCAGCAAGCCGGACGAACAGGCCGAAGCGCGTCACTCCCGTTATCCTGCCCTGGAAGACAGCGCCGACCCGGTCCTCGAGAAACGCCGCCACATAGCGATCCACCGCTCCGCGCTCGGCCGACATGGCCCGGCGTTCGGTAAGGGTGATGTGCTGAGCGGTATCTTGCAGCCGGGCGGCGTCCGCGTCGCTCAGACCGTCGTCTCCCAGAGCAAGGGCCCGAATCAGCGCTCGGTGGACAATCAGGTCGGCGTAGCGCCGGATCGGCGAGGTGAAATGGGCGTAGCGATCGAGGTTCAGGCCGAAGTGGCCAATATTTTCAGGCGAATAAATCGCCTGCATCTGGGTGCGAAGCACCACCTCATTGACGATCTCGGCGTGGGCGCCCGCGCGGGTCTGGTCGAGCAATCGGTTGAACCGTTCAGTGCGCGCCGCCTCGCCTCTGGTCCATGGGATATCCAACGTGCCCAAGAAGTCTCCCAGGGCGTCCAGCTTCTCGGCGCTGGGAGAATCG
Source organism: Caulobacterales bacterium (assembly GCA_038226475.1). Classification (GTDB taxonomy): domain Bacteria; phylum Pseudomonadota; class Alphaproteobacteria; order Caulobacterales; family Caulobacteraceae; genus Acaudatibacter. Next base: position 142,092 of record JBBRQK010000009.1, on the reverse strand, counting down.
TGGACCCGGTAGATCAGCGGTGAGCGCCGCTGCTCCAGTGTCTGGGCGGCGCACACATTGGCTTGGATCATGAACTCCTCGATCAGGCGGTGCGCTTCGAGCGACGCGCGCGGGGCGATCGAGACGACCGTCCCGTCGGGGCCTAGAACTATGCGGCGTTCGACCGATTGGATGGCCAGCGGGGATCGTGCTTCACGGGCGCGCAGCAGAGCGCCATAAGCGCCCCACAAGGGCCTCAGGACCGGCTCGACGAGGGGGGCCGTATCACTGTCCGCCGCGCCGTCGATCGCTTCCTGGGCCTGTTCGTAAGACAGGCTGGCCGCTGACCGCATGAGGCCTCGCACGAACCGGTGGCCGGTCCTGCGCCCGGCGGCGTCGAACACCATTCGCGCCGCGAGACAGGCGCGTGTTTCACCCTGGCCGAGGGAGCAGAGCCCCGCCGAAAGCCGCTCTGGCAGCATCGGCTCGACACGATCGGGAAAATAGACGCTGTTGCCCTTCTCGCGCGCCCTTTCGTCCAGGGCGGAGCCTGGTCGCACATAGGCGCCGACGTCGGCGATCGCGACCCAGACGATCCATCCCTCCGGGTTGGCGGGGTCCGGGTCCGGTTCGGCGAAGACGGCGTCGTCGTGGTCGCGGGCTTCGGCCGGGTCGATCGTGATCAGGGGCAGGCGGCGCAGATCCTCCCGGTTGGCGAGCGTCGGCGCCGCGGCGAGGCGGGCTTCCTCCTCGGCTGCGTCGGGAAAGCCGGTCGGAATGCCATTGGCATGGATGGCGATCAGGGAGGCGGCGCGCGGATCGCTTTCGCGACCCAGCACCTCCAGCACCCGGCCGTGTTTGGGTCCGTAGGGGCGTTCGGCGATGCCTGAGACCTGGGCCAAGACGAGATCGCCTTCCAACAGATTCCGCGTCTCGGAGGCCGGCAGCACCAGGCTGTCGCGCGACTTGCGATCCACAGGCTCGACCCGCGTCTCGCGTTCGCTCTTGCGCACCACGCCAAGCACTTGGTGGGCGCTCTGGCCCAGCCGCTTGATGAGTTTCGCCTCGAAGCCGCCGCCCGCCAGCATTTCGAAGCGCACTAGAAGGCGGTCGCCTAGTCCTGGCGCGCCGGCGGCGGCCTCCGTCTTGCCCGGCGCCAGCCGGATAGGCGGTATGTCGGCAGCCGCCTTGACGAGACGAATGAAGAGGTCGCCGTCCGCATCGCGTTCCACGACATCGGCGACGCCGACCGGCGGCGGCTCGGCCGACCGGAAACGACGACCAGCGCCGCGAGGACTGAGCGCGCGCCCGCCGCGGCCGCCCTTCACGCCTTCTTCTTTGCCGGCGCCTTGGCCGGCGCCCTCTTGCTTTTCGCTGACGCCTTCGAGGCTGTTTTGGGGCCGCCGGCCTTCGCGGCCGGTTGGCGCGCGTTGCGTTTGGCCTTGGCCGGCGCACCCTCACGAGCGGTGATCAGCGTGACCGCCTCCTCCAAGGTGAGCGCGTCCGGGTCCAACCCCTTGGGAACGTTGGCGTTGGTGTCCTCGTGCTTGACATAGGGACCGTATCGCCCGGCCAGCAGGCGCACCGGCTTGCCCGTGACGGGGTGGGCGCCCAGGTCCCTGAGCGCCGCCTGCGCTCCTCGGGCGCCGCGCGCGCCGCCGGCCCGCTTCTCCGCCAGTACGGCGACCGCGCGGTTCAACCCCACGTCGAACACCTCCTCGACGCTGGAGAGATTGGCGTAGGCGCCGTTGTGCTGGACGTAGGGTCCGTAGCGCCCGATCCCGGCCAGGATCATCGCCCCGTCCTCCGGGTGTGCGCCCACCTCCCTGGGCAGGGCGAGCAATCGTAGCGCCTTGTCGAGATCGACGGCGGCGGGCGGCCAGTCCTTGGGCAGGCTGGCGCGCTTTGGCGTCGCCCCGGCAGCCTCGACGTAGGGTCCAAACCGGCCCGTCTTGAGCCAGATGGCCGCCCCCGTGATCGGGTCGACGCCCAGTTCCCGGTCGCCTCCGTCCGCGCCGTCCTCGGCGCTGGACGCGGCGATCGGGCGGGTGAACCGGCATTCGGGGTAGTTGGAACAGCCGATGAAAGCGCCGAACCTGCCGGCCTTGAGCGAGAGACGTCCCGTGCCGCAGACGTGGCAGCCGCGCGGATCGGCGCCATCGCCCCTGTCTGGAAACATGTGCGGCCCGAGGGCCTCGTTCAGCGCTTCGAGCACCTGGCCCATGCGCAGCTCGCCGATCTCACCGACCGCGGTGTGGAACCCGGCCCAGAATTCGCGCAGTAGCACCTTCCAGTCGAGCTCGCCGGCTGACACCAGATCCAGCTTTTCTTCGAGACCGGCGGTGAAGTCGTACTCCACGTAGCGGGCGAAGAACTGCTGCAGAAACGCGGTCACCAGCCGGCCAGCGTCCTCCGGCACGAAGCGAGACTTGTCCATCCGCACATAGGCCCGATCACGCAGCACGCTGAGAATGGAGGCATAGGTGGACGGCCGTCCTATGCCCAGTTCCTCCATCTTCTTGACCAAACTGGCTTCGGAATAGCGCGGCGGCGGTTCGGTGAAATGCTGGTCGGCGCGCGCCGCGAGGACTTTGGCCTGCGCGCCCTGATCGACCTTCGGTAGACGCCCGCCATCCTCATCGGCGGCGTCGTCGCGGCCCTCCTCGTAGACCGCCAGATAGCCCGGAAACAGCACCACCTGACCGGTGGCGCGAAGGCCGGTGCGGCCGTCCGCGCTTTCCAGTTCGATGGCGGTGCGCTCGATCCGGGCCGCTTCCATCTGCGAGGCGATCATGCGTTTCCAGATCAGCTCGTACAGCCGGCCCATGTCGCTTTCGAGCCGCAGCCGTCCTGGATTGCGCTCGAGACTGGTCGGACGAATCGCCTCGTGCGCCTCCTGGGCGTTCTTGGCTTTCGTCTTGTAGTGGCGCGGGCTTTCCGGGAGGTATTCCGGGCCATAGAGGCCGGCGATCACGGCGCGCGCTTCGGTGAGGGCCTCGGGTGCCGACTGCACGCCGTCGGTTCGCATATACGTGATCAGGCCCACCGTCTCGCCGCCGATATCGACGCCTTCGTAGAGCCTCTGGGCCGCCTGCATCGTGCGCTTGGCGTCGAAACCCAGCTTGCGCGACGCCTCCTGTTGAAGGGTCGAGGTTATAAAGGGTGGCGGCGGTGTGCGCCGGGCCGGCTTCTTCTCCACCGAAGCGACGGCAAAGGCGCCGGCTTCGACGGCGCGCCGAGCGTCGCTGGCCAGGGCCTCGTCGGCTAGGTCGAACTTCGTCACCGCCTTGCCGGCGTGCTTGACGAGGCGGGCGATGAACGGATCGCCCCCGGCGGCAACGTCCGCCTCGACGGTCCAGTATTCCCGCGTCCGGAAGGCCTCGATCTCGATCTCGCGATCGACGATCAGGCGCAACGCCACAGACTGCACCCGCCCCGCCGAACGCGCGCCCGGCAGCTTCCGCCAGAGCACCGGCGAGAGCGTGAACCCGACCAGATAGTCGAGCGCGCGGCGGGCGAGGTAGGCGTCCACCAACTCCATGTCGATGGCGCGCGGATGCTTCATCGCATCGGTCACGGCGGATTTGGTGATGGCGTTGAACACCACCCGCTCGACCGCGGCGCCCTTGACCGCCTTGCGGCGGTTGAGGTCCTCGAGCACGTGCCAGCTGATCGCCTCGCCTTCGCGATCCGGGTCGGTGGCCAGGATCAGGCGGTCGGCGCCCTTGAGGGCTGCGGCGATGTCGGCGAGCCTCTTGGCCGATTTCCCGTCCACCTCCCAGCTCATGGCGAAGTCGTCGTCCGGCCGCACGGAGCCGTCCTTCGAAGGCAGGTCACGCACGTGACCATACGACGCGAGCACGGTGTAGCCTGGGCCCAGATACCGGTTGATGGTCTTGGCCTTGGCCGGACTTTCGACGACGACGACGTTCATGTGGGAGCTTGGCGCTGATCCGGCTGGAGAAGGCCACCCTCGCGGTGGCGCGGCAGAAGTGGGGGCGCACCCCCGGCGCTGTCAACGCGCGGGGCCATTAGCCCGGTTCGGCTCCGCATGCTAGATCACTGTGACGCCTCACCGTAAGCGCCCGCATGACCCTCGAACCGCTGATCCATGCGCCGATGGTGGTGCGCCTGCATCTGGCGACCGTCATTCCGGCCTTCTTCCTCGGGACGTGGCTGATCTTCCTCAGCCGCAAGGGCGCGCAGTTTCATCGCGCCCTGGGATATGTCTATCTTACCCTGTTGGTGCTTACCTCGATCACGGTGTTGTTCATCCGCACTACCGGGCCTGGCAGTCTGTTTGGCTTTGGGCCGATCCACCTGTTCGTGCCGCTTGTTCTGTTCGGCGTGTTTGGCGCGCTGCGCGGAGCCTGGACGCACAACATCGGCATGCACCGCAGAGCCATGTTGGGAGTCTATTTCGGCGGCCTCGTGATCGCTGGAGCGCTGACCTTCCTGCCTGGGCGGATCATGCACGCAGCCGCCTTCGGCTCGTGAGGCGAGCTACCCAATCCCAACGACCAGGCCGCCGGGCAATAGCTCCGCCCGCCCGGCCAGGCACAATTCCACGAGGGCCGCATTGACGGCGGAGGCCGAGGCGCCGGCCGCCCGGGCTATCTCGTCGATCGACGACGGAGCTGGTGACAACTGCGCGTGCAGCCGGGCGGCCAGGCCCTCGGTGTCGTGATCGGCTCCGGCGGTAGGCGAGTGGTAGCTGGGCGTCTCCCGGTCCGACACGCCTGGCTGGGCATCCAGCACTCTGAGCACATCGTCGGCCTCCTCGACCAGCCATGCTCCCTGACGAATCAGGTCGTTGGCCCCGCGGGTCCGCGGATCGAGAGGAGAGCCCGGCACGGCGAACACGTCTCGTCCCTGCTCGCCCGCCAGGCGTGCGGTGATCAGCGATCCCGAACGCAACTCGGCCTCGACCACTAAAACGCCCATCGCCAGCCCCGAGATGAGGCGGTTGCGGCGCGGAAAGTCCGGCGCCCGCGCCTCGTAGCCAAGCGGCCGTTCTGAGACGATGCAGCCGCGCGCCCGGATCTGGTCATAGAGCTCGGCGTTTTGCGGCGGCCAGACACTGTCCACTCCGCCGGCCAGCACGGCGACCGTGCCCGTAGCCAGTGCGCCCCAGTGCGCGGCGGCGTCGATTCCGCGAGCGAGGCCGGAGACCACCCCATAGCCGCCCTCGCCCAGCCCCGTCGCGAGGCTCTGGGCTATGCGGCGCCCAGACGCCGAGGCTTCGCGCGCACCGACGACGGCGACGGCGCGGCGGCCGAGCAGGCCGGTGTCGCCCATGGCCCACAGGATCGGCGGCGGCGGGTCGAGCGCCGCCAGCAGAGGCGGAAACTCGAGGTCGCGGCCGATCAGCAGGCGCGCGCCCAGTGCCTCGCCGGCCGCCAGTTCCGTGCTAACTTCGTCGATTGTCGGCGTGCGTGGGCTCACGGTCCGGCCACCGCGCCGAGCCAACTCAGGCAGAGCCTCCAAGGCGCGCTCGGCCGTGCCGAAACGGGATAAAAGATGTAGGAAGGTGACTGGTCCGACCGCCTCGGTGCGCGCCAGCCGTAGCCAAGCGATGCGCTCGCTCTCTGTGACGTTTCCCCCGGTCACATGCGCGCGTCCTTTGCCCCGGCGCCAAGGCGCGGTTCTTCGCCAGCCAGCAAGCGGCGGATGTTTTCGCGATGACGAATGAAGATGAGGACCGCCATCCCCACCGCCAGCACGAGCCTCGGCGGCGAGGCTTGGTGTAGCAACAGGAACCAGACGGGTGTCAGCGCCGCCGCGGTCAGGGAAGCCAGCGAGGAGAACCGAAAGACAGCGGCCACCGTCAGCCATGTCGCGCCGGCGGCCATGCCGATGGGCCACGCCAGCGCGAAGAGGATGCCGAAGAAGGTTGCCACTCCCTTGCCGCCGCGAAACCCGAGCCATAGCGGAAACAGGTGGCCAAGCAAGGCCGCGCCGCCCGCTACCGCCGCTCCGGCGTCCGAAACGAGCCAGCGCGCCAGCAGAACCGCCGCGGCGCCTTTGGCGGCGTCGCCGACGAGCGTGATCAGCGCCAGGTCCCGCCGTCCCGTGCGCAGGACGTTGGTGGCGCCGATGTTGCCTGAGCCGACCCGCCGGATATCCCCGAGCCCTGCCGCCCGGGTCGCGATGACGCCAAACGAAATCGAGCCCAGGAGATAGCCGCCCACGGCGCATGCGGCCAGTGCGATGGGTGTCGAGACCGGCGTCACCGCGTGGCGCCCAGCGCGTCGTGCACGATGCGGCCCTCCACGAGCGTCATCAGCACCGAGCCCTGCAAGCGCCGGCCGTCGAAGGCGGAATTCTTTGATTTCGAGATCAGGGCGGCAGCGTCGATCAGGCGGGGCGCATCGATGTCGCAGAGGACGAGGTCCGCGGGCGCCCCGACAGCCAGGCGCCCGGCCGCCAGCCCGATCGCCCGGGCAGGAGCGAGGGTGACCGTCTCGATCAGGCGCGCCAAAGGTACGCGGCCTTCCTGATGCAGGGTGAGCATGGCCGCCAGAAGTGTCTCCAGGCCGACGGCGCCCGGCGCCGCCTCCTCGAACGGCAGGCGCTTGTCTTCCGGAGGGGCCGGCGCATGGGCGGAAACCACGATATCGACCAAGCCAGAGGCGACCGCTTCGATGAGAGCCAGGCGATCCGTTTCCGACCTCAGGGGGGGGACAAGCTTACAAAAGGTGCGGTAGTCGCCGATATCGAGTTCGTTGAACGAGAGGTGGTTGATGCTCGCCGTGGCGACGACCGGCAGGCCGGCGTCCTTGGCTCGCTCCAAGCCGCGAAGCGGCGCCGCGGCGCTTATCTGATCGACCATCAGGCGCGCGCCGGTCAAGGCCACGAGCGCCAGGTCGCGCTCGAGCATGATGGCTTCGCCGGCGACCGGTTCGGAAGCCAGTCCAAGACGGCCGGAAAACTCACCTTCGGTGGCGACGGCGCCGTCGGCCAGCCAGGGATCGGAGGGGCGATGTGCCACCAGCACGCCCAGCCCTCCCGCGTATGAGAGGAGCCGACGCATGACCCGCGAATCCACGATCGGCCGGTCGCCGTTGGTGACGTAGACGCACCCGGCTTCACGAAGCAGGCCGATTTCGGCCAACGCATGGCCGTCCAGACCCTTGGTGGCCGCACCGGCAGGGTAGACGTGCACCAATTCGATGTCCCGCGCGCGGCGAAGGATGAAATCAGCGACCGCCGGATCGTCGATCACCGGATCGGTGTCAGGCTGCACGACGATCGAGGTCACACCCCCCGCCGCCGCGGCCCGAGCCGCCGATTTGAGGGTCTCCTTGGGTTCGGCGCCCGGCTCGCCGGTCTTGACCCGCAGATCGATCAGGCCCGGGCACAGCATCGCGCCAGCCGCCTCCACGCGTAGAGCGTCAGCTCCCAGCTCGGGCGCAGCGTCGCCCCGCCACACCTCGGCGATCTTGCCGTTCGCGATAACGAGGGCGCCGGGCCCGTCATAGCCGGTCTCTGGATCCACCAGACGCGCGCCGAGGAAAGCGAGGGGCCGCGCGGCGGTCAATGATTGTCCAGCCGCGCGGCCATGGACGCCAACACGGCCATGCGCACGGCCACCCCCATCTCAACCTGGTCCTGGATCAGGCTGATCGAAAGATCGTCGGCGAGATCCGAGTCGATCTCCACGCCGCGGTTCATGGGCCCAGGATGCATCACTCTGGCGCCCTCCCTGGTGAGCGCAAACTTCTCGCGGTCGAGTCCCCATAGTCGAAAGTATTCGCGCGTCGATGGGGCCAGGGCGCCTTGCATCCGCTCCAGCTGGAGCCGAAGCATCATCACTACGTCGGCGCCGGCGATACCGCGTTTCATGTCGGTGTGAACTTCGACGCCCCAGCGCTCGACGCCTGCGGGCATCAGCGTCGGCGGGCCGACGAGGCGCACGTGCGCGCCCAGCATCGTCAGCAGAGCCACGTTGGACCGCGCCACCCGGCTGTGCAGGATGTCGCCGCATATGGCGACGGTCAGGCCGCCGATTCTGCCGAAGGCCCGTCGCATGGACAGAGCGTCGAGCAGGGCCTGGGTGGGATGCTCGTGCTGGCCGTCACCGGCGTTGACGACGCTGCAATCGACCTTTTGCGACAACAGCGACGCCGCGCCTGAGGCGCCGTGGCGGATGATGAGGATGTCTGGTCGCATGGCGTTGAGCGTGACGGCCGTGTCGACCAGCGTTTCGCCTTTCACGATCGAGGACGCGCGCGGGCTCATGTTGACCACATCGGCCCCAAGGCGCTTGCCGGCCAATTCGAAGGAGCTCTGGGTGCGGGTGGAGGCCTCGAAGAACAGGTTGATCAGCGTTCGACCCTTGAGCAGGTCGTGCTTCTTGCTCATCTGGCGGTTGAGCGAGACAAAGTCGTCGGCGAGGTCGAGTAGCGCCCCCACCTGGACCGGATCGAGATCGGCGACGGAAAGGAAATGGCGCTGCGGGAAAGGCGAGGTCCGGGCGCGGACCTCATCGATTCCAGGCGCGAGGCTGTTCATCAAAGCTTGGTTGTAGGGGCGGGGCTGGCCGCGCGCAACCGGTCCAGCGCCCCCTGCAGGATCCAAGACGCGGCCAGCTTGTCGACCACCTCGGCGCGGCGTGCGCGCGACGCGTTGGTTTCGCTGATCAGCACGCGATTGACCGCCACCGTCGATAGGCGTTCGTCCCACAAAGCGATCGGCACCTCCCGCAGTCGCAACAGATTGCGCGCGAACGCACGCACCGACTGGCATCTTGGGCCTTCCGACCCATCCATGTTGATTGGCAGGCCGAGGATCAGGCCGGCCACGCCGCGCGCGTCCAGCATCTCGAACAGCGACGTGACGTCGTGAGTGAATTTCGTCCGCCGAACGAGGCCCAGAGGTGAGGCAATGGTCAGGCTGGTGTCGGAGACCGCCACGCCGATGGTCTTTTCCCCCAGATCCAGCCCGGCGACCGGCGCGCCATGAGGCAGGGCCGGCGCGAGAGCGAGCAGATCGACGACGGCCATGGCGGCGTCTCGACTGTCGGCCGCCCCTTGTCAAACGGCCGCCTCGCGGTGATGGTCGGCCTCGGCGGCCAAGGAGATCGAGAGACGCTCGGTTCGTGTCCTCCACCTATGGAAGCGTCCATGAGCGAAATCCGGAGCGGCGAGCGAAGGCTCGATTCGGCGCAATTGCAGGAGCGCATCGGCCGCGCCGCCGCCGGATTCGAAACTTTGGGCGTCGGGACCGGAGACGGCGTGGCGCTTTATTTGCGCAACGACTTCGCTTTCTTCGAGGCCGGGTCTGCCGCCGGCGCGCTGGGCGCATACGCGGTTGCAGTGAACTGGCACTACACGATCGAAGAGGCGCGTTATCTGTTCGAGGATTCGGGCGTCAAGGCGCTCGTTATCCACGCCGACCTCCTGGAGCCGATCCGCGCCGCGATTCCCGCCGGGGTCGAAGTGCTGGTGGTGGCGACGCCACCCGAAATTCAGACCGCCTACGGGCTGGCCGATTCAGATTGCCGCGCGCCCGACGGCGCACTGGATTGGGATGTCTGGCGTGATGGCTTCGCACCCCGCGCGGCTTCGCCCGCGGACCTGCGTAGCGCCATCATTTACACCTCCGGCACGACCGGCCGGCCGAAGGGAGTCAAGCGCCTCCCCCCGAGCCCTGACCAGGCTGCCGCGGTCGCCCACATGCTGGCGCAATCCTACGGCTTTGCCGACTACCTCGATCCGGCAAGCGGAAAGACCCCATCTGAGATCGAGACGGCGGTCGTCGGGCCGATCTACCACTCCGCGCCCAACGCCCATGCCAATTTCGCTTTGCGCAGCGGGGCCAACATCACGCTCACGCCTAGGTTCGACGCCGAGGCGCTGCTGCGACTGATCGAGGAGCGTCGGATCACCCACCTGAACATGGTTCCGATCATGTTCAACCGCTTGCTGAAGCTCCCGAAAGCCGTGCGCGACAGGTACGACGTCTCATCCCTGCGCTTTGTTGCCCATGCGGCGGCCCCTGTCTCGCCGCCGATCAAGCGGGCGATGATCGATTGGTGGGGGCCTGTGATCAACGAATATTACGGCTCCACGGAGATGGGTAACGTCACCTTCTGCACGTCGGAGGAGTGGCTCGCCCACCCCGGCACCGTCGGGCGCGTGATGCCGGGGGCGCAGGTGCGCGTCATCGACCAGGGCGGGGCGGATGTGCCGCAGGGTACTCCCGGTGAAGTCATCGGCCGCAATCAGGGCATGGGCGACTTCACCTACCAGAACGATCCGGCCAAGCGTCGGGCGATGGAGAAACAGGGACTGATCACGCCAGGCGATATCGGCTACTTCGATCCAGACGGCTTTCTGTACCTGTGTGATCGCGCCAACGACATGATCATCTCCGGCGGGGTCAATATCTATCCGGCGGAAATCGAGGCAGTGCTGCACAAGATGCCTGAAGTGGCGGACTGCGCCGTGTTCGGCATCCCTGATGAGGATTTTGGCGAAGGGATCTGCGCCGTCGTCCAGCCCCAGGCGGAGGCGACCCTCAACGAAGCGGACGTGAAGGCCTACCTGCGTCGCCACATGGCCGGTTACAAGGTGCCAAAGAGGGTCGAATTCGCGCTCGACCTTCCGCGCGAGGACTCGGGCAAGATCTTCAAGCGCAAGTTGCGAGCGCCCTATTGGGAAGGCGCGGGACGATCGATCTGACGAACTGGCGCTTGCCCCACGCGGCGAGCCCCGTACAGTCTAGCGGCGAGTGCAGGGAGTTCCAGCAATGACAGTCAGCCCAGACATCGCCGCCGTTTTTGGTGAGATCGATTTTGACCCGGACGCCCTGCACGAACGCTATCTGGCCGAGCGAGACAGGCGCGTCCGCGAAGATGGCGCGGCCCAGTATGTAGAGGTCAAGGCCGAGTTCTCGCGCTACGGAGACGACCCATGGGTAGATCCCGACTTCACACGGGATCCGGTGACCGACGAGATCGAGTTCACCATCATCGGCGGAGGGTTCGGTGGGCTGTTGATGGGCGCGCGCTTGCGCGAGGCAGGGTTCGAGTCGATCCGCGTGGTCGAAAACGCGGGGGATTTCGGCGGCACCTGGTACTGGAACCGGTATCCCGGCGCGATGTGCGACGTTGAGTCCTACGTCTATCTGCCGTTGCTTGAAGAACTGGGCTACGTGCCCAAGCACAAATATTCGTACGCACCGGAAATCCTCGAGCACAGCCGCAACATCGCCATGCGCTACAGGCTCTACGACGACGCGCTGTTGAGAACCGCGATCACTGAACTGCGCTGGGATGAGGATGACGGGCGCTGGATAGTGCTGACCAACCGGGGCGACCGGTTCAAGTCGCGGTATGTCGCCATGGCCAATGGTCCGCTCAGTCGGCCCAAGCTTCCGGGCATTGCCGGTATCGACGGCTTCAAGGGCCATACTTTCCACACCAGCCGCTGGGACTACAGCTACACCGGCGGCGATAGCGAGGGGATGCTGACCGGGCTAGCCGACAAGCGGGTCGGTATCATCGGCACCGGCGCGACCGCCATTCAGTGTATCCCGCATCTGGGGGAATGGGCGAAAACGCTGCATGTATTTCAGCGAACGCCCTCGTCGGTGGATGTTCGCGGCAACGCCCCCACAGATCCCGCCTGGGCGGCGGCGCTCCAACCTGGCTGGCAGGCGCGGCGCATGGAGAACTTCAATATTCTCGTCAGCGGCGGCGATCAGGACGAGGATCTGGTCCACGACGGCTGGACCGATATCTTCCGCAACCTAACCGGTACGGCGGCGAAGGAGGCCTCGCGCCGGATTGGTCGCCGCTTATCTCGGCAGGAGCGGGCCGAACTGATGGTGCTAGCCGACTACCGCAAGATGAATGCTGTGCGCGCCCGCGTTGACGCCATCGTCGAGGACCCGGCTACCGCAGCGGCCCTCAAGCCCTGGTATCGCCAGTTCTGCAAACGACCGTGTTTCCACGACGAGTACCTCGCCACCTACAACCGCCCCAACGTCACCTTGGTTGATACTCGAGGTGAGGGCGTCGAGCGACTGACCGAGCACGGGGTCGTCGCCGCTGGGCGGGAGTATGGGCTGGACTGCCTGATCTTCGCCACGGGCTTCGAGGTCGGCACAGCCTACACGCGTCGGGCGGGCTACGACATCATCGGCCGGGGCGGCGTGACCCTCTCCGATCATTGGCGCGACGGCATGCGCACATTGCACGGCCTCACCACGCACGGCTTTCCCAACTGTTTCTTTTTGGGTTTCACCCAGACCGCGATCACGGTGAGCGTGCCGATGGCGCTCGGAGAACAGGCCCGGCACGTCGCCTATATGGTGACCGAGGCTCGCGCCCGAGGCGCGGAGATCCTGGAGCCTACGGCCCCGGCCGAGCAGGCCTACGTGGAGGAGGTGCGCAGCCTGTCGCACCGCGGACAGCGCTTCTACGCAGAGTGCACGCCAGGCTACTACAACAGCGAGGGCGCCGCCGGGAACCGCGCGGGCTTTTTTTCGAACATGTACGGCGACGGCCCGATTCGCTTCTTCGAGGTCCTCGACGCGTGGCGGACCGAGGGAAGCTTGGAGGGCTTGGCCCTGCGCTGAGGCGGAGGCCTTGCAAGGCGTGGCGTCCAGCGGCTAGGGGCGGGCGCCGGTTGTTGCAGGAGCGCCCATGGCTATCGACGTCGACACCGTGCGCAAGGTCGCCAAGTTGGCGCACATCCGCGAACGGGAGGATCGCCTGGCCCCGCTGGCGCGGGAGCTTTCCGGCATCCTGGGCTGGATCGAGCAGCTGCGCGAGGTGGACACCGAGGGGGTCGAGCCGATGACGTCGGCCGTGGCCACTGCCTTACCCATGCGCGACGACGTCGTCACCCAAGGCGGTGACGCGGCCGGCATCCTGGCCAATGCGCCGCGCAAGGTCGGCGGTTTCTTCGTCGTGCCCAAGGTCGTGGAATGACTTCGCTTACCGACCTGACACTCAAGGACGCGATAACTGGCCTGCGCGGCCGGGCCTTTTCGTCCGAAGAAATCACCCGCGCGCACCTCGAGGCGATCGAGAACGCCCGCATGTTGAACGCGTTCGTTCTGGAGACCCCGGAGCGGGCGCTCGAAATGGCTCGGTCGTCCGACAAGCGTCTGGCGGACGGCGATGGCGGCCCGCTGGAAGGCGCGCCGCTGGGCGTCAAGGACCTGTTCTGCACCAAGGGCGTGCGTTCCACAGCCGGCTCGCGCATTCTGGGCGACTTCATTCCAACCTACGAATCGACGGTCACCAGCCAATTGTGGCGCGATGGCGCGGTGATGCTCGGCAAGCTCAATATGGACGAATTCGCCATGGGCTCGTCGAATGAGACCAGCGCCTTTGGACCGGTCGTCAACCCATGGCGATCTCGGGGCACGAACCGCGCCCTCAGCCCTGGGGGCTCATCTGGGGGCTCGGCCGCTGCCGTGGCGGCGAGCCTGGTGCTGGGCGCGACCGCGACCGACACCGGCGGCTCGATCCGCCAGCCTGCCTCCCTGACCGGCACAGTCGGCATGAAGCCGACGTACGGCCGCTGCTCACGCTGGGGCGTGGTCGCCTTCGCCTCGTCGCTCGATCAGGCCGGGCCGCTCGCCAAGACCGTTGCGGATGCGGCGATTCTGCTCACCTCGATGAGCGGCCACGACTCGAAAGACTCCACCAGCCTGGCCGTGGACGTCCCGGATTTCGCCGATTTCGTCGGACGCTCTGTGAAGGGCCTGCGCATCGGCGTGCCGAAGGAATATCGCGTGGATGGCATGCCCCCGGAGATCGACGCACTCTGGTCGAAAGGGGTCGCGTGGCTCGAGGATGCAGGGTGCGAGATCGTCGAGGTGTCGCTGCCGCATACGAGGTACGCGCTTCCCGCCTATTACATCATCGCTCCCGCCGAGGCGTCGTCGAACCTCGCCCGATACGATGGCATGCGCTACGGGCTGCGGGTTGAGGGCGCGACGCTCAACGAAGTCTATGAGGCAACCCGCGCCGAGGGGTTCGGCGAAGAGGTCAAGCGACGCATCCTGATCGGCGCCTACGTCCTCTCGGCGGGTTATTTCGACGCCTACTATCTGAAAGCGCTGAAGGTGCGCCGCCGTATCGCCGACGATTTCACCGCCGCATTCGAACGAGTGGATGCGCTGCTCACGCCTACCGCGCCGTCGGCCGCCTTCGGTCTGGGGGACAACAGCGCCGATCCCGTGGCCATGTACCTAAACGACATCTTCACAGTGACGGTCAATCTCGCGGGATTGCCGGCGATCAGTGTTCCTGGCGGCCTGGACGACCAAGGTCTGCCGCTGGGACTGCAGCTGATCGGCAGGGCATTGGACGAAGGCACCTTGTTGTCTCTAGCCGCTGCGCTGGAGGAAGCGGCCGCCTTTGGCGAGAAGCCCAAGCGGTGGTGGTGACACAAAATCAGCCGAAACTCGAGGGCGGCTGCGCCTGCGGCGCGGTGCGCTACCGCATGATCAGCGAACCGCTGTTCGTGCACGCCTATCATTGCTACGAGTGTCAGCGTTTGAGCGGCGGCGCCTTCGCGATCAACGCCTTGATCGAGACGGACAGGGTGGTCGCCAGCGGCGAGGCGACGCAGTCGATCGAAGTCCCAACCGCCAGCGGCCGGTCGCAGCGAGTGCAACGCTGCGCTGGGTGCGGGACAGCGCTCTGGAGCCACTACGGCGGCGCCACGAAACTGGCGTTCGTGCGGGTCGGAACCTTGGACGATCCGGCCAGCCTGGCGCCGGATGTTCACATCTTCACCGCGTCCAAGGCGCCCTGGCTGAATCTGCCGGACGGCGTCCCCGCGTTCGAGGCCTATTGCGATGCACCCGCTCTATGGCCCGCGACGAGCCTCGCGCGGCGCGGCGCGCTTTTCCGCTGAGGGCGCGGCGCCCGGCCAGGGGGAGCCGGACGCCGGTCAGGATGCCGGGATGGCGTCGAAGTCCTTCTGAATCGCGGCCAGCTTGGCGTCGTCGAGCTCGGCCTGCGGAAATTTGGAGATGTCGCGCAGGGTCATACCCTTGATCTGGTCGAGGCCGTCATAGGTCAGCAGCTTGGGCAGATCCTTCGCTAGGACCGCCTTGGTCGTGTCCTTGGCGATCAGATCGGCGATGGAGGTCGTCTCCACCGACGGTTTGGCGGCCGAGGCGGCGGGCGCGGAGGCGGCTTGCGCCGAGGCGTCGAAGGCGCCGACGGTGAGGATCAGGCCGGTCAGGCCCGCAATCAGCAGTCGCATGGAATTCCTTGTCGCAAGTGGAGGGCCCCTCAACGGCATGGGACCCAAAAAACTCGATTTGTCCAGAGCAACCTTTGCCCGAACATAGTAGGAAGCAGGCCATGCAAGGCGTCGAGACAAATCTGATCCAGGGCCGCACCGGCCCGTGGCAAATCGTGCTCGGCCTCGAGGTGCATGCGCAGGTCGCTTCCGAAGCCAAACTGTTTAGTGGCGCTGCGGTCGGGTTCGGCGCCGGGCCCAACGAGCGGGTCAGTCTGGTGGACGCCGCCATGCCGGGCATGTTGCCGGTGATCAATCGCTATTGCGTGGAGCAGGCCGTGAAGACGGGCTTGGGCCTTGGGGCCAGGATCAACCTCTGGTCGCGTTTCGACCGCAAGAACTACTTCTATCCAGACCTGCCCCAGGGCTATCAGATCAGCCAGTATAAGGACCCGATCGTCGGGGAGGGCGTGCTGGCCGTGGCGCGCGACGACGGCTCGGCCTTCGAGGTCCGCATTGAGCGGCTGCACCTCGAACAGGATGCCGGCAAGATGATCCACGACCTCGACCCCGAGGCGACCTATCTGGATCTCAACCGGGCCGGCACCGCCTTGATGGAGATCGTCTCGCACCCCGATATGCGCTCCTCTGAAGAGGCAGCCGCCTATGTGAAAAAGCTTCGAACGCTGTTGCGGTACATCGGCTCCTGCGACGGCGACATGGAGAAGGGCAACCTGCGCGCCGACGTCAACGTCTCGGTCCGGCGTCCCGGCGAAGCTCTTGGCACACGCTGCGAGATCAAGAACGTCAATTCCTATCGCTACATCCAGCAGGCGATCGAATATGAAGCCCGCCGACAGATCGAGATCATCGAAGACGGCGGCTCGATCCGGCAGGAGACAAGGCTGTTCGACCCCGGCAAAGGCGAAACGCGGCCGATGCGATCCAAGGAGGAGGCGAACGATTATCGCTACTTCCCTGATCCGGACCTGCTGCCTTTGGAGCTCGATCCTGCCTGGGTGGCGGAGATCAAGGCCTCTCTACCCGAGCTTCCCGATGCGAAGCAGGCGCGCCTCTCGGCTCAGTACGGCCTGTCTCACTACGACGCCGGCGTGCTGGCGATCGAGGCGACCCGGGCCGACTACTTCGAGCGCGCGGCACGCGGGCGGGACGCTAAGCTAGTAGCCAATTGGACGACCAACGAACTGCTGGCCCGGCTCGCCAAGAATGGCTTGGAAATCCAAGACAGCCCCATCCCAGCCGCCGACCTCGCCGGGCTGGTGCAGCTTCTTGAAGATGACGTGATCTCTTCACGCATCGCCAAGGAGGTGTTCGAACACATGTGGGCTGGTGAAGGCTCGCCGGCAGCGATCGTGGAGGCCCGCGGCCTCGTTCAGGTCACCGACACCGATGCTCTCGAACAGCTCGTCGACGGCCTCATCGCCGCCAATCCGGGTCAGGCCGACGCGGTCAAGGCCAAGCCTCAGGCGGTGGGCTGGTTCGTTGGCCAGGCGATGCGCGCGACGCAGGGCAAAGCCAACCCCGCCAAGGTCAATGAAATCCTTCGCGCAAGGCTCGGCCTCTGATCGGCGGCTCCGTTAATCCTCCGTTCAGCATGAATCACGCTATCGTCGGGTCGCTATCGGAACGCGGATCCAGGCCTCGCGGAAGCGGAGGGATCACCATGATGAGCACCAGAATTGAAGGTCAACCGAGCCTGACGTTGTCGGCTCGCGACGCGCCGGCCGATGAGTTGTTCCGTCTGGGCCTGCGGCATTCAACGGGTCAGGGGGGCTTGGGTATTGACTATGTCCTGGCCCACACCCTTTTCAACCTCGCCGCCCAAAAGGGGTCCGTGGAAGCCAAGGTGTACCGCAAGGAACTCAGTGCTGAGATGGACCCCGGGGACGTTGCCGAGGCTCAACGCGCCGCGCGGGCGTGCCTCGAACGGGCCTGATCGCGCCGATTGCCAGTGCCGAACGAACAGGCTAACCACCGCCGCCTACGGGTGACGTGGCCGAGTGGCTGAAGGCGGCGGTTTGCTAAACCGTTGTACGGTGTAAAGCCGTACCGAGGGTTCGAATCCCTCCGTCACCGCCACCCTCTGAAATGTCCAGCCTCGTCGACAAAGTCTGGCTGCGTACGTGCGTGAACGACTATAGACCAGGGTCAGGGCATCGGAGGCGGCGCGAATGCGGGCGGCGGTCTACTATGAGAACGGCGACTATAACGTATTCCGGTACGAGACGGCGCCAGACCCACCTTGCACAGCCAAGGGCGTGGTCATCCGCGTCGAAGCGGTCAGCATAGAGGGCGGCGATACGCTCAATCGCTGGCGGGGCGCCCTCACGAGCAAGCCACACATCGTGGGCTACCAAGCCGCAGGAGAGATTATCGAGATCGGCGCCGAGGTCGATGGCCTTCGCGTCGGGCAGAAAGTCGCGACCGTAGGAGCGTCGGGGTCGCATGCCGAACTTCGCGCCGTGCAGGCCCGAAACGCCTGGCCGATCCCCGAAGGGTTCGACACGAAGCTCGCTTCGGTTATTCCGGTCACCTTCGGCACCGCCGACGATTGCCTGTTCGAATTTGGTCGCCTCAAGGCGGGTGAGACGGTCCTCATTCAGGCCGGCGCCAGCGGCGTTGGCGTGGCCGCAATTCAATTGGCCAAGCGGGCCGGCGCTGTCGTCATCGCCACGGCGTCCAGCGACGAGCGCCTCGCGCGGCTCAGACCCTATGGGCTCGACTTCGGCATTAACTATCACAAGGACGAAGTCGCGGCTCAGGTCATGCGCCTAACCAACAACAAGGGAGCGGACCTAGTGGTCGATTCAGTAGGCGGCCCGACGCTGCAGTCGAGCATCGAAGCCTTGGCCTACCGCGGGAGGATATCCATGGTGGGAGCTGCCGGGCGCGAGCCGATGCAGGTCGACGTTTCCTCGCTCATGGGCGGCAACCGGTCGCTAAGCGGCGTCTTTCTTGGCGCCGAGATCGGCGGAGACCGCATCCACGACAACATCCAGCGCCTGATCGACGAAGCGGCGCGGGGAGAGCTGAGGGTGGTCGTCGACAAGACGTTCCCGCTTGCCAAGGCCGCGCAGGCTCATGCCTATATAGAAAGTCGTCAGGCGGTTGGGCGCGTCCTCCTGATTCCCTGAACCGACCCGCAACCCGATCGCGTGCCGGACGTTGAGGGCGACTGCCGGCGCTGGGACGATCCCTGGGCTTTCTTTCTACGCCGGCTTGGCGGCGGAACGACGAGGCAATTCATGGCGCCCCTGGACGAGTCTCCCGAGCCCTGGCCCTCGGGGCTGCTGGCTTGTGATAAGGACAGCGCGCTCCTGGCACGGTACCGCGCGACACGTCAGGCCAGTGAGACGTTGGCGGCGCCCCTCTCGCCCGAAGACCAAATTGCCCAGTCGATGCCCGACGCCAGTCCGACCAAATGGCATCTGGCTCACATCACCTGGTTCTTCGAGACTTTCGTCCTCGCCCCGCACCTGCCTGGATACGAGGCGTTCGACGCCAGGTTCGGCTACCTTTTCAACTCTTACTACGAGGCGATCGGGGCGCGGCACCCGCGACCGGCGCGGGGCCTGCTGACCCGTCCGGCTCTTTCGGAAATCATGGCGTATCGTCGCCATGTCGATGATGCCATGGCGCAACTGATGACCCAGGCGCTATCGCCGCGGGCACGGGCGTTGGTGGTGTTGGGTCTCGCGCATGAGGAGCAGCATCAGGAGCTCATCCTGATGGATATCCTCAATCTCTTCGCCGCGTCGCCGCTTCGGCCAGCCTACTCGTCCGGCGCGCCAGCGCCTCGACCGTCACCGGGCTCCGCCGGTTTTCTGACCCTGCCGGGAGGGCAGGTGGCGGTCGGCGCCGAGGGTGCCGACTTTATGTTCGACAATGAGGCGCCGCGTCACATCGTGTTGCTGACACCATATCGCTTGGCCGAGCGTCTGGTGACCAATGGCGAGTGGATCGCGTTCATTGACGACGACGGCTATCGACGGCCGGAGTTCTGGCATTCGGATGGCTGGGCCAAGGTGCAAGCCGAAGCATGGGACGCCCCCCTATATTGGCGCAGATCCGGGACGGGTTGGGAGACACTCGGTTTGAGCGGGTCGCAGGCCGTGGACCCCGACGCCCCGGTGGTCCACGTCAGCTTCTACGAGGCGGCGGCCTTCGCCGCCTGGTCCGGCAAGCGCCTGCCGACGGAGGCCGAGTGGGAGCATGCCGCCCGCACGCGGACGGCCGCGCTTCGCCAGCTCGACGGAGACGTGTGGCAGTGGACGTCGAGCGCCTACGGTCCGCACCCGGGTTTCGCCGCGGCCGCCGGGGCCGTGGGAGAATACAACGCCAAATTCATGGTCGGACAAATGGTCTTGAAGGGCGGCGCCTGTGTCACGCCGGCCGACCACAGCCGGCCGACCTACCGCAACTTCTACTATCCGCATCAGCGCTGGATGTTCGCTGGGGTTCGCCTGGCCGAGGACGCACCGGAGTCCGACGCTCACGACGCCTTCCGCGCGGACGTTATCGCGGGGCTCGGCAAGGCCCGGAAGACCCTTCCGTCGAAATGGTTCTACGACGCCCGCGGCTCGGAGCTGTTCGAGGCGATCTGCGAATTGCCGGAGTACTATCCTACGCGCCAAGAGAGCGCCCTGCTCGAACTAATCGCGCCGGAGATCGCGGCGCGCATTCCGCAGGGGGCGGTTCTGCTCGAATTGGGCAGCGGCGCCAGCCTCAAGACCCGCCGCCTGCTCGACGCCGCGCCGCAGCTGAGTGGCTACGCCCCGATTGACATCAGCGAAAGCGCCTTGGCGACCGCGGCCGCCGCGATCGCGGCGGACTACCCTCATCTGGCGGTGCGACCGGTCGTCGGGGATTTCACGCGTACGTTGGGTCTGACGGACGATGAACAGCGACACCAGCGCGTCGGGTTTTTCCCGGGCTCGACGATCGGCAACTTCGCCCCCGACGCGGCCGAGGCGCTGATGCGCCGGATGCGCGACGTCCTGGGGAACGACGGCCTATTCATCGTTGGAGTCGATCTGGCCAAAGACGAAGAGACCCTCGTCTCGGCTTACAATGACGCCCAGGGCGTCACCGCACGGTTCAACCTGAACCTCCTGCGGCGCATAAACGCGGAATTGGATGGCGATTTCGACGAGGCGCTGTTCGCGCATCGCGCGGTATGGAACCGGCTCGAAGGTCGAATTGAGATGCATCTGGAGGCTATAGCCTCGCAGACGGTCCACGCAGCCGATCAGACATTCGCCTTCGTTAAGGGCGAAACGATTCACACCGAGAATTCCTACAAATATTCTCCCGAGTTTTTCGCTGGACTCGCAAGACGGTCCGGGTGGCGGGTGACAGGGGAGTGGCTGAGCCCAGCCCCCGCCTTCGCCGTGTTCATGCTGGAGGCCAGCTAGGCCGGCACGGGACGGCGACCTCCGCCGCGCGATGCTGCGCCGCCCTTGCGCCCCGCGTTGGCGGCGAGATCGCGATTCTGCGCGAAGCTGCGCTTTTCGCTTGGAACGCTGGCGCCGCCGCGCTTGGCGATTTCACGTCGGCGCTCGGGATCCATTGCCGCGAAGCCACGCCTAGCCACCTTGCGGGCGTCGTCTCGGGTGTCATCCATCGACCGAACTCCTGAAGCGCCAAGGCGCGAACAACCCCCTTCGCTGTTGGTAACGGTCTAGCTGCCGCAGGGTTGCGGTCGTCCAGTCAAAGGGGCACTTCGGAGAGCGCGAGCGCCAGCGGGAGAGCGAGCCGCGCGCGCAGGCCGCCACCCGGCCGCGAAATCAGCGAAATGTCGCCGCCGTGTCCGCGTGCGATCGCCCGGGCGACGGCGAGGCCCAGGCCCATCCCGCCTGTATCCCGGCTCCGCGAAGTCTCCAGACGGCGGAACGGCTCGAACGCGCTTTCGACCTGCGCCTCGGGAATGCCGGGCCCGTCGTCGTCGATATCCACTACAGCCATGCCGCCTTCGATGAAGACCCGGCCCCGCGCCTTGGCGCCGAACTTGAGCGCATTATCGACCAGGTTGGTGAGCAGACGCCGCAGCGCCACCGGATCCCCGTCCACCACCACCGCCCGGCTGACGGCCTGGGCGGCCGAGTCCGCCCCTGTGTCGGCCGCCTCGTCCAAGATCGCCTCGACCAGGGAGGCGAGTTCGAGCTTGACGCGGCGCGGGTGGCTGGATGCGTCGCGCACGAAGGTCAGGGTCGCCGACACCATGGCGTCCATCTGGTCGATATCGGCCGCCAGCTTCGCGCGCGGATCTTCTGGCAAACCTTCGATTCGAAATCGCATGCGTGTGAGGGGCGTGCGCAGGTCATGCGCGATGGCGCCGACCATGCTGGTGCGATCGTCGACATATTGACGCAGCCGCGTCTGCATCTCGTTGAAGGCTCTCACCGCCGCGGCCACTTCGGGCGAGCCTCGCACGGCCAGGGGAGGGGCCCTGGGATCGCGACCCAGGCGCTCCGCACCGGCCGCCAGGGCGGCGATCGGCGCCGCGAGCCGGCGGGCGAACCACCAGGCCAGAGGTGAAACCGCCACCGCCGCAATCCCGACCACCAGAAGCAGCCTCTGTTGCCAGGGATCGATCCCGAATTGTCGCCTCGGCGCGATCACAAGCCATTGTCCGTTCGGGCGGCGGAGCCCCACCTGGAAGTCGCCGAGCAACATGGGCGTCTCCTCCGCGGCGGCGCGCCTAGGCGGGCGGGGCTGCGCGCCCAGGGCGACGATGCGCGGGCCCGGTTGAGCCACGACCACATCGGCGAGGGGAAGGTCCAGCGAGCTGGCGAGCGCCGCCCGGAACAGCAGGCGGCGCCGACCATCCGTACTCGGCGCCGGCGGCCCGTTGGCGACCCGCGTGCTTAGGACCACGCCTTCATGGGCCTGGCTCGGCCGCATCAGTCGCGCGGCTTGAACGACGTCAGACACCGAGTAGACCTCGGGCGCAGGCGGCGGCAGATTGAACAGGACCACGACGGTCGCGATCTGGGCGGCGACCAGGGTGGCGACCACAAGTCCAAGGGCCTGTACGAACAGCGGCGCGACCGGAGCGCGCATCATTTCGAACGCGACACCTTGGGGATGAACAAGTAGCCTTCGTTGCGCACGGTCCGGATCAGCTCTTGACCCTCGACGCCTCCGTCGAGCTTGCGTCTCAGGCGGCTGATCTGCACATCGATGGCGCGGTCGAACGCCTCGGAAGCAGGGCCGCGAGCATAGTCGAGCAACTGGTCTCGCGTGAGGACGCGCTGCGGCCGCTCTACGAACGCGCGCAGCAAAGCGAACTCGCCGCTGGAGAGATTGACGATGACGCCGCGCGGCGAGCGCAACTCGTGCCTCACCAAGTCCAGGCGCCAGCCCGAGAACTGGCAAGTGGCTTCCAGCGCCTCCTCCGCCACGCGGGGTTCGCGCCGGCGGCGGAGCACGGCCCTCACTCGCGCCAAAAGCTCGCGCGGACTGCACGGTTTGGCGAGATAGTCGTCGGCGCCCAGTTCTAGGCCGACGATCCGATCGGTCTCCTCGCCCATGGCGCTCAGCATGATGATCGCCGGGCCGTCGGGCTTCGAGAGGCGCTTGCAGATGGCCAGACCGTCCTCGCCCGGAAGCATCACATCCAGGACGACCAGATCGGGCCGGCGCCGGACGAGGGCGCGCTCGACCGCCTTCCCGTCCGCCGCGGTCTCCACCGCATAGCCGTGCCGCCCCAGGAAGTCCGCGACAAGGTCCCTGATGCCGGCATCGTCATCGACGACGAGGATCAGTGCCTTGACCTCCTGGCCTTCGTCCGCGGTCATTGCAGCACCCATCCGCCTAGGCGGTGCGCGAAGCGGGTGGCGTCCGGATTTCGACGGTGCAACAGGGCCGCAACGCCTTCAGGCGGCGGCCCCGGCCAGCGCCTCGTCGGAAACCCAGGGGTTTGACCGGCGCTCAGCGCCGAACGTGGAGACCTGATTGTGGCCCGGGACGAAGGTCACGTCGTCACCCAGGGGCCAGAGCTTGCCGGTGATGGAGTTGATCAGGTCCTGATAGTTGCCGCGGGGAAAATCGGTCCGGCCGATCGAGCCGTGGAACAGGACATCGCCCACCTGGGCGAAGCGGCCCTCGCGATGGAAGAAGATCACGTGGCCGGGCGTGTGGCCAGGGCAGTGATAAACCTCGAATGCCGTCTCGCCGAGACTGACGGTGTCGCCGTCGGCCAGCCAGCGGTCGGGTGTGAACGGCCGGGCGTCCGGCATGCCCCAGCGGGCGGCGCTGACGCCGATGTCGTCGATCCAGAATTGGTCGTCCGGATGGGGCCCTTCAATCGGCGCACCGGTCGCCTCCTTCAGAGCCGCGGTCCCGCCGGCGTGATCAAGGTGCCCGTGCGTGATCCAGATCTTCTCCAGCTCCAGGCCCTTGTCCGCCAGGATAGCCAGAAGGCGGGGAACCTCGCCGCCCGGATCTATCACCGCCGCCTTCTTGCTGCGCTCGCACCAGACGATGGTGCAGTTCTGTTGCAGCGGCGTTACGGGCACGACAATCGCTCGGATCGGCGGCGGCTGGGGTCTGGCAAGCGTCATGGCTGCCTTAGAATAGGCGCGAGCGCGGGTTTCGCAATCGCGGCGCGCCGGAGGCGTCATTGCGGGATCGTGCCGCAGCCGCTAGCGTCCGGGAGACTCGACGATCGGGTCGGCGCGCGAGGGATGACTGGATGGCGAGCGTTGCACGCGGCGGCCTGGGCCTCGGGCGCCTGTTCCTGCGCAAATCGGTGGCGCAGATACAGGCCGAACTCGTTCAGGCAGAGCTGAAGCGATCTCTCGGCGCCCTCAATCTCGTGCTGCTCGGCATCGGCTGTATCATCGGGACCGGGATCTTCGTGCTCACCGGTCGCGCCGCGGCGCAGTTCGCCGGACCGGCGATCATGATCTCGTTCGTCATCACGGGCCTGCTGTGCGCGTTCGTCGCCCTCTGCTACGCCGAGCTGGCGGCCGCCTTGCCGGTGTCAGGCTCCGCCTATTCGTACACCTATGCCTCCATGGGCGAGATCGCGGCGTGGGTCATGGGGCTGCTGCTGCTGCTGGAGTATGGGCTCGCAGCCTCGACCGTCGCAGTGGGCTGGTCGGGCTATTTCGTCAGCCTGATGCAGGACATGCATATCGCCATACCGCCGGCGCTGACCGCTGCGCCGGGGGTGCTGGTGCACGACCGCGCCGGGGCGGTGATCGCCACCGGGGTCATGAATCTGCCGGCCGTGGTGGTGATCGCGGCGGTCATCGCCCTCCTGGTGGTCGGGGTTTCGGAATCGGCCACCGTCAACAACATTGTCGTGGCCATCAAGCTGACCGTGGTGATCGCCTTCATCGGCATCGGCTCGCAGTATGTGAATCCAGCCCACTGGTCGCCGCTGGTGCCGGCCCAGATCCCCGCGCCGCCCCCTGGCACGCCCATGGACATGGGCCACCAGATCGGCCGGGCCCTGTGGGATGTGGTCACCGGGGCCACCGGCTCTCGCTATGGCATCGGCGGAGTGATCCACGGCGCAGCGGTGATCTTCTTCGCCTACCTGGGCTTCGAGGCGGTCTCGACTGCCGGGGCGGAAGCGCGCAATCCGGCCCGGGACATGCCGCTGGGCATACTGGGCGCTCTGGTGATCTGCACCGCGCTCTACATCGCCACCTCGGCGGTTCTGGTGGGGATCGTGCCCTACGCCTCGCTCGACAACCCCGCCCCGATCGCCACCGCGGTCAACCAGATCGGCCTGCCGTGGTTCGCCATCCTGGTGAAGATCGGCGCGATCGCCGGCCTCTCCAGCGTGATGCTGGTCTTGCTCTACGGCCAGACGCGGATCTTCTACACCATGTCGAAGGACGGCCTGCTGCCGGCGTCGCTGGCCATCGTGCACAAGACCTTCAAGACGCCGTGGGTGAACACCATCATCGTCGGTGTCGCGGCGTGCGGCGCGGCGGGCTTCATGTCGCTGGACGCCCTCTCAGACCTCTCGAACGTCGGCTCGCTGGCGGCCTTCGCCCTGGTCTGCATCACCGTGATCTATCTGCGCGTCTCCAGCCCCGGCCTCGAGCGGCCGTTCAGGACGCCGTTCTTTCCGGTCACCCCGATCCTGGGCGCGGTCATGTGCATCGTCCTGCTCATGAGCCTGATGGCCGGAAAGGCCACCCGAAACTTCTTCCTGCTGTATCTGGCCGGCGGCATCCTGATCTATTTCGCCTACGGTCTCTGGCACTCGAAGCTGGGCAAGGGCGCCGCCATCGCCGCCGAGTGAGACAGGATGCTGGAAGGCCCGTTCAAGGCCATTCCACGGGTCAGGCCGGCAGCAGAAACCGCATCTTCTCGACCGGAGCGAGACGCGGCGCATCGCGGCGGGTAGCGGTGAAGGCGGCCTCGGCGGCATCGAGCGCCAGATCGATATCAGCGCTGTTCATGGCGGCGCACAGGAACATGTTGTGCCACGGGTGCACGTAGACCCCGCTCCCCAGCATCTCGCTCGACCAGCGGAAACCCAGACGCAGGTCGGGATCGTCGTCAAACAGGAAAAGAGGCAGGGTGACCGGGCCGCTCTGGCGGAAGCCGAAGCCGGCGGCGGCGGCCCGTTCGGCGAGGCCGGCGCGAAGCCGCTCCCCCAGGCTCTGCATATGCTCGAGGTACGCGGTGTCGCGCACCCGACTAAGCGTCGCCAGCGCCGCCGCCATCGGCGCGGCCTGGAACCAGAACGAGCCGGTGGCGTAGATCGCCCCGGCCGCGCGGCGGGCCTTGTCGGAACCCACCAAGACGGAGATCGGGTGGCCGTTGGCGACGCACTTGCCCCAGGTCGAAAGGTCGGGCTGGACGCCGACGGTCGACCAGCTGCAGTCGCGCGCGATGCGGAAGCCGGCGCGAACGTCGTCGACCACCAGAAGGGCGCCGGTCCGATCGCACAGGTCGCGGGCCGCGTGCGCATAGGCGGGATCGGGCAGCACCTGATCGACGAAGGCGTCATGCTTTAGTGGCGCGGCGAAAATCGCCGCAAGATCATCGCCGGCCTGGGCGACGGCGGCCTCCAGGCTCGCCACATCGTTGTAGTCGCAAAAGATCTGGTGCGCCTTGTCCTCGGCGATGACCCCGGCCGGGCGCAGGGCGCACCATGGCGCGGAGCCGTGATAGGCGCCCTTTGCCAGGATCACCGTCTTGCGCCGGGTGTGGGCGCGGGCGGTCATCAGCGCCATCAAGGTCGCGTCGGCGCCGTTCTTGCAGAAGATCGCCCAATCGGCGTGGGTGATCATGGCGGTGAAGGCCTCAGCGAGTTCGACGAGCAGGGCGGTGGGGCCGGTGAGAGTGTCGCCCTCGCCCAGCTGCCGAACGAAGGCGTCGTCGATCTCTTCGTCGCGATAGCCCATCAGATTGGGGCCATAGGCGCACATGAAGTCGAGCAACTCGTGGCCGTCGACGTCCCACAGCCGCGCGCCCTTGGCCCGGGCGAAGAACTGCGGGTAGTCGTCCGGCAGAAGGCGGGCCGACTGGTGGCCGTACATTCCGCCCGGAATCACCGCATGGGCTCGATCCCGCAGATCTTTGTCGTTCGGACGGCCGCAGCTCATGCTCTCTCTCCAGAAGGCTCGCAGATATAAAGCATGACGCCCGTGGCGACCGCCAGATTGAGGCTGTCGGCGCGCCCGCGCATCGGAATCTTGACCAGCAGGTCGCAGGCCGCCGCGAGGCTGGGCGAGAGGCCTGCCTGTTCGTTGCCCATCACCAGGAGGGCCGGCGGCGCGGGCCGCGCGGCCCGGACATCAAGGGTCGCGGTCAGCAGCGTGCCGACGACATCGCCCGGCCACTCGGGGCGCCAGGCGAGGAATTCCTCGATAGTCGCCCGGGCGACCGCGACAGCGAAGATCGAGCCCATCGAGGCGCGCACCGCCTCCACCGACCAGGGATCGCAGCAGTCGTCCACCAGTATCACGCCGCCGCCGCCGGCCGCGTCGATGGTTCGCAGGATCGTGCCCAGATTGCCTGGATCGCGCACCGCTTCGAGGGCCACCCAGGGCCGGCCGGCGGTGGCGGGGAGGAACGACAGACGCTGCTCGAACACGCCCAGCACCATCTGCGGGTTCTCACGCCGTGATACCTTCGCCAGGATCGCCGGCGTGACTTCGACGACCTTGTCGGCTGCTTCCGCCACCTGACGCAGCAGCGGATGGCTCGCCGCCTGAGCGCCATACAGGAGGATGCGCGGGAGGAACCCGAGCTCGACGGCCTCGGCGACGATTTTCAGGCCCTCGGCGAGAAAGAGGCCGCTCTCCTCGCGCGCCTTGCGCATGTGCAGGGCACGGACCTGTTTGACCGTCTCGTTGGTCAGCGACGTGACGAGACGGGCGTTCAAGGCGCGCTCCAGCGGGAGAAGAAGGAGAGGCCGGCGCCGCGCTCGCCTCCTTCTTCCATCAGCGCGAGTTCGCCCCAATCCACCCGGCCGGCACGGCCGGAAAGAGCCTGAGCGACCAGGCCGGCGAGGGCCAGTCCGGTCAGGCGCTCGGAATAGGCGTTGAGGAGAAGGAAGCTGGCGTCGCCCGCCAACAGGGCGGCGCAGCCGGTGATCAGTTCGGGCAGGTCGTCGTAGAGGCGCCAGACCTCCCCCGCCGGTCCCCGACCGTATTTGGGCGGATCGAGGATGATGGCGTCATAGCGCGAACCGCGCCGCGCCTCGCGCGCGACCCATTTGCGGGCGTCCTCGCAGATCCAACGGATCGGGGCTTCGGCGAGGCCTGAGGCGACGGCATTCTCGCGCGCCCAGGCCACAGCTTTTTTCGACGCGTCCACATGCGTGACTGCCGCCCCGCGAGACGCGGCCACGAGGCTGGCGACGCCGGTGTAGCCGAACAGGTTCAGGACTCGGGCGCCCGGCGCGCGGGCGGCAAGCCGATCGTCGAGCCATTGCCAGTTGGCGGCCTGCTCGGGAAACACCGCCAAATGTCGAAAAGCGGTGAAGCGGCCGAGGAAGCGCGTCTGGCGCCATGCCATCGGCCAGGTGTCCGGCGCGGCGGCGGCATAGCGCCAGCGACCGGCTTCATCGTCGTCGGTGGGCTCGAACACGGCGTCCGCCGCGTCCCAATCGGTCCGCGGCAGACGGGGGTTCCATAGGCATTGGGGTTCAGGGCGGATGACGCGCAATTCGCCATAGCGTTCGAGCTTGCGGCCGCCGCCGCTGTCGAGCAAGGCGTGGTCGGCCCAGGGGGTTGCACGCATCACCAGAGACGCCGGAGCAAGCTCGGGGAGGGCCGGCGCAATCATCGCGTCGGTGATTACGCGTGCCGCCAAGGTGAAGTCCAGTGCGCCAGAGACCGTTCCTCTTGCGGCGCGCGCCGCTTTCCCGTCTAGTGATTGATCGGGTGAACCGAAAGAGGACCCTCGTGACTGAACTCTACGACGAACCGCGCAGATCGGCGCGCAAGGCCAAGGGCGATGGTCATCTCCGGCGGGCCGAGATTCTGCGCGCGGCCGAGCGTCTGTTCGTCACTCAGGGCTACGAGGCCGCCACCATCCGCAAGATCGCCGACGAAGTGGGTGTCTCGTCCACCGCGCTCTATATGCATTTCCAGGACAAGGATCAGATCCTACTGGAGATCTGCACCAGCGCGATGGAGGAACTGCTGGCGATCAATGGCCAGATCGCCAAGATGCCGATCGACTCCATCAGCCGGGTGAGGCTGATGCTGGAGGCCTATATCGGCTTCGCCCTGAACAATCCCAATGCCTACCGCCTGGTGTTCTGTGCTTCGCCGGTGATCGACTCGATCAAGCGCGAGCACGAGACCATGCGCATCGGATCGGAGTGCCTGGACCGCTTCTCATCGGTGATCCGCGAGATCGCCGCCGAGGGCCGGCTGCGGGTCGGCGATCCGCGCACCGCGCACCAGGTGTTGTGGTCCGCCTGTCACGGGCTTGTGAACCTCATGATCACCAAGCCGGATTTCGACTGGGCGCCGCCGGAGGAGCTGACCAAGGTCATGCTCGACGGTCTTCTGCACGGCCTGATCGCCGACTGACGGTGAACCGCTGGGCGGCCCTGGTCGCGGGCGGCGTCGCGTCACTGTTGTCCTCGCCGGCGGCGCCGGGCGCGCGTGTGCTATCGCTCGACCAGTGCGCCGACCAGTATGTGCTGGCGCTCAGCCCCCGAGCGGACATCGTGGGCCTCTCCAAACGGGCCGGAAACGCCGATTCGTTTCTGGCGACCCAGGCGGCCGGCTTGCCAAAACGCCGAGCGACGACGGAATCTGTGCTGGGCGTCAGGCCAACGGTGGTGGTTCGCTTCTGGGGCGGGGATGAGCGCCTGGTCGCCGACCTGCGCCGGCGTGGCGCGCGGATCGCCACGATCGCGGATGCGGCGGACTTCAGCGGTGTGCGCGCCAACATCCGCGGGGTCGCCGCGAGCCTCGGCCAGACCGCCCGGGGCGAAGCGCTGATCGCCGCCATGCAACGCGAACTTGCCATCAGCGCCGGGGCGGGCAGGGGCGCCGGCGCGATGTATCTGACATCAGGGGGAGACACGGCCGGCGCCGGGACCCTGATAGACGCGATGATTCGGGCCGCGGGGTTCGCCAATGAGGCCCGGGGCGCGGGCTACCAGTCGGTTTCGCTCGAACGTCTCCTGCTGCGCCCCCCCTCCGTGCTCGTGCTTGGATTCTTCGACGGTCCGCTCGACGCGGTCGAACGCTGGAGCCTGGGCCGCCAGCAGAGCGTGCGGCGCCTGGCGAGAGCCCGGGCGATGGCGTCCCTGCCAGGCGCGATTCTGGGCTGCCCGGCTTGGTTCGCGGCCGACGGCGCCGTCAGCCTTGCCCGCGCGGCGGCCTCGCGGGCGGACTGATGCGCGCGACCGCCCTGTTGGGCGTGGCCTTGTTAGCGGCTCTCGTTCTGGCCGTCTGCTTCGGCGAGACGCCGCTCAGCCTGGCGCAATACCAGTTGGCGTTGAGCGATCCCGCCTCCGCCCCGGGAGAGATCCTGTGGGCCATACGCGCTCCGCGCTCCGTGGCCGCCGCGCTCGTCGGCGGAGCGCTGGGTCTGGCCGGCGCCGTCATGCAGGGCCTGCTTCGCAATCCGCTGGCCGACCCGGGCGTGTTGGGAGTGTCTGCCGTTTCGGCGCTCGGCGCCGCTGCGGTTATCGCCGCCGGCCTGGGCGGCGCGCCGGGCGTTGTTGAGATGGCGGCGCTCGGCGGCGCCCTGGCGGCGGGCGCCGCGGTGTCGCTGCTGGCGAGTCGTTTGCGCGAGCCCGAAACCCTGGTTCTGTTCGGGGTCGCCCTGTCGGCGATGGGCGGCGCCTTGACCGCTCTTCTCTTCAACCTGTCGCCGTCACCGATCGCGACCTCGGAGGTGCTGAACTGGCTGATGGGGTCCGTGGCCGGGCGAGGCTGGCGCGACATCGGCTGGGCGCTGGTCCCCGCCGGCGCCGGCGCCGCTCTATGCGCGTTCGCCGCGCGTGGCCTCTCGATGCTCACCCTGGGCGAGGAGACGGCCGCCCTTTCCGGCCTGCCGATGGCGCGCCTGCGCGCCGCCGCGGTGGCCGGGGCGGCCCTGCTGACAGGGGCGGCCGTCGCCATGGCCGGCGTGATCGGATTCGTCGGCCTGGCGGCGCCACACCTGGTGCGCGCCGGGGCGTCGGACGATCCGGCGCGGACCCTGGCGCCGTCGGCGGCCGTCGGGGCGATCCTGCTGGTGGCCGCCGACCTGGCCGCCCGTATCATTCCGACCGACGAGGAGCTGAAGCTCGGGGTCGTCACCGCTCTTTTCGGAGCGCCGGTGTTCGCACTCGTCGCGTGGCGGGCCTCGCGAAGCTGGCGGTCATGACGGCGGCGCTCGAACTCGTCGACGCCGACGTCTCGGTCGGCGGACGTCCCGTACTCACTTCGGTGTCCCTGCGCGTGGCGCAGGGCGAGGTCGTGGGCGTGTTGGGTGCGAACGGTTCGGGCAAGACCACGCTCGTGCGCGCCGCCCTGGGTCTGGCCGTTCTATCTGGGGGCGAGGCCCAATTGGGGGGCCGCGCGGTCGATGGGCTGTCGGAACAGGAGCGCGCCGGACTGGCCGGCTACCTGCCGCAGGAGCGACGGGTCGGATGGAACATGCCGGCCTGGCGGATCGCCGCCCTCGGCGCCGTGCATCGCCCGCCCGCGCGGGCCCGCGCCGAGGCCTTGGCCGGCCTCGAAGCGGTCGGCTTGGCGAACCTCGCGGAGCGAGGTGTGCGTGACATGTCGGGGGGCGAGAGGGCCCGGGTGCTGCTGGCGCGCTTGCTGGTGACCGGCGCGCCGCTGCTGGTCGCCGACGAGCCGACGGCCGGCCTCGATCCCCACGCCGCCTTTCAGACGCTCGAGATCCTGCGCGCCCGGGCGGCGGCCGGCGCCGCGGTGCTCGCGACTCTGCATGACCTCACCCTCGCCGCGCGCGCCTGCGATCGCCTCGCCATACTGGCGGAGGGCCGCCTCGTCGCGCTGGGGCCGCCGGACGAGGCGCTCTCGCAGGAGGTGTTGGAGCGGGCGTTCGGCCTCGAAGGCGCCCTGGTCAATACGTCGGCGGGGCCGGTAGTGGCGGTCCGGCGGTCCGATAACCATAGGCGCCGCGCCTGAGGTCGTTCGCCAAGGTGATCGGCGCCTGGCCCCCGGCCAGCCTGGCGCGATAGACCTGGGTGGCCTCCAGGACGCGCATCACATAGTCGCGCGTCTCGCCGAACGGTATGCACTCGATGAAGTCGAGCGGGTCGGCCCCGCCGGCGCGCGGGTCGCCGCATTGCGCCGCCCACTGATTGGGGCGGCCCGGCCCGGCGTTGTAGGCGGCGGCGGCCATGACGTAGGAGCCGCTGAACTCGTCCACCAGCTGCCCCAGATAGGCCGAGCCCAGCCGCATGTTGTAGTCGGGATCGTCGAGCTCCTCGCTCGAATAGTCCATGCCGAGTCTGCGCGCGACGCCCTGGGCGGTTCCGGGCATCAGCTGCATCATGCCCCGCGCGCCCGCGCCCGAGCGAGCGTGGGGATCGAAACTGCTTTCCTGACGGGTGATGCCCAGGACCAGGGCTGGTTCCGGCGCGTCCAGGCTGCGTGGCGGCGTGCGCAACGGATAGCCGCGTTCGGGCAGAATGAAACCGCGCTTGGCGGCGTTGCGCACAACGCGCATGGAGACTTCCTGGTCGCCATAGCCGCGGGTGAGGTCGACCAGCAGGGCCTCGTCCTGAGCGGTCGTCAGTACGTCGGAGAGTTCGGCGGCCAGGGATTTGAAGGTGTCGCGCGCGCCGATGCCCGCCAGCAGGCGCAGCGCGCGCACCGGTTCTCGCCCCTCGAAGGCAGCCCGGTCGGCCACGCCGATCGCCGGGTCGCGACCGAGCACCATCGTCGGGGCGCCCGCTCGCAGCGCCGACAACTGGCCGTAGAACGTGGTGTAGAAGTGGGCGCCCTGATCGTAGAACAGTTGGGCCGCCACCGGATCCCCGGCCGCCTCGGCGGCACGGCCTCGCCAGAAGAGAGCCCGGCTCTGGGTCAGCGGCGACGTTCCGGCCGCCTGGAGTCGGACGAAGTGGTCGTCGGCGCGGTGGGCGTCCTTCAGGCGCGTCAAGGCGATCCAGCCGGCCAGGAATTCGGCTTCGGCGGCGGCCACGCCGCTGGTGAAGCCGGCGTTGGCGGCGGCCGCATAGGCCCCGGCGCTGTCGCCCAGCCTCAGGGCGTCGGTGACGGTCGCCCCGTGGCGCCAGCCACGCTCGGCCGCGGCCCTGCGTTCGAGGCCTTCGTGTGCGGCCATGTCCAGGGCGGTGAAGGCGACTCCGTAGGCTGAGAGCAGAGCCGACTCGGTGGCCGAATCGAGCTGAAGCAAACGCCACGCGGCCCGCGCCGTCTCCGCGGCCGCCTGGCCCTGGCCAGTAGCCCGCAAGGCGTTGGCCAGGCTCAGGGTGCCATGGCCGGTCAGAGGCGCCGCCCCGGCAAACCAGGCGATGACGCCCGATGGTGAAAGGCCGGACTGGTCCAGAAGTCCCTCGGCGGTGATCTGACGCCGCGCCGCCCGGGGCCAGCCGGTCAGTTGGAGGCGGGCGTTGTCGGCGTCGGCGAAGCTCATCGAGGCGACCGCCGCGTCGCTCAAGGCCCAGAGGGCGAGCTTGCGCGCCAGGGGGTCGTAGAGACCCTGCATGGCGACCCGGGCGCGCGCGCTGTCGCCGGCCCGCGCGGCCGCCAGGGCGGTGAGAAGACCCTGGGAGTCGGAAGAGGAAGGCCCCTGGCCATAGGCGCCCGGAACACTGACCGTCCCATAGGGCACGGCGACGCTCTGCGCCGCCGCCAGTCCGCCGGTGGTGACAGCGGCGGCGATCAGGACCGATCGGCTGAACCGATATGCCAAGGTTTCAACTCCGTCGGGACGCCCGCGGGACGTCTCGTTTGATTCGCATCGCCGCGCCGCATACTGTTCCTGCCGAACCGAGCGCGCCGCAACGGCCATCCGGTGTTACCACGGCCTTTCACATCCACATGCCGCAACTTCTCTTCACAGGCCTCTTCACCGCCCTTGTTACACCCTTTCGGCGCGGCGTGGTCGACGAGACCGGTTTCGCCAACCTGATCGAGCGCCAACTGGCGGCCGGCGTACACGGGCTCGTCCCGGTCGGCACCACCGGCGAGAGC
The DNA here is from genome assembly GCA_038226475.1 of Caulobacterales bacterium. Classification (GTDB taxonomy): domain Bacteria; phylum Pseudomonadota; class Alphaproteobacteria; order Caulobacterales; family Caulobacteraceae; genus Acaudatibacter. The sequence continues at coordinate 108,257 of JBBRQK010000009.1, read as the reverse complement.
GCGACCCTCTCGCACGAGGAGCACCGGCGGGTCGTCAGCCTGTGCGTCGAGGTGGTCGCCGGCCGGGTTCCAGTGATCGCGGGGGCCGGCTCCAACGCCACCGCCGAGGCCATAGCCCTGGTCCGACACGCCAAGACGGCGGGCGCCCAGGGGGCGCTGGTGGTGACGCCCTACTACAATCGGCCGGGTCAGGACGGACTGTTCGCCCACTATGCCGCCATTGCCGAGGCGGTGGACCTGCCGGTCGTGGTCTACAACGTACCCACCCGCACCAGCGTCGACATCAGCAACGAGACCCTCGCACGGCTCGCACGGCTGCCCACCATCGTCGGCGTGAAGGACGCCACGGGCGACATGGCGCGGGCGAGCCTGCAGCGGCGCCTGTGCGGCGAGGACTGGGGCATGCTGTCGGGCGATGATCCCAGCGCTCTTGGCTATATGGCGCATGGCGGCCACGGCTGTATTTCGGTGACCGCGAACGTTGCACCGGCGGAGTGCGCCACCTTCTACGCCGCGTGCCTCGCCGGCGACTGGGTCGGCGCGCTCGCGCTGCAGGACAAGCTGGTGCGGTTGCACAAGGCCCTGTTCATCGACGCCTCCCCCGCGCCGACGAAATTCGCGCTCGCTCATCTGGGCTTGATCGACGAGGAGGCCCGCCTGCCGATCGCGGCTTGCGCGGACAGCGCCAAGCCCGAGATCCTGGCGGCCATGGCCGAGGCGGGCGTGATCTGATGGCCCCCTCCGCCATAAAGGCCGGCGCCGGCGCCCTGATCGCCGAGAACCGCCGGGCCCGGTTCGACTATTTTCTCGAGGAGACGTTCGAGGCCGGTCTGCTGCTGACCGGCTCGGAAGTAAAGTCGCTGCGTTTGGGCAAAGCGAACATCGCCGAGTCCTACGCCGCCGCCGAGGGTCGCGAGATCAGCTGGGTCAACGCCTACATCCCAGAATACGGGCCATCCAACCGCTTCAATCACGAGCCGAGGCGGCCCAGGCGGATCCTGCTGCACCGCAAGCAGATCGACAAGCTGTTGGGGGCCGTTCGCCGGGACGGCCGCACGATCGTCCCGACGCGTCTCTATTTCAACGACAAGGGGCTGGCCAAACTGGAGCTGGCCCTGGCCAAGGGCAAGTCCGCGCCGGACAAACGCCAGACCGAAGCGGCGCGCGACTGGAAGCGCGAGCAGGGCCGGCTGATGCGCGACAAAGGCTGACGCCGCGCGGCTATCGTCGCTCGGCGTCGGCGGTGACTTCGTCGATGGCGGCGATGATGGCGTCCGGTCGGTCGTGCGGCATCATGTGCGAGCTATGCTCCACCAGACGCTCGACGCCCCGGCTCGAGCGGGCGGCCAGTTCGCGGTGCATGCGCGTCCACGCCGCCTGGGCCGCGTCGCGAACCGTGGTCGGCGCCGCCGCATAGGTTCCATCGGCGGTGAGGACGACAAGGGGCAGGGCGCCCAGGCTGGCGCGTCCTGCGGCGACCTCGTCGGAGGTGGCGGCCCAAAGGCTATCGAGCTCGGCGATCTCCGTGCGCCAGACCTTCGGCGAGCCTTTCGCGCACCGCGCCAGGGCCGGATCGGGCGAGGGCAGATCGCCCTTCGCCTGGGCGGCCAGGCAGGCCTCCGCGCGAAGGCGTAGCGGCGAGGGCCGTGGGGCCGCGGCGCCAGGGCCGGCGAAGCGCCGATCCTGATATTCGACCGACGGCTCGACCAGGACCATGCCGATCACGGCGTGGGGGTGATGATCGGCGAACAGGCGGACATAGAGCGCCCCGGCCGAATGGCCGACCAGGACGAACGGCCCGGAAATGTGGCCCGCAGTCAGGGTCGCCTCGAGATCGCGGACGATGGCGGCGCCGTCGCGCGGAGAGGGGCCTTCGTCGCTCAGACCGTATCCGGCGCGATCATAGGCGCACACCCTGCGCGCCGCTCGGACGCCCTTTTGCACCCGCGACCAAGCCTGAGACGAGGCCCCCCAGCCGCTCTCCAGCAGCACGACTGGGCCACTCCCGGCGCCGGCCGAGCAGCGCAGATTGATGTGGCGACCGTCGGGGAGGCGGACCAGATGACCAGGAATTTCGTCGGCCGCCGGAGACGCTCGCCCAGCGCCCGCCAGAACGAGCGCCAGCGCCAGGGCCGCCAGTTTCAGGCGAACGCCCCAGGGGGCGACGGCGGCGCGACGTTCATTCGCCCGCGGCCCGACAGGAGCCACAGATAGGCCGGGACACTGGGCTCGATGAAGCGGAAGCGACGGCCATACTCGTCCTCCGCCGCCTCGATCAGCATGCCTTCGTCGGCCAAGGTCTCCACCAGGCGCAGATGCACGGCCTTGTCCTCGCCGTCGCCGGAGGCGGCCCCAATATCGTCGACGGTGAAGCGGCCGCCGGTGCTCTGGGCGGCGCTGGCGAGGGCGGAGAGGGCCTTGAGCCCGCCGTGGCCGACCGCCTCGTCGATCTGCAGCTGGGAGCGGCGCGAGATGCGGCCCTTGAGTTCCCCCAGGGCGACGTCCGCGGCGCGCGCGACCTGGCTGCCGGTGACATGGGTGGTGTCTTCGTCGAGGGCGAGCAGGCCGGCATGATGGCTGAGCAGGCTGGCGAGGTAGGGAAAGCCGACCGACATCGACACCACCTGCTCGATCGCCTGGTCGTCGAAGTTCAGGCCGCTGGCCTCCTCGCCCTTGCTCACCATTTGCCGCACCTCGTCGCGCGACATCTTGGGCAGGGCCAGGGCGAACACATTACGCTGGATGGAGGGGACGTGCTCGAGCAGTTCGGTGAGGTTGGCCGCGACGCCGGCGATTACGAACTGCACCCGGACGGCCCGGTCCGAGAGGTCCTTCATCAGCTCGGCGATGGCCTGCCGAAAGCCCGTGGCTTCGCAACGGTCGAACTCGTCGAGGATCACGAGCACCCGGGTGCCGGTGATCCGGCCCAGGGCGTCGGCTGCGGCGCGGGTGGAGAGCGGACCGGCGGGCAGGATATCGGCGAGGGTCCCGCCCCGCTCGCTTTCGGCGTGGGTCGGGCCGTAGGCCGAGTGGAACAGCAAGGGGATCTGGGCGGCGATGGCGCGGAACACCTCGTCAAACGTCGAATGCTCGCCGCACGACATGTGGATCACCAGATAACGCGCCTCGCGCGCCGCCTGGGCCAGGATGTTGAGCGTCGAGGTCTTGCCGATCCCCCGCTCGCCATGCAGCACGACGTGCAGCCTCTGATCCTCGATCGAGCCGATCAGCGCCTGAAGGGCCGGCCCGCGCCCGGCGAAAATGCGCCGATCCTGGACCGGCTGGGAGGGAGTGAAGGCGGCGCGCAGGCGGACCCGGATCGCGGCCAGCGGACCGGCGGTCCGCGAATCGATCTGATCGTTGGCGCTCGAACGGAATTTCGGCAGATCGCCTTCCTCGCGCGCCACGGGCGCGGCCAGGCTAAGGGCAGGCCGTCCGACGCGGACAGCTTCGAGGGCCCTGGGCGTGGTAGGCAGGCGCCGGGGACCCCGCCCCCCCAAGCGGGCCCGCAAAGTGTCGAACACACTCATGGATCACGGCGTCTGGTTGAACGGCTTGAGCACATAGAGGACGTAGCCGACGACTCCGACAATCAGAACCCAGGCCAGAATGGCGTTACCGTGGTTGCCTACATAATTGGCAACCGCGCAGCCGAGAGCCGGCGGCGCATATTGGTACATGTGGTCGCGCGGCTCCTGGGCGGTGGACCGTTGCAGGAACAGAACGACCAGGCCGGCGAAGATGACCATGGTGACCAGGTCGTAGATCGTTTTCACGTCTCTCTTCCCCAGATGCGGGCCCACGCGAGCAGCGCGGAGGGCAGTCTGTAGTCGAAGCGGCGTCGCGCGCGCAAGCGGCACTCGTAAGGCCGATCTGCCGCCATTCGTGTTGTGGCTAGCCGCCGCAGCCGCTAGCCTTGAGCCATGGGTGACCCAGTCGAGCCGACCTGTATCCTCGTTGTCGGCATGCATCGCTCGGGCACCTCGGCGGTGACGCGCACGCTGGGCGTCATGGGCGCGACCCTGCCGGGCAATCTGGTCCAGGCGATGGAGGACAACGCCCGCGGTTTCTGGGAATCGGCCGACGTGGTGGCGCTGCACAATCGGTTTCTCGCCGCGGTGGGCTCCGGCTGGCACGATCCGCGCGGCCTGCCACCGCAGGTGTTCGAAAGCGACGCCGCCATCGCGCTACGGGCGGACCTCCTGGCGATGCTGCGCACGGAATTCCACGACGCGAAGCTCTTCCTGATCAAGGATCCCAGGCTGTGCGTGCTGATGCCCATCTGGCGGCCTCTGCTCGAGACGTTCGGCGCGCGGCCGGTCGTGGCCTTCCCGTTTCGACATCCGGAGGAAGTCGCGCTGTCGCTGGTGCGGCGCAACGGCATCTCGCGGGAACACGCCCTGGCCCTGTGGCTTTCCTACAACCTTTCCGGCGAACGCGACACGCGAGGTCTTCGGCGCGTGTTCTTTTCATACGACGCCTTCCTCGCCGATCCCGCGACGGTGGCGCAGACCGTGGCCAAAGGGCTGGGGTGTTATGACGCGGCGTCCGTGGCTGCGCAGGCGCACGCTGTCGAGGATCTCTGGAGGGCCGACATGCGCCACCACGCGGTCTCCGAGGTCGCGCATGAACGCGAAAGCGACCCTTCGCCCTGGGTGGAGACCGCTTACCAATGGCTCCTGGACGCCGCGGCAGACCAGCAGCCATCCGAGGCGCCGCTCGACGCGATCGGCGCGACGCTCGATGAGGTCCGCCGCCTGTACGGACCGCTGATCGGAGCGGGATTGCCCCCGTACCGCCGCAATCCCCCTCTGTCGGTCAGGATCAAGCGGCGGCTCGCGAAGATTGGTTGATGTTGTGACGGCGCTAAACGAGCCGGCGTCGGTCAGCGTGATCGTGCCGCACTACAACGACCTGGCGCGCCTGGCCCTGTGCCTCGAAGCGCTCGAACACCAGACCTATCCGCGCGGCCGCACGGAGATCATCGTCGGCGACAACGCCTCGCCGCAGGGCCCAGAGGCGGTGGCGGCGGTGCTGGCCGGCCGGGCGCGGCTCGTGAACGTGCCAGAGCGCGGGGCCGGGCCGGCGCGCAACGGCGGCGCGGCGCTGGCCACGGGCGATATCCTTGCGTTCATCGACGCGGATTGCGTGCCCGAGCCGCTCTGGCTGGAGGAGGGCGTGCGGGCTCTGCGGGATTTCGACATTGTCGGCGGTCGGGTCAGGGTCACCGTCGACGATGAGGCGCGAATGACGCCGGCCGAGGCGTTCGAGCGCGTGTTCGCGTTCGACAACGAGACCTACGTCCGCCGAAAAGGATTCACCGTCAGCGCCAATCTGCTGTGCTCGCGGGCCGTGTTCCAGGCCGTCGGCGGCTTCGATGTCGGCGTGTCGGAGGATATCGACTGGTGTCATCGCGCCAGAGTCCAGGGATGGCGGCTGGGCTATGCGCCCGCAGCCGCGATCGGCCACCCGGCGCGGCGAAACTGGACGGAGCTCCAGACCAAGTGGCGGCGGGTGAACGCCGAGACCTACCGCCTGGCGACCCGCGCGCGGGGCGGGCGAGCGCTCTGGCTTTCGCGATGCGTGGCCCTGCCGCTCTCGGCCATCGCCCACGCGCCGAAGGCCCTGACCAGCGGCGCCCTGAACTCGGCCGCTCAAAGATGGTCCGCCGCCGTCATGCTGTTTCGCCATCGGCTCTGGAGATGTTGGGACGGGTTGGGGCTGTTGCTTCGAGACGGGAAGGCGGCGTGACCCCGCGCGTCGCGGTCTGCATCGTCGCCTTCCGCAACCTCGACGACATCGAGCGCTGCATGGCCGCGCTCTCGAATTCGACCTATGCCGCGTTCGACGTCGTGATCTGTGAGAACGGGGGTGCGGCGGCCTATGCCGCCCTATCGGCGGCGTTGGCCGCCGAGCTGCCGGGCGGACAGGCGGTGAAAACGATCGAGGCGCCGGGCAACGTGGGCTTTGCCGGCGGGGTCAACCTCTGCCTCGAGGCCAGCGACAGCGCCGACGCCTGGTGGATCCTCAACCCCGACACCCAGCCCGATCCCGAGGCGCTCGGGGCCCTCGTGACCCGCCTGCTGGCCGGTGACTGCGATGCCGTGGGCTCGACCCTGTATGGGCCGGCAGACCGGGTGCAGTCGCATGGCGGCCGCTGGCGTGGCTGGCTCTCCCGCGCCGAGAGCCTGGGTCTCGGCAGCCGATTGTCTGATCGGATCGACCCCGCAGCCATCGAACGGCGCCAGTCCTATATCGTCGGCGCCTCGATGCTGGTCGGCCGCCGGTTCAGGGACCTCGCCGGATTCATGCGTGAAGACTACTTCCTCTATTGCGAGGAGGTGGAATGGTGCCTGCGCGCCCGGGCGGCCGGCCTGCGGCTGGGTTTCGCGCCCGAAGCGCTGATCCGCCACGCCCAAGGCTCGACCACGGGCGCGGGGCCGGACGCCAGGCGGCGTCCGCGCTTGCCGATCTATCTGACCGAGCGCAATCGCATTCTGCTCACGCGGGACTGCTTTGCCGGCAGGCTGCCCTTGGTCGCCGTTGCGGCGCTGGGGCTGCTCACGCTGCGCTATCTGCGGCCAGGGTCGCTAGGCTCCTGGCGACAGGCCCTGTCCGGTTGGTGGGCCGGGCTGCGCGACGAGCGCGGCCCGCCGTCGTGGCTCCCCGTCTGAACGGCGAGCCAAGCCAAAGCGGCCTGCCGCTCCCGGTCGCGGCGTGTTGGGGGCATGGGTTCAAGGCCACCACTCCGAACACGCTCTGGGGTGAATTTTCAGGGGACGGAGAGGCGTTTCCCGGTATCTTGCAGCAGGGGTTGGTGACTAATATTGCAATAACAGTTTGTATGCCAAAGGGATTTTGCCATCCTTGAAGTGGCCGGTAGGCGGACAAAACCGGACAAAACCAGACAAAACGGTAACAACCGCGGACAGGAAGGAGACAAGAACGGACAAGGGCGGACAGCGGCGGGGAGTTATCGAACAGGCGCGGACAACTGGATAACAAGACCGGACAAGCCGTTCAAAAAATCCGCTTGACAACGAAGTTTCATATTGCAATAATATGGGGAAATTAAAGGAGAGTCAACATGGCCGGCCCCGCGAACCACCGACGAGTGGCTTTTGCCCGCGCTCTAGATCGTCGGCATCTCGTAGCCGAGGGCGCGCAGGTCGGACGGGCAGAACGCCTGCAGTCGCCCATTGGAGGAGGCGAACGCGCCCGCGAAGCGCTGCGCGACGATCTCGTCGAGGCGCTCGGCGGCCTGGAGCGATCGCCACCTCAGGCGATAGGCGAGCCGGGCTAATCCGTCGCCGAGCGGGGCCATGGCGGTGCGCATATCGGGGTTCACGGCCCCCCCGCGGAATCGATTGGCCAGCCGCAGCAACGGCAGGCCCGACGCTGGGGGGCTGACCCCGCGGTCGGTCTTGTCTCGCATCGAGATCGCGGCCGCCGCCAAAGGCGCCCCGCAGAACCGGCACAAAGTCTCGAGAAACGCCTGGGGCTGGCGGCGCAGCATTTCCTGCGGCAGGACCAGGACATGGGCGGCCCCGAACAGCTCGGCATAGAGCTCCACGAGCCGATGAAATTCGACGGCCCTGGGGTCGAAGCGCACATAGTTGACCGGCGGGCGTTCGTCGAAAAAGGCTTCGGGGGCCGCGGCGCCGCCCATCTTGACGTACTGCACATAGATCGCCCGCAGCGCGGGGGACTGGGAGCGGACGGTGAACAGGATCTTCGCGTCACCGAAGATAGCCCGCAGGCGGCGCGCCCGCGTCGCGCTTTCACGCGATCCAAAAAACATGTTGCCGCACAGGGTCTCCGACGAGACCACGTCGATCAGGCCCTCTGGGGTCGGTCCCCAGGACGCCACGTCGGCTCGGGCCGCCGAGGGATCGAAGTCCAGATCGTGAGGGCGGTTGACCAGGCGGTCGACCTCCTCGTGGCGCCAGAACACCCGGAACAGTCGCGGATCGGCGAACACTTCTTCCTGGAGGAAGGTCGTGCCCGTCTTGTGAAAACCCGGGTGCAGAAGGACGGACAACGTCGTGAGCCTGGACAATGAGCGTGCGCGGTCAGCGCGCGACCGATTCCGCGGTGGCGGGCGGCGCCGGAGTCACGGCGCCCGGGTTGCCGATCACCAAGGAATTGGGCGGGACATCAGTGTTCACCAAGGCTCCTGGCGCCACAACGCAATCGGCGCCGACGGTCATGCCAGGCATGATGATCGCCCGCGGGCCGATATGGCAGCGCTCGCCGATCCGGGTGTGGAGATAGAGGCCCCTGGTGAAATCGTGCGTGAGAACCACCGCCTCCTCGCCGATGCGGGCGCCCGCGCCGATGTGAATACCTTTAGGGAAGGTGCGATCGATCAGAGCGCTGGGATCGATCCACACGCTCGGGTCTATATCCATGCCCCACACCCGGCGGTGAACGAAACGCTGGAGCCTTCTGCGCAGGCTGGATAGGAGAGACAACTGATGGCCCACCCGGGTCGCCGTCGCGGATTGGCGACGTGTCACAATAGAGGGGCTCGCGGGCCGATGCGATGGCTTTCAGCTCGCTGAACCAGTTTCGCGGGCTACGCGAACTGCTGATGCGGTTGCGAGCGCACTGGCTGCGTACAGTGATCGGCGTGGCTACGCCGCTCGACATCCGCCCTTCGCTTTCGAGCCGATTCCGTCCTGGCCGGCGCGGTTCGATAACCATCGGCTCCGAAACTCTGATCGCGTTCAAGACCCTCATCTACACGCGCGATCACGTGTCGGGCGCGGAGCGACCCGTCCGTATCGGAGCGCGGTGTTTCGTGGGGGGCGGAAGCATGATTCTCCCGGGCGTCACGATCGGAGACGAGTGCATCGTCGGGGGAGGGGCCGTGGTGGATTGCGATATTCCCGCACGGTCTGTCGTGGTCGGGAACCCGGCCAGGATCATCAGACGGGATATCGAGGTCGGGCCATTTGGCCGTTTGAAAACGGCGGACGAGCGGCCTGTCGAGGCTCGGGCCCAGCGCGACTTTGAGCGCAAACAGCGGTCCTGACGTCAGCGGCAGTTCGTCAGAGTGTTTTGCGACGCCTTGACGTTGGCATTGCCCAACTCACCGCCGATCTTGATCTTCATGGCCGAGTTGCCCGTGACCGTGGCGCCGTCGACCTTGAGCAGGCGAATCCAGGGCGTCTGCTGCCGGCCGTATTCCGGGGCGCAAAGGCCGGTAAGCGTGTTTCCGACGATGGTGACGTTTTTAGCATTGCTGACCATGATGGCGTTGTTGATCGAGCCTAGGTCGTTATTGCCCTTGATCGTGATATTGGCATATGAGCTGAACACTTTTCCGGGTTTGTCCGACCAGTCTCCGCGCATGAAGATGAACTGGGTGGCGTGGCCGTTTCCCCTCTTGTAGCTGTTGTTTTCTATGTCGATGTCGTGCTGGACCTCGGTCATGGTCAACGTCCAGAACTGAATGCAGTCTGGGTGATCGTTGTCGGCCTTCCCGTCGGGATGATTGTCGTAGCACTGGTTGCCAATGACGCTGACAAAGTTGGATCCGCCGCCGCGAATGCCGTCGTCACGTATATTGTGGAAGTGGTTGCCAGCGAGCGTCAGATGCTCGTTGTGCAGCTGGCTTATGCCATTGTGAAGGAACGAGAAGTCCGAGCCCGACACGGTGACGAACTTGCTTTCCTTGATCTGCATGCCGCTGACCAGGGTCGACAGATCCCCGCGCGGATCGCCGTGCACACGCACGCCGGTGAAGGCGATGTTGGCGGATCGGACGACCAGGAACGGGTAGACGGTCTTCGGCTGGGGCTTCTCGATCGCGTCGCCGGCGGTGGAAAACTCGAGGCCGCTGAAGGTGATCCCCGAGGAGTCGGTCACGTTCAGGTCATGGATCACGGCCCCCGGGCCGAGGATGCGCGCGTGGGTGTGCACGCCGGAGATGTCGACGTTGCGCCACACGCCGGGCGCCAGAACGATATCTCCGCCCGCGCCGAGTGCGGCGATGAGGGCGGCGACCGTGGATACGCTCATTTCAATCTGCCTAGCATCAGCGGCCTTGGCCCCTCACTCACGCTCGCGGTGGCCCGGTCTGTCTCGAGCTTCGCGCGAGCGCAAAGCGCCGCGATCATGCCCATATACATGAAGACGATCGGATGGTTGTCCTGCTGACTGAAGACCGACTTCACAACCAGGAAGGTGAAGATGCAGATCGACAGCGGCCGGAGAAATGCTATTTCTCGATTGGGGAACCGGATCGACTCCGAATATTTCGCGCAGTAGAAAATGGCAATAGCGAGCATGCTGAAATACACTATAAAACCGAGCACGCCGTACTCTATCGCGATGGTTATGTAATAGCTGTCGAGGGTGACGGTGCCGTTCGGAATGGTGAAGCCGACGGTCGATCCGCCCATCGAGATTCCGTAGCCCCAGGGGTGGTGCAACAGCTTGGGCAGGGCCAGGTGAAGCTGGGTCTTGCGCGCCTCGGTGCTGGCGGCCGCCGAACCGGTGCCCCAGACGATCTGATGCAGGCGGCCGATGAAGAAGGTGGCGGCGCCGACGATGGCCACCAGAACCGGAAATCCCAGGATGATCGTCGGCCCCATCAGATTGCGAGTGTTATGGCGCCAGCGCAACGCTGCCCATACGCCCAGGTAGAGCATGAACGACAGCAGGCACCCCACGGCGCCGAGGCGCGATCCGGAGAGATAGACCACGATCAGCACGAAGGGGATCGAGGCCAGGGCCGCGCCCCTCACCCATTGCTTATAGTCTCCAAAGGCGAATTGGAGCACCATCGGCATGATCAGGGCCATGTACTCCGACAGACCAAGCGGCGTGCTGAAGGTGGCCTCGGCGCGGTAGATGCCGTCAGCCGAGCGGTGGTGAACGGACAGGTTCTGTTGCACGGAAGGGTCGTCGATCTGCAGAAAATGCGGGATGTGCCCAGCCCAGAGGACCGAGGTATGGCGCCACTCGAGGGCGGCTATGATCCCGATGGGGATTGCCATGGCCCAGAGTAGTCCGGCCATTTTCTCGACCCGGCCGGGTGTGGTGAACACATAGGCGCTGATGAAGAACACGGAGGTCCAGCTCACCTGGGCGACGATGAATCTGTCGAGCGACTGACCCGGTTGCTTCGAAAAGCCGATCGAAACGAACTGGATGAGCACGAACAGTAGCAGAGCTCGCCAGAGCAGGGGCGCCCCGGTCAGCGCAAACGCTACACGGCGTCGGAAGGGTTCCGACATCGAAATGCACACCAGGAGCGTCAGGACCATCGGGAAGCCGGTGAGCCTGACCATGGTGATCCACGGCAGTCCGGGCGGGGCAAGGGCGATGTAGTTCGGCCACATGGCGAGCCCGACGAAAAATGCGCAGCATAAAATCCAGAGCGATCGCTCAGGGGCTCTGCCGGTTTCGGGGAGGGCCCAGATCGCCACGAGGCCGAAAACAGGCAGGGGAGCGATGAGCGGAAGCATGAGGGCCGGCGCGAGCAGGGCGAAGGCAAAACCGTAGAAAAGACAGAACACGCAGACCGCCGCGAGCAGCAGCCAGCGTAGCCGGCGATGCGCGATGCGATCGGGATCGGGCGTGTAGGGAGGCAGAACGACGCGCGCGAGTGCGGATTGGGCTTCGGTCGTCACGGATCGATATCCCGAGGCCGCGCGCCGACGCCGCGCCGATCGGGAGCCATCACTAGCGAACTCCGCCGGGAAGTCACTAGACCTGCCAGCGCGCCGCGCGCCATCACCAGGCTGTCAGCGATGGCTAGACGCTCGCGACGGGCGATCCAGACGATCAGCATGGCCGAGCCGGCGGCAAGCGCGGCGATGACGGTGAAGTCTTTCCGCTCTACCGCCCAGACCCAGCCCAACAGGGTGGCGGAGCCGAGAACGAACACGGCGATACGGTCGAAGCCATCGAACACGGAACGCCCCAATCGGCGGTTGAGCAGCAGCAGGCCCGTCATGTGAGCGATGAGTTCGCCGAACACGAACCCTGCCACAAGACCGGGAAGCCCTCCCAGTAGAAGGCCGCCCACGACTGCCGCCGGATAGGCCACGAGGCGAACGACATTGACCGCCAGAGCGGCATCGCTGCGGCCGACGCTCAGCGCGACAACCGTGGGATAGACGAGCAGGAAACGGCTGGTCTGGAGAATGCCGATGATGCAGACGATCATGGGCTCGATCGCGAACTTGCGCCCGTAGAGCAGATTGGCGGCGAACGGGGCGACGAGGGCGAAACCGGCCGACATGAGCAGGGCCAGCATCAGGATCTGACCTCCCATGATGCTGGCGGTGCGGCCACGCTGCTCAGGCTCGTCACGCGTGCCGGCAAGCAGAGGCAAATACATCGCTGATAGGTATTTCTGCAGGACCGCCATGGGATAGTAGGCAAGCAGCAGGATGGCGGAATAGCGACCCAGAGCGGCGAAGCCCAGCTGGCGTCCGACCATAGCCCGATCGCCCTGGGTAGCGAAGAACAAGAGAAGGCCATTGAACATCAGCGGCACGGCGAAGGCGGTCATTCGGGCGGCGTGTTCTCTGGAGAGGCCGAGTCGGTACGGGCGATCAGCCTGGACGTGCGAGGCGATCACCCGGACGAGGGCGCGCGCCATCAGCCCATAAAGAATAGCCGTGAAATCATGGGTGAGCCACGCCGCCAGGCCCGTGACCACCAACCCCGTGATCTCGCCGGCGATGACGCCCACCGCCTCGGCGCGAAAATCGAAATGCCTCTGAAAGCGCCGCATATCGAGATGTAGAAAGCCCATGATGAAGCGCGTGAATCCCAGCACGGCCAGGGCCGGCGCAAGCTTCGGTTCGCCATAGAAGAGGGCGATGGGCCACGACATGATGGCCAGGGCCGCGACCGTGGCCACGCCACGTCCGACATAGACAAGGTGCACGAGCCGCTGCGCCGATGGGGAATCCCCGTCACGATCCTGGATCAGGAACCGATCGGAGCCCGTGTCGCTGACCATGTCGAAGAATGCCGACATCAGCACCAGGGTGGCGGCGAGGCCCAGCTGATGCGGGCCCAGCATCCTGGCCAGCACGACATAGCGAACGAGGGCCGAGGCCTGCGCTACACCCCCGGCGATGAAGAAGGCCTTCGCGCCGCGCCGTCTTGGTCCCGCCGAAGTGGATTGCGACTGGGACAAAAGCACCTTCACAGCGCCACGAAGGTGGCGGCATCCCCATAGCGCAGGTCGCGTGGGTGGGAACCCCAAGAATGTATGACAATGGTCAGTCGCGCCCCAAGGGCGCGCGAAACACTCAGGCGTGCGGGCGCAAGGCCACTATGAGCGTCTCCAGCGGATTGAGCCTGAGATCACGCCCGCGGTCTGTCGGCTGCTCGAGGCCGTTGAAACGCTCGACCTCGAATCCCGCGTCCACCAGTCGCCGAACGAAATCCTCCGGACTGTACAGCCGCACGTGATCCCATTGCCCGAAGCGGGCTTCGCGATCGCGCGCATCGGTGACCGCAAGATCCTCATCCGTGGGCAGGCCGTCCTGGGCCAGCGGCACCATCAGCAGCGCGCGGCCCCCAGGCCGCAGCACTCGGCGGATTTCCGACATCGCCTTGCGGTCATCGGGCACATGCTCGAGCACATGCGAGCAGACCACCACGTCGAAGCCGTCATTGTCGAACGGAAGCTCCGTAAGGTCAGCGCGGACGATGCCTGGAATATGACGATAGCGCTCCAGGTCGAGGTCCGCCGCCGTGTAATCGAGTTTGTCCCTCGTGCCGAGCCACCGGTGCAGACCCGGATCCGGCGCCACATGAAGCAGGCGCAGCGGGGTGCGGCCGACCTTCATGACCTGGTCCAGGTAGAGCATCATCAGGCGAGTCCGGTCGGCGCCATGGCACACCGGACAGGCGTCGGCCGGGCGCAACATGCCGCCGACGACGCGGCGGCGCTCGAGCACTTCGGGCCCGCCTCCGTGGGCAATGAAGGTGCGGACCGAGGCGCCGCATAGCGGACAGGAAAGTGCGCCGCCCCAATACGCTACGCGGCGCAATCCAAACCGGACCGGCTGCGGCACGACGGCCCTAAGGCCCTGCCGCAAAGCGTTACTCACAACCATGAAGACGCGGGCTCTCCGACCGGAATGTCGGCGACGTCTAACGCACCTCGGCCCGGGAGGCTAGCCGACGCGATGGCGATCGTTCGGCGCCGTCATGTAAGCTTTTGTTATAAAACTGACATCAATATAAATTAACCACTTGACATGGCGTCCGGTCATGAAACTCTCGAATGGCAATACACTTTCTTAATAATTGTTGGGCAGTAAAGCTTTATTTTCAGGTAGGGAGTAGGATGCGATGAAGCATAATCTTGGTGCCCATCGGGCGGCGGAAATGAGCTCGGCCAAACCGTTTCACACGCCCGAGGCTGGGCACGAAGCGGTCGTTCACAGCGCGGTGGCGCCGGTTATCGCTGTGGCTTATTCATCGGAGGTGCGGCCAGACGTTCGCCCGCACCCGACCCCGCTGACGATCAATGTTTCGACGGTCGCCGGCGTCCTGGCCGCGATCACGACGATCGCGACGGCGGGAAACTCGCCCAGCACCTCGCCGGGCGGCACGATCGTGCTGGCCGCGGGCGTTTATTCCGGCCTGCTGCTCAACAACGTAAACATCCCGGCCGGCATCACCCTCACCTCCGCCGACCCGAACAACACGGCGGTGCTGACGGATCTCAACGTGACGAACAGCAGCAATCTGACGTTCAACGCGCTAGAATTGTCGACGATCGGCAGTTCGGGGAAATTTTCGCCCAAGACCGTCTTTCCGTTTCAGATCAGTTCCTGCGACTCGATCACGCTCACCAATCTCTATGTGCACGGCGACCCCCTCGGCACGCTGGATACGACCACATCGGCCTTGAGCATCCGCGACACGACCAACATCGCTGTCCTGAACTCGCATTTTCAATATATCCATCATGCGATAAGCGACCTCGACGACCGTTTCATGACGATCAAGGGCAACAGCTTCGATCACATCTACGACGATGCGATCCGCGGCGGCGGTACGTCCGATGCGCTGGTGACCCAAAACACGTTCACCACGTTCCACATGGATCTGACCGACGAGGATCATCCGGACTGCATCCAATGGTGGACCACGGGCACGACCCAGTCGGTCAGCAATATCACCATCACCAACAACACTTTCACGCGCGGAGACGGCAATCCGGTGCAGGGCGTGTTCTTTCGCGATCAGGTGGGCAATATCCCGTTCCTCAATGTCACCGTCTCGGGAAACAGTTTTACCGGCGCGAACTACAACGGCATCGAGCTCGGGCACGTGATCGGCCTGTCGATCACCAACAATGTCGTGGTTTCGTATCCTGACCGTACCAGCTGGATCGGCGTTCAGGATTCGACCAACGGAGTGATCTCCGGCAATCAGGCTATCCGGTTCCAGGATGTGAACAACACCAATGTCGTGTTCACGAACAACATGCTGAACCAGCCCGTCAACCCCAGCGGCATGCGTCTGGCCCACCTCGCCGCCTCGCTGGGCGGTGGCGCGGGGGCGGCCGCGGCCGTGGCGCACAGCGCCATGTCCCCGAGACTGTCGCTGCTCGCCCATCCGCTGGCCTGACGGCGCGCCGCATCGATTGACATCGCGACGGCGCCGGGCGAACCGGCGCCGTTGGCCCGGCGGGCCGCACGACGGTGGAGTTACGCGCGTTGGGCTTGCATCCGATTATTCTGTGCGGCGGCGCCGGCGTGCGGCTCTGGCCGGCCTCGACGCCCGCGGCGCCCAAGCCGTTCCTGCCTTTGCTGGGCGGACATTCGCTGTTCCAGCGCACGATCCTGCGGATGGCGGCCCTCGCCGCCGCCGAGCCGCCGCTGGTGGTGGCCGGCGCGGCCCATGTCGCCCAGGCTCGCCGCCAGACCGAGGACCTGCGGGCGCCAGCGTCGTTCATCGTCGAGCCCGAAGGACGCGATTCAGGCCCGGCGGTGGTGGCCTCGGCGCTGTGGATCGCACGGCGTGAGGCGCGGGGCCTCGCCCTGGTCGTGGCCTCGGACCATCACATACCGGACGAGGCCGCCTTCGCCGCCTCGATACTGCGCGCTTCGCCGGCGGCGGAACGCGGGGAGGTGGTCACGTTCGGCGTTCTGCCGACCTACCCCGCGACCGGTTACGGCTATATCCAGCCAGGCGAGGGTCTGGACGGCGTCGAGGTGGCGCGGGTCGAGCGTTTCATCGAGAAACCCGACGCCGTCCGGGCCGCCGACTTCGTGGCCGCCGAATATCTGTGGAACAGCGGCAACTTCCTGTTCCGCGTCGATCGCCTGATCGAGGAAGCCCGGCTTTATGTCCCGGACCTGGTGGCCGCGGTGGAACAAGCGATGGCCGAGGGCCGGCAGACGCCCGGCCTGCTGGAACTCGGACCGTCGTTCCGCTTGGCCCCGAAACTCTCGATCGACGTGGCGGTGATGGAGCGGACCTCGCGCGCCGCGGTGGCGCCGATCGCCTACGCCTGGTCCGATCTGGGGGCATGGGATGCGATCTTAGAGGCGTCGGAGCGCGACGCCGCCGGAAACGCCATGTCCGGGCCTGTCGAGGCGAGAGACTGCCGTGACAGCCTGGTTCGCGCCAGCGACGGCGCCCAGGTGATCGCGCTCGGCCTGCGCGACACGGTTGTGGTGGTCGAGCAGGGACGGATGCTGGTGAGCGCCATGGGCGCCCTTGGGGGGCTCAAGGCGGCGACGGAGGCTCTGGCGATCCCGTCGCCTGGCAGGCGTGCCGATCCGGCGAAAGCACGGGAGCGGTTGCGCGCCTGGCTGCGCACCGAGGCGCTGCCGCTCTGGTGGTGTTTCGGCGCGGACCACGCGCGGGGCGGGTTTCACGAGAGCCTGGACACCGGCGCCGGCCCCACCGGCGCGGCGCGACGGGTCCGGGTGCAGGCGCGGCAGATTCATGTCTATGCCACCGCCGGGCTGATCGGTTGGGCCGGACCCTGGCGCACCGCGATGGATCATGGGCTTGACTATCTGACGCGCTGGTACGGTCGCGACGATGGCCTGTTTCGCGCCCTGATCACGGCGGAGGGCGCCCCACTCGACGACGGGGCGCAGCTGTATGACCAGGCCTTCGTGCTACTGGCGCTGGCGAGCGCGGCGCGGGCCGCGCCCGAGCGGGCCGGCGAGTTTCGCCACCGGGCCGACGCCCTGGCCGGAGCGGTGGCGCGAAGCTTCGGCCGCCCGGACGGGGGATTTCGAGCCCACGAGACCGACGAGACGCTGCTGTCGGATCCGATCATGCATCTGTTCGAGGCGGTGCTGGCCTGGGCGGCGCTGCCCGGCGCGGAGGCCGGGGCCGTGTCGTGGGATGAGTGGGCCGACGCCCTCGGCCGCCTGGTCGCGACGCGCGTGCTGGGCGAGGGTCGCATGACGATCGGCGAGGCGTTCGACGACGGCTGGGGCCCGGCGGCCGGGCTGGAGGGGCGGATCGTCGAGCCCGGGCATCAGTTCGAGTGGGCGTGGCTGATGGAGCGCTGGGGCGTCGCGCGAGACGACGCCGCCACCCGCCGCCTCGCCCGCTCGCTGTTCGCGGCCGGGGAGCGCGGCGTGGATCCGGCCAGCGGCCTGGTCGTGGACGAGATGCTGGACGACTTCACCCTCCATGCTCGCGGCTCGCGCCTGTGGCCGCAGACCGAGCGGCTCAAGGCGTCGCTGATCCTGGGGCGGGGAGAGGGCGGCGCCTGGGAGGCCCGCGCCCTGGCGGCGGCGCGGGCGATCGAACTCTATCTCGCCTGCCCGACGCGTGGGCTATGGCGCGACAGCCCGCGCGGCGTCGCGGCCGACGACGAGCGGCCGGCCGCCGCCAGCTCCTTCTATCATCTGATCGGCGCCATCGCTGAACTCGAGGGCTGACAGGCGGCGATCGTCCGCCACCCGTGCGCGCCGGCTAGGCGCCGGACGGAAAAGGCGAAAACTTCACATCGCCGCCATGGACATGGGGCCGGCAAGATTGGATATGCACGCGCCGCCGCGTGCCCCGAAGGATCAGTATGAACATCGCGATTTTCGGGCTGGGCTATGTAGGGCTGACGGCCGCGGGTTGCCTGACCCACCAGGGGCATTTCGTGCTCGGCGTCGATGTCAGCGCCGAGAAGGTCGAGCAGCTGAAGGCGGGGGTGTCGCCGATCAGTGAACCGGGACTTGGCGACCTGTTGGCCGGGGCGATCGCCGAGGGGCGGCTGGCGCCGGTGACGAGCGCCGAGGGCCGCCTGGACGAATGCGACATGGCCATCGTCTGCGTCGGTACGCCCTCGGCCCCGGACGGCTCGCACGACATGCGGTATATCGAGGAGGTGTCGCGCCAGATCGCGGCCCAGATCGGCGCGCGCAGGACCCGGCCGCTGACGGTGGTCTATCGCTCGACCATCCGGCCGGGCACCATCGAGGGCCTGATCGCCCCGATCTTCGCCGCCGCATTGGGCCCCGAACTGGCCGGGGTGGAGATCGTCTACAACCCCGAGTTTCTGCGCGAATCCTTGGCGGTGAAGGACTTCTTCGCCCCGCCCAAAATCGTCATCGGCACCGTCGACGGCCAGCCCTCCGACAACATGAACCGGCTCAACCAAGGCCTTGATGCGCCAGTGTTTCATACCCGTTATCGCGAGGCGGAATTCACCAAGTTCGCCGACAACACGTTCCACGCGGTCAAGGTCGCCTTCGCGAACGAGCTGGGCCGGGTGTGCCAGGGCCTGGGGGTGAGCGCGCGGACCGTGCACGAGATCTTCGTCGCCGACACCAAGCTGAACATCTCGCCCTATTACCTGCGTCCGGGCGGCGCGTTCGGCGGCTCCTGCCTCCCCAAGGATCTGCGGGCCCTCAGGCACATGGCGGCGGAGGTCGGGGCCGACACGCACCTGATCAATTCGCTGATCGACTCCAACGACGCTCACAAGCGTCATTTGTTCGAGCTTTGCACGCGAGGGCTGACGCCCGGCGCCCGCGTGTTGCTGCTGGGCCTGGCGTTCAAGGCCGACACGGACGATCTGCGGGAAAGCCCGAACGTGGATCTGGCGCGGCGGCTGCTGGAGGCGGGCTTCGCCCTGAGCATCCACGACCCCGCCACCGACCCGGCCAAGCTGATCGGGGCCAATCTGACCTGGTCGACCTCGGCCCTGCCCAGCCTGGCCTCGCTGCTGGTCGACAAGACCCAGGCGGAAAGGGGCGATTTCGAACGGATCATCGACGCCGCCGGGCGCCGTGGCGCGCTCGATCTGGGCGCGACGCCGGTAGTCGACATCCACGCCCTGCCGTGAGCATCGAAACGGGCGCGGCGGCAGGCCCGCTGCAGGGGCGACGCATACTGATCATCGTCGAGAACCTGCCCTCGCCGTTCGACCGGCGCGTCTGGCAGGAAGCCGGGGCGTTGCGCGACGCCGGCGCCAGAGTTTCGATCATCTGCCCGACCGGCAAGGGCTACGAAGCCAGGTTCGAGCG
The DNA here is from genome assembly GCA_038226475.1 of Caulobacterales bacterium. GTDB lineage: Bacteria > Pseudomonadota > Alphaproteobacteria > Caulobacterales > Caulobacteraceae > Acaudatibacter. The sequence continues at coordinate 88,776 of JBBRQK010000009.1, read as the reverse complement.
GCTGGACGGCATCGACATTCACCGCCATCCGCTGCCGGCCGAAGGGGAGGGCGCCCTGGCCTATCTGCGGGAATATGGCGCGGCCCTGTTCTGGGAATTCAGTCTCGCGTGCAAGGTGTTCTTTTCGCAGGGGTTCGACGTGATCCAGGCGTGCAATCCGCCGGACCTGATCTTTCTGGTGGCGGCGCCCTTCAAGCTGCTGGGCCGTCGCTTCGTGTTCGACCATCACGATATCAATCCTGAGCTCTACGAGGCCAAGTTCGGGCGCCGCGGCGCGTTCTGGCGCCTGCTGCGCCTGATGGAGCGGCTGACGTTCGCCTTCGCCGACATCAGCATCGCCACCAATGAGAGCTATCGGGCGATCGCCATCGAACGAGGCCGGATGAAGCCGGAGGATGTGTTCGTGGTGCGCAGCGGGCCGGATCTGGCCAAGCTGAAGCCGGTGGCGGCCAACGCCACGTGGCGCAACGGGCGGCGGTTCCTGGTCGGCTATGTCGGCGTGATGGGCGAGCAGGAGGGGATCGACCTGCTGCTGGAGGCGGTCGCCGTGCTGGTGGGGCGAGGCCGGACCGATGTGCAGTTCTGCCTGGTGGGCGGCGGCCCCAGCCTGCAGTCTCTGCGCGAACTGTGCGCCGCGCGCGGCCTGGACGATTTCGTGACCTTCACGGGCCGTGCGCCCGACCATGATCTGTTCGAGGTGCTCTCGACCGCGGATGTGTGCGTCAATCCCGATCGCGTCAATGCGATGAACGACAAGTCGACCATGAACAAGATCGTCGAGTACATGGCCTTCGCCAAGCCCATCGTGCAATTCGACCTCACCGAAGGCCGGGTGTCCGCCGGCGAGGCGTCCCTATACGCCCTGGCCAACGATCCGGTCGACATGGCCGACAAGATCGAGGCGCTCCTGGCGTCGCCCGAGGAGCGGGAACGCCGGGGCGCGATAGGCGCGACGAGGGTGGCTGAGACGCTCTCCTGGGATCATCAGGCGCCCCGACTGATCGAGGCCTACACGCGGCTGTTTGCGGGGTGATCGTCAGTCCGGCGATTTGCGTTCACGGTCGTGACAATGTTTGCTAAGGGACCCTGGCGAGGCGGCCAAAAACGAGGGGCGTCCGGCAGGTTCGCTGGCCGACAAGCAAGAGGCCGCGCCCGACAACAGCCGTGGAAGACATCAACGATGAGACGTGTTCTTGCGAGCGCCCTGATCCCCGTGGCCCTGCTGGCGTTGAGCGGCTGCAAGTTGGGCAAGAGCGGGGCCGGACCCGCGCCCACCGGCCAAGTCGTGGCCACGGTGGACGGCAAGGAAATCACCCTGAGAGAGCTGAACGCCGAGATGGCCGGCGTTTCGACCCCCGATCCAAAAGCGCGCAAGGCGATCGAACAGCAGGCTCTGGGCAATATCATCACCCGCAAGATCCTGGCCAAGGCGGCTTCGGATCAGGGCATCGACAAGACGCCCGACTTCGCGCTGCAGAAGCAGCGGGCGTACGACTCTCTGCTGGTGAACCTGCTTCAGGCCAAGCTGGTCGCATCCGTGCCGACGCCATCGCGAGAGGAGGCGGCGGTATGGATCTCTTCGCACCCCGACATCTTTTCCGAACGCAAGATCTGGGCGGTCGATCAGATTCGCATGGCAAGGCCGAGCGATCCGGCCGTGCTGAAGGCGTTCGAACCGCTCAAGACGATGGATCAGGTCCAAGCCGAACTGGACAAGGATCACATCCCCTACCAGAAGGGCGCGGGCAATCTGGACGCGGTCGGGGCCGATCCGCGCATCGTCGAGGCGATCGGCAAGCTGCCGGCCGGAGAGATCTTCATCATTCCGGCCGGGGACGGCCTGCTGGTCAACCAGATCCGCTCGACCCAGGTAACGCCGTTCACCGGCGAGCCAGCCACACAGTATGCGCTCAAGGCGATCGCCCGGCAAAGGACGCAGGAAACCGTCAGCCGCCAGTTCCACACCATCATGGGCAAGGCCGGATCGACCGTCCGATTCAACAAGGCCTACCAGCCGCCCAAGCCCCCGGCGGCGGCGACCCCGCCGGCCAAGGCCGCCAGCTGAGGGGCGCGCCCGCGGGCCCGTTTATGAATCGTCCACACACCTGTTCTAGACGCGGGATGGCGTGCGGACGGGGCGCGCGGTCGGGGACGATGGACATTCCGATGCGCTACGGACCGGTGTTCATTCTGGCGGCCCTGGCGCTCGGCGCTATGGCGGCGCCGGCCTGGGCAGAGCGATCGGACCGGCCGGTAGGCGAGCAGAGCGACGGCGGCCTGGGACATCAGAAGGGCTCGTCGACCATTCCGGACAAGCCCGAGACCGAAGTCGATCTAATCGCCGACGTGCTCTACGATTCGAACGTGGCCCGCTCCGACGAGGCGCGCGCGAAGGCGCGGGGCCTGACCCTGCCGGACGAGCTGTTCGAGCCAGGCGGAAGCTTCAAGCTGGCGCGAGCGTTCGGCAACCAGATCGTCTTTCTGCAAGGCAGCGGGCGTTACAACTTTCATCGTGTCAACACGATCCTCAACAAGGACTCGGTCGACCTCTACGGCGGCGTCAACGCCCACATCGGTCCCTGCCAGGAGACGCCCACCGGCAAGTTCTCGCGGCACGAAAGCGAACTGGCCGAGACAGGCTTCGTGGGCATCGCCAACACCACCACCGAGGAGGAGGTGTCGCTCGGCGTGAGTTGCGGGCGGCCGATCGGGTTCTCGCCCCGGTTCAACGTTTCCGAATCGTGGCGCAGCAACGATCGCGCGCCCGTGACAACCCTGGACACCCGCACCTTCAACGCCAGCCCATCGCTGGCCTATCAGAACCCGGTGATCGGCAATGTCTCGCTGTTCGGCGCCTTCGGCCAGACGGACTTCCTCAACCGGTTCAGCCCGATCACCCATCAGCAGGATGGCTTCGACGTATTCTCGGGCGGGGTGCGCTATGAGCGCAAGCTGGGCGGCCGGCTCGATGCCGATCTCTCGCTCTCCTATACGGCGCTGGAACCTTACCTGCCGGGCGCACGCGCCTTTCACGGCATCAGCTATTCGGTCGAGGCAACCTACCAACTTGGACGGCGGATCGAGGCTCATATCGAGGCCAGCCGGGCGACCAAGCCGTCAAACCGAGTGGGGGCCTTGTATTCGATCGACGACGACCTCCAGGGCGACGTGACCTATCATGTCGGCAGTCGGCTGAAGTTCAAGCTGCAGGGGTCGCGCGACGCAAAGGAAAACGTCGCCGCTCCCTTCGCCGGGGGCCTGGACCTCAGGAACTCCACAGTCACAACCGTGCTGGCCGACGCCGTCTTCGATCTCAATTCGCACTTCACGTTCACCCTTTATGGCGGGCACGAACAAAGAGATGCAAACGACCCGGGACTAGGCTATTCGAGCGTCCGCGTCGGCTTGACAACCAAATTCACCTTCTGATGCGAACCGCGGGGATCCACCGAATGAAAGCCCTGGCGACTTTTGGATTACTGGCCGTGCTTTGGCTCACGGCCGGCGCCACAGCAACGTTGGCGGCGCCGCCGCCACCGCCGCCGCAGCAGCCGCCTACGGCCGACCAGACCTATGTGCTGGGCCCGGCCGACGTGATCGAGGTGAGCGTGCTCGGCCGCACCGATTTCACGACCCAGGGACGCATCGGCGAGGACGGCAATATTCGACTGCCCTATCTGGGCGCTGTGCAGGCGGCCAACCGGACCAGCCAGCAATTGAGTGACGATATCGCCAAGGCCCTGGAAAGGGGCGGGTATTTTTCCAAGCCGGTGGTCAAGGTGGAGGTGCAAACCTTCACCAGCCGCTACGTGACCGTGCTGGGAGAGGTGGCCAAGCCGGGTCTGACGCCCACCGACCGTGCCTACCGGCTGTCCGAGATCCTGGCCCGCGTGGGCGGGGTGAAGGAGACTGCCGCCGACTATGTGGTGTTGCGCCGCCAGACCGGTCCCGAGCAGAAAATGCCGATCGAGGAGCTCGCGACCGGCGATCTGACGCAGGACCCCTATGTGCTGCCCGGCGACAAGATTTATAGCCCAAAGGCCGAGGTGTTTTATGTGTCGGGCGAGGTCAAGACGCCCGGCAACTTTCCGATAAAGGCCGACATGACCGTGCGCATGGCCATCGCCCGGGCCGGCGGAGTTTCGGCCCAGGGCACCGAAAAGAAGGTCCAGCTCACGCGCAAGGGCGCCAAGCTCGCGCACGTCGATCTGAACGCCAAGGTCGAGGCTGGTGACATCATCGTCGTCGGCCAACGTTTGTTCTAGAAAACGGCCCGCGGGCCCGAGGATAAGATGAGTATCATTCAGTTTCTCCGGGTGCTGTGGGCGCGCCGCCTGCTCATTCTCGGCGCTGTCGGCTTTTGTCTGTTGGGCGTGGTGATCGTGGGGCTCGTTCTTCCGCCCCAATGGAAAGCTGATTCCCGCGTGATGCTGGATGTGATGAAGCCCGATCCGGTGACCGGGCTGGCGCCCTCCGGGCCCGCTTCCCGTGGCTATGTGCAGACCCAGACCGCCCTAATCACCGACTACGCCGTGGCCGGCCGAGTGGCCGACCAGCTCGGCTGGATGTCGGATCCTGCGTTGATCCAGCAGTATCAGAACCGGGACGCCGGCGACAAAAGAGACTTCCGGCGCTGGATCGCGGGGCGGGTGATCGGCAATACGGTCGCCTCGGTGCTCCCGCAGAGCAATGTGCTTGACATCAACTACACGGCGACCACGCCGGACACCGCCAAGGCCGTGGCCGACGCTCTGAGGAACGCCTATCTCGACGCCAGCCTCTCGTTCCGCCGGGACGACGCCAATCGCAATGCCGAATGGTATACCGGACAGCAGGCCAAGGCTCGCCAAGCGCTCGACGCCGCCCAGGCCGCCCTGGTCGCCTACGAGCGTAGCAACGGCGTGTTCATGGGTGACGACAAGATCGACCTCGAGAGCGCCAGGCTCAAGCAACTGGCGCAGAGCGCCGCGCAGCCGCCGTCGCCGGTCTCCGCCGGCGGCAGTTCGGGAGGCCCCGCCTCCAGCGCGCGGGTGCAGCTGTCGACCGTTGAATCGCAGCTGGCCGCGTCGACCAGGAACCTCGGGCCCAACCACCCAGACGTGGTCGCGCTGCAGTCCAAGCGTACCTCGTTGATCGCGCTGGCCGCCGAAGAAACTGCCGCCAACGCCCAGGCCCGGGCGGCCGCCGGCCGTTCGAGCGGCGGGCCCTCGGTGGAGAGCATGCTGGCGGCGCAGAAGGCCAAGGTGCTCGCCCAAGGCGACAAGATCGGGCGGCTGGCGCAACTCCAGTCGGAACTCGACGTGCGCAAGGCGGCATTCGACAAGGCGACCGAGAAGGTGGCGTCGTTCCGTGAAGAGGCCGCCGCCCCGGTGACGGGATTGACGCCCCTCGGCAGCGCGGTCGTTCCGGCCGCGGCGACCTTCCCCAACTGGCTGCTGCTGATCCCCGGAGCGATCGTGCTCGGTCTGGGCGTGGGCGTGGCCGTGGCCATACTGGCGGAGATGTTCGGGCGTCGGGTGCGGGGGGTCGAAGACCTCGGCGTGGCGCTCGAAGCGCCGGTCCTGGCGGTGATCGCCGCGCCGGCCTCCACCAGACCGTCGGTCTTCGCCCGCGCGCTCCCCCGGCTGCGGCGCCGAGGCGGCGGCCAGTTGACGGCATCGGCGTGACCGACCAGGCGGTTACGGAGCGGCCGGCGGCGACCCCCGCCGCGCTGTCTGGGTTAAGGCCCGGCTCGCGAAGAACACCCGCCGCGCTGGTGATGGTGTCCGAGCCGGCCGGCGCGGCCGCCGAGGCTATTCGCGCCCTTCGCACCCATCTGATGGCGCAGCATATCCAGCAGGGACGTCGAGCCCTGGCCATATGCGCCGCCAGCACCGGTGTCGGCTGCACCTTCGTGGCCGCCAATCTGGCGACGGGCTTGGCGCAAGTGGGCATCAAGACCCTCTTGATCGACGCCAACATGCGCGATCCCGGCGTGAACAAGCTGATACCGCCGGTGCGGGAGGGGCCTGGCCTCACCCAATGCCTCGCCTCGCACGAGGTCGGGTTCGCCGACGCGGTGCAGGACGACGTGTTGCCACATCTGTCGGTGATCTATGCCGGTTCGACCGCCACCAGCGGCCAGGAACTGCTCGCCGGACAGCGGTTCAAGGATCTGATGGATTTCTGCCTGCGCGACTTCGACGTCACGATCATCGACACGCCGGCCGCCAACACCTCGGCCGATGCGCGCAGAATCAGCACCGTCGTCGGATATGGCCTGATCGTCGCCCGCCGCGACAAGAGCCTGATCCATGACGTGAAGGTTCTCGATGGGCAGTTGCGTGACGACCACGCGCGCGTTGTCGGCGCCGTCCTCAACCAAATCTAGGCGCATGGACGCCGTGGCGCCTGCATCGGTCGAGCGAACCGGGGTTCGACTGGGAGAGGCCTGGCCGCTGCAACTCGGCTTCGCCCTGCTTGCGATCCCGACGCTGGTCAATCTCGCCAAGGATACGTGGTCGCACGAATTCGGGGCCTATGGGCCCATCATCGTCGCCGCCGGCGCGTGGCTGTTGTGGCGCCAGATCCCCAGGATGCGCAGACTGGCCGCGCCTGGGTCGGCGTGGATCACCTGGCCGGTCCTGATCGCCGCCCTGGTCGTCTATGTGTTCGGCCGCGCCTACGACTTCATCACCCTGGAAACGGCGGGCCTCTACGGCGTCGGGCTGGCGATGCTCAACGCCAAGATCGGTCCGCGCGTGATGGCCCTGGTGTGGTTCCCGCTGCTCTATCTCGCCTTCGCCATCCCGCCCCCCAATTCCTTCCTGGCCGATGTCACCGCGCCGCTGAAACAGTTCGTGTCCCTGATCGCGACCAGCACCCTGGCGCATTTGGGACTGCCGGTCGCGCGGGAAGGCGTGACGATCTTCGTGGCGCAGTACCAGCTGTTGGTGGAGGACGCCTGCTCGGGCATGAATTCCATCGTCGGGCTGACCGCGGTGAGCCTGCTCTATATCTATCTGATGCGCGGTTCGTCGTGGTTCTATTCGCTGGTGCTGGTCTGCCTGGTAATTCCGATCGCGGTGGTCGCCAATATCATCCGCATCATGATCCTGATCCTGCTGACCAATTTCTTCGGCGACGAGGTGGCGCAGGGCTTCTTGCATTTCGCCGCCGGGATGGTGCTGTTCGCGACGGCTCTCTTGATGGTGTTCGCCCTCGACACGCTGCTGCACCGGCTGTTCATCCGCAAGGCGGCGGCGTGATGGACCGGCGGGATCTTCTGATCGGAGCGGCGTGTGTCGCCGGCGCCGGGGCCGCGCTGGGGCTGATCCCGCGCCATCATGTCTCTCTGCTGGCCGGAAGGCGTCTGGACCAGATCATCCCGCGTACGTTCGGCGAGTGGACGTCGCGCGACGTCAGCGACTTGGTGGCGCCCAAGGAAGAGGACAGCGTGGCCGCGCGTATCTACGGCGCCACCGTGGGCCGGATCTACCGGCGGGGCGAGGCGGGCGGTGAGGTGATGATGCTGCTCGCCTACGGCGACACCCAGTCGGACGACCTTCAGTTGCATCGTCCGGAGATCTGCTATCCGGCGTTCGGCTTTGCCCTGTCGCACAATCGGTCGATGGAACTGCCGATCGCGGCGGGGGTGAGCGTGCCGGCACGCCATCTGATCGCTGATGCGCCCGAGCGGCGCGAAACCATCCTCTACTGGTCACGTCTGGGAGAGTATCTGCCGATCGACCGCAAGCAGCAGCAGCTCGACCGGCTCAGGACGGCCATGCGCGGTGACGTCGGCGACGGGCTGCTGTCGAGGTTTTCGGCTGCGGGTACGGACGCCGAGGCGTCGCTCGGCCTGCTGCTGGCGTTCGCGCCGGATCTGGTGAGAGCGGTCGCCGCGAACGCCCGCGCGGCGCTCATCGGATCGGCGCGCGCCGAGGCCCTGGCGAAAGCGAACGTCTGAGGCGACCCTCCCGCTCGCGGCGCGGGAGGGCACCATCGATTTCTGTTTATGCGAGAGCCGCCTCGCGGCGGCGCGAGGCGCGCAGGGCGCCCCCGAGGCCGGCGATTCCGACGAGCATCAGAGCCCACGCCGCCGGTTCCGGAACGGAAGAGACCGTTACGTTGTCGATGGCCGGGCCGTAGGGGCTGTTTTCGAGGCTGGCGAAGGTCAGGGTGCTGCTGGCGCCTGTCGCCGTGAAGGTGAAGTACTCGGGAAACCAGCCCATGCTGGAGAGGCTGTGGCCAGTGGTGTCGAAGGCGTAGACGGTGCTGTTCATGCCGGCGCTGACCTGCATGAACTTAAAGGCGGAGCCGCCCGCCGGGTTGCCGGCCAAATCGAAGGTCACTTTGTAGGTCTTGTTGGCGACTGTGTCGAAGGTCTGGGACAGGCTGCCGGCGGAAAGCGCGCTCAGATCGACGCTGCGCGAACCTTCGGAAGGAACCCAATAGGTGCCGATATAGTCGACGCCGCCTCCGCCCACGGTCCAGCCTGTTATACTGCTGCTGTCGCCGGCGGAAAGGGTGGTGAAGACTCCAGGGTCGATCCCGGCTTCGAACCCGCCGTTGATGAACGCCGCGGCGTGGGCGCCGGTGGCCAGGGCCGCGGAAGCGGCGACGGCCGCCAGGAGAGAAACGCTGTTCATTGTTACAAGCCCTGAGCCCGGCGAAAATCGCCCGCTGTTCGAACGGGATCTAGACGCGATTGTGTCGAGGCGCCAGCGAATTCCAGCCCAGTATCGTGAACTTTCAGCGACGGTCGTCCGGGTGCGATCCGGGCGTCTGGTTCTGGTCGGGCGGTAGGGCCCCGGCGGCGCTCAGACTACCGAGCAACTGCTCCAGGACCGTCATTTCGCGACCGCGGGTGGGTGTCTCCCGATTGTTGAACGCGATCACGCGGCCATCCTTGAGGGTGAAGGTGTTGACCGCCGAGACCTGCTGCGAGCTCTTGTCGAAGGCGATGGCGACGATATCGCGCTTGGTGACGCGCGGATGATAGAAGGCGGTCTTGCTGGAGACCTGGGAAATGTAGAACCAGGTATCCTTATCAAACGTGGAGGTCGCGGTGGGCGACCCCAGCTTGGCGAGCACCGTCGTTCGCGTGTCGGCGCCGGCCTTGACGTCGGCGGGGGCCGTATCGATGGCCTGAAAGCCTTGGTAGCTCGCGGTGGGTGAACAGGCCCCGACGACGACGAGGCCGGCGAGGGCGAGACTGGCGGCGATTAGGCGGACCATGGGCGATGGGCTCTGCGGGTTGATGTAACGGAGGCCGGGACAATAGCCCTTCCGGCGGCGAAAGCGAGACTTGCGATGGTTCTGGATCTGCGGCGGCGAGGGGCGAAATCAGGAGCGGGCCGGCGGCTGCATGACAAAGCGGTGGCCAAAAGCCGCGCGCCGTCCCTCTATTCGGAAATGGGGGCGCCCGACACAGTGGAAGGTCGATTCGAACTGCTCACCCTGCATGTCGTTCTGCTGCTCGACCGGCTGGGCCGAGAGAGCGCAGCGGCCGAAGCGTCACGGCAGGCGCTGTTCGACACCTATCTCGGGGACCTGGATGGTGCGCTGCGGGAGATGGGGGTCGGCGACCTGTCGGTCGGCAAGAGGATGAAGGCGTTGGGCGCCGCCTTCTATGGTCGAGCCTCCGCCTATTCCGCCGCCTTCGACGCCCTGCCGGACCGGACACAGCTTGAAGATCTTATTCGCCGCACCGTGCTGAGCGGGGGTCTCGCAGTCGACGCTTGCCCGCTCACGAAATATGTCATCAGCGCACGGGCGGCGCTGGCGCGCGTACCACTGGAGGGACTGCTGAGCGGCGTCGAGCCATGGTAGAAACGAAAACGCCGCCGGCGATTAAGCCGGCGGCGTGATTGATCAGTCTTGCCGTTGAGGCCTAGGCAGTGGCCGCAGCGCGATTGCGACGACGGGCCGCGAAGCCGATCATGCCGATGCCGCCGAGCATGAGAGCCCAGGTGGCGGGTTCCGGCACGCCTGAGTCGAGACGATAGCCGAAGCCGGCAGGGTAGAATTGCGCCCCGGTCGTCAGGTCGACGATCTTCAGGCTGTAGGAGCCGGCGCCAAAGGTCAGTTGCAGGTGCTCATATTGCGGGTCCTGCCACGCCGGGGCGTAGAAGGCCGCGAACGGCCCGGTGTTGTTGGGGAAGGACGTCGGATAGAGGGTCAGGCTCGAGAACGCAGAGGTCGATCCGTTGATGGTGACCTTGAAGTGGTCGCCCGGGAGAAACGCGTCCGTAAGCGAGAAAACGTCGGTCTGACCAGCGCCGACCGTGAACACGATCGGTCCGCCGACCACATCCTTGTTCCTGGCCGTGACGTCGCCGTTCTGCCAGCCCGTGTCGGCGACAAGTACGGTTGTCGCGTGGCCGATCCCAGCGAACGAGGCGATGGCGAGGGCGCTCGCAGCGGCCCCGATCAGCAGTGTCTTCAACTTGGTCATGGTGGTCCAGCCCCTGAGGTAAATCGCCAAAATCGCACAGCCCTGATCCAGGCAAACGACGTCCTACGGCCATTGTTCCGCCTTGGCAAGCGCATACCGCACCGCAACCCAACTTTTTTTCGCCACTTTTGCGTCCGGGTTGCATCGGCCCCGCCCGGCTGTATCGTCGCGGTGACCGCGGGATCGCTCATGATCCCGATATGGAGTTGAGCGAAGCCATCTTGTCCGATCCTCTGGTGATCTCGGTCGACGCCATGGGGGGCGACCACGGACCGGACGTGATCGTGCCGGGCGTGGCGCGGGCCGCCGCTCTGCTCGGGCCCGGGGCCCGGTTTCTGCTGCATGGCGACCGCGTGCTGATCGAGGCGGTGCGGCCGCAGTCGAGCGCGCTGGCCGCGGTGATCGAAATCCGGCATGCGGCGCACGTCATTCCGATGGACGCCAAGCCCGCGCACGCCATGCGGCACGGCAAGGACAGTTCGATGTGGAACGCCATCGAGAGCGTGCGCTGCGGCGAGGCGGCCGTCGCGGTTTCCGCCGGCAACACCGGCGCCCTGATGGCGATATCGCGCCTGCTGCTGCGGATGGTGGGGTCGACGGACCGGCCGGCCCTGGTGGCCAACTGGCCGACGCCACTGGGACTCACCTCGGTTCTGGACGTGGGCGCCAACATCGTCTGCGACGCCGAACGGCTCGTGGAATTCGCGATCATGGGGGCGGCCTATCACCGGGCGGTGCACGGCGAGGCGCGCCCAAGCGTCGGCCTGCTCAACGTCGGCACCGAACACGACAAGGGTCACGAAGAGGTCAAGGGGGCCGATCGCCTGTTGCGGTTGAGCCGTTTCGACTTCGACTATCGCGGCTTCGTGGAAGGGGACGACATCGCCAGGGGGGAAGTCGATGTCATCGTCACCGACGGCTTCACCGGCAATGTCGCTCTGAAGACGGCCGAGGGGCTCGCGCGCTTTTTCCGGGGAGAGCTGCGCCGGACCTTCACCAGCGATATCATGGCCAAGGTGGGAGCGGTCGTGGCCGGACGGGCGCTAAGAGCCATGGGTGAGCGGCTGGATCCCAGCGCCATCAACGGCGGCCCTTTCCTCGGCCTTCGCGGCATCGTGGTGAAGAGCCACGGCGGCGCCGATGCGCGTGGCTTCGCCACCGCCATACGTCTGGCCTCCGACCTGGCGCGGAGCGACGTGGCCGCGGAAATCGAGCGGGATCTCGACCACCTGAGCAACGCGGCCGACGGGTCTGCGGCGGCGAGGATCGTGGCATGAGCGCGACAACGCGGAGCGCGGTGACCGGCGTCGGCGGTTTTCTGCCCGAAGGCGTGGTCAGCAACGACGACATCGCCGCCCTCGTCGAGACGAGCGACGACTGGATCATCGAGCGCACGGGCATTCGCAGCCGCCGGCGGGCCGGGGAGGGAGAGTTCACCTCCGACCTGGGCGCCGAGGCGGCGCGGCGGGCCCTTGCGGCGGCCGGGAGAACGGCGGCCGAGGTCGACCTCATCGTGGTGGCGACCACCACGCCCGACCTGACCTTTCCCGCGGTGGCGACCATCATACAGCGCAAGCTGGGCGCGCCGCCGGGAATCGCCTTCGACGTCCAGGCGGTGTGTTCGGGATTTGTCTACGCCCTCGCAGTGGCTGACGGCTTCGTGGCGCGAGGCCTCGCGGGCTGCGCTCTGGTGATCGGGGCCGAGACCATGACCCGACTGCTGGACTGGACCGATCGCGGCACCTGCGTGCTGTTCGGCGACGGGGCCGGCGCGGTGGTGCTGGAGCCTGTCGAGGGCGCCGGAACCACGGCCGATCGGGGCATACTGGGCTTCGCCTTGAACGCGGACGGGACCCGGCAGGATCTGTTGTATGTCGACGGCGGACCGTCGAGCACCGGCACCGTGGGCAAGTTGCGCATGCAGGGTAACCAGGTGTTTCGCCATGCCGTGGTCAATATCGCCGAGGCGGTGACCACCGCCGCGGCGACAGCCGGCGTCGCCGTGTCGGACGTGGATTGGTTCATTCCGCACCAGGCCAATCAGCGCATTCTGGAAGGCGTGGCGCGGCGGCTGGGCATCGACGGTTCGCGCGTCATCTCCACCGTAGCCGAGCACGCCAACACCTCGGCCGCCTCTATTCCCCTGGCGCTGGCAAAGGGCGTCGAGGACGGCCGGATCAAGCCCGGACAGCTCCTTCTGCTCGAAGCGATGGGCGGCGGTCTGACTTGGGGCGCCGTGGTCCTGCGTCTCTGAGGCGCAGGCGCCTATTTCGCGAAGTCTTTGACTTGACGGAATAAACCCGCCCATGCACGGTGTGTGCCGACCGGATCTGGAATGGCCATGCAAGACCGCACTCTGACGCGCGCCGACCTGACCGACGCCTTGCATGAAGAGATTGGCCTGACCCGGCAGGACTGCGCGACGCTCGTGGAACGCACTTTGGACCTGATCAGCGAGGCCATGGCCCGAGGTGAGACGGTGAAGCTTTCGGGGTTCGGCGTGTTCCAGGTGCGCGCCAAGCGCGAGCGCATGGGGCGCAACCCGAAGACCGGTGAGCCGGCCGCCATCGATCCGCGGCGGGTGATCGGCTTTCGCGCCTCCCAGGTTATCAAGGCGCGGATCGACCGCGCTCTTTCGAAATAGCCCTACGCCCGTGGCCAAAAGCGCCGCCGCCTTCCGCACCATTTCCGAGGCCGCCGACGAACTGGGCGTCGCCCAACATGTGCTGCGGTTCTGGGAGACGAAGTTCACCTTCGTGCGCCCCCTGAAACGGGCCGGCGGCCGGCGCTTCTATCGTCCTGCCGATATCGCCGTGCTGGCCACCGTGCGGCGGCTGCTGCGCCAGGAGGGATATTCCATCAAGGGCGTGCAGGCGTTGCATCGCGAACAGGGGATAAAGACCCTGGCCTCGAGCCCGCCGGCGGGCGCGATCGGCGGCGAGAGGACCGCTCGCCTGCGGGAGGTGCTGGCGGCGCTGGAGTCGGCGAAGGCTCGCGTGGACTTTCTGCTGGCGCGGGGCTGACGCGACGGCCGGCCCGGATTTCGCATTGCCCGTCTCGGGCCGCCTCCCTATAAGGGCGCTCCTTCCCGCCTTCGGAGCGTGGCGCAGCCTGGTAGCGCACTTGACTGGGGGTCAAGGGGTCGCAGGTTCGAATCCTGTCGCTCCGACCAAATCGCCCCTTTGCAAAGGGGCGCGCGGGAAAGACACCCGGCCCCTTTGGGCCGAACAGATGGAACAGGCGTGAGCGTCTCCCTGTCGTTGAATGACCGACTCGTCGCGGCCGACGCTTGGGACTCGCCCGATCGGTCGCGCGCCGTGGCGGCATGGCTGCTGGTGGTCGCGGCCCTTGTGCTGGCCATGGTGGTGGTGGGCGGCGCGACGCGGCTGACCGGCTCAGGGCTTTCGATCACGCAGTGGCGGCCGATCGCCGGCGCGATCCCGCCACTGGACCACGCCGACTGGGCGCGCGCGTTCGGCCTCTATCGGGCCACCCCCCAATACCAGCTGGTCAACCGGGCCATGACGCTCGAGCAGTTCCGTTTTATCTTTTGGTGGGAATGGTCGCACCGTTTCCTGGGGCGTCTGCTCGGCTTGGTGTTCCTGGCGCCGTTCCTCGCCCTGCTGGCCCTACGGCGCGTGCCGCGTCGGCTCATCTGGCGGTGCGCGGGCCTTTTCGTTCTGGGTGGGCTGCAGGGTCTCGTCGGCTGGTTGATGGTCAGGAGCGGGCTCGAGGACCGCACCTCCGTGGCGCCGGAGGCCTTGGCCGCACATCTGGGCACGGCGTTGATCCTGTTCGTGGCCCTCGTCTGGACCGCGCTGGAGGCCGTCGCCGGCCCCTCGCCGAAGCGCGCCCTATCGTCCAGACGCTGGGCATGGGCGAGCGCCGTGTTCGCGGCCGCCGTTTATCTGCAATGCGTGGCCGGGGCTCTCGTGGCCGGCAATCGGGCGGGGCTGGTGGACGCCGATTGGCCCCTGATGGGCGGCCGGCTGATACCCCAGGGTTACTGGCAGTCCTCGCCGTGGCGCACGTTGCTAGGCGCCCCGCCGGCCGTTCAATTCAACCATCGTCTTCTGGCCTACGGTCTGCTTGCTGGGGCCATTGGCCTTGCGGTGGCGGCCGTGCGCTCATGCGCGCTGACGGCGTGGACGCTACGGGCGGCTTTCGCCGTGGCCGGCCTGACCGTGATGCAAGCCACTCTGGGCGTGGCCACCCTGTGGACCCAGGTCTCGCTCTGGGTGGCCCTGGCGCATCAGGCGAACGCCGTGCTGTTGCTCGCCTGCGCTGTTTCACTGGCCTGGCTGTCGCGCCGTCCCGTCACGGTATTGGGATACCGGACCCCCTAGCGCTCTGAATTTGCATCGAAATCCGTGGTGTCTTCAGGGCGCCGCGACTTGACACCTGCGCGCATGGATTGTAATTGCCGCGCCTCCATTCTGGACGGTGCCGCGATCAGGCGTCGACCGATCGCACGGAAGCCACCATGACGAGCAAGACCACGACCTACCTGAAAGCCGAGGACGTCGCCAAGAAGTGGATAATCGTCGACGCCGAAAACGCGATCGTCGGCCGGCTAGCGACGTTCCTTGCGATGCGCCTGAGAGGCAAGCACCGCGCGGACTATACCCCGCACGTCGACTGCGGCGACCACGTGGTCGTGATCAACGCCGACAAGGTCAAGTTTACGGGCCGCAAGCTTGAGCAGAAGACCTATCATTGGCACACCGGCCACCCGGGTGGGATCAAGTCACGGACGGCAGGCAAGATCCTGAACGGGCGCGTCCCGGAGCGCATCCTGGAAAAGGCCGTGGAACGGATGCTGCCCAAGGAAAGCCCTCTGGCGCGCAAACAGCTCACGCACTTGAAGATCTACAACGGCGGCGATCATCCGCACGAGGCCCAGGCGCCCGAAGCGATCGATTTCCTGGCCAGGAACCCAAAGAACGCCCGGAGCCCATCGCGATGACCGACACTCACGGCCTCGAGGCGCTGCAGAGCCTCTCCTCGCAGCCGGCCGCGGCCCCGGTCGAGCCCAAGATCGACAAGGACGGTCGCGCCTACGCCACCGGCAAACGAAAGAACGCTGTCGCCCGGGTGTGGATCAAGCCGGGCCGGGGCGTGATCACTATCAACGGCCGCGACCAGGAAACCTATTTCGCGAGGCCCGTGTTGCGCATGATGATCGCCCAGCCGCTGCAGGCCGCCGATCGCCAGGGCCAATTCGACGTCGTGGCCACCGTGGAAGGATCGGGTCTCTCCGGCCAGGCTGGCGCGGTGCGGCACGGCATCTCCAAGGCCCTGACCTACTACGAGCCCGGCCTGCGCGCCGTGCTCAAGCCGCACGGCTTCCTGACTCGCGACAGCCGCGTTGTGGAGCGCAAGAAGTACGGCAAGGCCAAGGCCAGGCGCAGCTTCCAGTTCTCCAAGCGCTAAAAGGCGAGCGGTCGCCGGACCGAGGCGACGCGAAGGGCGGCGCCATGGTCGCGACGGTGTTCATCGACGGCGAATCGGGGACTTCCGGGCTCCAGATCCATGCGCGCCTGCGCGCGCGATCCGACCTTCGGCTGCTCACGATCTCGCCCGAGCAGCGCAAGGATCTAGGGGCGAGGCGAGCGCTGTTGAACGCCGCCGACGCCGTCATCCTGTGTCTGCCCGACGAGGCCGCGCGCGAGTCGGTGGCCCTGATCGAGAATCCCTCCACACGCGTGATCGACGCCTCGACCGCCCATCGCACCGCGCCGGGCTGGACCTACGGCTTTCCGGAGATGGCGCCCGGCCAGACGGCGGCCATCGCCGGGGCTCGGCGCGTCACCAACCCCGGCTGTTACCCCACCGGATTCATCGCGCTCGTGCGGCCCCTGGTCGACGCGGGTATCGTTCCGGCGAGCTGGCCGGTGAGCGTGAGCGCCGTTTCAGGCTATTCGGGCGGGGGCAGGGCCATGATCGCCGAATTCGAGGACGAGAGCTCGCCAGACTTCACGAGCACGCCGTTCCGGCCCTATGCGTTGAACGGCCAGCACAAGCATGTGCCGGAGATGCGTCTGCATGCCGGGCTGGAGCACGAGCCCCTGTTCGCGCCGGCAGTCGGGCGATTTCGCCAGGGCATGGTGGTGGAGGTCCCGCTGCCTCTCCATGCCCTGCCGCTCGCGCCTCACTTGTCAGATATCCAGGACGCACTTGAAACTCGCTACGCCGGGGCGGGGCAGGTGGAGGTGGCGTCGATGCAAGACGCTCAGGCGACGCGGACCCTGGATCCAGAGCTGATGAACGGCACGGATCGGATGCGGCTCTTTGTGTGCGGCTCGGATGCGGCTGGGCACGGCCGCTTGGTGGCGGTGCTCGACAATCTGGGCAAGGGCGCGGCCGGCGCGGCGGTGCGGAACCTGGAGCTGATGCTGGGGCTGGGGCTGCCGAGCGGCTGAGCGGCTGAGCGGCTGAGCGGCTGAGCGGGCGGGAATTAGCACCGGACGTGCCGGTTCCTGTAACGAGTATAGGAGCCACGACGTATATCGAGCATGAACACCCCTCTGGAAATCGCTCCGCTCGCCCGTCGCGGATTTCTGATCAGCGCCGCCGCCCTGGCCGCCTGCGTCCCGGCGGCCAGGGCCGCGGCGGGGCCTGACGCCTACGCTGCCTCACCCTGGCGCAAGCTGACCGACGCGGACTGGCGAACGCGCCTGCCGCCGCCCGCCTTCGACGTGCTTCGCCGTGAGGGCACCGAGGCGCCGTTCACCAGCGCGCTCTTGAACGAGCATCGCTCGGGCGTCTTCGTCTGCCTCGGCTGCGGCCTGCCGCTCTTCCGCTCCCAATGGAAGTTCGATTCCGGCACAGGCTGGCCCAGCTTCTGGACGGCCATGCCCGGAGCGCTCGGGAAGAAGAGCGACCGCGCGCTGGTGATGGAACGCACGGAATACCACTGCGCCAGATGCCTGGGCCATCAGGGCCACGTCTTCGACGACGGACCAAAGCCGACCGGCCTGCGCTATTGCAACGACGGCGTCGCGTTGAAGTTTAGCGTTACCTGACAGTCGTTTACGACCGCACCTTCACAAATGCGCCCGGCGCATCTTCCAGCGGTCCCAAAGGCCCGGCGGCCGGATCCCGCGCGGTGATGCGCGCACCCGACCGCGACTCCAGCCAGGTGCCCCAGTGCGGCCACCAGGAGCCCGGATGCTCCATTGCGCCGGCCATCCATTCTTCCAGGGTCTGAGGCAGGGCCGCATTGGTCCAATGGTTGTACTTCTTCGCCGCCGGCGCGTTGATGACACCGGCGATGTGCCCTGAGCCGGCCAGGGTGAAGGTGACCTCGCCGCCGAACAGGCGCGCGCCCTTGTAGACCGAACGGGCCGGCGCGATGTGGTCTTCCTTCGACGACTGCACATAGATCGGCGTCTCGACTTTACCCAGATCGAGCCGTTCGCCGGCCAGCTCCAGATTGCCCTTCGCCAGGGCGTTTTCCTGGTAGAACTTGCGAAGGTAGAACAGATGCAGGGTCTTGGGCATCCGCGTCTGGTCGGAATTCCAGAACAGCAGATCGAAAGGCTTAGGCTCCTTGCCCATCAGATAGTTGCTGACGAAGAACGACCAGATGAGATCGTTGCCGCGCAGGAGGTTGAAGGTGTCGGCCATGGTCTGTCCCGCCAGAACGCCGCCGCCAGCGTCCATCTGCGCCTCCAGGTCCTTCAGCCAGCCGTCGTCGGCGAAGATCAAGAGGTCGCCGGCTTCCGAAAAATCCTGCTGCGCCGCGAAGAAGGTGGCCGAGGCCACGCGCGTATCGCCCCTGGCCGCCATGTGCGCGAGGGCGCAGGAAAGCAGTGTGCCTCCGATGCAATAGCCGACGGTATTCACTGTCTCGACGCCCGTCTGCCGTGCCACGGCGTCGACGGCGGCGTAAATCCCTTCGTTCAGATAGTCCTCGAAGGTCTTGGCCGCGAGTTGCGCGTCGGGATTGACCCAGGAGGTGACGAATACGGTGAATCCCTGCGCGGCCAGCCAGCGGATCATCGAATTTTCGGGCCGCAGATCGAGGATGTAGAACTTGTTGATCCACGGGGGAAAGATCAGCAGCGGTATTTCGAACACCGACTCCGTCGACGGAGAAAACTGTAATATCTGTATAATCTCGTTCTGAAAAATCACCTTCCCAGGAGCCGTCGCGACATTCTCGCCGACGGTGAAGCGGCCAAGGTCGGTCTGGCTTATCGAAAGCTGGCCCCCGCCACGCTGAAGATCGGCTGCGAAATTTTCCATGCCATTCAACAGGCTCTGACCCTGACTATCCATGGCGGCGCGTAGGGCGGCGGGGTTGGACATCAGGAAGTTGGAGGGAGCGAAGGCGTCGGTCAGCATCTGGGTAAAGAACGTGACCCGCCGCTTGGTCAGGGGGTCGACGCCCTCGACGCCGCCTACGAGATCGTTCAGCCAGTGCGAGGAGATCAGATACGACTGCTTGATGACGTCGAACACCGGGTTCGCGGTCCAGTCGGGGTCATTGAAACGCTTGTCGCCGGGCGCCGGTCGCTCGACCGCCTCGGCGGGCTCGCCCAAGGCGGCGCGCGCCGCCACGCGCCACAGATCCAAATGCCGGGCGTAGAGGTCCGCCTGGGCGCGCATCAGGCGGTCCGGTTGGGCGGCGAGCTTGCTGATGACCTCACCCAGCGACGAACCGACGTGGAACGGATCGGTGCTCAGGGCGGCGGGACGATCGGCGTTGCGAAGGGCCGCCTCCGCAATGGCGCTCTGGGCGGTCATGGCGGCGCGCGCCAGGTTGAAGGACAGGGTTTCGAGCGCCTCGCGGTTCGCTGCGGGGAGGCCTTGCATAGCCGCGCCGGGCGTGGCGCCGGCGGGCTCTCCGATCTTGGGGTCGGCCACCTTTCAACTCCCTTGCTCTGGCCGCGCCCCTTTTACTGGCGTGTGCCGTGGCCTATGACCTTACCCAAATGCTGGCTCCGACGCGCATATTTTCGGCCCTTGCGGTCAATTGGCTGATCGCCTGCGCCCTGCCCGGCGGGGCTCGTGCGGCGATTCCGTGCAGCGACGGCTCAAACGCCTATCCCAGCTTTTGCGACATCCCCGCCGCGCCCACGGACGCCCGCGGGGCGTCGGGCTTCAAGACCGTGGTGGTCGACACCCGACTGGCTGGCGCCGGGCTCGTGCGGGAGACGACGCCCGCGCACTTCAGCCTGGATCAGAGCGATGCCTTCGAGGCCGCAGCGCGGCGTCAGGCGATGGCGCCCCCGCCGATGACCCCGCCTGGCGGCGCGGACACGGCCGCCTTCGTCAAGGCTGCCCGGGCGCGAGCCCGGCCGCCTTCGCGGCCACGATAGGCGGCGGAGGCCCAAACCACCCCCATCGCCTGCCCGCGCTCTCGAACGACGCGGTCCTTGCCATCCACGAGGCGTCCGCCGCCTCCCATCCACGGCCGAGCGCCATGACCCTCGAATTCCATCGTATCCGTCGCCTCCCGCCTTACGTGTTCGAGGAAGTCAATCGACTCAAGGCGCGCCTACGCGGTGAAGGCGTCGACATCATCGATTTCGGCATGGGCAACCCTGACATGCCCACGCCTCGGCATATCGTCGAAAAGCTGATCGAGACCGCGCGCGACCCCAAGTCCGGCCGCTACTCGGCTTCGAAGGGAATACCGGGCCTGCGGCGAGCGATGGCCGCCTACTATGGCCGCCGCTTCGGCGTGAGCCTCGATCCAGAGACCGAGGTCGTGGCCACCATGGGCTCGAAAGAAGGTTTCGCCAATCTGGCCCAGGCGCTCACCGCGCCGGGCGATGTGATCATCTGCCCCGACCCCGCCTACCCGATCCACGCCTACGGCTTCATTATGGCCGGCGGCGTGATCCGCCATGTGCCGGCGCTGTCGCCGGAGGCCTATCTCTCCGGCGTCAGCCGCGCTGTCAGCCACTCGGCCCCGCCGGCCAGTGTCCTGATCGTCAGCTATCCGTCCAATCCGACCGCGCAATGGGTCGGGCTCGATTTCTACAAGGATGTCATCGCTCTGGCGCGAAAACATGACATGCTTGTCCTGTCCGATATCGCCTATTCGGAAATCTATTTCGATGACAATCCGCCTCCTTCGATCCTCGAGGTGGATGGTGCGCGGGAGATCGCCGTGGAGGTTAACTCGCTTTCGAAAACCTATGCCATGGCAGGATGGCGCGTAGGGATGGTGGTTGGCAACGCGCGCATGTGCGCGGCGCTGGCGCGGGTCAAATCGTATCTGGACTACGGCGCCTTCACTCCGATCCAGGTGGCGGCGACGGCGGCCCTCAACGGTCCACAGGACTGTGTCGATGAGATCCGCGCCACCTATCGCTCGCGCCGAGACGTGCTGATTACGGCGATGGCTCGCGCCGGCTGGGACATACCGGTTCCGCCGGCGTCCATGTTCGCCTGGGCGCCGCTGCCTCCGGCCTTCGCCGAGGCCGGCTCGATGCTGTTCTCCAAGCTCCTGATCGAGGAGGCGGGCGTGGCCGTCTCGCCCGGAGTGGCTTTCGGCCAAGGCGGCGAGGGTTTCGTCCGCATCGGTCTGGTCGAGAACGAACACCGCATTCGTCAGGCGGCGCGAAACGTAAAGCGGTTGCTTGATCGCTCGGGCCAGGTGCTCAGCGCCGCCCGCGCCCAGGCCTCGGCGGCCTGACCGGCAATGAAGGCGAGGGGCGAGACCTGGCGCATCGGGGTCGCGGGCCTGGGCACGGTGGGCGCGAGCCTAATCCGCCTGCTGGGCGAGCGTCCTGATTTCGCCCCGGCGGGCGGCTTGGCGCGAGTCAGCGGCGTCTGCGCCCGATCGCGCGCGGCGAAGAGGGAGGTCGATCTCTCAGCCTGCGCCTGGTTTGATGACCCGTTGGCCCTGGCGACATCCCCCGACATCGATATCTTCGTCGAGCTGATCGGCGGTTCGGAAGGCCCGGTCAAGGCGGCCGTCGAGGCGGCGCTGGCCATGGGCAAGCCCGTGGTCACGGCCAACAAGGCCCTCGTCGCCATGCACGGCGCTTCACTGGCGGCCCTCGCTGAGGCGACGGGCGCGGCGCTGCTGTTCGAGGCGGCGGTGATGGGCGGCACGCCGGCGGTGAAACTGCTGCGGGAAGCGCTCGTGGGTGACGAGATAGCTTTGGTCGCCGGCATTCTCAACGGCACGTGCAACTACATCCTGAGCCAGATGGAGGCGTCCGGCCGCGATTTCGCCGAAGTGCTGACGGAGGCTCAGGGCCTGGGCTACGCCGAGGCTGATCCGACGACCGACATCGGCGGTATCGACGCCGGCCGCAAGATCACGATCCTGGCCGCCTTGGCTTTTGGTCACGCGCCCAGTTTCGCGGCGGCCCAGGTGGAAGGCATCGAGCGCATTGAGCTGCTCGATATCCGCCTCGCCCGGGATCTGGGTTATCGCATCAAGTTGATCGCCACCGCCGCGCGAACCGAAGCCGGCATGCTGGTCCGCGTGCATCCCGCGCTGATCCCGCTCGACCACCCCCTGGCCCGCGCCGGCGGGGCCCTGAACGCGCTTTTCATCGAGGGCCGCCGGATTGGCCGCCTGTTCGTTCAAGGTCCTGGCGCGGGCGGAGGCGCAACGGCCGCGGCCGTGGCCGCCGACATCGCCGACGTCATGAGCGGGGCGCGCCGGCCCGTGTTTCAACTACCCGCCAGCGAGCTCACGCCGTTTACGCCGGTAGACACCGCGCAGGTGCTGGGCCGAGCATACCTGCGACTGCTGGTGCGCGATGAGCCCGGGGTGATCGCCGCCGTGTCCGAGACTCTGGCGGGCGCGGGCGTCTCGATCGACAGCTTTCTGCAGAAGCCCGTGGAGGGCGCCGGGGGAGTGCCGATCGTACTGACGACCCACGCCGTGATCGAATCGGTGCTAAGCGAGGCTGTGAGACGAATGGCGGCGCTGCCCGCGCTGCTCGAGGCGCCACGATTGATCCGCATCGCGCGCGTATGAGGCGCCGCCGAGCGCTGGCGTCGCCCTTGGGAGAGGTGGAATGAGTTCGCAGGTTCTGGATCGCGCGCTGGTCCTGGATGCCGTGCGCGTGAGCGAGGCGGCCGCCATCGCCGCCTGGTCCCTGGCCGGTCGTGGCGACGAGAAGGCCGCCGACCAAGCCGCCGTTGACGCGATGCGCACGGCGCTGAACGATCTGGCCATCGACGGCGTGATCGTCATCGGCGAGGGCGAGCGGGACGAGGCCCCGATGCTCTACATCGGCGAAAAGGTCGGCCGTGGCGTCGGCCCGCGCATCGATATCGCCCTCGACCCGCTCGAAGGAACGACCCTGACGGCCAAGAACATGGCGAACGCGCTAGCGGTGATGGCCTGGGCGCCGGCCGGCACCCTCCTCAACGCGCCCGACACCTATATGGACAAGATCGCCTGCGGCCCCGGCTACCCTGCCGGGCTGCTGGATCTGGACCGCGGTCCGGCCGAGAACGCCCGCGCCCTGGCGGCCGCCAAGGGGGTCGACGTGGCGGAGATCTCGGTCTGCGTGCTCGACCGGCCCCGTCATGCCGAGATCATCGCCTCCCTACGCGAAGCCGGCGCCCGAGTGTGTCTTATCACGGACGGCGACGTGGCAGGGGTGATCAACACGGCCGATCCCGGCACCGGCGTGGACATGTATGTGGGTCAAGGCGGCGCGCCCGAGGGCGTATTGGCGTGCGCCGCGCTGCGCTGCGTTGGGGGCCAGTTTCAAGGCAGGCTGGTGTTCCGCAATGCCGACGAGCGCGCTCGCGCACGGGGTCACGGCATTACCGACCTCGAAAAGAAGTACGACTTGCACGAAATGGTGCGCGCGGATGCGATCTTCGTGGCCACCGGCGTCACGACCGGCGCGCTGCTGGAGGGGGTGAGGATCGAACGTGGCTTCATCCATACCCACTCCCTGGTGATGAACTCGGTGACGCGCACCGTGCGCGAGGTGCGGATGAAGCGCGCGCTCTGATGGCCGATGGCGAGGGAGGCGGTGATTTCCTGGGCGTCTCGTCGTCCCTTTCCGGCCGGCGCTGGCGCGAGCGGCCGGCGCTCCAGTCGCTCGTGCGCGAGCATCAGACCCGCCTCGGCCTTTCACAGCCTCTGGCGCGGGCCCTCGCTTCTCGCGGTGTCGCGGCTCACCAGGGCGCCGATTTCCTTCGCCCGACGCTGAAGGCGCTGTTTCCAGATCCGTCCAGCTTCGCCGACATGGATTGCGCGGCGGCGCTTCTGCTGGACGCGCTGGAGGCCGATCGGCCGATCGTCGTCTTCGCGGATTATGACGTAGACGGCGCGGCCAGCGCCGCGCTTCTCGTGCGGTGGTGGCGCCATATGGGCAAGACCCTGCCGATCTACGTCCCGGACCGGTTGACCGAAGGCTATGGCCCCAGCCCCGCCGCTTTTCGCCGGCTGCGGGAGCAGGGCGCCGAGCTGGTGATTACCGTCGACTGCGGGGCGGCCGCCCATGATGCGCTCGAGGCGGCCGCCGATATCGGCCTGCAGGTGGTGGTAGTCGACCATCACCTGATGCGCTCGGCGCCTGCTCGCGTCGCCGCTCTGGTGAACCCCAACCGCCCCGACTGCGCCTCCGGCCAAGGCGTATTGCCCGCGGCTGGAGTTACCCTCGTGCTGTTGGCGGCGCTCAACCGCGAGGCCCGTCGTCGGGGCCTGTTCGCGAGGCTGGCCGAGCCGGACCTTCGCCAATGGCTCGATCTGGCCGCCCTGGGCGCGATCTGCGATGTCACCCAACTCGTAGGCTTCAACCGGGCTTTGGCGGTCCTGGGATTGCGGACGATGTCGGGCTGGAACAATGCGGGCCTGGCGGCCCTAATGGATTCCGCGGGGGCGGGCAGGGGCGCCGCGAATGCGTTTCACGCCGGGTTCGTGCTGGGTCCGCGCATCAATGCCGGCGGGCGGGTCGGTCGCGCGGACCTGGGCGCCCGGTTGCTCGCCACCGACGACCCGGCCGAAGCCAGCGAACTGGCTGCGCGCCTTGATGTCCTGAACGGGGAGCGACGCGAAGTCGAGGCTGGTATCGCGCGCGCGGCCGGCGACGCCGCGCAACGAGACCTGGCTCAGAACCCAGACGCCAAAGTCCTAGTCGTCGCCGCTGAGGGCTGGCACCCGGGCGTGGTCGGGATCGTCGCCAGCCGGATTCGCGAGCGGTTTCGCAGACCCGCGGTGGTCATTGGACTGGATCCGTCCGCGGACATCGGCCGTGGTTCCGGCCGCTCTCAGCCCGGCGTGAATCTCGGTCGCGCCGTCCAGGCCGCGTTCGAGAAGGGGCTGCTACTCTCGGGCGGCGGTCACGCCATGGCGGCAGGCCTGACCGTCCGGCCGGCGGCGATCGACGAGCTGCGCGCCTTTCTTGAAGAGCGCCTCGCAACGGAGATGACCGTGGCCGCCGCCGAGGACACGATCGAAGTCGATGTTTTGCTCGGCGCTCAGGGTGCCTTCAGGCCTATCTGGGAAGCCTTCCAGGCACTGGGCCCGTTTGGTAATGGGAATCCCGAACCGAGCTACGCCTTGGCCGACGTCACTTGCGAGCGACCTGTCGCCTTGCGCGGCGGCCATGTGCGTTGCGTCCTGACCAGCAGCGCGGGCGTGCGGATCAAGGCGATTGCCTGGCGGGGTCAAGACACCGAGCTGGGTCGGCGCCTACTCGCCGGGTCCGGCGGTCTGCATGTCGTGGGCCGGCTCAAGCCCGACGACTGGGGCGGAGGCCAAGCCATGGAGTTCGAGATCGAGGACGCGGCCGATCCTCGTATGGCGGTCGCGGTCAGGGCGGGCCTCCAGCCAGGGTTGCACCCCCTGGAGCCGGCGGATATATCCCCGCTCTCGCGCGACGCCGTGGGCCCTTCGTCTATCGGTTAGGACATCAGATTTTCAATCTGGGAAGAGGGGTTCGACTCCCCTAGGGCCTGCCAGCGCGCCCACTCCGCCTCCGGAACATCGGTCGGCGCGGATGCGACCAATCATCGCGGCCAGGGCGAATGGGTCGCCCGCGCATTGACGCACCCTAAATTCGCGCGAAAAGTCGCTCAAAATGACGCGTTTGGTCCTCGGACCGGAGGCGGGGCTGAGGGGCCGATGTCAGAATACGAGCTCGAACAGCACGACGCACCGGGCGATCCCGTGCGGATCAGCGGTCGTATCAAATGGTTCGACGTCGGTAAGGGCTACGGTTTCATCGTGCCCGACGACGCCAGTCAAACCGGCCTTCGCGACGTGCTTCTCCACGTCACCTCGCTCCGCAACGCAGGGCGTGACGATGCGCCGGAAGGCTCGACGATTGTCTGCAATGTCGTGAAGCGGCCCAAGGGATGGCAGGTGGCAGAGATTATCGACCTGGGCATTGCTATAGTTCCCGCGCACGAGGCGCCTTTGCGACGTCCGTTCGCCCACGACGCAGAGGGCGACGCGCGCCACCGCCAGGGCGTCGACAGCCATCGTCCGGGTCGCGACCATCGTCCGGCAACCGGGCCACGGCCTCGAAGCGAAGGCGCGCGACCTCTGGCCGCGACGCCGCACGGCCCGTTCGAACGCGCCAAGGTCAAGTGGTTCAATCGGACGAAAGGCTACGGATTCGTCGTTCGCGACGGCGAGCCTGGCGACATTTTCGTCCATATCGAGACCCTCAGGCGGTCCGGTCTCGAAGATCTCCAACCCGGTGATGATGTCAGGGTGCGATTTGCCGACGGGCCTAAGGGGCTGGTTGTAGCCGAGATAGAACTAGGTCAGGCTTAGACCTCAGTTTTTTTCCGAGGCTTCGTTGTTGCGCAAATCCACCCCGTGGCGCCAAACGCTCTGCGCGCTTGCGATTTCAAGTTTGGCGCTCCTCGCGTGCCACGCGAAGGCCCAGCTCAGCCAGGCGAAGATCGAGCCGCTCGAGGTTGTGACCGCGCGTGGGGTGTTCCATTTCGACGTCGAGATCGCCGACAGTGATCCAGCTCGGGAGCGCGGCCTCATGTATCGCAAGTCGCTGCCGTCCGATCACGGCATGCTGTTCGATTTTGACATGGCGCGGCCGGTCGCGTTCTGGATGAAAAACACCCTGATCCCGCTCGACATGCTCTTCATCGGCGCCGACGGTCGTGTCGTGTCGATCGCGCACGACGCCGCGCCGCTGTCCGAGACGCCGATCGATTCCGGCGGATCGGTGCGTGGTGTGCTCGAAATCGCGGGCGGCCGAGCCGCCCAGATCGGCGCGGCGCCGGGCGATCGCGTCAAGCACCGGATCTTCCCTCGTTGAACAGCGCGCCCGAGATCCCGGCGCCGCCACCGGGCTTCGTCCCCTCGCGACAGCGTGGCGCGTTCAGCACCCACAACGGACCGTATTTCCATCGCGAGGTGGCCGTCGGCGTGGAGCAGGCGTTTCATGCACTCCCGCGCCATTGCAATGGCGTCGGCATCGTACACGGCGGCATGCTCTCTGCGTTCCTCGATGGCCTCCTCGCCGGGGCGGCGGCGCGGGCCAGCGGCTCGCTGCCTGTGACCGTCCATCTGTCGGTCGATTTTCTCGACATGGGCCGGGCGGGAGAATGGGTCCTCGGTGAGGCTCATGTAACTCGGGCGACCCGCGACATTGCGTTCGCCCAAGGGCGCGTCCGCATCGGGGACCGCGACCTTGCCCGGGCGAGCGGGGTCTTTCGACTTATGCGCCGACGGCCCGCCTGAGCGGTGCGTTGCGCGCAGGGGGAGGTCGTGGCAAGAGATGCCGCTCTTCTTCAACGGTCGGCGGGGCGTGGCGCAGCCTGGTAGCGCATCTGCTTTGGGAGCAGAGGGTCGCAGGTTCGAATCCTGCCGCCCCGACCAGGTCCAGGACAAAAAAGAGGCGATCATGCTCGCACGCATCCACCGCCCGGCGAAGACCGCGATGCAATCCGGGCGCGCCAAGACGCAGCTGTGGGAACTTACATTCGCCCCCGCCACGGCGCGAACACCTGATCCGTTGATGGGTTGGACACAATCGACAGACATGAATGGACAGGTGCGCCTGTCTTTCGAGACGCGAGAGGCCGCCGTCGCCTATGCCACGCGTCACGGCATCGCCTTCGAAGTGCTTCCGGAGGAGAAACCGGCTAGAATCGTGAAGTCCTACGCAGACAACTTTGCCTTCCACCGCAAACAGCCTTGGACCCACTAGTGCGCTCGAGGGCCGTCTTGGACCCCGTAGCTCAACCGGATAGAGCATCCGCCTTCTAAGCGGACGGTTGCAGGTTCGAATCCTGCCGGGGTCGCCACGCCGCCAACGCCTCCAGCGATCGGTCAAGGTCGGCAATGAGGTCTTCCGGGTCCTCGAGACCGATGTTCAATCGTAACAAGGGTCCGCCCAGGTGGGGTGAGCCGCGGCGGACGCCGAGCTGCGGATCGCAATCCAGTGCGAGGCTTTCGAACCCCCCCCATGAGAAACCAAGGCCAAAGACCCGGAGGGTGTCCAGCGCGACGTGCACGGCGCCAGTCGCACAGGGCTTGAGCACCACTCCGAAGAGGCCCGCGGCGCCCGTATAGTCGCGTGACCAGAGACCATGATCCGGCGAGTCGTTCAGAGCGGGGTGTAGCACCGAAGCCACGGCCTGGTGATTCGCAAGCCACGTCGCAACCTGCCGCGCGCTCGCGTCGTGCCGTTCGAGCCGGGTCACCAAGGTGCGCAGGCCGCGTAACATCTGGTAGGCGTCCTCGGGTGCGACGGACCACCCGAAATCCCAGATCGCCTCGTCCAGGGCTTTTGCGAGATCTGGGTCGCGCGCGGCCGCCGCGCCCATGAACACATCCGAATGACCGCCGACGTATTTGGTCAGGGCCTGAATTGAGAGGTCGATTCCGTGGTCGAGCGGTTTGAAGTGCAGACCAGCGGCCCAGGTGTTGTCCATTAGAGTGAGGATGCCGCGTCGCTTGGCCAGCCGCGCGACGCCCGGCGCGTCAATCATCTCGAAGGTGAGCGAGCCCGGCGATTCGAGCACGATCAGGCGCGTCGCCGGGCCCGCCATAGCCAGGAGCTCCTCGGGCGCTATGCGGGGCCGGTAGTATCGGACGTCGACGCCGAAGCGGCCCGGCACCCGATCACAAAATCGACGGGTAGGCTTATACAAGGCGTTCGAAGCGAGAACCTCGTCGCCCGCCTTCAGTACGGCCAGCATGGCTCCCGTCATCGCGGCCAGGCCGGAGGGAAACAGACGCACACAACTGGCCGCCTCGAGCTCGCACAAAGCCTCGATCAAGGCGTTCTGGGCGCCCAGACCGCCTCGGCCGTAGGTGATGAGGGACTCGTCGTAGAGCGCCGCGGCCCGGGGCAGCAGAACGGTCGAACCCTTCTCGATCGCCGGCCCGACGGTCCGCGCCGCGGCTCTCGGCGATTGGCCGGAGTGGATGATGCGGGTGGCTCGACCGGCGACCGCGATTTCGGGCGCCGGGGCTGTGTGGCTCGCCGCCACGGGCGTATCGGTTCGACCTGCCCATTCGGTCCAGGAACCGTCGTAGACGGCCACGTCGGTACGGCCCACGCGGGCCAGGGCGAGAGCCAGCAGCGCCGCGCTCACGCCCGAGCCGCAGGTTGTCACGATAGGCTTGTCGAGATCTACGCCAGCGGCGCTGAACGCGCCACGCAGCCACTTCGCGTCCAGTAGCGAGCCGTCGTTGCCGATAAGGGTGGCCCACGGAACGTTTCGTGAGCCTGGCATATGTCCGCTCCGCAGTCCGGCGCGCGGCTCTGGGGCGGCGCCGGTAAAACGCTCCGCCGGGCGCGCGTCCACCAGCTGCGGCTCGCCCCGCTCGACCGCCCGTCGCACCGCCTCTACGTCGCGGACGAGATTCGGATCGGGGTGCGACTTGAAGTTGCCGTGCCGCGGATCCCGCCATCCCGTTTCAATCGGCCGGCCCTCGGCGATCCAGCGCGGAAGCCCGCCATCGAGCACGAACGACCGCGCGTGCCCCATGGCGCGGAAGTTCCACCAGACCCGCGGCGCCGAAAACAGGCCGTGGCCGTCGTAGACCACAACGCTGGAGTCTGAGCTCACGCCCAGGCGGCGCGCGGCGACGGCGAACTCACTTGGCGGACTGGCCATGTGCGGCAGATCGCTGCCGTGGTCGCGGATTTCATCGATGCCGAAAAAGACCGCTCCTGGGATATGCCCCGCACCATGCTCGACCCTCGCGTCCCGCGTTCCGCCCGGCATGAACCAGGTGGCGTCGATGATCACGACAGAGGGATCGTCCAGATTGTCGGCCAGCCAGGAAGTCGAGACGAGCGGATCCATCGGTCCTAGAGCCAGGGCGGCGCGGGCAGGCCGCGAGCTTCAAGGAAAGTGCGGTTGAAAATCTTGCTTTGATAGCGCGCGCCCTGGTCGCAGAGGATGGTCACGACCGTGTGACCGGGTCCCAGGTCGCGCGCCATTCGGACCGCCCCGGCGACGTTGATTCCGGTGGATCCTCCCATCACCAGTCCCTCGTGCTCCGCAAGGTCGAATACCTGCTCCAACATTTCGTCGTCCGAGATGCGATAGGGGAAATCCACGACGAGTCCCTCGAGATTGGCGGTGATCCGGCCCTGGCCGATCCCTTCGCTGATCGAATCGCCCTCTGACTTGAGCTGGCCATGTGCGTACCATTCAAACAAAGCCGCCCCGTGCGGGTCCGCCAAGCCGATCGCGACGTCATCCTTCTTTTCTCGCAATGCCATTGCGACGCCCGCTAGGGTGCCGCCAGACCCGACCGCGCAAATGAAACCATCCACCGAGCCGCCGGTCTGGGCCCAGATCTCAGGCCCGGTCGTCGCCGCATGCGCGTCGCGATTGGCGGTGTTGTCGAACTGGTTCGCCCAGACGGCGCCGGCCGGATCGCTGGCCGCCAACTCCTCGGCCAGTCGGCCAGAGTAGCGGACGTAGTTGCCGGGGTTCGAATAGGGCAGGGCGTCTACCTCGATGAGTTCGCCACCCATCAAGCGGATCGCATCCTTCTTTTCCTGGCTCTGGCTGCGCGGGATGACGATCGTGGCGCGATACCCCAGCGCCCGCGCGACCATGGCCAGGCCGATGCCGGTGTTGCCCGCGGTGCCCTCGACGATACGGCCGCCAGGTTTCAGAAGGCCGCGCCGCTCCGCATCTCGAACGATCCCCAGGGCGGCGCGATCCTTGACGGATTGGCCTGGGTTCATGAATTCCGCCTTGCCCAGAATCTCGCACCCCGTGGCGGCGCTGGCGCGGTGCAGACGGATAAGCGGGGTATCGCCGATCGCCTCCAGGACGCTGGTTCGGAT
Source organism: Caulobacterales bacterium (assembly GCA_038226475.1). Classification (GTDB taxonomy): domain Bacteria; phylum Pseudomonadota; class Alphaproteobacteria; order Caulobacterales; family Caulobacteraceae; genus Acaudatibacter. The sequence goes on along the minus strand of JBBRQK010000009.1, from coordinate 58,110 downwards.
CGAAACGTCGCTCATCGGGCCTAGATCGGAGCGCCGACGCGTCGGCGCAAGCAAAAACGCCTCAGACGCGTGTCAGGCTCAGGTGAACCACGTTGGTCCGCTCGGTTCGGAAACCCGCTTCGCAGTAGCTGAGATAGAAACGCCAAAGCCGCCGGAATCGCTCGTCGAAGCCCAAGGTGCGGATGTCATCCCAGGCCGCTTCGAACCGCCGGCCCCACTCGGCCAAAGTGTCGGCGTAGTCCTGACCAAAGCGCGTCAGCGAATCCCACTGCAAACCGGCCCGTTCGGTCTCGGCGCGCAGGCGGGCTTCACTGGGCAGCATGCCACCCGGGAAGATGTATTTTCGCATGAAGTCCGAACGCGCCCGGTAGACCTTGAACAGTTCATCGCGAATGGTGATCACCTGCAGCACGCCGCGGCCGCCCGGCGCCAGGACCTTCCGCAGCTTGCCGAAATACGCAGGCCAGTACGCTTCGCCCACGGCTTCCAGCATCTCAATCGAAGCGACACGGTCGAATCGACCCTCGATGTCTCGGTAGTCCATCAAGCGGACATCCGCTTTGTCCGCCAGCCCCTGCTCGAACAGTCGCCTTCGGGCGTAGTCATGCTGGGCCGGGGAAATCGTCACGGCGGTGACACGCGCACCCACTTCACGCGCCGCGAACTCGGCGAATCCTCCCCAGCCGCAGCCGATCTCCAGGACGTGGTGCTCGGGACCCAGGCCCATCCGGCGCACCAGAGCCGCGTATTTGTTGGCCTGCGCCTGCCGCAGATCCTCACCCGGCGTCTCATAGCGTGCGGCCGAATAGGTCATGCCGGCGTCCAGCCAGCGGGCGTAGAACGCGTTGCCTAGGTCATAGTGGGCATGGATGTTTCGGCGCGAGCCTCGCCGGCTGTTGTGATTGAGGCTGTGGGCGAGGAAATTGATCGCCCGCATGAAGGGATTGCCGTCGACCAGCTGTTCCAGCCGATCGAAATTGAGCGTGAACGCCTCCAGAAGAGCGGACAGATCGGGCGTGTCCCACTCGCCGGCCATATAGCCCTCGCTAAAACCGATATCCGCCGATGCGAGCACCCGGCCAACGAAACGGAAGTCGTTGACGATCAGGCGCCCGTCGGGTCCGGGCAGGGCGCCTTCGACCCGCAGCTCGCGCCCCGAGGGCAGCACAAAGGTCACGGCGCCGGCAACCCAGTTGTTGCGCGCGATGGCGATCGCCGTGCGGAAAGCCGCGGGCGCTCGCCGCAGTTCGGCATCGTAGAGCTCGGTCGGAACCGTGGTCATGCAAACGCCTCTTGGAACTGTAAATACGGGAGCCGGGGGGCGCCTCGAGCGCCGGTCATGCGGTCAAGGTCTTGAAGGCGTCAAGCGCCCGGTCGCGGGCGAAGAAATGATCGACGACCGGTGCCGGGTAGTTCGCTCCGAGAGCCACGCCGGCGCGGGCCAGGGTGGGCGCCGGCGCTTCCCACGGTCGATGTACGAACTCGTCGTCGAGCGCAGCCAGCTCGGGAAGCCATCTGCGCACGTAGGCTCCATCGGGATCGAACTTCTCGCCTTGGAGAACAGGGTTGAAGACCCGGAAATACGGCGCGGCGTCGGCCCCTGACCCGGCTGTCCATTGCCAGCCACCGACGTTGTTCGCGAGATCAGCGTCCACCAGGGTATCCCAGAACCACGTCTCGCCTACGCGCCAGTCGATCAGCAGATCCTTGATCAGAAAGGACGCGGCGATCATGCGCGCACGGTTGTGCATCCAGCCGCTGCACCACAGTTGACGCATCGCGGCGTCGACGATCGGAAAACCTGTGCGCCCGCGCTTCCAGGACCGCAGGCCGCGCGGGTCGTCGCGCCATGGAAAGCCATCGAATTCAGGCTTGGCGTTGCGCGTGACGGTCGTGGGTTGGTGGAAAAGGATGTGGTGGTTGAACTCTCGCCAGCCGAGTTCTTTGAGAAACGTCTCGAACCCTTTGTGCGAGCCCCGCCGATGCGCCGCCGCCTGCGCCGCCGCCCAAATCTGGCGCGGCCCGATCTCGCCGAAGGCAAGGTGCGGGGATAGTCTCGATGTGGCCGCAGCTCCGAGCGTGTCGCGCGCCTCGGCGTAGCGATCGACGACCCCGTCCAGGAAGGTCTCGAGCCGCGTCCACGCCCCCTCTTCGCCGGGGCGCCAATCCGCGAATCCCGGCGACCAGTCCGGTGAGGTCGGGTGAAGACCCCAAGTGTCAAGGTGTTCGGACGAGACAGGGCGCGTGGGGGGCGTGAGAGAGCGGGGAGCGGCGTGGGGTGTCACGCGACCCGCACTCCGGCGCGCGGCGCTCCAATAGGGCGTGAAGACGCGGTACGGAGAGCCAGCGCCGGACGCGACCTCCCACGGCTCGTTGAGCAAGGCGGAATTGAAGGAGCGGCATTCGACGCCGAGGCCCTGCAGCGCCGCCTCGATGGCTTCATCGCGGGCGATCGAAGCGGCATCATAGAGCCGATTCCGAAACACCGCTTGGGCCCCGGTCTGCCGAACCAGCTCGGTCAATGTGGCCAGCGACGCGCCTCGCCGCAACACCAGCGGAGAGCCAAGCCCGCTCAGGCGAGCCGCCAGTGAGGCCAGAGATTTGTCCAGCCACCAACGCGAAGCGCCGCCAATCGGCCGCACACCGGCCGTTTCGTCCAGCACATACAATGGGATGACCGGCACGCCGATGCTCGATGCTGCCTCCAGAGCGGGATTGTCCGCCAGCCGGAGGTCGCGGCGAAACCAGACGACGATCGGTGCGGAGTCGGTCATGAAGGCTCGAACTCACTCCTGCGCCGGCGCGCTTGCGTCCAACTCACCTTGCAGCCACTTCTACGGCCCGCGGCAGCGGGCGGATCAAGGAAACCCATGTCCCCCAACGCCATAGTCGAGGTGAAGACGCCGAGGGGCCGCGCAGCGCGGTTCGGCCAGGGCGAACGCCTGGCGTTCATCGCCGGCCCCTGTCAGATGGAAAGCCGCCAGCACGCCCTCGAGACCGCCCATATGCTGGCAGAGATCGCCGCGCGCCTGGATGTCGGCCTCGTCTACAAGTCCTCCTTCGACAAGGCCAACCGCACTGCCGCCGACGCGGCCAGGGGGATCGGCCTGCGCGAAGCCTTGCCGATATTCGCCGAGATTCGCGAGGCGACCGGCCTGCCGGTGCTCACCGACGTGCATCAGATCGATCAGTGCGCGCCGGTGGCCGAGGTCGTCGACGTGCTCCAGATACCCGCATTCCTGTGCCGCCAGACCGACCTGATCGCCGCCGCCGCGCGCACCGGGAGGGCGCTCAACATCAAGAAGGGTCAATTCCTCGCTCCGTGGGACATGCGCAACGTGATCGCCAAGGCGACGGCGGCCGGCGCGGTCGACGTGATGGCCTGCGAGCGCGGGGCGTCGTTCGGCTACAACACTCTCGTCTCCGACATGCGGGCGTTGCCGATCATGGCGCAGATCGGTTGTCCGATCGTGTTCGACGCCACCCATTCGGTCATGCAGCCCGGAGGCCAGGGCGACCGTTCCGGTGGGGAACGCCAGTTCGTCGCCGTCCTCGCCCGGGCCGCCGTCGCGGTCGGCGTCGCGGGCGTGTTCATGGAAACGCACCCCGATCCAGACAACGCGCCCTCCGACGGCGCGACCATGGTGCCTCTTGCAGAGTTCGAGGCCCTCGCCGCCGACCTGCTCAGATACGACGCCCTGGCCAAGCGCGCACCGGCGGGCGAGGCGGGGTAGGATGGATCTCGCCAGTCTCCAGGCGCGGCTGGACGCGATGGCCGGCGCGCGGGTGATCGCGGTCGGCGATCTCATGGTCGATCGATTCGTACATGGCGAGGTCAGCCGCGTTTCGGCCGAGGCGCCGGTTCCAATCCTGGCTCGCTCGCGTGAAAACGTGATGCTCGGGGCGGCCGGCAATGTCGCCCGAAACATCGCCGCGCTCGGCGGACGGGCCAACCTTGTCGGGGTGATCGGCGATGACGGCGTGGCGGACGAGGCGCGGCGGCTGGTCGCTGAAGCGACGGACGTTCAGGGATGGCTCATCGTGGACGCCGGCAGGTCGACCACGGTCAAGACCCGTTTCGTTGCCGCCGGACAGCAGCTTCTGCGCGTCGATATCGAGGATCTCCATGCTCTGGCGGCCGCGGTGGAACGTTCCGTCGTGGCCGCCGTGCGGGCCGCGTCGGAGGGCGCGGGCGCGATCCTGCTCTCCGACTATGGCAAAGGCGTCGCGACACCGGCGTTGATCGAAGCCTGCCTCGACGCGGCGGCGCGGTCGGGTTCGCCGCTGATCGTCGACTCCAAGGCGCGCGGCTTCGACCGCTACGGAGCTGCCAACATCATCAAACCCAACGCCCTGGAACTGGCGCGGGTCACCGACCTTGCCACGGAGACCGATGCGCAGGTGGAGGCGGCGCTGGCGCGAGCCCTGGCGCTCTGTCGATGCGGTGCGGTCCTGGTCACGCGCGCCTCCCAAGGCATGTCCCTGGCAGTGCGGGGCGAACCCGTCCGCCACTTTCGCCGTCCCGCCCCCGAGGTATTCGACACGGCGGGCGCAGGTGACACGGCGTTGGCGGCCCTCGGTCTGGCGCTCGCCGGGGGCGCCGACCTCGCCGAAGCGGTGGAGATCGCGCTCTTGGCGTCGAGCCGGGTCGTGGAAAAGGCCGGCGTGGCCGTCGTCACCGCCGAGGAGATGCTGGAGGCGGAACTATCGGCTCGTCGCGCGCCGAGCGACGCAAAGATCGCCACCGCAGCACGGATGTTGGCGGAGGTGGCGCGCTGGCGCGCTCGCGGCTGTCGCGTCGGATTTACGAACGGCTGCTTCGACATCTTGCACCCGGGCCACGTCGCCTACCTGACTCAGGCGAGGCAATGGTGCGACAAGCTGATCGTGGGACTAAATTCCGACGCGTCTGTGCGGCGCGCCAAAGGCGAGGGCCGCCCTGTGAACGGTCTGGAGGCCCGCGCCACGGTGCTCGCGGGCCTGGCATGCGTCGATCTGGTGGTGTCGTTCGACGACGAGACGCCGCTGGCTCTGATCGCCCAGGCGAAGCCCGACCTGTTGGTTAAGGGCGGCGACTACGCGCCTGATGCGATCATCGGCGCCGAACTGGTTTTGCAATGGGGTGGCGAGGTGAGAGTGGCGCCGTTCATCGAGGGACATTCGACCACTGCCACGCTTCGAAAGGCGGGCGCGCGGGCATGACGCGCCGGATCGTGCTGGTCACCGGAGGCGCCGGATTCATCGGCTCGAACATCGTCTCCGAGTTCGCGGCCGATCCATCCCTCGATGTCGTCGTATGCGACCGGTTGCGCGGCGCCGAAAGCGGCAAGTGGCGCAACCTCGTCGGGCGCTCGATAGCCGACATCATCGCACCCGAAACCCTGTGGGACTGGCTCGAGCCCCGCGCCCAGGAGATCGTACTCGTCGTGCACATGGCGGCGGTGTCTTCGACCACCGAGCCCGACGTGGACAAGATCGTGCGCGTCAATTTCGGCTTTTCGCGCGACCTCTACGACTGGTGCGCCCGTCACGGGCGACGCTTCATTTACGCCTCCTCGGCGGCGACCTATGGGGCCGGCGAGGGTGGCTTCGACGACCATCTGGACGCGCGGGGCCTGGCCGCGTTGCGACCGCTGAACGCCTATGGCTGGTCGAAGGCCTTGTTCGACGCCTTCGCCGCTCGGGAGACGGCGCGAGGTCACACTCCGGCGCAGTGTGTCGGCCTCAAGTTCTTCAACGTCTACGGAGCCAACGAGGAGCACAAAGGCGCGATGCGCTCGATGGTGTCTCAGATCTGGCCAGACGTGGCCGCGGGGCGCGCGGTCAGGCTGTTCAAGTCCTATCGCGAGGGGATCGCCGACGGCGGACAGAAGCGCGACTTCATTCACGTGCGCGACATCGTGCGGGTGGTGGCCTGGTTGGGTGTTCATCGTGGCGTCAATGGCCTGTTCAACCTGGGCACAGGCGAAGCGCGCACCTTCGAGGAACTCGCCATGAGCGTCTTCGCCGCCGCTGGCGCGACGCCGCGGATCGATTTCGTCGACATGCCGCCCGAAATCCGGGATTGCTATCAGTACTTCACGCAGGCCAGCATGGAGAGGTTGTCGGCGGCCGGCTACGATCACCCGTTCACACGTCTCGAAGACGGTGTCGCCGAGTATGTGCGCGGATACCTGGCCAAGGCGCCCTCTGGGCCTTGAGCGTCCGGCTCATGGGGCGGCGACGCGATCCGTCGTTCTGGTTCGGCATCGCAATCGGCGTGCTGGTGCTGCTCGTCGGCGTCGCGCTCGTCATCTGGCGCGACGACATTCTGGAAGCGCTGCTCGATCCCGAGATTCCCTACGCCGTCTACCGGCCGCCGCCGGCGCCGGACTATGGTCGGGCGTCGTCCTGGGCCTTGCTGCCCACGCCGCCGGCGCCGGGCGACCCCGGGTTCGACGTCTTCTTCGTTCACCCGACCACCTTCGACGGCGGCCATGACTGGAATGGGCCGATCAGCGACCGACGAGCTCACACTCTATTTACCCAGGTTGTGGAGCCAAACTACGCGGCGCCCTTCGCAAGCGTCGGCCGGATGTTTGCGCCCCGCTACCGGCAGGCGAGCCTCTACACGTCCCTCACCCTGTTCGACGATGCGATAGAGGCGCGCGAGTTCGCCTACCGCGACGTCCTGGCGGCGTTCCGGGCCTTCAGCGACCGGCTGAGCGCCGGGCGGCCCTTCATTCTCGTGGGCGTGGAGCAGGGCGGTGTGCTCGCGGCGCGCTTAGCGAGTGCCGAGATCGCGCCGAATGCCGCCCTCAGAAAGCGGCTGGTGGCGGTCTATCTGATCGACGCACCCGTCCCAGCCGATGAACACTTGGCGGGCTCGCCGGCGCCGGCCTGCCGGGCGCGCGATCAGGCCGGCTGCATCGTGGCCTGGATGTCGGTCGGCCGCGGGGACTTCCCACGCGCCCTTCGCATCGCCGACCGGGCCAGGGTGTGGAACACCCGAGGTCGACTGGTGGGTCTGGGCGGGCGGCCGATGCTCTGCGTGAACCCTCTGACAGGCGCGGCCGACGACGCTTTCGCTCCAGCGCGTTTGAACCTCGGCGCGGCCAACGCGACCGGTCTCGAATGGGGCGCGCGACCAGGCTTCATGGCGAGGCAGGTGGGCGCAGGTTGCGAAGGCGGTCTCCTCCGCTTCACCAAGCCCAGGTCGGCCTCGTTGCGACCCGCCGGCGGTTGGGCCGAGCGCCTTCGTGCGCCGCCCTACAATCTCTTCTGGGCCGACCTGGAGGCGGACGCGCGCGCGCGCGCCGCAGCGTACACGCACGGCCACGTCATCCAGAAAGAGTGACATCCGCGGCGGGGCGCCAGTCGAACAGCTCCTGCAGCGTCCGCGCCGCCCGGCCCCTAGCCGACGTCAGCGACTGATCGATCGTCAGCAAGAGGCGCGCATCGTCCGCGGCAACAGCGATCAGGTCGCGGTGCGCGGCCGGATCCGCCAGACGATAGGCTGGAAATCCACTTTGGCGCAGTCCGAGCGGATCGCCTCCGCCGCGCAATTCAAGGTCCCGTTCGGCGATTTCAAAGCCATCGTCCGTCCGCCGCAGGATATCCAGGCGCCGGCTCGCGACCTCGGAAAGGGGAGGATCGTACAGGAGCACGCAACTGCTCTCGCTTGCGCCCCGGCCCACTCGGCCGCGCAGCTGATGCAGCTGGGCCAGGCCGAACCGCTCGGCCTGCTCGATGATCATGATGCTGGCGGCCGGCACGTCCACGCCGACCTCGACGACCGTCGTCGCCACCAGGATCGACAGCGCGCCGTTCGCGAAGGCCGCCATCACGGCGTCCTTCTCAGCCACGGGCAGGCGGCCGTGAACCAACCCCACGGAGATGCCGAATACGGCGCGCAGCGCCTCTGCACGCGCCTCTGCCGCCGAGACGTCCACGATTTCGGATTCGGCCACCAAGGGACACACCCAGAACGCCTGCGCCCCGGCCGCCACCGCCACACGCAGACGATCGACCACCTGCGCCAGGCGCGGCATCGGGGCCGCGCGCGTGACGACCGGCTTTCGACCCGGCGGCTTCTCGTCGAGCCGCGAGACATCCAGATCGCCGAACACCGTCAATTCCAGGGTGCGCGGTATAGGGGTGGCGGACATCGCCAGGAAATGGCTGCCACGGCCCTTTGCCTGAAGGCGGGCGCGTTCCGAAACGCCGAACCGGTGTTGTTCGTCAATGACGCTGAACGCCAGGGCGGCGAACGCGACGTCGTCCTGAAACAAAGCGTGGGTTCCCACGGCGACCGCGGCGGCCCCATTGGCCAGCCGCGAAAGTTTCTCCGACCGCTTGGCCCCCTTGTCCCGACCGGTCAGGAGAAGCGACCGCACGCCCTGGACGGCGAGCGGGCCTGCGATGGTGTCGAAGTGCTGGCGCGCCAGGATCTCGGTCGGCGCCATCATCACCGACTGCAATCCCGCGGCAGCCGTCTCCATCATCGCCAGCATGGCCACGACCGTCTTGCCGGCGCCCACATCGCCCTGGATCAGCCGGGTCATGCGCAGGCCCGACGCAAAGTCCGCGCGGATGTCCACCAGTGCGCGCGATTGGGCGCCGGTCAAGCGAAACGGAAGCGCGTGTTCGGCCTTGGCGGCGAGAGGTCCGCTGGCGATCACCGGCGCCGGCTCCGCTCGACGGCTGCGTTTGCGCTCAGCCAAGGCCAGTTGGTGAGCCAGGAGCTCGTCGTAGGCCAATCGACGACGATGAGGCGTCTGGAGGCTGAGCTCCGATTCCACCCGCGGGGCATGCAGGCGCCCCAGCGCTTGGCGCCACGTGGGCCATGACTGGCTCGCGAGCCAGGGAGTATCCTGCCACTCCTCGAGATCGGGCGCACGGGCTAGGGCTTCGAGAGCAAACCGGCGCACCGCTCGCGACGGTAGGCCGGCCGCGGCCGGGTAGATGGCTTCCGAGGTGGGGATTTCGTCGGCGCGATCGGGCGGCAGGACATAATCCGGATGGACGATCTGCAGGGCGTCGCCGTAGGCGTCGCGCTCTATCAGTCCGCTCACCGCCCGCTGCGCCCCGGCGGGATGCTGCCGTTCGAGATGAGGGCCATGCCCCTTGAAATAGACCAGGGTGAGGGTAGCCCCGTCGTCCACCGTGCGAATCTTCCAAGGGGCGCCTGGCCGGACGGGCTTTTCGTGGCTATCCACCCTCACGCGCACGGTCGACACCTCGCCCAGAGTCGCTCGTGACAGGGTCGTCGTTGGTCGATCGAGCAGGCGTTGAGGGCTGGTGAACAGCAGGTCCCGAACCAGCGGCCCCGCCAGCTTCTCGAGCAGCGGAGCGACGCGCGGCCCCACTCCCTTCAGCGAAGTCAGGGGCGCGAACAAAGGGAACAGACTCTCGGGCCGCATGATCAGCATGCCGTGGGCTCGCTTCGCGGCGATCGTCAATGGCGGGTGGACTGGCGGGCGTGGATGCTAAGCGCTATCAGCAGCGGCTTCGCACTCCAGGGGCCATCGGCATGAGCGACACCCTTCCCGACCGCCTCTCGACCGATCCGGACAGCCCGTTCCACGACTCCGCCGTTCTGGAGCGAAACGTCGGCGTACGATTCAACGGCCTGGAGAAGACCAACGTCGAGGAATACTGCGTCAGCGAAGGCTGGGTCCGTCTGGCGGTCGGCACGACCGTCGATCGGCGCGGCAAACCCATGACCGTGAAACTGCGCGGGGCGGTCGAACCCTATTTCCGCAGCCTCTCGGATGCGGCGGCCGATCCCACGCATGGATGACGCGCGTATCCGGCGGGTTCGATTTCGGGCGTGGCGGCGCGGCTTCCGTGAAGCCGACCTTATCCTGGGCCCCTTCGCCGACGCACAGGCGGCGGGGATGGACCTGGGATCGTTGGACCGTTTCGAGCGCCTGCTCGAACAGGCGGATCACGATCTCTACGGCTGGATATTGGGAACGGAGCCTACGCCGGCCGAGTTCGACGACGAGGTGATGGCCGCCCTGCGCGACCATGTCGAAAACACCCGCGCCGCCGTCGTGCACGGCGGCTGAAGCAAGAGGCCCGCTCTCCACTGTCCGCCGCCGCCGACCTGAAGCGCGTCGCCACCGCGCCAGGCTCGCTCGACCTCACGAGCGCGCCCGAAGGGTTCGACGCCCTAGTGATGAGCGACATCGCGCGTGTGCGTCGCGGCGTGTCCGTGTTCGTCGCCCGAGACGGTTCGCGCGCCTCGGCCTTCGCCGACGCCATGGCCTTCTTCGCGCCGGAAATGGAGATCATCGACTTTCCCGCCTGGGATTGCCTGCCGTACGATCGGTCGGGACCGTCGGCCGGCGTCGCCGCCGCGCGCATGGCGGTGCTCACCCGGCTCGTCCGTGGCGAGAGCGACAAGACGCAGGCGCTGTTGGTGACGACCGCGCCGGCGTTGATGCAGCGTGTGCCGCCGCGCGCCACCGTGGCCCTGGCGGGCTATTCGGCGGCAGTCGGGAACACCGTCGATATCGCCGACCTGGAGCGCTATTTCGCGGTCAACGGCTATCAGCGCGCCTCGACCGTGTCGGAGCGTGGCGAGTTCGCGGTCCGGGGCGGGGTGATCGACGTGTTTCCGCCCGGCGCGGCGGAGCCCGTGCGGCTCGACCTATTTGGCGACACCCTGGAGTCCATCCGCGGATTCGATCGCGAGACGCAGCGATCCACGCGCCAGTTGAAGGCTGTGGACCTGCTGCCGGTGAGCGAAACCCTTCTCGACGCAGGCGCGATCGCCCGCTTCCGGGCCGGCTATCTGGCGTCGTTCGGGGCTCCGGGTGACGACCCGCTTTTCGCCGCCGTCAGCGAGGGCGCCCGGCGCGCCGGGATGGAGCACTGGCTCCCGTTATTCTACGACGGCCTCGAAACACTGTTCGACTATCTGCCGTCTGGGGCGCTTGTAGGCCTCGATCATCTGGCGCGGGAGGCGCGCGACGAGCGGCTCGCGATGATCGGCGATGCCTATGAGGCGCGCGATCAGGCCGAACGCAAGGCCCACTACCGGCCTCTGCCGCCCTCGACGCTGTATCTGGACGCCGAGGAATGGGACCGTCGCCTCGCGGAGCGGCCCAGCCGGCGATTCACACCGTTCCAGGCCGAGGCGAGCGAAACCGCGGTCGATATGGGGGCCGAGCTCGGGCGCACCTTCGCCGCCGAACGAGCGCAGGACAGCGTCAACCTGTTCGAAGCGACGGCGGACCACGCCCGCCGTCTGGCGGCTGAGGGAAAACGGGTGTTGTTCGCCTCCTGGTCGGAGGGCTCCTCCGAGCGCCTGGGCGTGATGCTCGCCGATCATGGGCTAAAGGGCGTGTCGCTGGCGCCCTATTGGCAGGCGGCCAAGGCAGCCGACCCGAAGAAACCGCAGCGGGCCGTCCTGCCTCTGGAAGCCGGTTTCGAGACCGAGAATCTGGCGGTGATCTCCGAAACCGACATCCTCGGTGACCGGCTCGCGCGGCCCCGCCGACGCCGCAGAGCCGCCAATTTTCTGGCCGAGGCGACGGCGCTCGCGCCCGGCGACCTGGTCGTGCACATCGACCACGGCATCGGCCGCTACGATGGCCTCAAGACGCTCGACGTCATGGGGGCTCCGCACGATTGTCTGGAATTGCAATATTTCGGCGATTCCAAGCTGTACCTGCCGGTGGAGAACATCGATCTGCTCACCCGGTACGGGGCTGAGAGCGAAGGGGTGCAGGTCGATCGACTGGGCGGGGCCGCCTGGCAGGCGCGAAAGTCCAGGGCCAAGGAACGGCTGCGCGAGATGGCCGAGGGCCTGATCGCCATCGCCGCCGCGCGGGCGACGCGAGAGATCGAGGTCACGGAGGCGCCGCACGGCCTGTTCGACGAATTCTGCGCGCGGTTCCCCTACGAAGAGACCGAGGACCAGCTCAACGCGATTGGCGATGTGCTGGGCGACATGGCCTCGGGCAAGCCCATGGACCGGCTGATCTGCGGTGACGTGGGTTTCGGCAAGACAGAGGTGGCTCTGCGCGCCGCCTTCGTCATGGCGATGAGCGGCCGGCAAGTGGCGCTCGTCTGCCCGACCACCTTGCTGGCGCGCCAGCATTTCGCGACCTTCCAGGCCAGATTCCAGGGCTGGCCCGTGCGAGTGCGACGTCTCTCCCGGCTGGTCCCCGCCGGCGAGGCGACGGAGACACGCGCGGGCCTCGCCAAGGGCGACATCGAGGTCGTCATCGGCACCCACGCGATCCTTTCCAAACAGGTCGCCTTCAAGGATCTGGGGCTGGTGATCGTCGACGAGGAGCAGCACTTCGGGGTCAAGCACAAGGAGGCGCTGAAGGCTCTGCGCGCCGAGGTGCACGTGATGACACTCACCGCCACCCCGATTCCGCGAACGCTGCAGATGGCGCTATCGGGCATCCGCGAGATGTCGATCATCGCCACTCCGCCGGTCGACCGGCTGGCGGTGCGCACCTATGTGACGCCCTGGGACCCGGTCACCATTCGCGAGGCCCTGCTGCGTGAGAAATACCGCGGCGGCCAAGCCTATTACGTCGCCCCCCGGGTCCGCGACCTGCCCGATCTCGAGCGTTTTCTTAGAGAGCAGGTTCCAGAGGTGAAGTTCGTGGTCGGGCACGGCCAGCTCTCCCCAACGCAGCTCGAGGATGTGATGAGCGCCTTCTACGAAGGTCGCTACGACGTGCTTCTATCGACGACGATCGTCGAATCCGGCCTCGACATCCCGACCGCCAACACCCTGATCGTTCATCGGGCCGATATGTTCGGCCTCTCTCAGCTCTACCAGTTGCGCGGGAGGGTGGGCCGGGCGAAGGCCCGCGCCTATGCGTACCTGACCACGCCATTCGAGCGGCCGATCACGCTGGGCGCGGAGAAACGGCTGCAGGTGTTGCAATCGCTCGACAGCCTGGGAGCGGGCTTTCAGCTGGCGAGCCATGATCTGGACATCCGGGGCGGCGGCAACCTGCTGTGCGATCAGCAGTCGGGTCACATCCGCGAGATCGGCGTCGAGCTCTATCAGCAGATGCTGGAGGACGCGGTCGCGGAGCTCAAGTCGCGCGGAGAGCCGGAAGATCTGTCGTTGGACCGCGGCTGGTCGCCGCAGATCAACACGGGCGCGGCGGTGCTCATTCCGGAAGCCTATGTGCCGGACCTGAACGTGCGCCTAGCGCTCTATCGGCGGCTTTCCGATGCCGAGCGGTCCGATGATCGGGAAGCCTTGGCTGCCGAGCTGATCGACCGGTTCGGGCCGCTGCCGCCCGAAGCCGATCAGCTGTTGAAGGTCGTCGCGATCAAGGGCCTGTGCCGGGAGGCAAACGTGTCCAAGATCGATGTGGGCCCGAAGGGGGCGGTCGTCGGGTTCCGGGGCGATCATTTCTCCAACCCGGGCGGACTGGTGGGTTTCATCCAGAAGAATGCTGTCGTCTGGCGCCTGCGGCCAGACCAGAAGGTGGTCGTCAAAGGCGAGTGGGAAACGCCGCTGCAGCGCCTGGGCGCGGCCGAGAGGATCCTCAAGGAACTCGCGCGCCTGGCTCACGCGGCCTGACGAGACGTCGCTCAGGCCGAGGCCGGCGCCGCCGCTCTCGCCTGCGCCAACAGTCTTCGGGCGCGGAGGCACATCTCCAGGCTCTGGGTGACGATCATCGCGCCGATAAGCACAATCAGGGCGTCGGTCAGGGCGGCGGCCGGGATCCCGCTCACCGGACGGGCCGCCGACAGCGCGCCGCGTAGTCCGATGCGCGCGAAAAGGATCACCAGGATCAGCGCCATGCCGAGTGGCGAGGCGCGGGCGGTGACCGCGTGGGTCTGGGCGTCCACCTCGATGCGCACGAACCGACCGCGCTGCCAGCCCACCGCGGCGCCCGCCGCCAGGCCCACGGCCATGATCGTCAGAGCGAACGGTTGGAGGGGCGGCGGCGACTGGGCCAGGGTCAGGCCGACCAGGCACAAGTAGATCACCGGCCGTATCCACAGCTGTTCGATCCGCAGCGGACGCGGGCGTTGATTGCGCATCAGCAGCACGATGAGCGAGACCGCCACGATCAGGCCGACGCCCAGGAGCGGCGTTTGGCCGCCGCCGGTTGTGCCGAGGTTCATGCGGGCTTCCTTCAGCGAGTCACGCAAGGTCACCGTAGCGATCGGCGGCGGAGCCGTTAAGACGTTGCGGCGCACGGGCAATTCGACCCGCGACCGGAGGAGAGGACCATGGGCCAGGGACCGCTGTCTGGGGTGAGGGTGCTGGAATTCGCGGGCATCGGTCCTGGGCCATTCTGCGGCATGCTGCTCTCGGACCTGGGAGCCGACGTGGTGCGCATCGACCGCAAGAACGCGGGCCGGGGAGGGGCCGCGTCGGACATCACGGCGCGAGGCCGCCGGTCGGTCGCGCTCGATCTGAAATCACCCGCCGCCGTCGAGGCCTGCCTCAAGCTGATGGAGACCGCCGACGCGGTGTTCGAGGGCTTCCGTCCCGGCGTGATGGAGCGACTGGGCCTGGGACCGGACGTCGCCCTGGCGCGTAATCCCAAGCTGGTGTTCGGGCGGATGACCGGCTGGGGACAGTTCGGCCCGTACGCCAAGGCGGCTGGTCACGATATCAACTACATCGCCGTCACCGGCGCGCTTCACGCCATCGGCACGGCCGACAAGCCGGCGCCGCCACTGAACCTGGTCGGCGACTTCGGCGGCGGCGCCCTCTATCTGGCGTTCGGCCTCCTGGCCGGGGTGATCCACGCTCGCGCCAGCGGCGAGGGACAGGTGATCGATTGCGCGATGAGCGACGGCGTCGCGTCGCTGATGGCCATGTTCTACGGCTTCAAGGCCTCGGGCGCCTGGAGCGAGAGCCGCCGCTCGAACCTGCTCGATGGCGGCGCCCACTTCTACGACACCTACCGCTGCGCCGACGGCGGTTGGATCGCCCTGGGCTCGATCGAGCCGCAATTCTACGCCCTGCTGCTGGAGAAGACGGGCATCGACGATCCGGCGTTCAAGGCTCAGATGGACCGCGGCCAGTGGCCCGCGCTGCGCGAAAAGCTGACTGAGGTCATCGCCGGCAAGACCCGCGACGAATGGTGCGAGATCATGGACGCCACCGACGTCTGCTTCGCGCCGGTGCTCGATCTGGGCGAAGCGCCCAAACACCCGCACAACGCCGCTCGCCAGACGTTCGTCGAGGTGGCCGGCGTCACCCAGCCCGCGCCCGCGCCGCGGTTTTCAGCGACTCCCGGCGCCATAGCCGGGCCGCCGCCGGCGATCGGCGCGCACAACGCCGCGGCGCTTGGCGATTGGGGATTCTCGGCGGGCGAAATCGGCGCGCTGGAGGCGGCCGGCGCGCTCTGAGCCTCGTTCATCGGCGGTTCAGCCGACGGGAGCGAGAACACGCGCATCGATCGTCGTTCGCGCTCTCCCGTCCCTCGTTGCGGCGCCGATCGGTCAGGCGGATCTTCGTCCTGGCGGCGCGTCACTTCCCCCAAGTGGCGCGCCGTATCCGCTGTCAGCGGCGCTTGCGCACGCGGATTACCAGGGTCGGGCCGTCATCCTCCACGCTGTCGATCTCCGCTCCGGCCAGGGCGGCGAAATGCGGCACATCGATGCGCGCCATCGGATCGTCGCACAACAGCCGCACCGTCGCCCCTGCGGGCGCTTTTTCGAGCGCCCGTCTCAGCCGCAGCGTCGGGGTCGGACAGCGATGACCGCGCGCGTCGACGACGATCTCGCCCTCGAGGTCCATGGCGAGCAAGGCTAGTGGAAAGGCGCCTGGGCGGATACAGCCACGGCCGCGCCGCCTCGCGCCGGGTCTGGAGCTGCCGCACATCGCCGATCCCGAAGGTCCACCGCTGGCCGGCGCCGCCGAACTGACGGTGGTGGCCCCCGCCTTCGACGAAGCGGGCAACATCCCCGAGCTGGCGCGGCGCGTGCGCGCGGCGCTCGACGGGGTGCGCTGGCAACTGATCGTGGTCGACGATGATTCTCCCGACGGCACCGCGACGGTGGCCAAGGCCCTGGCGGCCGAGGATGGACGGGTCCAGTGCCTGCGGCGCCTGAAGCGCCGAGGCCTCGCCGGCGCGGTGATCGAGGGGGCGATGGCCAGCGCCGCGCCGTTTGTAGCGGTGATCGACGCCGATCTGCAGCATGACGAGACCCTGCTCCCCGCCATGCTGGCCGCCCTGCGCGACGATCGCGCGGATCTGGTCATCGGCAGTCGCTACGTCGGCGACGGCAGCGCCGCGGAGGGACTCTCGCCGGTCCGGGGCCTGGGCAGTCGGGTGGCGGCGTGGCTCGCGCGCCGGGTGCTGAAGGCCGAAGTGCGCGATCCGGTCAGCGGCTTCTTCATGATCCGGCGCGAAGCGTTCGACAGGGTTGCGCCCCGCCTGTCGAACCAGGGCTTCAAGATCCTGTTCGACATCATCGCCTCTCAGCCGCGCCCGCTGCGTATTTTGGAGCTGCCCTTCCGTCTGGCCGAGCGGCGAGCGGGAAGCAGCAAACTCGATGGCGGCATCGTGGTCGATTATCTGGGCCTGATCCTGGCTCGGCTGAGCGGCAACCTGTTGCCGCCCCGCGCCCTGTTGTTCGGCCTGGTGGGGGCGAGCGGCCTCATCGTGCATCTGGCCGCCTTGCGGGCAGGGCTGGGTCTCGGTCTGGGGTTCGCCGTGGCGCAGACCGCGGCGGCGGTCACCGCGATGACCTCCAACTTCCTGATCAACAACCAGGTCACCTATCGCGACCGCCGCCTGCACGGGCTGCGGCTGTTGACCGGCTACATCCGCTTCTGCGCGCTCTGCGGCGTGGGCCTGATCGCCAATGTGGCGGTGGCCGATCTGGCGCATCGGCATTTGGCGCTCTGGTGGGCGGCGGGAATCGCTGGGGCCGTGTTCGGCGCGGTGTGGAACTATGTCAGCACCTCGCTCGCCGTCTGGTGAAACGGCGGAGGCGGGGAGGGGGCCGACGCCGGCCCTGATCGCCGTCGTCGCCGTGGCACTGGCCGTCCACCTCGTGGCGGCCGCCCTTCTGCCGCTCACCGAGGACGAGGCCTACTATCGGCTGTGGTCGATGAGGCCGGCCTTCGGCTACTACGACCACCCACCGATGGTGGCCTGGTGGATATGGCTGGGTCGGCGCCTCTTGGGCGACACCGCCTTGGGCGTCCGCCTGCTCGCCTGTATCGCGAGCGCGTTCACCAGTCTGCTGGTGTTCGATCTGGCGCGGCTGGCCGGGGCCGAGGCGCCGGTCGCCTCGCGGGCGGGGATCTGGTTCAACGCCATGCCCCTCGTCGTCGCCGGAGGATGTCTGGCGGTCCCGGACGCGTCGGCCAGCCTGTTCTGGGCCGCCGCGCTCGTGTGCGTCCTGCGCGCCGCGCGCGGCGGCGGGGCCGCCTGGTGGATGGCCGCGGGGGCCGCCGCCGGGCTGGCGACCCTGTCCAAATATTCGGCCCTGTTCCTGGGCCCCGGCGTGTTCCTGTGGCTGGCGTCGACGCGGCAGGGCCGGCAGCGGCTGGCGACGTCTGGCCCCTGGATCGCCGCGGTGGTGGCCGCCGCGCTGTTCGCCGTAAATGTGATCTGGAACGCCGACCATCAATGGCTCACTTTCCACAAGCAGTTCGGCCGCCTTGCCGCGACACGGTTTGAGCCGCGATATCTGGCGGAGCTGGTGGGCGGCCAGCTGGTGCTGGTGAACCCGTTGCTGGCCACCCTTGCTGGCGCGGCGGTATGGGTCCGGCCGGGGGCAGGGGACAGGGGCCCCCGGCTCGCGCCATTGCTGGCGATGAGCGCGCCGTTCGCCTGCTATCTGGTGATCCACAGCCTGCACGACCGGGTTCAGGCCCACTGGCCGGCGCCGCTCTATCCGGTGGTCGCCGTGTGCGCCGCGGTGGCGGCCGAGCGCCTCCGGCGACAAGGCGCATGGCGCCACGTGGCCCAGGCGGCGCCGGCGGTTGGATGGTCGCTGTGCGCCCTGGCGGTGGCCTATGCGGTGGCGCCGGTCGCCCTGACGGGCCGGGCGGATCTGGCTCTGCCGGTGCGTGGCTGGACCCCGTTCGCGACACGGCTGGAGGCCTTGCGCGCGCGCGCCCGAGCGGCCTGGGTAGGCACCACTAGCTACGGCCTGGCCGCTCAGCTCGCCGACCAGCCGCCGCTCTCCGGACCCGTCGTGCAATTGACCGAACGGGATCGGTGGCGAGGTCTGGCCATGGGCGCCCCGGCCGACCCGCGCCGCCCGGGGTTGGTGGTCGATCTGGATCGCAGGGTGAGCGCCGCGGTGCTCGGCCGCTGCTTCACCAGGGTCGCGCCGCTGGGGATGCTCGCCCGGGGCGACCCGGGGGAGCCGGGCAAGCTCTATTCTGTGTTCGTCGTGTCCGGGCCCCGCCGCGATGTGTTGTCGAGCGGCTGTTGAGCGGTCAGGCGCCGCGCCGCCCGCGTCGGCCCTTTTCGACGAGCTTCTGGACCGTGGTCCGGGGGAGCTGGGAGAGGGTGATGTAGTGCTTCTTGTCGGTGTCCAGGGCGTCGAAATGCATGTCCGCCAGCTTGAGGAAATTCTCCTTGCGGATGACGCCGTCGACGTTGAAGTCGGCGGTCAGGATCGGCTCGGGCTCGGCGAACAGGCTGTACGGGGCGGCGCCTTGTCCCGATTCGTCGAGGTGTTCGCGATGAGGCGGGGCATAGGTGTCCGGCCCGTCCCCACCAGGATCGATCGGCTCCGGCGAATGGATCTGCGCCAGCCAAAGACGCCCGCCCTGGCCCGCACTTGCCTGGAATCGTGCGCCGAGGATCTCTGGGGCGATGTTATTTTCATAGAGGGCAACCTCGCGGTGGCCGAGGACGCCGTCGCCGTTGATGTCCAAGGTCTTGAAGAAGCGGTCCGCGTCGGCGACGAATTCAGGTCGGTCCAGCTTGCCGTCGCCGTTCCTGTCGGCCTTGGAAAACCAGGTCGAGACCGGGTAGGGGTCGTTGCGGCCGGCGCGGAAGGGCTCCCCGTGCGGGCTGATAAACACATTGGGCACGCCGTCGTCGTCCTCTTCGGCGGCCGCGCCCCAGGCGCCCAGCAGGGCCAGACTGGCGAAACCCAGCTGGCGTCGTGTCAGGCGCATGGGAACACTCCTATACCGTGGCCCGCTTGGCCTTGCGAATACTACCCTCGCCCAAGCCCGACGCGCCAGAAAGGCCTCGATGACCCTCCGCCTGCTGCATTTCTCGGATATCCATTTCGGCGGCGAGAACGTCGAGGCGCTCGCCGCCGCCACGGCCTTCGCTCGCGCCAGCCCCTACGATCTGATCGTGGTCAGCGGCGACATCACCCAGTTTGGTTCGCCGCCGGAGTTCGAGGCGGCCGGTCGCTGGTTCGCCGCCCTCTCGGGACCCAAGCTTTCGACGCCCGGCAATCACGACACGCCGTGGATGGGGCTAGTGGCGCGCCTCACCCGACCGTTCGAGGGCTACGAGCAAGCGATCGGTCCGGTCGAGGACCGCTTCGAGGCCAGCGGTATGCGCGTGCAGGCGCTCAACAGCGCCCGGGGCTGGCAGCTGCGCCTGAACTGGTCGAAGGGCGAGGTTTCCGGCGGACAGGCCCGGCAGGCCGCCGCCAGCCTCGCCCGGTCGCCCGCCGGGGCCGTTCGCATTCTGGTCTGCCATCATCCGCTGGTCGAGCCGGCGGGCGAACCGATCACCGCCCGGGTGCGCGGCGGCCGGGCCGCCGCCCGGCGTTTCGTCGAGGCGGGGGTCGATATTATCCTGAGCGGGCATCTGCATGCGCCGTTCGCCCAGCCACTGCCGTTCGGCGACGCCCTCACCCACGCGGTCGGCGCCAGCACACTTTCCCTGCGCGAGCGCGGCGTGCCGGCCGGCTTCAACGTGATCGAGATCGAGGACGAGGCGGCCGGGGTCACCGCGATGGAGTGGCGCGACGGCGCCCTTGTGGTCGGACGGCGCTGGGACCTGACCCTCCGGCCACGCTGACGGAACGGCTCCCGCGGCGGCACGTTTGCAGCTTGGCTATAGAGGGGATCGCTCGTGCCAATCGACGTCCAGGCGGCTCTGCATCGCAAAGTCATAGCGGTGCTCAACATCGGCAGCGGCGGGTGCGACGCCCAGTCGTCGCAACGTGTGGAAGCCATCTTCCAGAGCGCGGACTTGCCGGCCGCCGAGGTCATTGCCGTCGCGCCGGAGGAGATCGACGCCGCCCTGCGCGACGCCGCGGCGCGTGCGGACGTGGTGGTCGTGCTAGGCGGCGACGGCACGATCCGGACGGCGGCCACGCGGTGCGGCGAAGCGGGACGC
The DNA here is from genome assembly GCA_038226475.1 of Caulobacterales bacterium. Taxonomy (GTDB): domain Bacteria; phylum Pseudomonadota; class Alphaproteobacteria; order Caulobacterales; family Caulobacteraceae; genus Acaudatibacter. The sequence continues at coordinate 37,843 of JBBRQK010000009.1, read as the reverse complement.
CTGCTGGTGCCGCTACCCGGCGGGACCATGAACATGCTGCCAAAGGGCCTCTATGGCGATCTGGCCTGGGACAAGGTGCTGACCGACGTGCTCGCCGCGCCGGAGATCCGGGACGTCAGCGGCGGCCAGGCCAATGGTCAGGCGTTTTTCTGCGCCGCGGTGCTGGGCGCGCCATCGCTTTGGGCCGACGCTCGGGAAGCCGTGCGAAAAGGCCATCCCGTGGAGGCCGTGCAGAAATCGGTGACCGCGATCAGGCGCTCGTCCGAATCGCTCGACTATTGCATCGGAGATCAGCCCAGAATCTCCACCGAGGCCGTGGTCGTGATCTGCCCCCTGATCGCCAAGGACATGAACGCGGAAGACAGATCGCTGGAGGTGGCGGCGCTGGAGCCCATGGCCGCCGGAGGGATGTTCGGTCTCGCGTTCCGGGCGGTGTTCGACGACTGGCGCAACGACCCTTCCGTGACCCTCGCCAAGGTCAAGAGCGTGCGCGTGTACGGCCACGGCCGGGTGCCGGTGATCCTCGATGGAGAGAAGGCGATCATGGGTCGCAGCGTGACCGTGACTTTCACGCCTCTGGCCTTCCGCGCCATCGTGCCCGCGGGAGTCGCGGCTAAGGCCTAGCTCGAAATCAGGCCGCGAGCCGGCGTCGGCGCCGGTCTATAAGCGCCGCGAGGCGCTTGCCCAGCACCGGATCGCGCCACAGCAGCAGCACCGACGCAAGCAGGCCGCCGTGCAAGAGGGCGGCCCCCAGGGCCACATCAGCCATGCTCCAGATCAGGCAGGGCCCCGCCGCCATGGCCGCCGCGCTCAGGCCATAGGCGGCCAGGCGAACCGGCCCGATCGGGGAACCCAGGCGCCATAGCACCGCGGCCGTGACGCCCAGCGCCATGGCCGCCTTGATCGCCGCCATCGCGCGCAGCAGCCGGGTGAGATCGGCCCCGGCCCGCGCCGCGGCCCCAGCCCCGGCCTCCGTGCCGATGGCTGCAAAACCGAGCGCCCCGGCGGCGACGACGACCAGGGCAAGGGCGGTGCGCGCGGCGAAGGGCGAAAGGGCAGGGCTCGGCGTGGCGCGCAGGGCGCGGGGGCCGCCGGCGGCCGGCTGGGCGGAGACGGCGATCGTCATGGGAGGACTCCACAAGCGAGACTTCGCACAATGCCGCAAGCCGGCGCCGCGCGCCAGGGCCGAGACGCGACGGGCCGCTCTCGTGGTAGAGATCCCTATCGGACGCGCCCTGGAACGACGCCTTGAGACGCCTGCTCAAATTTCTCCATACGCTGGGGGCCGTGGGACTGACCGGCGCGATGGCCGCCGTGGCGATCGCCATGATCGCCCCGCCGGCCCAGGTCGGCACGGCCGGCTACGTGCTTTTGATGGCCGCCTTGGCCAAGATCGCGGCCTGGATCATCCTGCCGTCGATGGCCCTGACGCTCGTCGCCGGCCTGCTGGCGATCGGGGTCAATCCCGCGCTGCACGACTCGGGCTGGGCGTGGACGAAAGCGGCGACCGGCATCCTCATTTTCGAGGGCGCTCTGCACGTCGTAGGGCCGATCCAGGAGGAGGCGAGACGGGGCGCGACCGCGCTGGCGGGCAGCCATGACGTGGCGAGCGTGGCCAAGCTGTTCACCTCGGAACGCGGCACTCTGGTGCTGCTGTTGGCCGTCTCGGTCGTCAATATCGCCCTGGGCGTCTGGCGCCCCCGCTTCCCGAGGATCCCTCTCTGAGGCGAGCGGATGGGGGAGGGGGCGGCGTTTTCCGGTGTTTTGTAGCCGGGGTCGGTGGCGGGTATTGCAGTAACGGCTTTTACGCCAAGGGAATTTCGCGGTTTGCGGGCCGGACGGGAGGCGGACAAAACCGGACAAAACCGGACAAAACAGTAACAAATTCGGACAGGAGGGACACAGACACGGGCAGAATGCGGACAATGGCGGGCAGTTTTTGAACAGGCGCGGACAACTGGATAACAAAACCGGACAAACTATGCGAGAAATCCGCTTGACAAGAGAGTTTCAGATTGCAATACTCTGGCGGAATGGAAGGAGAGTCAATATGTCCGCCCTGACAAAGGCCAGACTGGAAGCGCGCGCGCCGGCGGTCGCCGAAAAACACCGGAGACGGCGCGGGTGCTCGGCGTCGGCGAGAGGGGCTCCTCTGTATAGCTTCGAGCGCGTTCCGGTCTCTGACGGTTACCGTTGCCTTTTGTCGCGCGCCGCGGCGAGGCTCACGATACCTCAGGTGCTGGAGGCCATGCGGAGCGACGTGAGTTTCCAAGAGGCGCTGATCGCGGAACTCGCGAACGCGCCCTATCCGGCTTTCTTCTGGGAGTTGCCGCCGATCACGGCGGGCCGGCCGTCGTCGCCGTTCGAGTTCGCGACCCTTCGCAGTCCGGGGCTGGAGAACGCCGTGGCCGATCCTCGGCCGTTCGCGGCTCACCTGCGCGCCGCGGCTCCGGAGGCCACCGTGACCTCGTTCCTCAACCTGCGTGGCGACGCCCGCCTGATAGTCCCCGTCGGACTCGGACTGGAGGGCGACTATGCGCATCTGGCAACGTTCACGCGCACGGCGCCGCGTGCCCAGCAACACGATCTGGTGGCCGCGATCGGCCACCACGCTCAGGAGGCTCTTTCAGACGAGCCTCTCTGGATAAGCACGGCGGGCCTGGGCGTTTTCTGGCTGCACGTCAGGCTGGATGCGACGCCGAAATACTATGTGCACAAGCCCTACCGGCGCCGGCCATAGGCCGGCGTGGCGCAACTGCTCCAGCGAGACTGGCATGGCGGAGGCGGGGTTGACGTTCCACACCCTCCCGCCTTGAGCGGTGCAGCCGAGGTGCGCGGAACGCTGGGCGGCGCCGTAGCTTGGAGTTGTGACCGCCGTCAGGACGTTGCAAGATGACCCATCGAGTGGTACATACGCCCTTGGTGTCATAGAATGATCGTGGGCTTTCGGGACGACTGGTTGCGGACGTTCTTCGTCGATGACGTACGATCACGAAAAATTCCGTCCGACCTCGAAAGTCGTTTGTTTCGAAAACTCCAGATGATCGACGATGCCACGACAGATCAGGATCTTCGCGTTCCGCCCAGCAATCATTTCGAGAAGTTACGAGGCAATCTGGACGGTTGGCATTCGGTTCGTGTCAACAAGCAGTGGCGGCTGATCTTCTTGTGGGATGGCAGCCGGGGTGAAGCAAGCGGCGTCCATCTGGACGCCCACAGCTATCGATGAGGTGAGCCGATGTTGATGACAAAGCGCAAGCCCGCGACCGTCGCGGAAATCCTGACCGAGGAGTTCATTGAGCCGATGGGGCTAACCCAGACGGCATTGGCCGAGGCGATGGGGGTGCAGCGCAAGCACGTGAACGAGCTTTGCAACGACCGCCGCAACGTCACCGCCGCCACCGCGCTGATCCTGGCGCGCGTGTTCGGCAACAGCCCCGACTTCTGGCTGAACGTTCAGCGGCGCGGCGATTTGTGGACCGCGATGCACAGCCCGTCGCAGCGCAAACGAATCGAGCGCGCCAAACCGCTCGAGCAGGCGGCGTGATCACACTGGGGCGGGCGTGAGACACCAGCGCTGGTCCCGAAGCCGAAGGCGTGGGGTGGCGGACGGAGTGGGATTCGAACCCACGGTGGGAGTGAACCCACGGCGGTTTTCAAGACCGCTGCCTTAAACCACTCGGCCATCCGTCCGGAGGCAGGCTTCTATCAGGCCTTAACCTCCTCTCAAATCCTGCGCGCCCATGGTGACGCTGACGGGAGCTGAGGATCGAGGCGCATGCATCGCTGGGCGAAGAACGGGGTGAGGCACTGGCGGCGCTTGGCCATCGTCGCCATGGCCGGAGCGAGCCTGGCCGCTTGCGCCACGGTAAAGGCGCCGGCGCCGCTGGGGGTGGGGGGCACGATGCGGCCCTACCAGGTGCGGGGCGTCTGGTACCGGCCGGCCGAACAGCCGCACTACGACAAGACAGGGCTGGCCTCGTGGTACGGGCCCCAGTCGCGATATCACACCACGGCCGATGGCGAGGTGTTCGACGTCGATGTCATCTCGGGGGCGCACACCACACTGCCGCTGCCGTGCGTCGTTGAGGTTACCGATCTGGACAACGGCCGGCGCCTGCGGGTGCGGGTGAACGATCGGGGCCCATTCAGCCGTGACCGGATCATCGATCTTTCCCCTAAGGCCGCGCGGGAGCTGGGGTTTCTAGGGCGCGGGGTCGCCCGGGTGCGTGTGCGTTATGTGGGCCCGGCGCCGCGCGTGGACCAGACCGCCCAGCGCTGAGCGCCGCCGTCTGGACAAGCGGTGCGAACCGGACAATGTGCCGGCCGATGGCGCGCGGGCTCTTCATCACGTTCGAGGGCGGGGAGGGGGCCGGCAAATCCACCCAGGTCGCGCGACTGGCGGCTCGCCTGGCCGAGCTGGGCCGCGACGTGGTGGCGACCCGCGAGCCCGGCGGCTCTCTAGGGGCCGAGGAGATCCGCGATCTGCTGGTGCGGGGCGCGGCGGATCGCTGGTCGGCCACGACCGAGGCCCTGCTGATCAACGCCGCCCGCCGCGACCATGTCGAGCGGCTGATAGGACCGGCGCTGGAGCGGGGCGCGATCGTGATCTGCGACCGCTTCGCCGATTCGACGCGCGCCTATCAGGGCGCGGGCGGCGGGGCGTCGTCGCGCCTGATCGACATGCTGGAAGCCGAGGTGACCGGCGAGACCCGGCCCGACCTGACCCTGGTATTCGACCTCGCCCCGGAGCTGGGTCTGGCGCGCGCGGTGGGGCGCGTGGGCGCCGAGACACGCTTCGAGGCCAAGGGCCTGGAATTCCATCAACGCCTGCGCGAGGCATTTCTCGCCATCGCCCGGGCCGCGCCGGCGCGTTGCCGCCTGATCGACGCCGCCCAGGACGCCGAGGCGGTGACGACGGCGGTGTGGAGCGCCGTCCAGGGCCGGTTCGCGGCCGGATGAGCGTGGCCGTTCCCCACCCGCGCGAGACGTTCGACCGCCATGGCGGCGAGGCGGCGGAGGCGGCCTTCCTCGAGTCGCTCGAACGTGGCCGGCTGCACCATGCCTGGCTTCTGGTCGGGCCCGAAGGAGTCGGCAAGGCGACCTTCGCCTACCGGGCCGCGCGCCGGCTGCTAGGCGCGACGCCAGACGCGAGCCTGGGCGCGCTGGGCGCCGCGCCGGATCACGCCGTCAGCCGGCAGATCATCGCCCGGGCGCATCCCGATCTGCTGGTGCTGGAGCGCGAGACGCCGGACGGCAAGCCCCGCAAGGGCATCCCCGTGGAGGAGGCGCGCGGCCTGCCGGAATTCTTCGCCAAGTCGCCGGCCTCGGCGCCCTATCGCGTGGCGATCATCGACGCCGCCGACGACCTTGCCCCCAGCGCCGCCAACGCGGTTCTGAAGACCCTGGAGGAGCCGCCGGAGCGCGGCGTGCTGCTGCTCGTCTCGCCCTCGCCAGGATCGCTGCTGCCGACGCTGCGCTCGCGTTGCCGGCGGCTGCGTTTCGCCACGCCGCCGCCCGCTCCGGCGGCGGCCTGGGTGGCGGCGAAGGCCGGTGTCGAGATCGCCGAGGCGGAGCGGCTGCTGGTCATGGCGCGCGGGGCGCCGGGCCTGGCCTGGCGGCTGGCGGGGGCCGACGCACTGGCGATGGACGACGCGGCGCGGGCGATCCTGGAGACCCTGACAGCCCCCGACGAGAGCGCCCTGCAGGCGATCGCGGACGGATTTCGCGGGGCCGCCGGGGCCGCGCGGTTCAACCTGCTGTTCGATCGCCTGGCCGAGCGCGTGCGAGCCAACGCCAGCGAGGCCGCCGTCGCGGGCGGCGGGGAGGGGACCGCACTCGACGGCTGGGCCCAATCCTGGTCGATGCTCAACGATCTGGCGCAGCGAACCGAAGCGGTGAACCTCGACCGATCCGATGTGTTCTTCACCGCCGTCGGGCGTCTGCGCGCCGTCGCGGGCGCCACGGCGTGCTGATCGACAGCCACGTCAATCTTCACGCGCCGCAGTTCGACGCGGATCGCGAAGCGGTGATCGGCCGCGCGCGCGCCGCCGGCATAGGATTGATGGTCAACATCTGCGACCGCGTCAGCGGCTTCTCGGCGGTGGAGGCGGTCGCGCGAGGCCAGGACGACATCTGGCTGACTGTCGGCACCCATCCGCATGAAGCGAAGGAAAATCCGGCGCTTGGGGCCGATATCCTGTGTGAGATGGCGACGGCGCCGAAGGTGGTCGGGATCGGTGAGACGGGCCTGGATTTTCACTACGATCTCAGTCCGCGCGACATCCAGGCCCAGGTGTTCCGCGCCCATATCGACGCCGCCCGTCGCACCGGCCTGCCGCTGGTGATCCACACCCGCGAAGCCGACGAGGCCATGGGCGACATTCTCGAAGAAGAGTACGCGGCCGGCGCGTTCCGGCTGCTCATGCACTGCTACACCTCCGGCGCGGCGCTGGCGGCGCGGGCGGCGGCGCTCGGCGCCTTCTTCTCCGTCTCGGGCATCGCCAGCTTCAAGGCCGCCGGGGCGGTGCGCGACGTGATCGGGCAATTTCCCGAGGACCGGATCATCGTGGAGACCGACTGCCCCTATCTCGCCCCCGTGCCGATGCGCGGCCGGCGAAACGAGCCCGCCTATCTGCCCTATGTGCTCGCCACCCTGGCGGAGGTGCGCGGCTGGTCTTTGGCTGAAACGGAGGCGCGGTGCGAGTCGGCGTTCTTCGCCCTGTTCGACCACATTCCCAAGCCGTGACAGAGACTTATGGGGCCAAACTGGAAGTGACGATCCTGGGCTGCGGCGCTTCGGCCGGCGTGCCGCGGGCCGACGGCGACTGGGGGGCCTGCGATCCGGCCGATCCCCGCAACCGGCGCTCCCGCTGCTCGCTGATGGTGCGCCGGGGCTCGAGCGACCTGGCTCAGCGAACCACGGTGGTGGTGGATGCCGCGCCGGAATTTCGACTGCAGTGCGTGGCGGCCGGCGCGCGGCGGCTCGACGCTCTGATGCTCACGCACGATCACGCCGATCAGTGCCACGGCATCGACGACATTCGCGCCTTCGCCCTGATCCAGCGACAGAGGATCGCGTGCTGGATGGACGAGGCGACGGAGGCGAGCCTGCGCCGGCGGTTCGGCTATATCTTCGCCGGCGAGGGGCTCTACCCGGCAATCGCCGAGGCGCACCGTGCGCCACCGCATGGCGTGCCCTGGCGGGTGGAAGGGCCCTCCGGCGCCGTGCCGTTTGTCACCTTCGACCAGGATCACGGAGCCATGAGGTCGCTCGGCTATCGCTTTGGACCGGTGGCCTATTCCAGCGATGTGGTCGACCTGCCCGAAGCCTCGTTTGCGGCCCTGGCCGGAGTGGACACCTGGATCGTCGACGCTCTGCGCTGGGCGCCGCATCCGACCCACGCCGACGTCGGCAAGGCGCTAGGCTGGATCGCGCGCATCAAGCCGCGCCGGGCGATATTGACCAATATGCACATCGATCTGGACTTCGCCCAATTGGCCGCACGGCTTCCGGCCGGGGTGGAGCCGGCGGTGGACGGCATGCGGTTCACGGTCGAACTGGACGAGGCAAGCGATTGTTGAGACTGGGGTTTCTTGCTTCAGGCAACGGCTCCAGCCTGCGTGCGATCGTGGCGGCAATCGACGCCGGGACCCTGGAAGCCGAAGCGCGCGTGGTGATCAGCAACCGGCCCCGCGCGCCGGCGCTGGCCTTCGCACGCGCGCGCGGTCTTTCCACACGGGTCATCCCGACCCTGCCGGACCCGGACAGGGCGGACGCGCGGCTGGCGGTCGCGCTGGGCGATGCGGGCGTGGATCTGGTGATTCTCTCCGGCTACCTGCGCAAGATCGGACCGCGCACCCTGGGCGCCTTCGGCGGCCGCATCCTGAACGTGCATCCGGCGCTGCTGCCGTCGCACGGCGGCAAAGGCTGCTATGGCCGGCGCGTGCACGAACTGGTGCTCAGAGCCGGCGATTCGGTCACCGGCGCGACCATCCACCTGGTCGACGGGGCCTACGACCACGGCGCCCCGATCGCCAGAGTCGAGATTCCCGTGCTGGAGGGCGACACCGCGGAGAGCCTCGAGCGTCGCGTCATGGCCGCCGAGCCCGCCTTGTTTGTCGAGACCCTTCAAAGGCTTGCGCAAGGCCGCTTAGACATCTCCAATTTCCGATAATATATATTAGGCGCGATATTGGTCACGATTGGCCGCGAGAAGCCGCGGCTGTCGGCGAGCTCGTCCGGGTGGACGGCTCGGAGCATTATTGGTTCGAGGATCGCGAGCCGAGTTGCACCCTGCCCGCGCTGAAGGCGCTGACGTCGGCCGTCTAGCTTGACCGTGCACGACCCTGTAGCGTGCCGCGGCGTGGAGAGCCGGCCGCCCCGGGCGCTCCAACGCATTTTCGACGACGGAGGACGCCGATGGCCACGCCACCTGATGCGCCTCGGGTAGGACGAGACCGGCGATCGGTCCTGGAGCTGGCGGCGGCTTCAGCCGCCGGGACGCTTTTTGCGTCGGCGGCGCCGACAGCTTGGGCGGGGCCGCAGGGCTCCGACATCGTTCTGATGGAAGCTCATGCCCTGAGCAAAGCGATCGCCACGCGCAAAATTTCCTGCGTCGAGGTGATGGGCGCCTATCTCGACCAAATCGAGAGGCTGAACCCCAAGGTCAATGCAATCGTGGCCTTGCAGGACCGGTCGGCCCTGATCGTACAGGCCCGCGAGCGCGACACCCAGGTGGCGCGCGGCGAGATCATGGGGCCGCTGCATGGTTTTCCGCACGCGGTAAAAGACCTGTTATGGGTCAAGGGCATCCGGTCGACTTCGGGTTCGCCGATCTTCAAAGACTTCATTCCTGACAAGGACTCCCCACCGGTGGAGCGGCTGCGCAAGGCCGGCGCGATCTTCATCGGCAAGACCAATGCGCCGGAGTTCGGCCTGGGGTCGCACACCTATAACCCCGTCTACGGCGCCACCCTGAACGCCTACGACCAGACCAAGTCGGCCGGCGGCAGCAGCGGCGGCGCCGCGGTGTCGCTGGCCTTACGCATGGTCCCGGTAGCGGACGGAAGCGACTTCGGCGGCAGCCTGCGCAACCCGGCCGGCTGGAACAACGTATTCGGTTTCCGCCCAAGCTTCGGCGTCGTGGCCACCGGCGGCGACGTGTGGCAGGCAGGCATGGGCGTGGCCGGCCCCATGGCCCGTTCGATTACCGACCTTGCGCTGCTGCTCTCGGTTCAGGCGGGTTACGATCCGCACGCTCCGCTGTCGTGGGGCGGCGACGGGCATCAGTTCCTGGCGCCGCTAAGTGCGGACATGAAGGGCAAGAGGATTGCCTGGCTCGGGGACTTCGGGGGTTTCGCGCCCTACGAACCGGGCGTGCTCGAGCTCTGCCGAACGGCGTTGAAAAGCTTCGAGGCCATCGGCTGCGTGGTCGAGGACGCCGTTCCCGACATGGCGCCGGCGCCGGTGTGGGAGGCCTTCATACGGCTGCGCTGGCAGCAGGACGGCATGGGCCTGGTGGGCTATTACAACGACCCGGCCAAGCGAGCGCTGCTTAAGCCGGAAGCGATTTGGGAAGCGGAGGGCGCGCTCAAGCTCTCGGCCGTCGACGCGGCGGCGGCCTCGGCCGTGCGAACGGCCTGGTTCCGCTCGGTGAGCCGGTTGTTCGAGCGCTACGACTACCTGGTCGCGCCCACCGCCCAGGTGTTCCCGTTCGATGTGCACGAGACCTGGCCGCACGAGATCGCCAGCCACCCGATGAGCGCCTACCATGAATGGATGAAGGCGGTCTGCCTGATCACCATGACCGGCTGCCCGTCACTCGCCGCACCCGCCGGATTCGGGTCCCAAGGGCTCCCCATGGGGCTGCAGATCATCGCCCCCGTGCATCGGGAGCTGGATTGCCTGCAGCTCGCTTACGCCTATGAGCAGGCGACCCTATGGACGTCGAAACGGCCACCGGCGTTGCTGGCGCGGGCGTGACGGCGCCTTTCCGCGCTGGTGACAATGACGGCTGCCGACCCATAGCGGCGATTTCCAGCTCGGCCACTAATGTGCAAACATTCCGGCAATTCACGCGGGGGCGCAAAGGCCGTGGAACGTCAGCCGGCGGAGCTCAAGCTCGGAGCCTTGCTTCTTAGGCTGCTCCTCGGCTCGCTTTTCATCACCCATCTCTATTGGAAGTTCAGTCTGCTTCCGGGCGGCGTCGAGACGTGGTGGGGCGGCCTGGTGAAGAGCGGTTATCCGCCGTTCGTGCCGGCCTATGTGCTTTCGGCGGAGTTCGCGGGGGCCCTGCTCCTGATCCCGGGCGTACTTTGCCGCTATGTGGCTCTCTACGCCATGCCGATGATGTTCGGAGCCGCGGAGTTCTGGCTGGTTCGCAGAGGCTTCTATTTCACAAAGGCGGGTGCTGAGCTTCCGCTGGTCTGGCTCGCGCTTCTGGGCCTTCAGGTCGTCCTCGGGGACGGTTCCTATGCGTTGGTGCGCTCGCCCGACTGGCGCTTCTTCGCAGGCAGGCTGCGCGTCCCGGATCGCGCCAACTAGGTCCGTAATTCACCCATGTCCGGAGTTCGGAATGTCTGCGTCCGGTGTGGGTGGTCTGCGTGCCTCGCGCGCTACGCTCAGGCGGCGATCGGCCGGAGGGTCGAGGTCGTGGACTTCCCGGACGGGCGACTGGAGGTCTGCTTCAAAGGCAGGAGCATGCCTTGATGGCCCTTGGACAATTTGAGGCGGTTGAACGAGACAGAAGTCATCGAGAACAAGAGGCTGGGCCGCAGCGTCAACGTACCAGCAAGGATCCCAAGCGGCGAGATCAGAGCGGGCGTATGTTCGGCATCGTCTGACGGACGTCTGTTTTTGGCGCGGGCCCGTCCGGCTAGAATCGCCTCGTTGCCGACATTCCTCGGGGCAGCCGCGGCATCAGCAGAGCTCGACTATGGACGGCTGAAGTCTGCGAACGATAACCGCTTTTCGCCTTGCTTTACCCGCTCACTTTATCAGAACCGAAACCGCGTAGGCGAAACGACACAGAACCATCATGCGCTCGGTTTTTCGTGGTAGGGGTCGCGCATCATGGCACGAGCCCGAGCGAAACCTACTGCGCATGAACCGTCGAAAGGCGACCGAACGCGCGATCAGCTTGTCTCTACAATCATCATGCTCGTCAACGAGCGGCCGCTTGATGCGATCCGGATCGCCGATATCTGCGCGCCATCGGGCCTTGCCGTGGGCGCCTTTTATTTCCACTTCAAAAGCCGCGACGACGCTCTCGACCAGATCGCCACAGCCGTGGTCGTGGACGTCTTCGATGCCGCGCTTGCGGTACCACATTCCGAAGACCTCTTCAGCGAAATCGTCGGCATTCTCAGCGAGTTCTACCGGGCAGCATTTGAGCAACGTCCTAGAATCAAAGCGTTTTTCCATATTCTCAATGCGCGTCGCCATCCTGAGGTCCGCAAGGCTTGGCAAAAGCGCCGGACACGATTCGTCGATCGCCTAGTTGCTCGGATCGGCGAAGCCACCGCGGATGGGGGGATAACGGTTTTTGACTCACCGCTTGTCACCGCACATTTTCTTATCGGCGGCCTCGAACGCTTCTACGACGACGTCTTCTTCCTCACCATCGACGATGTATTGCCCGTAGAGGCTGGCAATTTCGACGTCTTTGTCCGTCAGCAGGCGGGGCTGTGGGTCAGGGTAATCGTGGGCCCCCAAAAAACGCCCTAGAAACCGAATGACATTCGTTTCTGCTGGACAGATCGTCGATGCGCTGTTAGCGAGGCTCGCGAATTCGAAGGCGGAGAGACTCCTCATGCGCAACGCCGTCATCTTCGCCGGGGTAGCGACGCTGTTGACCGGATGCGTGGCGAACGCACCGCCGGTCGTGGTTACCGCTCGCCCTCCTGTTGCCGACGCAGCAACGACGGTTCCGGCCCCTTATGCGCGGTCGGCCGAGTTCAAGGGCATCATCCGCGAGAGCCACTACGTAACAATGCGGGATGGCGTCCGGATTGCCGTCGATGTGCTGCGCCCAGCGAACGCCGCCGGCAAACGCATGCCTGCTGTGCTCCAGCAGACGCATTACTGGCGCACCCCAGACATCCGCTTTCCGTTCAGGCTGATCGCGTCTCCGCTCGACTATCAGGGCATCTTCGGGCGCTTCAAGACGCTGCTTGTGGAGCGCGGCTATGTCTGGCTCGACGTTGATACCCGCGGCAGCGGCGCATCGTTCGGCAATCGCCCTTGGGACTATTCCCCCGACGAAATCCAGGACGGTGGCGAGATCATGACCTGGATCGCAGCGCAACCGTGGAGCAATGGCAAGGTTGCGACGGCGGGTGCGAGTTACACCGGATCGACGGCGGAGTTCGCCATGGTCAACCGCCATCCGGCGTTGCAGGCGGTGATAAATGTCTCGAGTGAATTCGACCAGTATACCGACATTCTCGCCCCTGGCGGCGTACCGTTGACGTGGTGGCTCGACGATTGGGGTGCTGAAACGGCGACGCTCGATCGCAACGAGATCCCGGGCGCGAGCCGGTTCGAAAAAATGGCATCCGGCGGGGTAGCCGCCGTAAGCGGTCATCGTGCCGATTTGGTCGACGCCGTTGCCGAGCATCGCGACAATTATGATTTCCGCGAACTGAAGAAAATGACGTACCGTGACGACTTTGCGCTGGCGGCCGCCGACCGTCAGTCGCCGAAGCGCGGAGCTTCACAGAAGCGGGAATTCGAGTGGCTGGAAAACAAGTTCGGCCCGGCGTTCCTGAACCGCGGGGTCGACCTTGCCAGTGGTCACGGTTATCTTGCTGACCTAAGGCCGCAAAAGGTACCGGTCTACGCTGTGGCCGGGTGGTTCGACGGCACGTATGCCAATGCCGCTGCCAAGCGTTTCAACACCCTCGGCGCGCCCGGCGATAGGCTGATCATCGGACCTTGGGACCACACCCAGCACAATATCAGCCCGTTCACAGCTGGCGGCGTGACGAAGTTTGATCTCCTTGCGGAACTGATGAAGTTTCTCGATGGCACCGTGGGTGGAGACAAAGCCGCTCTCGCCGTCGACGCGCCCGTGCATTACTATACTATGGGTGCTGAACGCTGGAATGCGGCACCTGCATGGCCTCCGAAGTCGACCGCAAAAACGCTGTTCCTTGCCGAAGGAAAGCGCCTCGTTGCCGAGGCGCCGGGAGAAGGTAGGGCGGCGGACACATACGTGGTCGACGTGTCGGCGAAGACCGGAAGCAAAACGCGGTTCGACACTCTGATGGGCCGAGCGCTGATCAATCCCTATCCCGACCGCGCTCAACAGGATGGCAAGTTGCTGGTCTATGACAGTGCGCCGCTGGCACGCGCGACCGAGGTGACCGGCCACCCGCTGATCTGGTTGACGATCTCGGCGAACGGCCCGGATGCTGCAGTGTTCGTTTATCTTGAGGACGTCGCACCGGATGGCAGCGTCACCTACGTCACCGAAGGCGAACTTCGAGCACTCCATCGCAAGGTGTCATCAGACCGGGCGCCGACCTGGCAAGCGGGTCCTTACCACAGCTTCCGGCGTGCAGACGCTGCACAGTTGACACCGGGGGTTCCGACCGAACTGGCATTCGAGTTGTTGCCGACATCTTACCTGTTCAAGGTCGGCCATCGCATCCGGATCGCTATAGCCGGAGCCGACGCTGGGCATTTCGCGCCAGTTCCCGAGGACCCGTCAAAGCCGGCATCGTGGTCCGTATTCCGTGATCGTCAGCACCCGTCGCGCATAAGCCTGCCGGTCGTCGGGGCCGAGTAGGAGACAAAAAGCAAGGCCGCCGAAGTAACGATTGGCCTCATCCGGGCGTCGCGAACAACCTAGCAAACGGCCCCAGGTCCACCTTCCGCCCTTGTCCGAAGTTCGGAATGTCTGCATCCGGCGTGGGTGTGCCGCGTGCCTCCCGCGCTAACGCGCACTCGGAAAACAAAGACGAGACTTCTCAGCCCGTGCAGCGGCCGGCGGTCGGCGTGCTGGCTCATTCGCCCGGCCTAGCAGCGCCGGCGCGGAATTACCCTACCCGGCGCGTCGCACGCGGAGCTTTCAGTCCACCGGATCGAAGACCATCAGCTTGACCGTCCCGGCTCGCGGCACGGCCCGGCCGCCCGGGGTCGGACTGGGGTCGCTGTCGGCGGCGGCCAGGAACAATCGGCCGCTGGCCGGGTCGACGGCCATGGTGCGGGCGGTGATGGCGGTGCGGATCGTCTCGAGCGGCTGGTACTGGTCCGGCGCCACCTGGCGATAGACCGATATCGTGCCGTCGAAGCCGTTAGGGCTGAGGACGCGGCCGCGCCGCGCGTCGAAGACGATGGCGTCGCTGCCCTTGCCGATGGGCAGCTTGGCGACGAGGCGTCCGGTATCGGCGTCGACGACCATCATCACGCTGTTGACGCAGCCCATGAACACGCGCCGGCCGATCTTGTCGATGGCCACGCCATGAGGCTTGGCGCAGTCGGGCATGGGCCAACGGGCCGTGATCTTGTTGCTGGCGGTGTCGATCCTGAGCAGGTCACTCTTCTCCTCGCCCGCGACGTACAGGGACCCGGCGTCGTCGCTGGCGGCGAACTCCATCCCCTCCCCCGCCGTGATGGTCGCGGCCAGGGTGTCGGTCTTCGGATCGATGACCGCGATCTTGCCCGGATCGCCCTCGACGATGAATAGGTGGCCGCTCGCCCTGTCCATGGCCATGCCGTCGGCGTCCTTGTCGACGGCGATGCGCTTTGTGACCTTGAACGTCTTGGGGTCGAAGGCGACCGCCAGGCCGTTGCGGCCATCGTCGGTGAAGGCCTCGCCGGTCGGGGAAGGGGCCGCGGCGCCATGCGTGCCGCCGGTGATCCCCTCGACCTGCCCGAGCAGGGTTCCGGCGCGGCCGTCGACCACCGACAGCTTGTCGCCGTGGGCGACCAGGACCCGGCCGCTATTGGCGTCGAACACCACATAGTCCCAGCGATCCGGCGCCCCCAGAGGCACGGTCTTGGTCAGGGTGTAGGCCGGGGCCGCGAGGCCGGGGCCCGCCGCAAGCGCCATGGCCAGGATCGACCCACACAGAAACGATCGCATGCTTCATCTCCCTGGCGCGGCCGCCGGGCCGTCGTCGGCCGCCCTGTGCCACGCGCGCTGCGCCGCCGCCAGACCGAACTTGGCGGCGCCGGCACGGACGCGGAGACCGTCAAAGCGTGGCGGCGTAGGCCTGTCGCAGCAACTCCCAGCGCGGTTTGTCGAACAGGCGCGCATGGCCCTCGACCGCGCTGTCGAGAGCATCGAGGTGCCAGTGCCAGCCGGAGGCGAAGTCGGCCCGGTCACCCCCGGCGCGCAAGATATGGGTGAGCACCAGCCGGCAGCCGCGCTCCGTCGGCTCCAGTTCGAAGCGGACCACCGAGTCTCCGCCGACCTGTGGCTCGGTCCAGCTGTATTCCAGCACTCGCGGCGGTTCCCAACGCGTGATGACGCCCTGCATACCGCCACCACCGTTGTAGGCGAGATCGAAACGGCCGCCCACCTTCCCCTCGATCGTGGCCTCGGCCTGCAGCCAGCGGGCGAGGCCCTCGGGTTCGGCAAGGACCGCCCAGACGGTCTCGACCGGCCTGGCGAGGCGGCGATCGAACCGCAGGGCCGGAAAGGCGTCGATCTCGACGGCCCGGCCATCGCGCGTCGCCTCGGGCGGAAAATCGGCGGCGAAGACGTCGCGCAGCCGGCGCCAGCTCTCGAGGCCCGCGCCGCGAACCGCATCGCTCTCGCCCAGGCTGGCCGCCAGGGCCTCGATGATCGAGCTCCAGCCGGCGGCGGTCCGCGGGGCGTCGTCCGGGGCGCCGAACCGGTGGGTCAGCTGGAGGCGGCACCCCTCCCCTTCCCGGGTCAGCTCCCAGCGCACGACGGCGCCTGGAGGCACGTTGTCGAACCAGCTGTGCTCGAAGGTGTGGGGCGGCTCCAGCCGCAGCACCCGGCCGCGGCTCTCCGCGCCGGTGTCAGCGAAGCGGTAGTCGAAGGCCGCGCCTTCGTGCAGGGGGCCCGTCCCGCCCAGCCATTCCACCCCCATCCAGGCGGCGATCCGCTCCGGCGTGATCAAGGCCGACCAGACGCGCTCGATCGGCTGGGTGAGCGAGCGCCGCAGTTCCAGCTCGGAGGATCCGGCCGCCTGGCGAAACGCGGCATGGGGCACGGGCATGTCAGGTCTCCTGATTCAGATGCAGTTCCAGGGCGTCGAGTTTGCTGGTCCAGAAATGGCGATAGTCGCCGAGCCAGGCGTCGAGCTCCGCCAAGCGGGCGGGGACGAGGCTGTAGAGGCGCCGCTGGGCGGCCTTGCGCACCCGAACCAGTCCGGCGTCCCGCAGAACGCGCAGATGCCTCGAGGTCGATGGCTGATCGGCGTCGAGCGCTCGCTCGATATCGCCGGCGGAGGTTTCGCCGTGCCGGAGGACCGCGACCATCCGGCGGCGGCGGGGGTCGGCCAAGGCGGAGAAGACGGCGTCCATGCGGCGTATATATTGTTCTTCATATATATGGTCAATCGCATATTACCCTAGCTTGCCGTGCGTTGCGATGCCGAGGGTTTCGTGGCTTGATCGGCCGAACAGGGGGACAGAGACTCCATGACTTCGCTGGCGGACATCCGCGCTCTGGCGACACGCCTGTTCGACGCGATCGAAGCGGGCGACATCGACGACTTCGCCGGCTGTTATGCGAGTGACGTGAAGATCTGGCACAACACCGACGGCGCGACCCAGACCAAGGACGCGAACCTGAAGACCCTGAGTGGCTTCATGCGCGCCGTGCCCGAGCGCCGCTATGCGGGGCGCCGTCTGGATGTCTTCGACGGCGGCTTCGTCCAGCGCCACACCCTGTGCATCACCAGCGTCGCGGGCGCGACGGCCGAGCTCGCCGCCTGCGTGGTGTGCGAGGTGAAAGACGGTTTGATCACTCGGCTGGACGAATATTTCGACTCCGCCCAAGTCGCGGCGCTCACCAAAACGGCGGGAGGCTGAGACGATGCCGGTGCTACGTCAGGTTCCCCGCGCCGAGGCCAAGGCCCAGATCGTTCTGCGCATGTACGGGCTGCTGTTCGGGGATCGGGACCCCGTCGCCGAGCCCGGCACCGCGACCGGCACGCCAGGCGACTGGTGGACGGTGTTCGCCCTGGCGCCCGACATCCTGCAGCACGCGGTCGACGGGTTCGCGGTCTACCGCCATCCAGACCGCAAGATCGATCCGGTGCTGCGCGAGCTGGGCCAGACCCGGGCGGGCTGGGTTCGCGGCAGCCAGTTCGTGTTCTCGCAGCACTGCAAGTCGCTGCGCGGCCTGGGCGTCAGCGAAGAGAAGATCGCCGCCGTGCCGCACTGGACGGTCGCCGAGGTGTTCGACGACACGGAGCGGGCCGTGTTGGCCTATGCCGACTGCCTCAGTCAGGCCGGCGGGCGCGTGCCCGAGGCGGTGTTCGCGAAGCTGAAAACCTTTTGGAGCGACGAACAGATCTTCGAGTTCACCTACATAACCTGCCTTTACGACATGCATGCCGTGATTGCCCGAGCCCTGCGCCTCGAATACGACGATCGGCCCGATCCTGTGGTGGAAGTGGCCGCGCCCGACAGTTTCCGCGCGAATGACTTTTTGAGCGCCGCGCAACCAGCTGAACGCCAGAGGTAGCATTGCAGTAACGGTTTGTGCCTGAACTGTGTTTTCCTCGTATTGGTAAATGCAGGGTTTCTTGACAGAAATGTGAAATATTGACGACAGGGCGGGAAGCGCATTGACGCCCGACTCCCGGCTGCGGCAAAAGCGCGGCGTGAGCGTGGCGCAAAGCGCGCCGAGTCAAATCCATTTACAAAAACAGGGGTACCCCATGAACAAGCACATGCTGGCGGGCGTCGCCACGGCGACGGCCATGTCGCTACTCGCCGCCGCCGCCGCCCAGGCGACGGTCGTTTCCTTCACGTTGAACTCCCCCGATGGCCCAGCCGCCATCGGCGCATTCGAATACACCACCGGCGCGACCGGTACGCTCGGCTTTGCCGACCTTTCCAACTTCCGCTTCGAGGTCGAGGGTTCGGGCGTGACGTATCACCTGCACAGCGCCCTGCCCAACTACGCCTATTTCGCCTTCGACACCGCCGCCGGCGCATTCGTGACCGGCGTCGGCCATGGAGCGGCGGGCGACTATGCCGAAACCCTCGGGGCCATCAACGGCGACTATACGAAGGGCTATTTCGTTGGCCTGGTCCCCGGCGGCGTCGACGAATACAGCACCGGCACGAGCAACGCCTTCTCGAACATCACCTACACCGAGATCTCCTCGTTCGGCGCCGTGCCGGAACCGGCGACGTGGGCGATGATGCTGGTGGGCGTGGCCGGCATCGGCGCGCTGATCCGCCGCCGCGCGGGCAAGCTCGCCGCCGCCTGAGGCTCTATCCACTTTCCAGTCGAATGATCGAAGGCCGCCCGCCGGGCGGCCTTCTTTCGTTCATACCGGCCCCCAGCCTCTCCAGACCCGTTCCAAGCCATGCAGATCGAGGGCCTCGTCCGCCAGTATCGCTTCGGCGCGGCGCCGGGCCGAGTCCTCGCCCTGGGCGTCGAGGTAGCCGGCCGGCGATTTGCCGTCGATCCGCGCCAGCAACAGGGCCCCAGCCAAGGCCGCCGCGCGGCTGGAAAGCGCGCCCGCATCCTCCCACGTCACCCGCGCCAGATAGGCGTCGCGCAACGCCGCGAAGCTGGACATCAGCGGCGACCAGCACGGCGCCAGCCAGATCGACTTGAGCAGGAGATGGGCGAGGCAGAACGCCAGATCGAAGGCGCCGTCGCCAAAGACGGCGCACTCCGCGTCGAGGAACACCGGCCCCGCCGGACCCACGAGGATGTTCTTGGGGCTGATGTCACCGTGCACGAGCACCCTGCCCGGCGCGCCGAGCGATGCGGCCAGGCCGCGCAGGCGCGCGGCGACGTGCGGATTGCGATCAGCCGTGTACAGAAGGAAAGGCTCGATCCTCAGGGCCATGAAGTCGGCGTTGGTCCGGAAGCGCCGCGCGACGTTGGCGCGGCCCGCGGTCGCGCCGTGGATGCGGGCCAGGTCGGCGCCCACGCGGCCGGCAAACTCCGGATCGACCCGGCCGGCGGCGAGCTCGGCCTTCCACACCGGATGGGTGGCCGCAGCCAGCCGGCGCATGACGAAGAGGTGCGAGCCGGCCGCCTCCCCCAGCACCTCCGGCGCGAGACGGGGGTCGATCCGTCGCGCCACGCGCAGCCAGCGAACCTCGGTGGCGGCCCGCTCCACCGGCGCGCGCCACTCGGCGGCGACGCGCAGGCGCGGGATCGAGCGCTTGACGACGAACCGGCCGCGCGGCGTGGTCACCGCGATCACGTCCGACGAGACCCCGCCGGTGAGCGCCTCGGATCGGGCGACCTCGCCGTCTCGTAGAAGGCCCAGATCGCGCAGCGCCGCCACGGCGAAGGCGTGGCCCTCATGGGCCCCGTCGCTCAGATCCGGCTGTCGATCCACGCGGCCATCAGGTCGACGGCGCCGCGACGATGCGCCTCCGAATCCTCGAAATAGTGGGCGCCCGGAACCAGTTCGAGGCGCTTGTCGGGCGAGGCGATGGCGGCGTGGATCGCCCGGGCGTCGGACGGAAATACGCCCATGTCGCCGGTGGACTGGACCACCAGGGCCGGCACGCGCAGCCGGGCGAGCTGGGCCTCGCCCTGGCAGAGCGAGGTTTCGAGACTCCACATGGAAAGCCAGGTCTTCAGCGAATTCACCCGGCCGATCCCGGGCCGAAGGTTGGCCTTGGCCGGGTGGCCGGCATAGCACCCCGGCGTCGGTCGCCGCGACGGATCGATGGCCCCGTCCATGAAACGAAGATCGGCCCAGGTACGGTAGAGCGGAAACAGGACATCGGGCACGCCCGCGGCGTTCACGCGCGCCAGCTCCGCCTTCGCCCAGTCGGTGATGCGCTGATTTCGGGCGCGCTGGGCGGCGCGATAGCGATCGATGAAATCAGCTGGATAAGGCGGCCCGTTCCGGGAATCGAAGGGATCGAGGTCGTGGTCGGTGCGGGTCGGATCGCCCTCGTCGGTCACCGAGGCGTCCATCCAGGCGGTCAGCACCTCGGGCCGACCCTTGTGGGCGTTGAGCGAGATGTAGAGATCCGCCGCGGGCAGAGCCGCCAGGGCGTCGCGGCCGGCGCCACTGACGCCCGCCGCGAGCGTGGGGTCGGACGCCTCGGCCTGGTATGCGCCCATCAGCGATCCGCCGCCTGAGTTGCCCAGGATGATCACCACCTCGGCGCCGGCCTCCTCGCGCAGCCAGCGCACGCCCACGCCGATGTCGATCAGGGCGTGCTCGAGCAGGAATTGGTCCTCCGCCCCGCGGTAGCGTGTATTCCAGCCCAGAAAACCCATTCCGGCGCGCGCGAACCAGGGCGCGATGTAGTGCTCGGCGAAGTCGACATTGTAGTGGGTGGCGATAAGCGCCACTTTCGGACGCGCGCCGGGCTGCGTCCAATAGAGCCCCTGGCATGGATGGCCGCCGGCGCCGGCGCGCGGGGCGGTCGGCGAAACGGCGCCGACGAAGCGGGCCTCGACACCCGCCGGCGGGTTCACTCCGCCGGGACCAGACTCTCCGCCTGCGTGGCCGCCTGGCCGGTGATCATGCCCACGGCCTTTGAGCCATCGGCTGTCATCGGATCGTGCGCCACGTCCCGATCGTCGAACGCCCGGGTCCAGGCGGCGAATTCAAGGCACACCCCGTCGGGATCGAAGAAATAGACCGAGCGAACGAACACCTTGTCGGTGACGGTTTCGCTGACCTGGTTCTGGGAATCGTCGTGGTTGAGCACGGGCGAGATCTTCACCCCCTTGGCGCTCAGGCGCGCGCAATAGTCGTCGAACCGGTCGACCGGAACGTTGAAGGCGATGTGGTTCATCGAGCCGTGGGCGGTGATCATCGAGCCCTGGGTGGGCAGGCTCTGCGGGCTGGAGATGCCCGGGGCCGCCTCCGGCGCCCCCGGAAACCAGAAGAAGGCCAGTGAGTCGCCATTGCCGATGTCGAAGAAGAAGTGCTGGCCGTAGCCGCCCGGCAGGTCGATCGTCTTGATCAGGGGCATGCCCAGCACATCTCGGTAGAACTCCACGGTGCGCGCCATGTCCTTGCAGACCAGGGCGAGGTGATTGACCCCGCGAATGTCGAATTCGGTATTGGCCCTGGCCATGATCGTAAGTCCTCCTGTCGCGCCGGAGGGATTGAAGCGCCTCGGCCAAGCCGCGTCAATCGAGGCGATCGGTCAGAGGACGCCCTTGGCTGTCAGTCGCGCCCGCTCCGCGGGCTCGAGGCCGACGATGCCGCCCCAGACCTCGTCGTTGTCCTGGCCCACGGTCTGGGGCGCGATCGATCGCACGGCGCCGGGGGTGCGCGAAAGTTTCGGGAACACGTTCTGCATGGCGATCTCGCCCCAGCGCGGATGCGGCAGGCGCACGATCGCCTCGCGGGCGGCGAAGTGCGGATCCTCCAGCATCTCCGGCGCGCGAAACAGCCGCCCGGCCGGCACCCCGGCGGCGAGCAGGCGCCGCTCGACCTCGGCGATGGTCAGGCTGGCGGTCCACCGGCCTATCACTGCGTCGAGCTCGGCCTGGCGCTGGCCGCGCGCGACATGGGTCGTATAGCGCGGATCGTCCGCCAGCGCCGGCTGGCCCATCGCCTCGGTGAGACGCCGGAACACGGTGTCATGATTGGCCCCGATCAGATAGTCACCATCCTGGCAGCGGTAGACGTTCGAGGGCGCTATGCCGGGCAGGACGGCCCCGGAGCGCTCGCGCGTCAGGCCGGCGACGGTGTATTCGGGGATCAGCGCCTCCATCGCCTGCAGCACCGCCTCGTAGAGGGCCGAATCGACGATCTGGCCCAGGCCCGTGCGGTGCCGATCCTGCAGCGCCGCCAGGACGCCAAGGCAGCCGTACGTCGCGGCCAGGGTGTCGCCGATCGAGACGCCCATGCGCGATGGCGGCCGGTCCGGCTCGCCGACGATATGGCGCCAGCCGCCCATGGCCTCGCCGATCAGGCCAAACCCGGCCCGCTGGGCATAGGGCCCGGTCTGGCCGTAGCCGGACATGCGCGCGACGATCAGGCGCGGATTGTCGGCCATCAAGCTCGCCGGCGAGAGATTCCAGCCCTCCAGAGTGCCCGGCCGAAAGTTCTCGACCAGGATATCGGCGCCCCCGATGAGGCGCCGGGCCAGGGACTGGCCTTCTGTCTGGCGCAGATCGACCGAGGCCGATTTCTTGTTGCGGGCGATCACCTCCCACCAGACCGGCTCTCCCTGGCCCCATTGGCGCATGGGATCGCCCACGCCCGGGGCCTCCAGCTTGATGACCTCCGCGCCCATGTCGCCCAGGAGCTGGCCGCAGAACGGCCCCGCGATCAGCTGGCCCATCTCCACCACGCGCAGGCCCGCGAGAGGCCCGCCATTGTCGCCTTCGGCCACCGCCAGTCTCCCGCAGGGTTTAGGGCCGATCCTAGCGAAGTCCGCGGCCACAAGGCAAAAACCCGGGACACCGCCCGGGCCGCCGCGCTAGAGTCGCATCGCCGATACGGCGCGAGAGGATGAGACATGGCCGAGGGTTCGTCGCCGATCGCAATGTCGCCTTATCTGACCGGGCTGTTCGCGCCGGTGATGGAGGAGTGCACCGCCGGCCGACTGGAGGTGATCGGCCAGATCCCCCGCGACCTGAACGGCCTGTTCGTGCAGAACGGGGCCAATCCCCGCTTTCAGCCCGGCGCCGGCCACTCCTGGTTCGACGGCGACGGCATGGTGCAGGGCGTCACGCTCGAAGACGGCGAGGCGACCTTCCGCAGCCGCTGGGTCGCGACGCCGGGTCTCGCCGAGGACATCGCCGCCGGTCACGCCACCTATGTCGGGTCCCTCGCCAAGGGACCGGGCAAGCGGCACAAGAACGTCGCCAACACCGACCTCGTATATCATGCCGGACGTCTCCTGGCCCTGTGGTGGGAGGGCGGCGAGCCCTTTGAGCTGAGCCTGCCCGACCTTCGCACGATCGGCGCGTTCACCTACGGCGGCGGCCTGCCCGGCGGCATGACCTCCCACGCCAAGCTCGATCCGGCCACGGGAGAGCTCTTCTTCATCGCCTGGTCGCCGAAACCGCCGTTTCTGCATCTGGGCGTGGCCGGCCCCGATGGCCGGATCCGCGGCCATGTGCCGGTCCCCCTGCCCGGCCCGCGCGTGCAGCACGACATGGCGCTCAGCGCCTGCTTCGTCTGCGTGTTCGACTTCCCGCTGATGATGGATTTCAAGCGTGAGGGCCAGGACACCCTCGGCTTCGTGCTCGACGACGACATGCCGGCGCGCTTCGGCCTGGTCGACCGAGCCGAGCTCGGCGGGCCCGTGCGCTGGTTCGAGGTCGCGCCCTGCTTCATGTGGCACGTCTCGTCCGCCTGGGACGAGGGCGACGAATTCGTACTGGTGGGCGCGCGCATCGGCGGCGCCACCCGCATCGACCGGCATGGCGCGGTGCGTGACGACCTGCCCCTGGTCGACGGCGAGCACCGGTTCGATTCCCACCCGCACATGTGGCGGCTGAACGTGAAGACCGGCGCCGTCAGCGAGCGGCCGCTGGACGACGCCTTCGGGGAGTTTCCGCGCGTCAACGACGCCTTCGTCTGCGCCGGCGCGCGCTACAGCTACATGGCCGCCATCAAACTCGACGCGCCGACCCTGAAGGCCGACGGCCTGATCCGGTACGACCTGAAGACAGGCGGCCGCGATCGGCTGTCGTTTCCGAGCGGTCACGTGGGCTATGAAGCCAGTTTCGCGCCGCGTGACGGGGCCGCCGACGAGGACGACGGCTATGTCGTCGGCTTTGTCACCAACGAGGCGGACATGACGAGCGAGCTTTGGATAACCCCGTCGCGCGCGCTGGCCGATGGTCCGGTGGCGCGGGTGCGCCTGCCTCAGAAAGTCCCGCCCAAGTTCCACGGTCGCTGGCTGGCCGCCGATTCACGCCGGTGAGCCAGTTCGAGACCCTCTCGCTCGATATCGAAGCCGGCATCGCGCGCCTGACCCTGACCAATGGCGCGAAAGGCAATCCGCTCGGGCCAAGGCTCGGCCGGGATCTGCTGGAAGCCGCCATCAGGCTGGACGAGACGCCCGATCTGCGCGTGGTGCTATTCACGGCGGAAGGAAAAAACTTTTGCGTCGGCGGCGATCTGGGCGTGTTTGCAGGCGAGGCCGACCTTTCTCTGGCCGTCAAGCGCATGACCGCCGACTATCACGGCGCGCTTTCGAAGCTGCTGCGCATGCGGGCGCCGATCGTCACCGCCGTGCAAGGCGCCTGCGCCGGGGCCGGCATGACCCTGGCGGCGCTGGGCGACATCGTCATCGCGGGGGCAGGGGCGCACTTCACGGTCGCCTACACCGCCATCGGGTTCTCCCCTGACGGCGGCTCGACCTTCATCCTGCCCAGGCTGATCGGCCTGCGCCGGTTTCAGGAACTGGCCCTCACGAACCGGCGGGTGACGGCCGAGGAGGCGGCGCGCATCGGGCTGGTGACCGAGGTGGCTCAGGATGACGCGCTCGCGGCCCGGGCCGAAGGCCTGGCCGGGCAGATCGGCGCCGGGGCCACGCAAGCCATCGGGGCGATGCGGCGGCTGCTGGTCGACACTTTCGGGGCTACGCTGGAGACGCACCTGGAGTGGGAGGCCCGGCTGTTGTCGGAGCAGTGCCGGACGCACGATGTGCGCGAAGGCGTCAAGGCCGCGCTGGAACGCCGGCCGGCCGCGTTCCTGGGCCGATGAAGCGTCGTCCATGATCGATCTGGACGACGCCTATCTGAGCGAGGAGCACCGCCTGCTGCGCGGGCAGGTGCGGCGTTTCGTGGCCGCCGAGGTGATCCCGGCCGCGCCGGCGTGGGAGGCGGCCGGCCGCATCCCGGCGGAGGTGTTCCAGCGCATGGGAGCGGTGGGGCTGCTGGGCGTCTCGATGCCCGAATGGGCCGGCGGATCGGACTTCGACACCCTGGGAACCGTGGTGTTCGGCGAGGAGCTCGCCCGCTCCGGCTTCGGCGGCTTCGCCGCCGCGGTCACCGATCACGCCGATATCGCCGCACCTATCATCCGCCGCAACGGCTCCGAGGCCCAGCAGCGGCGCTTCCTGCCCGATATCGTCGAGGGCCGGCGCATCGCCGGCCTGGCCGTGACCGAGCCCGGCGGCGGCTCCGACCTCATCCGTATGCAGACGACCGCCCGGCGCGAGGGCGACCACTATGTGATGAACGGTGAAAAGACCTTCATCACCTGCGCCGTGTCGGGAGAGATCTTCATCACCGTGGCCAGGACCGACCCCGACGCCAAGGGGGCGGCCGGCTTTTCCCTGTTCGTGGTCGAAAAGGGCGAGGGACTGACCGCCGGCAAGCCCTTCGCCAAGACAGGCTGGCACTGCGCCGACATGAGCTCCCTCACCTTCGCGGACTTCCGTGTGCCGGCGGAAAACCGGCTGGGCGAGGAGGGCCAGGGGTTCTACGCGCTGATGCGGGGGCTCGAGCACGAACGGCTGGGAATCGGCTCGCAGTGCGTGGGCCTGGCCGAGCGGGCGCTGGAAATCACCCTGGCCTATGTCAAGGCGCGGCCGGCCTATCGCGGCGCGCTCTGGGATCTGCAGGCCATCCGCCATGATCTCGCCAGAGCCGCAAGCGAGCTTTCGGCGGCCAAGGCCCTCCTCTATCACACCGCCGCGCGCAAGAGCCGGAGCGAAGAGGTGCGAAAGGATGCCACCATGATCAAGGCTCTTCTACCCGAGCTTCTCAAGCGGATTGTCGACGTCTGCGTCCAGCATCACGGGGCCGCGGGCTATATGGATGGCGACATCGAACGCATCTGGCGCGACACCCGGCCGCATTCCCTGGGCGGCGGCGCCTCGGCGGTGATGCTCGACGAGGTGGCGAAGCTCATCTGACGGTGCGCGGACTGGTTCCAGCAGCGGGCGCGGCCCTGGCGCTGCACTTCGGCGGGCCGGCCCGCGCGGCCGCCGTCGCCCCAGGCGAAGGGCTTCATTTCGAGTGCCGGGGGGCGGCCAGCGCCTCGCCGACGGTGATCCTGGAATCGGGCGCGTTCGGGACCTCAGCCGATTGGGACCTGGTCCTGGGCGATCTGGCCGAGGGCGGGCGGGTGTGCGCCTACGATCGGGCCGGGGTCGGGGCCTCGCCGCGGCATGCCGGCCCCCGGGACGTGACAGCGATCGCCACCGATCTGGCGGCCCTGCTCGACAGCCTGGGCGAAACCCGGCCGGTGATCCTGGTCGGCCATTCCAACGGCGGGCTATATATCGAGACCTTCGCGGCGATGTGGCCAAGGCGGGTGGCGGGCCTCGTCTATGTCAACGCCGTCGGCAGTGACGACCTGGATGACCCCGAACTGTTGCGCTATCTCGCCGACGAGCGGCGGCTCTCGGACGCCGTCGTCACGGCGGCCGATCTGGGTCTCGCGCCCCTGGCCGGGCCGGCCGTGGTCAGGGCCGAGGGGCTGACCGGCGAGGCCGCGGCGCGCAAGCGGGCCTCGCTGACCGACTACGACAGCCTGCGGACCTCGCGCGACGAGGATCGCGCGATCGTGCCCGGCCTTTCCGTCGCCCGCGCGCTGGGCGGATCACCGCCAGGGATCCCGACCGTGGTGATCGTGGGCGCGCCGTATCCGGACGCGGTCTCGGCCAAGGCGTGGCGCGCGGCGGAAGTGGCCCCGGCCGCGCGGGCGGCGCCGTCGTGGGTGCTGGATGCGCCCGGCGCCACCCACGTCTCGCCCCTGTCAAGAGACCGGGCCTATGTCGCGGCGGCCGTGGCCTGGCTGAGATCCCTACCACGCCCCGACGTTGGGCATTGAGACCCAGGGTTCGGCGGGGTCGAGCGGACCTCCCTTCTGCAGCAGCTCGATCGAGATGCCGTCCGGAGAGCGAATGAAGGCCATGTGGCCGTCGCGTGGCGGCCGGTTGATCGTCACGCCGGCTTCCATCAGGCGGCGGCAGGTCTGGTGAATATCGTCGACCTGATAGGCCAGGTGGCCGAAGTTGCGGCCTCCCGCATAGGACTCCGGATCCCAGTTGTGCGTCAACTCGACGGTCGGCGCCCGCTTCTCCCTGGCCGTCGCCACGTCTTCCGGCGCGGCGAGGAACACAAGTGTGAAGCGGCCGGCGGGGTTGTCGATCCGCGATATTTCCTGGAGTCCGAGCCCGGCGCAGTAGAAACCCAGCGCCGCGTCCAGGTCTTTGACCCGGACCATGGTGTGCAGATACCGCATCGTCTCGTCTCCGCGCGGCAATCCTGTCCGCGTATTCATTTGCCCCAGGCCGCCTGACGGACGCAAGACACCGGCCCATGGCGCGGGACGGGGAACAGCGGCGGGATCGGGCGCGGGTGAAACCCGCCTACTGGGTGGTGGCCGCCATCGCCGCCGTCGTGATCGGCTATCTGCTGGTCCGACCGTTGTTCGGCGGGGCCGACAAGCGGCCGAGCGCCAAGGCTGCCCCCGCGGCCGCGGCAGGGGCGCTTCCTTTAGTTGAGGTCACGCCGGTGGACGAGGTCAGCCGGCCCTATCTGGTGGCCGTCCGAGGCCGCACCCAGGCGGCCCGCACCGTATCGGTGCGCTCCGAGACCGCCGGCGTCGTGGCCGCGACACCGGTCCTGCAAGGCCGCCGGGTCGCGGCCGGGACCGTGCTCTGCCGCCTGGGGGTCGATGCGCGCCAGGCGACGCTGGACGAAGCCCAGGCCAACTTGCGCGCCAAACAGCTGCAGATGCAGGCCTCGGCCAATCTGGCCGCCAAGGGCTTCCGATCGCGAACCCAGGTCCTGACCGATCAGGCAAACCTCGATCAGGCTTCGGCCACCGTGCGCCAGGGCGAGGTCGCCCTGCGCCAGATCAATATCGTTGCCCCGTTCGCCGGCGTGTTCGACCATCGGGACGCCGAGGTCGGCGCCTATCTGGCCCCCGGACAGGCCTGTGGGACGATGATCGAACTCGACCCCCTTCTCGTCGTCGGCGACGTGCCCGAAACCGAAGTCGCGCGCATCGCCGTCGGCGCGTCGGCGAGCGCCAGGCTGGTCTCCGGCGAGACGGTCGCCGGCCGGGTGCGGTTCGTGGCCCATGACGCGGACCCGACCACGCGCACCTATCGCGTGGAGGTCACCGCCGCCAATCCCGGCGGCCGGGTCGCGTCGGGCCTTTCGGCCGATCTTTCGATCGCCGCGGGCGCAGGTCCCGCGCACAAGGCACCGGTATCGGCTCTGGTGCTGGACGCCGCCGGCCGCCAGGGCGTGCGCTATGTCCAGGCCGACGGCCTGGTCGCCTTCGCGCCGGTCACCGTGCTGGAGGAGACGCCTGACGGCGTGTGGATCGCCGGCCTGCGCGGCCCGACGCGGATCATCACCGTGGGCCAGGCCTATGTGTCGGAGGGCCGGCGCGTGCGCGTCGTCCAGGTGCGTGCGAAAGCGACGCCACCGTGATCGCCGGCCTGATCGAGGGAGCGATCAAGCGGCGCAAGGTGCTGCTGGCGATCACCTTCGTACTGAGCGCTTTTGGCCTCTACGCCTACCTCACCCTGCCGCGCGAAGCCCAGCCCGACATCCCGGTGCCGTTCGTCTCGGTGGTCGTGCCTTACCCAGGGGTCAGTCCGGAAGACGCCGAACGCCTGCTCGTCCGGCCACTGGAGCGTGAGCTCAAATCAATCCCCGGCCTCAAGGAGATGAACGCCCGGGCCTACGGCGGAACCGCGGTGGTGACGCTCGAGTTCGAAGTCAATTTCGACAAGACCAAGGTGCTGGAAGACGTGCGCGCCAAGGTCGACCTGGCGCGAGGCCGGTTCCCGCCCGACGCCCTGCCGCCGATCATCGAGGAAGCCAATGTCAACGACGATCCCTCGCTCGGGATCGTGCTCTCCGGCCCGGCCCCGGAGCGCGCGCTCGACGCGGCGGCGCGCGACCTGAAGGCGCATCTGGAGACCCTGCCCGGAGTTCTGGGGGCTGACATCTCCGGCCAGCGCGAGGAAATGCTGGAAGTCACCATCGATCCCACCCGGATGGAGGCCTACGACGTCGGGGCCAACGATCTGGCCGGCATCATCGGACGCAACAACCAGCTGGTGCCCGCCGGAGACCTCGTCACCCGCCAGGGCAGCTTCGCCGTGAAGCTGCCCGGCGTGGTCGCCGCGCCGCAAGACATTCTGCGCCTGCCAGTGAAGACCCATGGCGACCGGGTGGTGACAGTCGGCGACATCGGCGAGGTGCATCAAGCGTTCAAGGAGCCCACTTACGTCACCCGGTTCAACGGCCAGCCCGCCTTCACCGTCGAGGTCGTCAAGCGGCCGGGCGCCAATGTGCTCGACACGGTCAAGGCGGTGAAGGCGGCGGTGACCGCCGATCAGGCCCGCTGGCCGCCCACGATCCGAGCAGACTATACCTTCGACGAGAGCGAATTCATCGACCAGACCCTGGTGATTCTCGAATCCGGCCTGATCACGGCCACTCTGCTCGTGATGCTGATCATCATCGCCGCCCTGGGCGTACGCCAGGGCCTGATGGTCGGCGCGGCCATTCCGGTCTGCTTCCTGCTGGCCTTCCTGATACTGCAGCGATTGGGGATCACCCTGAACCAGATGGTGATGTTCGGCTTGGTCCTGGCGGTGGGCATACTGGTCGACGGCGGCATCGTGGTGGTGGAATACGCCGATCGCAAGATGGCCGAGGGGATGGATCGCCGCGCCGCCTTCGCGGCCGCCGGCACGCGCATGTTCTGGCCCGTGGTCAACGGCACCCTGACCACCCTCGCCGCCTTCGTGCCGTTCATGTTCTGGAACTCGATCGCCGGCAAGTTCATGAGCTTCCTGCCGCTGACGCTGTTCTTCGTGCTGGGGGCCTCGATCTTCGTCGCCCTACTGGCGACCCCGGCGCTGGGCTCGCTGGTGGGCCGCAAGCAGGGCGTCGATCTGGCACAGCTGGCTGAGATCGAAAAATCGGAGCACGGCGATCCGCGCGCCATGAGCGGTTTCATGGGCTGGTATGCCCGAGCGCTGCACGGTGGCGCTCGCCATCCGTGGCTGGTGACCGCCGCCGCGGCGGCCGCGGCGGCGGCGATCGTGACCCTGTTCGCCGTCCAACCGCACGACGTACAGTTCTTTCTGGACCAGGATCCGGACAATGCCGCCGTCTATGTCAAGGCGCGCGGCAACCTTTCAGTCGGGGCGGAGGATGCCCTGGTCGCCCGGGTGGAGAGCCGCCTGACCGGGATCCCGGGGGTGAAATCGATCTATACCCGCTCGGGGCGCAGCAACGGAGGCGGCCGCTCGAGCCCGCCCAACGACGCCATCGGCCGCATCGAGCTGGAGTTCGCCGACTTCAAGACGGAAAAGGCGCTCGGGCTCACCGGCCACAAGATCGTCGACGTGATCCGCGCGCGCCTGGGTGAAACGCCCGGCGTGTTCACCGAACTGCGCCTGCCGCAGGGCGGACCGCCGGTGGGCAAGGACGTTCAAGTCGAGCTGCGCGGTCCCGATCCGGTCGCCCTCGACCGAGCCGCCGACATCGTGCGCGGCAAGCTGGCCGCCGACCCCAAGATCATCGAGCTGGAGGACAGTCGAACATCGCCGGGGATCGAGTGGAACTTCACCGTCGACCGGGTGACGGCGGGCCGCTACGGCGTCGACGTCGAGACCGTCGGGCGGGCGATCGAGTTCCTCACCGACGGTGTGCTGGTGGGCAAGTTCCGGCCGGTGGACGCCCAGGACGAGCTCGACATCCGGGTCCGCTTCCCGCCCGAGGACCGCAATCTGGCGGCATTCAACCGCCTGAAGATCAGCACGCCTCAGGGTCTCGCGCCGCTCAGCTATTTCGTGAAGATGGCGCCGGCGCAGCAGGTGACGTCCATCGTGCGCCGCGACAGCGAGCGGCTGGTGGTGGTCCAGGCCAATGTGAAGGGCGAGGCGCCCAACCTGAAGATCGCCGAGCTCAAGCCGTGGCTGGAGCATGCGGGCCTCGATGCCTCGGTGCGCTGGAAGTTCCGCGGCGCAGACGAGGAGACCCAGAACGCCGGGGTGTTCTTCATCGTCGCCATGGCCGTCACCCTGTTCCTGATGGCCGGCATATTGCTCTGGCAATTCAACAGTTTCTACGGCGTGTTCGTGACCCTGTCGGCGGTCGTGCTGTCGACGGTCGGTGTGCTGCTCGGGGCCGACCTCAACATCGCCCATACGTTCGACTATGTGTCGATGATCATGATGGGGACCGGGATCGTCGCGCTCGCCGGCGTCGTGGTCGGGCACAATATCGTGCTGGTCGACACCTTCTATCAGCTGCGCCGGGCCGGCCACGCCGCCGACGACGCCGCCGTGCGCGCCGCCGTGCAGCGCTTCCGGCCGGTGATGCTGACGACAGTGGTGACGGTGATCGGCCTGCTGCCCCTCACCTTCCAGCTTCACCCCGATTTTCGCGCGGGCGGGTTCGACTACAAGGCCCCCGGATCCGAATGGTGGGTGCAACTCTCGGCGACCGTCGTGTTCGGTCTTACCTTCTCGACCTTGCTGACCCTGTTCCTCACGCCGGTCGCCCTGGCCGCGCCAAAGGCGCTTGCCGGCCAGTTGGCCGCCCTGGCGAGGTTCCGCCCGTTCAGCCGGCGGCGGCGGAGGCCCGTAGCGGCGGCGGCGGAGTAGTCGCGTTCGCGCCCCTGGTCTGGCGTCGCCACAGCGCCGCATACTCGCCCTGACGCGCCAACAGATCGATATGGGCGCCGCGCTCGACGATGCGGCCCCGTCGGACGACGAGGATCTGATCGGCGTCGACGATCGTCGAGAGGCGGTGGGCGATCACCAGGGTCGTGCGGCCGGCGCGGACCTTGCGCAGGGTCGCCTGGATCGCCGCCTCGGTGGCGCCGTCGAGGGCGCTGGTGGCCTCGTCCAGCACCAAAAGGCGGGGATTGGCGAGTAGGGCGCGGGCCAGACCGACGCGCTGGCGCTCGCCGCCGGAGAGCTTCAGTCCGCGCTCACCGACCCGGGTCCGCATGCCCTCCGGCAGGCTCTCGATGAACCCGCCCAGTTCAGCCGCCTCGACCGCCGCCCAGACCGACCGCGCATCGGCCTCGGGATCGGCGAAGGCGATGTTGGCCAGCAGGGTATCGTTGAACAGGGCCACGTCCTGCGGCACCAGGGCCACGGCGGCACGGAGCGAGGCGAAGCTCACCTGGCGCAGATCGACGCCATCGAGCAAAACGCGGCCTTCCTGCGGGTCGAGCAGACGCAGCGCCAACCGCGCCAGGGTGGTCTTGCCGGAGCCCGAGGGCCCGACCAGGGCCGTCGTCGTGCCGGGCGGAGTGGAAAAGGCGATGTCGGTCAGACCGACCGAGCGGGCCGTGTGGCGGAAGGCCACGTCCTCGAACACTAGCGACGCCCCTTGGCCGGAGGCCGGAGGCAGGGGACGAGCGACGGCCGGATCGACGATGTCCGGCGGCACGGCCATCAGCTCGACCATCTGCTCCATGTCGATGAACGACTGCCGGATCTCGCGATAGTTCATTCCCAGACTGAAGAGCGGCGCATAGACCTGCTGCAGGATCAAGATGCAGGCGGTGACGCCGCCTAGGCTCATACGTCCATGCAGCACCTCCGTCCCGGCGAGCAGGGTGATGAGCACCAGGCCGAGGTTGAGCACGACCGACTGCACGCCGTTGAGCAGTTGCAGCGAGGTGTTGGATTTGACGGCGGCGGCCGCGTAGTCGCCCAGCGCCCGGTCGTATTGCGCCACCACGCGCCGGTCGGCGCCAAAGGTCTTGATCGTTTCGTAGTTCATCAAGGCGTCGACCGCGAGACCGGCGGCCTCCGAATCGGCGTCGTTGAGCTCTCGGCGGTGCTGGATTCGCCAGTTGGAGATGGCGAAGGTGAAGATGATGTAGATGACGATGGTGGACAGGGCGACGAGGGCAAGGCGCCAGTTGAAGCGGCTGGTCAGCACATAGGCCGCCATGATCAGCTCCAGGATCGTCGGCCCAAGGTTGAAGACCACGCTGCGCAGCAGAAAATCCGTGGACCTCGCGCCGCGATCGATGATCCTCGCGAGACTGCCGCTCCGCTTTCCTTGGTGAAAGCCGATCGACAGGGCCAATGAATGGGCGAAGGTTTCCATGGCCGAGCGGGCGAGCGCCTTTTGCGACACCGGGGTGAAGATCGCGTCGCGCAGATAGGGCGCGGTCCCGGCGATGAAGCGCAGGATCACCCAGCCGATCACCAGACCCGTGAAGGCGGTGAAGGCGGCATCCGGCGCGCTCTTGCCATGGTTCAACCGGTCGATGGCGCTTTGAATGAGCAATGGTCCGGTGACGCCGGTCCATTTGCCGATCAGGACGAGGGCCAGGGCGAGGCCCAGCCGGCTCTTGAGGCCCCGCGCCTTGGAGCGCACCACCAGACGGAAGAGCCCGGCCATCGAGCTCCAGAAGCTGAATCTGGTCTCGGGCGCCGCGATCGCGTCGGGGATCGCCATCCGGCGATCGGTATCGGGATTGGCGCCCATGCCTCTCATCGCCCGCCCTCGCGCTGAAATAGAAGCGTGCTCTGCATGCCGCCGCCTGGAGTCAGCCAGTCGATCCGCCAGCCGCCTGGAATTCTGCCGGCCCCGAACGGGCCGCCCGAAGTTGGCGCCGGCGGCGACATCGATGCCTCCACTCCAGCAACGCCGGTGGCGTCGATCTGGTGCTCGCCAAGGGCGAGCGGCTCGTTGAACGCCAGTGAAAACCGGCCTCGCGCATCGGCCGTGGTCGAGCCGCGCGCCGTCCCGTCGGCCCGCACGGTGATGCTGGCGCCCGGCGAGGCTGCCCCCGACACCACGGTCCCACCGCGGCGATCGAAGTCGACCGCCAGAATGCGGGCGGGGCCCGGCGCCGACAGAACCGCGGCCCCCGATCCGGCGCGAAGTTGCGCCACTTCCGCTTCGGGGGTCACGGCCAGATAGCCCTCGGCCTGGGTCGAACGACCGGTTTCCGTCATCGACAGGCCGAACAGGCGCACTTCCGTCGACGCCGGCAGGATGATGCGCCATCCTCCCGTCCCGTCGGCCGTGACGAACAAGGCGCCGCCGCGCGGCGTTCCCAGCCGCACGCGCGCTCCGGCCACGGCAACGCCGGTCAACAGCACTCGCTCGCCCGTCAGTCCGGCGACCCGGGTGACCGCGGGCGGCGCGCGATAAGCGGCTTCGGCCCGAGCCGCGGCGCGGGTGGGCCCGCCGGCCTCACCGCCACCGCCGCAGCCGGCCAGGGCGCAACCCAGCGCCAGAATCGCCGCCATGCCCAATCGAGACGGGCGCTCAAATCGGCTATCATCTGACATAGGTTCGAGGTTCATCGTCGGGAGATATAGGAATGTCGAGCCCGCCGCGTCGCTTGAAGAGCGTTTGCGTCTTTTGCGGCTCCTCCGGCGCCGCCGATTCCGCCTATCTCGTCGCGGCGGCGCATCTCGGCGCGGCGCTGGCCCACCACGGCATGCGGCTGGTCTATGGCGGCGGTGGAACCGGCCTGATGGGCGCGTGCGCCCGCGCAGCACGCGCGGCCGGCGGCGAGGTGCTGGGCGTAATGCCTCAGTTCCTGATGGCCGAGGAGCACGTTGTGGAGGGCGTCACCCTGGACATCGTCGGCTCCATGCATGAGCGCAAGTTGCGCATGTTCGAGGAGTCCGACGGCTTCGCGGTTCTTCCCGGGGCCATCGGCACGCTCGAAGAAGCCGTGGAGCTTCTGTCCTGGCGCCGCCTGGGCCTGCACGCCAAGCCGATTGTGTTCTACAACCCTGGAGGCTTCTGGGATCCGCTGTTCACGCTATTCGCCCAGTTTCAGGCGCTGCGGCTGATTCCCCCGGAGTTCAGCGAATGCTGGGCGGCCGTCGACGACGTCGACCAGATGCTGCGGACCCTGGAATCGCTTCCCGCCGAGGGCGCCGTCGCGGTTCCGCTGCTTCAAACCATCGCCTAGCCGGACGCGCCGCCAAACCCGGCCTCCGCGCGCAACCGCGCCGCGCCGGCGCGCAGGAAGCCCTGGTCCGACCCCAGCAAAAAGAGGCTCGCGCCCTGCGCTCTCCAGGACGGAACCTCGGCGATGTCGGGCGTGAACATGCCCACGGCGCGTCCTTGGGCCAGGCAGGCTGCCAGGACGGTCTTCACGGCCGCCAACGCCCGCTCGCTCTTGGGATCGCTCTCGCCGAGCGCGACGGTCAGGTCCATCCGCCCGACGAAGATCGCGTCGATCCCCTCGACCGCTGCGATCTCGCCTGCCCGGTCGATCGCTTCGACATCCTCGATCTGCACCACGATGGTGGTCTGGGCGGCGGCCTCGGCGAGGCGCTCGCCGATCGACTGGGCGGCCGAAGCGGATCCGCGCACGGCCCCGGCGAATCCGCGGCCGCCCGGGCCATAGGCGCCCGCCCGCGCGACCGCTCGGGCTTCGTCCGCCGACCGCACATGAGGCGCCACCACCCCAGCCGCGCCCATGTCCAAGGCCGCGAGGATTTCGTGTGCGGCGCCCGACGGCGTGCGCACCAGGGCCGGCAGCCCGCCCGCCCGTGCGGCCAGCAAGCAGGCGTCCAGATCGCCCCGGTCGAACGGAGCGTGTTCGGCATCCAGGCAGATGCAATCGAGGCCGGCGCCACTCAGCGCCTCGACCACCGCCGGGTGCGGCGTCTTGACAAAGCACCCCAGCAACGGCGCCCGCGCCCTCAGTTTGGCCTTGAAATCCGTCGTCGTCATGTTGCGCCCCGCGCTGCCGCCAGCTCTCAATGCACCGCGCGCTTGACAGCGCCAAGGCGCGCGGACCAGCGTGGCGCCACGCGGCATGCCCTATTCCCTGGCCATAGACATCGGCGGCACGTTCACCGACGCCGTGCTCCGGCGGGCGGACGGCGCCCTGACGGTCGACAAGACCTTGACCACGCACGGCGACCTGCTCGAGGGTTTCTTTCGCGCCATGCATCTGGTGCTGGGCAAAGCCGGACTCGGCGCGGCGGAGGTGGATGGGGTCGTCGTTCATGCCACCACCGTGGTCACCAACGCCCTGATCGAACGACGCGGAGCGATCACCGCCCTGATCACCACTCGCGGCTTCGCCGACGTCCTCCTGATTCGCGACGAGCATCGCTACGAGATGTACGACCCGCAGATCGAGTTCGCCGATCCCCTGGTGCCCAGGGAACTCACCTTCGAGCTCGACGAGCGGACCCTGGCCGACGGCGCCGTGTCGCGCCCGGTCCAGCCGGATCAGGTGGCCGCCCTGTCGGCGACGCTGACGGCCCGGGGCGTGGTCGGTGTGGCCATCTGCCTCATCAACAGCTTTCGCAATCCGGCCAACGAGCGGGCCGCGGGAGAGGCTCTCGCCCGGCTGACGCCTGACCTGCACGTCTCACTGTCGTCGTCGGTCGCCCCTCAGATCCGCGAATACCCCCGCGCCTCGACCACCGCGATCAACGCCTACACAGCCCCGATCACCGCGCCGTATCTCGAGGGCATGGCGCAGGGCCTGGCCGAGGCCGGGGCGCCCAATCGCCCGCTGATCATGCTTAGCTCCGGGGGGGTCATCGGCGCGGACGTGGCCGGGCGCCATCCAGTGCGGATGATCGAAAGTGGTCCCGCCGCCGGGGCACTCGCCGCCGCCCACTACGCGCGTCGCCTGGGCCTGCCGCGCCTGCTTTCGTTCGACATGGGCGGGACCACGGCCAAGGCGTGCCTGATCGACGACGCCAAGCCGCTCGTGTCGGGCAGCTTCGAGATCGATCGCAAATACCGCTTCTGCGAAGGCAGCGGCATGCCGCTGACCATTCCCTCAATCGACATGATTGAGATCGGGGCCGGAGGCGGCAGCATCGCCGCCCTCGACGATTTGGGTCTGCTGAAAGTCGGGCCTCGCAGCGCCGGCTCGGAGCCTGGGCCTGCCTGTTATGGTCGCGGGGGCGTGCTGCCCACGGTGACCGACGCCGACCTAGTGCTGGGCCTGATCGACGCCGACGGCTTCCTGGGCGGAGACATGCGCCTCGATCGGCTGGCCGCTCAGGGTGCGTTCGATGCGCTCGGCGAAAGCCTCGGCGCCGACGCCGGCCAGGCCGCGGCAGGCGTCTATCGCATCGTGGCCGAGACCATGGCCGCCGCCGCCCGGGCCCACGCGACGGACCGTGGCATTGATCACCGCGGATTGCCGCTGCTCGCGTTCGGAGGGGCCGGTCCGGCGCATGCCTGCGCCGTCGGCGAGCTGTTGCAGAGCACGGCTGTGATCTTTCCACCCAACGCCAGCGTCCTCTCGGCATTCGGGACCCTGGTGACGCCCGTGCGCCTCGATCTGGTGCGCAGCGCGCTCGGGCGCCTGGAAGCGCTGGACTGGTCCGAAGTCGATCGGCTGCTGGATGAAATGGCGACCGAGGGCCCAGCCGCTCTCGCCGACGCCGGCTGCGCCGCCGCCGCCGTGAGCATCGAGATCGGGGCGGATCTGCGCTACCTCGGCCAGCAGAACGAGCTCGGCGTGACGCTCGACGACGATCCACGCGACCGGCGCGACGCGCACGCGATCCGCGCGGCCTTCGAGACGGCCTATCTGGCTCAGTATGGCGTCAACCCATCTCACGTACCGATCGAGATCGTGAGCTGGCGGCTGAGCGCACGCAGTCCGGAGCCCGGCGTGGACGACGCGCCGCGCCTGCCCGCCCTGCCCGGCCGCGCCAAATCCTCACGGCGCGTATTGCTATGGCCGGCATATGGGCCAGTTCCTGTCTACGATCGCTCGGGGCTGGCGCGGGGCCAGACGCTCGCGGGGCCCGCCATCGTCGAGG
>JBBRQK010000008.1:0-170366 GCA_038226475.1 Caulobacterales bacterium | reverse complement strand
GTCCGCGCGGGCGTTGTTCTCCGTGTCGGCGCCGCCGGCGCCGCCGCCGCCGGCCTAGCCGCCGTACGCGATGCCGAGGAACGCCGAGCCGGCATAGGCGCCGCCGCCGATGCTCTGCGCCACGAGGCTCGAGCCAACCGAAGCGATGGCGGCGAAGGTGGTGTCGCTGACGCCCACCGCGCCGCCGGCCCCGCCTCCGCCGCCGCTGTCGCCGAAGCTGACCGCGCCCACCGCCCGCCCGGCCGCCCCGCCGCCGCCGCCGATGCTCTGCGCCAGGATCCCCCGCGCCAGCGTGCCGGTAGCCGTCAGCTGGCCGCTGTTGGCCACGGTCACCGCGCCGCCCGGCCCGCCAGAGCCGGCGCTGCCGCCGAAGCTGATCAGGCCGCCGGCGTCCCCGCCCCGACCGCCGCCGCCGCCGATGCTCTGGGCGAACAGGGCGTCGGACTGGATGCCGAGCGTCGAGACCGCGCCGCTGTTGGCGATCGTGACCGCCCCACCGTACGACTGCACGACCGACGAGGCGCCCGACCCGCCCAGCGCGATCAGGCCCAGGGCGTCGCCGCCGTCGCCCCCGCCGCCGCCGATGCTCTGGGCGAAGATGCCCCGCGCCTGATCGCCCAGGGTGGTGATGGCCCCCCTATTGAAGACGCCCACGTCGCCGCCCCAGCCGCCCGAGGCGCCCGTACCGCCGAAGCTCAATATCCCCAGGGAGTTGCCGCCGTTGCCGCCGCCGCCGCCCACGCTCTGGGCGAATATGCCGTCCGACTGAAGCCCCTCGTGGTCGAGCACGGAATGGCCATTGACCAGGATGTATTTGAAGGTGCCGGTGGCTATGGCGGCGCCGTTGTTCACGCCCACCTCGCCGCCGACCCCGCCCCCGGCCCCGGATCCGCCGTAGGCCACCAGCCCCGCCGCGCTGCCGCCGTCGCCGCCGCCGCCGCCGATGCTCTGGGCGAACAGGCCGCGCGAATAGTCGCCCGCGGTGGTCAGCTTCATTTGGTTGCCTATCGCGACCAGGCCGCCGTCGCCGCCGGCCCCGCCGCTCGCCCCCTCGGCCCCGGTCAGCAGGCCACCGATGATGCCCAGGCCCCCCGCCGCCCCGGCCGAGCCGCCGCCGCCGCCGACGCTCTGGGCGAAGATGGCGGTGGAATAGGCCGCGCGCGTCTCGATACCGCCCGTGCCCGCCTTGTCGGTCGTCTGGACCGTGACCGCGCCGCCCGGACCGCCGCTGAGCGCATTGCCGCCGGTGGGTACGAAATAGCCGCCCGACCCGGCCGAGCCCGAGAACCCGCCGACGCTCTGGGCGAAGATCCCGTTCGAGCCGGTGGCCAGGGTGAGGATCTTGCCGTCGCCGACCTTGGTCGAGAAGAAGTCCACCGTCACCGCCCCGCCGGCCGCACCGCCGCCGCCGGTGCCCGCGCCGGTGAACAGGAACCCGCCGCCCGAATTGCCGGCCGTCC
Organism: Caulobacterales bacterium; assembly: GCA_038226475.1. GTDB lineage: Bacteria > Pseudomonadota > Alphaproteobacteria > Caulobacterales > Caulobacteraceae > Acaudatibacter. Next base: position 168,906 of record JBBRQK010000008.1, on the reverse strand, counting down.
CGGCCAGGGAGGCGGCGTGGATGCCGTCCGACAGGAACCCGCCGGTGCCGATATTCCAATTGCCGCTGAGCAGCATGCCGCCGCCGGCCCCGCCATTGCCGCCGTTGCCCGCGCCGCCTAACAGGCCGCCGTCGCCGCCGCTGCCGCCGCTGCCGCCGATCGACACCGCCTGGACCGCGGGGCTGAGGATCTGGTTGGTGCCAACAAGCCCCGCGCCCTGCAGGCCGATGGCGCCGCCGTCGCCGCCCGCGTCGCCGTCTCCGCCGCCGCCCAGCGAGCCGTTGGCCCCATTCGCCCCCCCGCCGCCGATGCTCAGCAACTGCAGGGCCGGCGCATACTGCCCGTCGGTGCTCATCAGGGCCGAGAACGAGCCGACGTCGATGAAACCGCCCGGCGTGTCGGTCGGCCCGTGGCTGAAGACGAACAGGGCGCTGGCGTTCGGGCCCTGGGCCCCGAGGCCGGGCGCGGTGTTCAGCACATTGACGTTGACCCCGTCGCCGACGTCCACGAGCACCGTGCTCGTCCCGACCGTCTGCGCCGACTGGGTGACCGTGCAACTGATGGTGTTGAACTGATCGACGTCGCCGCACGCCGCCTGCGCCCACGCCGCTCCCGGCGCCGCCAGGGCCAGCACCACCGGCACGAGCGCGCTCGACCCCAGAAGCCGCCGGCTGGCGCCAGCGCTCGTTCCGCTAGAATGCCCCGCCACCATCTCGTCCCAGCCAAGCTTCTCCCTGCTTGACCCATCATCCTTGGCCGGTCAACGCCCCCGCCAATTCGCCGCGGGCTTGCGAATCCCCCGGGTTCATCCTGCAGAAATCTTCCTGTGCGACGACTTCAATCCGCGATGGAGTGAAGAGCTCGAGCGTTCGAGCGCGGGTGCGTTCGGGGTCGGCGAGGAAACCTATCATCTCCTGACCGCGCGGAGCGGCTTCGAAGTTGTCGTCGATACGCTGCGTTTCCCCGACACCGTCTGGCACGGTGTCGCCGCTGTCTGTGGGCAGCCTATCGATTTTCCGCCCGACCGCAATGTCGACCCCGACGCGCTGGCGGACTGCGCCCGATCGGTCATGCTGCTGACCTGCACGGCTTACGACCGGGAGAGCTTCGTCGGCTGGAGACTGACGTGACCGGATGGCGGACCGGGCTTTCGGCACGGTCGCATGCTACGCACTGCGATAGTCGCCCATGCCCGCTGAAAGGGCAGTTTCTGGGCGAGCGCGCACTTACGGCTCGCCGGGACTACATACACAGGTTCGCTTTCTACCCCGCCCTCGAAAGGCTCTCCATGCAAGGCAAGACGGTCGTGATCACCGGGGCCACGTCCGGCATCGGCCAGGTGGCGGCGGAGCGTCTGGCGCGGCAGGGCGCGCGGATCGTGTTCACGGCCCGCGATCCGGGCCGGGCGCGCTCGACGATGGATCTGATCCAGCGGGCCAATCCGGAGGCCGCACACGACTGCGTCGAGGCCGATCTGGCGACGATCGGGGCCATGAAGGCCGCCGGCGCGGCCCTGCTGGCCAAGGCGTCGCGCATCGATGTGCTGGTAAACAACGCCGGAGCCCTGTTCGATCGTCGCGAGGTCACCGCCGATGGTATGGAGATGACCTTCGCGGTCAACCACATGGCCTATTTCGTGGTCACCGAGGCGCTGCGGCCGGCGCTGACCGCCGGATCGCGCATCGTCAGCACCGCCTCGACGGCGCATCAGTTCGGCCGGCTCGATTTCGACGATCTGCAATCGGCGCGCCGCTATTCGGCGTTCGGCGCCTATGGCCGCTCGAAACTTTGCAACATCCTCTGGACGCGCGAGCTCGCGCGCCGGCTGGAGGGCAGCGGGATCACCGCCAATTGCCTGCATCCAGGCGGGGTCAATACCGGCTTCGGCGACAATACGCGGGGCCTGATGGGCGCCGTCCTCGGGCTCGGCAAGCGGTTCATGCTCACCCCGGAGCAGGGCGCCGACACCCTGATCTGGCTGGCGTCGTCCGACGCCGCGGCGGGCAAGACCGGCGGCTATTGGGCGAAGCGCACCCTCACCCAGCCCTCCGCCGCCGCCTGTGATGACTCCGCCGCCCGGAGGCTGTGGGAGGTCAGCGCCCAACTGGCCGGACTCGCGACCGCGTAGCAGTCCTCAGCAGTAGCCGGTCATCCCCAAGCGGCCCTTGGTGATGGTCCAGCGCACCCCGGTCTCGCTTGAGCCTCCCAGGGTCGCGCTCAGCGACCCCCAGCGTTTTTAAGCAGTTTTAAGCAGCTCTGGACGTGCCGCGGGCGAGCGAATTCCGCCTTGCGAACAACAGGATATTGCAATATGATAAGCAAATGGTCAACCGGCGGTCACGAAATTCGGCACCATCCGAGGCGGGGTCGAACGCCCTAGGCGGCCGCCACGGTCTGCTCGATGGCGCCGAACAGCGAGTGGCCGTCGGGGTCCCGCATCTCGATGCGCACGGTGTCTCCCGGGCGCAGAAAGGGCGTCACCGGCGCGCCGCCGGCCAGGGTCTCCACCGTGCGCTGTTCGGCCAGGCAGCTGTAGCCGACGCCACCCGCGGCGATGGTCGCTCCCGGGCCGCCACCTTCGCCGCGATTGGAGACGGTGCCCGAGCCGATTATCGAGCCAGCGGCGAGATCACGCGTGCGCGCGGCGTGGGCGATCAGGGTCCCGAAGTCGAACGTCATGTCGACCCCGGCGTCGGCCTCGCCGAACGCGGCGCCGTTGAGCTCGACGACGAGCTTGCCGTGCAACTTGCCAGCCCGCCAGGCCGCGCCCAGCTCGTCGGGCGTCACCGCCACGGGCGAGAACGATCCGGCCGGCTTGGACTGGAAGAAGCCGAACGACTTGGCCAGTTCGCCCGGAATGAGGTTGCGCAGCGAAGCGTCGTTGGCCAGCATCACCAGCCGCACCGCCGCCAGGCCCGTCGCCGGGTCGGCCCCGCGTGGCACGTCGCCCACGATCACCGCCACCTCACCCTCGAAGTCGCAGCCCCAGGCCTCGTCCGCCAGGGGAATGGGATCGCGCGGCCCCAGAAAGCCGTCCGAGCCGCCCTGGTACATCAGAGGATCGGTCCAGAAGCTCTCCGGCATCTCGGCGCCCCGCGCCCGGCGCACCAGGGCCACATGGTTCACATAGGCCGAGCCGTCGGCCCACTGATAGGCGCGGGGCAGGGGGCTGGACGCCTCGTGCTCGTGGAAGCGCCGGCGCGGAACCGAGCCGTGATCGAGGCTCTCGGCCATGCCGCGCAGCAGGGGCTCGCACCAGTCCCAATCGTCGAGCGCCGCCTGCAGGGTCGGCGCCGCCGTGCTCGCCTCGACGCACCAGGCCAGATCGCGCGAGACCACCACCAGGCGTCCGTCGCGGCCGGACTTGAGCGAGGCGAGCTTCATGCGACGGGCTTAACCGGCAGCACGCCCCGGCGCACCTGGTCGGCTTCGATCGATTCGAACAGGGCGCGGAAATTGCCCTCGCCGAAGCCCTCGTTGCCCTTGCGCTGGATCATCTCGAAGAAGATCGGACCGATCATGTTGCGGGTGAAGATCTGCAGCAGCAGGCCCTGCCCCGCGGTCGGCGCTCCGTCCACCAGGATGCGGTCGGCGCGCAGGCGCTGGAGGTTTTCACCGTGACCGGGCACCCGGGCGTCCAGCGCCTCGTAGTAGGTGTCGGGGCTTTCCTGGAAGGCGACGCCCCGTTCGGCCATGGTCTCCACTGCTTGGTAGATGTCGTCCGTCCCCAGGGCGATGTGCTGGATGCCTTCGCCCCGGTAGTCCTTGAGGAACTCCTCGATCTGCGAGTGTTCGTCCCGGCTCTCGTTGAGGGGGATGCGAATCTTGCCGCAAGGGCTAGTCATGGCCTTGGAGATCAGACCAGTCTGGGCCCCCTCGATGTCGAAATAGCGGATCTCGCGAAAGTTGAAGATGCGCTCATAGAAGTCCGCCCAGCGCGCCATCTGGCCGCGATGCACATTGTGCGTCAGATGGTCGATGTAGGAGAGGCCAACCGCGCCCGCGCCGGGCGCAGCCCCCTCGATGGGCACGAAGTCGACATCGTAGATCGCCTGGGCGCCGTAGCGGTCGACCAGATAGAGGTTGGAGCCGCCAATCCCCTCGATGGCCGGGATGTTCAGCTCCATCGGCCCCACCGGTCCGGCAACCGCCGTGGCCCCGCGCTCGACCGCCAGCCTCAGGGCTTTCGCCGCGTCGCGCACCCTGAACGCCATGGCGTTGGCCGAGGGCCCGTGCTCCTGGCGGAACGCCGCCGGCTGGCCGGAGGGCTCCATGTTGAGAATGAAATTGATGTCGCCCTGGGCGAAGCGCAGCACGTTCTTGGAGCGGTGACGGGCAACGGCGGTGAAGCCCATCAGCTCGAACAGGCCCTTCAGCCGCTCCGGCTCCGGCGCGGTGAATTCGACGAATTCGAAGCCGTCGGTGCCCAGCGGGTTGTCGAACAGATCGGTCCCGGCGGCGGCGTCGGCGTTCATCTGGCTGCGCCTCCCTTGCGCGGCCCCATATTGTCAGGCCGTAGGGCTTTGCGAAAGGCGGTGGAACGCGATGCTGCGACGGCTCTACGACGGCGTGATGAAGCTGGCGGCCTCGCGCCAGGCGGCGCTGGCTCTGTTCGCCATCGCCTTCGCCGAGAGCTCGTTCTTCCCCATCCCGCCCGATGTGATGCTGGCGCCGATGGTCTTGGCGCGGCCGCAGCGGGGCTGGGTCTACGCCGCGATATGCACGGCCGGCTCGGTGATCGGCGGCCTGGCCGGCTACGCCATCGGCTATTTCATGGGCCCGCTCGGCCACTGGCTGCTGGCGGTGCTGGGCCATCCGGACGGGGAGGCCACCTTCCGCGCCTGGTTCGCCCAGTGGGGCCTGTGGGTGATCCTGATCAAGGGCCTGCTGCCGATCCCCTACAAGCTGGTGACCATCGCCTCGGGTCTGGCGCATTTCAATCTGGCCGTGTTCGTGGCCGCCTCGATCGCCACGCGCGGGGCGCGCTTCTTCGCCAGCGCCTGGATCCTGCGACGGTTCGGTCCCAGCCTGCTGCCGGTGATCGAGCGGCGCCTCGCGTGGGTCGTGGGGCTGACGGTGGCGGCGGTGGTCCTCGCCGTCGTGGCCGTGAAGTTCGTGCCCTGACCTCGAGCGGTGAGAGCGCTCTGGCCGGGCCCGGCCTTATCAAAACCCCGCCGCTGCGCCATAGCACGAGGGTGACCTCCCTTTCGCGATACTGGCCCTGGATGGCGGCGGCCGCGTCCGCGGCCTTGCTGGGCGTGGCCCACGCCTTCGAGACCTTCGGCCATCTGGCGCCGTGCACCCTGTGCCTCAAGCAGCGCGAGGTCTACTGGGCCGCCCTGGCGATCGGCGGGCTGGGCGGCGCCCTGGGTCTGACCCGCGCCGGCGAGCGCGCCACGCGCGTGGCGAACGTCGTGCTGGTGCTGGTGTTTCTGTTCGGCGCCGTGATCGCCTTCTATCACGCCGGAGCCGAATGGAAGTGGTGGCCGGGGCCCGCCTCCTGCAGCGGCGGCGCCGGCCGCGCCAGCGGGGCCGACCTCGATGCTCTGCTGCGCGGCGCCAAGCGGACGCTGCCCGCGTGCGACAAGGCGGCGTGGGTATTCCTCGGCCTCTCGATGGCCGGCTGGAATGTTCTAATGTCCCTGGCCCTTTCGGGGGCGAGCGCGCTCGCCACCCTAAGGCCGTCGATGCGAGACCAACCGACATGACCGAAAGACCCGTCCCCCCGCGTCCTGGCCCCGGTGCCGGCCGAGCCCGCCTGGATCAGATCCTGCGCGTCGATCACGCCGGTGAACTGGCCGCGGTGCACATCTATCGCGGCCAGCGGGCGGTGTTCGACAAGGCGCGCGGACGCGAGGCGATCGGCTCCCGCATGGCCGAACTCGAGGCGCACGAGGCGCGCCATCTGGCCCGCTTCGATGCCCTGCTCACCGAACGCCGCGTGCGTCCGACCGTGTTCGCTCCCGTCTGGAGAGTAGCCGGATTCGCCCTTGGCGCCGGTACCGCCCTCATGGGCGAGCGCGCCACCCACGCCTGTACCGAGGCGGTGGAGACGGTGATCGAGGCCCACTACGCCGCCCAGGTCGCCGAGCTGCAGGCGCGCGAGCCGGTCCTCGCCGCCGAGCTCACGGGCTTTCGGGACGATGAGCTGGCGCACCGCGACGAGGCGGTGGCCGAGGGCGCGCGCGCGGCGCCGGGCCATGGTCCGCTGACGGCCGTGATCCGCGCTGGCTGCCGGGCGGCGATCAAGCTTTCAGAACGGCTTTGATCGACGTCGAGGCCATGCGCCGTGAGGCCGAGGCGCCGGTGGCGGGCAGGCGCGCCGACCTGGCGGGCGTCGCCGCCGACCTCTCCGACGCCTTCGCCGGCGATGTGATGTTCGACTGGTTCCTGCGCCCGGACGGCCGCCGCGACGCCGCCCGGCTGCGCTTCTTCCACCGCATCGCCGAGATGGGCCTGCGCGGCGGCCGCATCGACCGGCCCCAGGGTGGCGGCGCTGCGGCTCTGTGGATGCCGTTCGAGTTCGTCGGACCGACACCGCTGGCCGAGGATCTGAAACTGCTGCCGACCCTGCTTTTCGCCACCGGCCTCGCCCGCTTTGGCCGCCTGCTGGCCCTGCGCCAGGATCTGGACGCCCACCACCCCATGGACCGGCGTCACGCCTATCTGTGGTTTCTGGGCGTCGCCCAGGCCGCCCAGGGCCGGGGCGTCGGCTCGCGCCTGCTGGCCGTGGCCACAGCCCGGCTCGATGCGGCCGGCGAGGCGGCCTATCTGGAGACCCAGACCGAGCGCAACATCGGCCTCTATCGGCGCCACGGTTTCGAGGTCATATCCGAGCACCGCGCCAGAGCCGACGCCCCGCCCATGTGGAGCATGTGGCGCGACCCCCAGGCCCTCGAGAGCTAGGCGGCCACCTTGAGCTTTTCGCCTCTGCCCTCGACCGGGCGGCGCGAGCGGCGGCCGATGCCGGCCATGCCGCCCGACGACATCAGGCCCACGTCGGCCAGCAGGATCGGAATGGCCCATTTGTGCGGAGCGGCGATATAGCGCGGCTGCCAGACCGGGTCGTATTTGTCCTTGTAACGACGCACGCCCCTGAAATTGTAGATTTCCTCGCCACGTTCGAACAAGAGCCGGCCGACGCGCGACATGATCGGCGCCAGCCGCCGCTCCTCCAGGCCCGCGAGGGGGGCCATGCCGAACTCAAACGCCTGATAGCCTTCGCCCGCGCCCCAGCGCATCAGCTCCACGAACAGAAAGTCCATCACGTTCTTGGGCGCATCGTCGCTGTAGCGCATCAGGTCCATGGAAAACGCGCCGCGCGCGCCCGTCGTCCACAGGGTGGCGAAGGCCACCACCCGACCCTCGGCGCGGACGATGGCGATCGGGAACTCGTTGACATAGGCCGGCTCGAAGCCGCCCATCGAGAAGCTCTTCTCGCCACCGGCGTGGTGAATGAGCCAGGCGTCCGACACGCGCTGCAGTTCGGCCATCACCGCTGTCGCGCCGCCCGCCGCGAGCACCTCGAAACAGCCGCCTTCCTCGCCGGTCTTGCGCCAGCTGCGCCGGATGTTTCCCAGCCGCCGGCCCTCGACGGAAAAGCTTTCCAACGGCACCGCCGCCGACTCTCCGACTTTCTGGATCGAGAAGCCGAGCTCGACCAGATCGGGCAGATCCTCCGGCCCCACGCCATAGACGCCGGGCCGCGCCGCATGGCCGTCGGCCAATTCGCGAAACCGCCACAGCAGATCCATCCGCTCCGCGCGGCATCCCACCGGCGCGCCCATCGCGATCCAGGAGCGGCCGCGCACGCCGAACATGAGGAAGCTCTTGCAGGACGGAGAAAACAGGAACCGCTTGTCGCCACGCAGGGCGAGATTGGATTGCGGCTCGGCTGTTTCGGCGGCGGCCAGTATGGCGCGCACCCGTTTGAAGTCGCAGTCCGTCTCGCCCGCCACCGCCGGCGTGGCCGGCGTCGCCAGCAGCCGCCAGACGCCCAGAGCCAGCAGGAACACCGCTGCCCCGGCCGACGAGCGTATCGCGCGCTCGGCGTCGGCGTCGCCCATCAGCCGCACCCACGAGACATTGGCGTAGTCGAGATTCTGGAACGACCACCAGCCGGCGAGGGCCGCCCCGGCCACCGCGGCGAGGGCCGAGAGCAGCCAGCCCGGCGTGATCTCCATGCGCGAGAGGCGCGCCGTACGTGGGAACGCCGCCCGGCATGGGGCCAGCAGCACGATCAGCGCGACCAGGGCGAGGGATTCCTCCCAGTCGAAGCCCTTGAAGAAGGCGAGGCCTGCCGCCGCGGCCAGAACCACGGTCGTCGCCACCCACGCGCCGTGCAGGCGCCGCGAGAGGCCGAACGCCAGCATCACCAGCACCGCGCCCAGGATGCTTGAGAGGAAGTGACTGACCTCGATCAGGATGATCGGCGTGTGCTCGGCCAACCACATGAAGCGGGCCGGATCGGACGGCGTCGCCCCCGACGTCAGCAGCATGACGCCGGCGGCGGCCGTCAGCAGAGCGAGGAGATTGGGCGCGCCCGCCAGCATGGCGGGCCGCAGGGCCCCAAGCCGGGACAGCAGGGGCCGGGGCAGCTCGGGGCGTGGTTCCACCGGGCGCCTTTTGCCGTAGAAACCGTTTGGGAGCAACGCTTGCACCCTGGGCGTAAGGCGGGCATGGACCAGGGAACGCGGCGCGGGCCTGGATCACAAACGCGCGCCCAAGCATCAGGGAGCGGCGGATGGCGCAGGCGGCGGAGTCTATGGGCGCTCGATCAGGCGAGGCGATCCTGGAGCCGGATCTGCCGATCGTCGATCCGCACCATCACCTCTGGGACCGGGGCATCGGCCGCATCCTGGCCGAGACGCCGCGCCCGCACGGCTTCCACGACATCCTGCGTCTCAGCCCGCGCTACCTGCTCGACGAACTGATGGCCGACCTCCACAACGGCCATAACGTGCGCGCGACGGTCTATATGGAATGCGGCGCCTTCTACCGCGCCGAAGGTCCGGCGCCGATGCGCCCGGTGGGTGAGATGGAGTTCGTCAACGGCGTCGCGGCCATGAGCGCCAGCGGCCTCTATGGCGAGGCGAGAGCCTGCGCCGCCATCGTCGGCCATGCCGATCTCACCCTGGGCGCCGCCGCGGTCGAAGTGCTCCAGGCGCTGATCGCCGCGGGAGGCGGGCGTTTCCGAGGCATCCGCCACGCCGCCGCCTCGGATCCCGACCCCGACGTCCTGGGGCCCTTGCACGGCCGTCCCGGCGGCCTCTACCTCGACCGCACCTTCCGCGAAGGCTTCGCTCGACTGGCCCCGCTGGGCCTCTCGTTCGACGCCTGGATGCTGGAGCCTCAGCTCCCTGACCTCCTCGATCTCGCCCGCGCGTTCCCCGAGACCAGCATCGTCCTCGATCACGCCGGGACGCCTCTGGGCATCGGCGCCTACGCCGGCCGGCGGGGCGAACGCTTCGGCCTCTGGCGCGACAACATCCGCGCCCTCGCGGCCCTGCCCAACCTCACCGTCAAGCTGGGAGGCCTGGCCATGGTGTTCCCGGGCTTTGAGTCGTTCATGGCCGACCCGCCGGCCTCGTCGGAGCAGCTCGCGGCGGAGTGGAAGCCCTATATCGCCGAATGCATCGACGCCTTTGGCCCGCAGCGCTGCATGTTCGAGAGCAACTTCCCGGTCGACCTGGGCAGCTGTTCCTACCCGGTGCTGTGGAACGCCTTCAAGCGCGTGGCCGCCGGCGCGTCGGCCGACGAGAAGACGGCCCTGTTCAGCGGCACGGCGCGGCGTGTCTACCGCATCGACGCCTGAGACACCGATCGGACTATTGGAGACCTTCGATGCACTATAGTCAGCTCAAGGAAGTCTGGGGCGAACTCACGGCGCCGGGCGCGCCGTTCGAGATCGAGACGCTCGAGGTGCGCGGCAACCCCATGCGCGCCTACAAGAACGCGCCGCCGAATATCCGCGCCCTGTGGCTCTCCACCACCGCCTTCGCCGATCGCGACTATCTCGTGTACCAGAACGAGCGGCTCACCTACGGCGAGGCTCATGCCCGGGTCGACGCCATCGCCGGCTGGCTGGTCGAAGCCGGAGTCGCCCCCGGCGACCGGGTCGCCATCGCCATGCGTAACTACCCCGAGTGGCTGCTGATCTATTGGGCCTGCGTCAGCATGGGCGTGGCGGTGGTCGGCATGAACGCCTGGTGGGTGGCCGAGGAGATGGAATACGCGCTGGCCGATTCGGCCCCCAAGGTGCTGTTCTGCGACGCCGAGCGTCTGGCCCGGTTGGCCGAGCGCCCGGCCATGGTCCGGGGCGTGCGCGTGGTCGCCGTTCGCGCGCCCGCCGCCGAAGGCGTCACCCCGTGGGCCGAGGTTATCGCCCATGGCGGCGCCCTGCCCGACGTCGCGATCGATCCCGACGCCGACGCCTGCATCTTCTATACATCCGGCACGACAGGCTTTCCCAAGGGCGCGCAACTGACTCACCGAGGCTGCATCGCCAACCTCTTCAGCCTGATGTTCTCAGGCCAGGTCCAGGCCCTGGCCACCCTGCGGGCCGCCGGTGAGGCGCCCGATCCCGACGCGCCCGTCCCCGTTCCCGCCGCCCTGCTCACGACGCCCCTGTTCCATGTCACCGCCAACAACTGCGGGGCCTATGCGGTCACCGCGGCGGGGGGCAAGCTCGTCCTGATGTATCGCTGGGACGCCGGCGACGCCCTGCGCCTGATCGAGGCGGAGAAGATCAGCGCCATGAGCGGCGTGCCGGTGATGGCGCGCGAACTGATCACCCATCCAGACTTCGACAGTCACGATCTCTCCAGCCTGCTGGCGCTCTCGGGCGGGGGCGCCCAGTTGCCACCGGATCTGGTCGGCAAGATCGACGCCAAGGTGGCCACGGCGCGTCCTGGCACCGGCTACGGCATGACCGAGACCTGCGGTATCATCACCGCTGTCTCGGCCGACTTTTTCGTCGACAAGCCCGACAGCGCGGGCCCGGCCATGCCCGACTTCGAATACAAGTGCGTCAATGACGACGGCGCCGAAGTGGGACCAGGAGATCTCGGCGAGCTCTGGGTCCGGGGCGCGCAGGTGATCAAGGGCTATATCAATCGCCCCGAAGCGACGGCCGAAGCGATCACCGACGGGTGGATGCACACCGGCGACATCGCCCGCGTCGACGAAGACGGCTTCATCTTCATCGTCGATCGCAAGAAGGACATGGTGCTGCGCGGCGGCGAGAACATCTACTGCGCCGAGGTCGAAGCCTGCGTCTATCGGCACGAAGCGGTTGCCGAGTGCTGCGTGTTCGGAGTGCCCGACGCCCGTCTCGGCGAGGAGGTCGCCCTGGTGGTGGTCGCCCGTCCGGGCGAAACGCTCACCGCGGAGCGTCTGCGCTCGCACTGCGCGGCGATCATGGCGAGGCACAAAATCCCCCGCTACATCTGGTTGCTGGATGAGGCCTTGCCGCGCAACGCGAGTGGCAAGTTTTTGAAGCGGGAACTGCGAGAGCGGCTTGCGCTGGCCGAGGCTGCTTGAGGCGGATTCAGAAAACAGAGCCATAACCGGTCGGCCGGAGACTTCGGCAGCAAGGGCTACAGTGGCGATCTCGTCGCCGGCTCTCCAGCGCCAGAGCCGGCCGCCTGGGCCTTGCTGCTGGTGGGCTTCGCCGGCTTGGGCGGCGCGATCAGGCGGGCTCGACGCGGGGAAACAGCGACGCAATCCTGCTGAGCCATGCGACGAGCGCCGGTTGGGCCACTTCGGGCGTCGCGCCGTGACGCACGAGGATCAGATCCCGGTCGGGGCACAGCACGACGTGTTGGCCCTGATAGCCGCTGGCCGCGAACGAACCTGGACCAGCGACGTCCAACCACCAATGCGCGCCGTAGGGTCCATCGGCGCACTCCGGTAACTGGACCGTCGGCGTTCGAGCGTAGTCGACCCAGCCCTCCGGCAATATGCGCGCGCCGTCCCAGACGCCGCCCCGCAGATAGAGCAGTCCGAAGCGGGCGAAGTCGCGCGGCGTCGCGTAGCAGTAGGATGAGCCGATGAAGGTCCCCGCCGCATCAAATCTTGGATCGGCACTGCTCATGCCGATCTCCGCGAACAGGCGCTCGCGCATGAAAGCGTGGAACGCTTCGCCCGACGCACCTAGAGACTGAGCCAGGCGGCGGCAGATGATATTGGTCGTGCCGCTCGAATAGGAAAAGTGGCGTCCGGGCGGATGCTCGAGGGGAAAGCCAGCGGCGAAGCCCGCCATGTCGTCCCTGCCGGCGCCGAACAGCATCTCGATCACGTCCGAAGGCTGATCTGGCGAATAGACCTCGACGAACCGCAGCCCGCTGGACATACGCAGCAGGTGATCGACCGTGATCGCGCCGCGCGGATCGCCGGCGGAGCGCCATTCGGGAGCGTCGGCCGGCGCACGAATGTCGAGCGCGCCATCGCCCACCAGGATGCCCGCCAGGGCCTGGGTGATGCTCTTGGCCATGGACCAGGAGCGGCAGGTTTCGTCCGCCCCGCGCCCGACGCCGTAGCGCTCCACCACCAACTGTCCGCCCTGCACGATCAACAGGGCCTGGGTTTCGCCCAACTCGCTGGCCGGCTGATCGGAAAAGGCGCCCTCCAGGGCGCTCGCGAGACGGGCCGCATCCACCCCGGGCCCCAACTTGCCGGTCGGCCAGGCCGACGTGGGCCACGGCGTGCCGGCCGGTTGCGCCGGGAGTGGCGCGAGCCTGGTCACTCCAGGTCCTTGTCCAACTCGGAGCGCGAGGCATCCGTGATCGTGGCGAGATGGCCGTAGAAAGGATGCTCGCAACCCACCATGACTGGGACCAAGGAGTCGCGGAATTTTTGGGCTTGGGCGTCGCTGAGGGCAAACCGCAGAAAATGCACCGACGAGGTTTTACCGTCCTCGCGCGTCCGCTCGATGTCGCCGTCGGGCCGTCCCATGATCCGCTCGGAGCCCACCGAAAGGAAGAAGCAGTCCTCGACTCCGCCGAGACCGCCGAGCACCGAGGCTCTGCGCACGGGCTCGTCGATCTCGAACATTACCGTCGCCACAAGCTCGCGCCCCTGGGGGATAAGAGGGTTATAGGCCGCCAGCTCGTCGACCAGCTGCGCCGCGCCGCCCTTCTCCGTCAACAGCATCTCCTGTATTTGAAGCAGCATGGTGTCGAACGATTCGAAATAGAGCGTGCAGTAAGGGCCGAGCGCGATGCGCCGCAGACGCTTGGCCGGCAGCAGGGCCGCGCGGCGCTCGCGCCGCTGCGGCGCATAGTCGACGTCCGGGACGACATCGTCGGGTGTGACCTTGCGGGCGGATGCGGGCATGGGTGAACCTTCTTTAGGACAGGCCATAGGCCTGGGCGAATATCTCGATCGGGTGGGCTTGGCGAGGCGCCGGAACCCCGTCGGCAAGCTCGGCGCCGTCCAGCTGGCCGAGGTGCTTGCTGGCGAGCGGACAATCGGAGCAGAGTAGCTCGTTACCCTTGGCCGCTGCCTGGCGCGCCGCTGGCCGACCCACGCGCACGGCCAGGGGATGTGTCTTTTTCATCAGCCCGAACGTACCGCCGTGGCCGGAGCAGCGCTCAACCACGTCGACCTTGGCGCCCGGTATCAGCCGCGGCCGGCGGTCAGGGTGACGACATCGTGCCCGTCCTCCATCAGCGGTAGAGGGCGGCGGCCACCCGCTCGGCGCTCCGCGGCACGGCCGCGAGGTCGCCCGTCTCCAGTTTCGGCATGCCGCAGCATCCGGGATAGGCGGCGCGACCCATAATACGCGAGGGGGAGTCAACGTCATGCGGCCGGGGCCAACCCACGCCGGCGTCCGATGCCACGCGCGCCAGCGATCAAAGGCGTCTCGATCCACAGGTGGCAGGCCAGTCCCGCGGCGACCGAGGCCGCCAGAGCCAGAATGAATAAGAGCCTTGGATGTCCCGAGCCCACTGCGTGAGCGACCAGCGCGATAATCGGGGCGTGAACGACGTATAGGCTATAGGACGCGTCTCCCAATCGCTCGAGGACGGGCCATCGGCCGATCCCGCCTTGCAACTCCAGGCTGAGCGCGCCCGCGACCAGGACCGCCGCTGGCGCCCCCCAAATCAGGGGGCGCCAGACCTCGCTGAAGACGCCGAGCAGGGCGGGGAGTGCGAAGGCGGCGACGGCTACGGCGATCAACGCGAGGCTGGTCACGCGGCTCGGCAGGGCGCTTATGTCAGCCATATTGGCGAGCCCTACCCCGGCCGCGAATTCGAGCAGCATCGGATTGGCGCCCAGGTAGTAGGCCGGATAGTCCAGCATCAGCCCGGCTCCGACGAGGCCGAACAATCCCGCCGCCGCGACGGCTGCGCGCCGCTCGATTGGGACCAGAAGGGCGCCCGCAAAGGCGAGGTAGAAGATTGCCTCGTAGGTCAACGTCCAGCCCGCCGGCAGCACCGGAAATGGCAATCCGCGCGGATCGAGGTGGGGTAGGAAAGCCAGAGACAGCGCCAGATGGGTCCAGGACAGATGCACATTCGGCATGAAGTCGGGCCAGGCCAAGGCGACTGCGGCGACGACCAAGGTTACGAGCCAATAAAGCGGCGCGACACGGGTCATACGCCGCCACAGAAACACCGGCGCGCGCGCCTCGGGCCCCTTGGCGACGCGCCACATGATCACCCCGCTGATGACGAAAAACACGTCGACGCCCGCGCGGCCGATGTCGAAGCCCCCGCCGCTCCATTGGCGGGCGTGATAGGCGGCGACCGCCAGCGCGGCGAGCGCGCGCAGGTACTGCAGCGATCGCAGGCGCTTCACCGGACCACCGCCAGGATCGCGTCGTCAGCCGCGGGGTCGACCAGCAAGGCTATCGGAGTGGTCTCGCTCGCCATCGGCCCCTCCACGTCGCGCGCGACAGAAGCTCGCGCCGCGCGCTAGGGTAGCGGTCATGAACCGACTCCCCAACCTGCTCACCGGCCTCCGCCTCGCCCTGGCGCTCTTCACCTTTTTCGGCTTGGCGGCGGCGGCCCTGTTGAGTGATCGCCTGCCTCCCGCCACACAGTTTGCCCTGGAGCGGTGGGCGTTCTTCGCGTTCGTGATCGCGGCGATCACCGACTTCTTTGACGGCTGGCTTGCCCGGCGGCTTCACGCCACGACCGTGTGGGGCGCCATTCTCGATCCGATCGCCGACAAGGTGCTGGTGTGCGGCGCGGTCCTCGGGCTGCTGACCCTTGGTGGAAACGCCAGCGTCGCGATCCCCGCCGCTCTGATCCTGTTTCGGGAATTCACCGTCAGCGCGTTGCGGGAGGTGGCGGCGGGCAAGGGGGTCTCCCTGCCGGTGACTCTGTTGGCCAAGTGGAAGACCACCCTGCAGCTGATCGCCCTGGGGGCCGAACTGCTGGTCGCCTGCTGGGCCGCGTTCTCCCTGCCCGGCGAACCGGCCGTCCTCGGTCCGGCCACTATGATCGCGCACGGGCTTCTCTGGCTTGCGGCCTTGGTCACCCTCATTACCGGCGCCCAGTATTGGGAGCAGGCACGCAAGGCGCTGTCGACGGCCTGAGTAAGGCCCGCTTCAGGGAAGCGGGATGAACTCGTCGTGGTCGAGATCGGGCAGCTTCATCCGTCCGGCGCGCCAATCAGCCTTAGCCTGGTCGATGCGCTCCTTCGACGACGAAACAAAATTCCAGTCGACATGGCGCTCCCCCAAAGGCTCGCCGCCCAGGAGCATGACCTCCGCGTCGGCGACGCCGGTGACCAGGACCGGCGCTCCCTCGGTAAGCACGATCATCTGTCCTGGGCCGAACGGGCGGCCCTCGATCTCGACCTGTCCAGCGGCGACGAAGGCTGCCCGCTCGCTATAGTCCGCCGGGATCTGCGCTTTGGCCCCTGCGCTCAATCGCCAGTGCACGTAGAACATCGGCGAGTGCGTCCTCACCGCCGCCTTGGCGCCGAAGGCTTCACCCGCCACCAGCCGAGCCCAAAGACCCTGCGCCTCATAGGTCGGCAGGTCGTCCGGTCCGTGGTGATGGAACGACGGATCGATTTCCTCCATCTCGGTGGGCAGAGCGACCCAGGCCTGCAGGCCATGCATGCGGCCGCCCGTGCGACGGATGGTGTCGAAGCGTTCCGAATGCGTGATGCCGCGACCGGCGGTCATCCAGTTCACCTCCCCAGGACGAACGTCGACCTGCGAGCCGACGCTGTCGCGATGGGTAATTTCGCCCTCGAAAAGGTAGGTCACCGTCGAAAGACCGATGTGCGGATGCGGCCGCACGTCGGCGCCGCGCGGCAGTCCGGCGGGCAAGGCCACCGGGCCGAAATGATCGAAAAAGACGAACGGGCCGATCATCGCGCGCTCGGCTGATGGCAGCACCCGGCCGACCGTAAAGCCTCCCAGATCGTGCCGGCGCGGCGCGATTACACGCTCGATCATGGTCGTGCTCCAGTTCAGGCCTTTGTCTGGACATAGGCGCTGACGAGCCCGAGCGGAATCGCCGTGGTGCTCTTTACCGCGCGGATGACGATCCGACTTTCGATGTTCGAGACCAGACCCAGCGACAGGATCTTGTCGCGCAGGAAGGCGTCGAAGGCGTGCATGTCGCGGGTGACGATACGCAACTCGTAGTCGGCCGAACCGGTCACCGTCGCGCATTGCGCAACCTCGGGCCAGCGCTTGATGGACTGCTCGAACGTCTCGAGGTTCTCGCGGGTGGGCAGCGAGAGCTTCACCGTACAATAGACCTCGAAATCTAACCCGAGCTTTTCACGGTCCAGCAGGGTGACGCGTCGCTGGATCACGCCTTCCTCTTCCATCCGCTTTATGCGCCGCCAGCAGGGGCTCGAGGAGAGACCCACTCGCTCGGCGATCTCAGCTACCGACAGACCGGCGTCGTTCTGGATCAGATCGAGGATGCGGGCATCCACCGCATCAAGGCGTTCCGGCACGATCTCACCCGCTCTTCGTGGGAATTCGGCTAATCGCTGCCAAATTGCCGGCCAATCAGGGCACGCGAGTGGCAAGCAATCGCGGCAATTCCATATATCATGGCGTGGCCTGTAGCCAAGGGGCGGGGAAGGAATTTGCCGTGCGTCATGCCAATGTGACCTTGGACGACAAATACCTGCTCGAAGAGGGCCGGGTGTTCATCACCGGCGTCCAGGCGTTGCTTCGGGTCCTTCTCGACCAAGCCCGGCTCGACGCGCGGGTCGGACTCAACACGGCGGGATTTTTGTCCGGTTATCGCGGCTCGCCTCTAGGCGGCCTGGACCAGCAGGCTCATCGGGCGGCCAGGGCTCTGGCGGACCGCCACATCGTGTTCAAGGAAGGCGTGAACGAGGATCTCGCGGCGACAGCGGTTTGGGGCAGTCAGCAGGCGAACCTGTTTCCAGGGGCCCTGTACGACGGTGTCTTTGGCATGTGGTACGGCAAGGCGCCGGGGGTCGATCGCACAGGCGACGTATTCAAGCACGCCAATTTCGCCGGCACCTGGGCCAAGGGCGGAGTGTTGGCCGTCGCAGGCGACGACCACGCCTGCAAGTCGTCGACCCTGCCGTCCCAATCGGAATTCGCGTTTCAGGATTTCGAGATGCCGGTCCTGGCCCCCGCCAGCGTGCAGGAGGTGCTGGATCTGGGGCTGATGGGCTATGCGTTGTCCCGTTACAGCGGGCTGTGGGTGGGCCTCGTGGCTCTGGCCGACACGATGGATTCCGGGGCCACGATCGACGTTGGTCTTGGCCGCCATCGCTTCGCCAGTCCGGAGGGGCACAAGCTGCCGGCCGGCGGTCTGGGCATCCGGCTCAAGGATCAGCCGATGGACAAGGAGCGGCGGTTACGCCTGCAAAAGCTCCCCGCGGCGCTCGCGTTCGCCCGCGCCAATCACCTTGATCGAGCTCATCTAACCTCGTTTCGCCCGCGTCTGGGCATCGCCGCTCATGGCCAGGCCTGGGCCGACGTGCTCGAAGCGTTCAGAGCGATGGGTATCGGGATGGAGGAGGCCGCGTCGCTGGGGGTCTCCCTCTACAAAGTGTCGATGCCTTGGCCTCTCGAGACGACCGGTCTCAGAGCCTTCGCCCGCGGCCTGGAGACCCTGATGGTGGTCGAGCACAAGCGCCCCCTGCTCGAGACCCAGGCCCGCGCCGCGCTCTACGATCTGCCGGCGCACGCCCAGCCCCGGGTGATCGGCAAGGTGGACGAGCAGGGCCATCCGCTGCTCTCCGAATTGGGCTCTCTCTCGGTTGCCGAAGTGGCCCTGGCAATCGCCGATCGTCTCCCGGCGGGCCCGCATATGGAGCGCGTACACGCCTATCTGGATCGGGTGTCGGCGGCGGGCGTGGCGGCGGTCAGCCTCGGGGCAGACCAACTGCGCAAGCCATTCTTCTGTTCTGGTTGCCCGCACAACACCTCGACGCGCCTCCCAGAGGGTTCGCGGGCGCTGGCCGGCATCGGCTGCCACTACATGGCCAGCTTCTCGGATCCCGACACCGATCTCACCAGCCAGATGGGGGGAGAGGGGCTCAGCTGGGCCGGCGCCTCGCCGTTCACCAGCGAGAAGCATGTGTTCGTCAATCTCGGAGACGGCACTTACAACCACTCCGGATCGCTAGCCATCCGCGCCTCGATCGCCATGGGCTCGACGCTCACCTACAAGCTGTTGTTCAACGACGCCGTGGCCATGACCGGCGGGCAGGCCGCCGAGAGCGGCTTCACTGTGCCTCAGATCACCCGCCAGCTCGCCGCCGAGGGTGTAGTCGCAACCGTCATCGTCGCCGACGACATGGAGCGCTACGAGACGGTGACCGACCTGGCGCCGGGCGTGAGCGTTCGGCCGCGCTCCGAATTGATGGCGGTGCAGGAGATGCTGCGCGAGACGCCGGGCGTCACCGTGCTGATCTACGACCAGATGTGCGCCAACGAGAAGCGCCGCCGGCGCAAGCGCGGGTCGCTGGCCAAGGCGACCAAGCGGGTCTTCATCAACGCGCGCGTGTGCGAGGGGTGCGGCGACTGCTCGCGGGTCTCAAACTGCGTCTCGGTCGAGCCTCTGGACACCGAGTACGGGCGCAAGCGGCGCATCAATCAGTCCACTTGCAACCAGGACTACAGCTGCGTGGATGGCTTCTGCCCGTCATTCGTCACCATCGAGGGGGGACACAACGCTCAGGCGAACGCATTGCCGGCCTTGACAGTCGATTCGACGCCCCTGCCTGAATTCATGCCGCTGCAGGGTGTACGCAACATCGTTTTCACCGGCATCGGCGGCACCGGCGTGACCACCACCGCCTCCATCCTGGGTATGGCCGCCCACATCGATGGCCGCTCGGCCTCCGCGGTGGACATGACCGGCCTGGCTCAAAAGGGCGGCGCGGTATTCAGCCATGTGCGGATCGGCGAGACGGAAGACACGCCGGCCGGCGGCAAGACCCCGGCCGCCAGCGCCGATGTTCTGATCGCCTGCGATCTGCTTGTCGCCGCGGGCCCCGAAGCGCTCGCGCTCTATGCGAAGGATCGGACAGTCGCCTGCGGCAACGACGACTTTCAACCGACCGCCGATTTCGTCACCCAGCGTGACGTCCGATTCGATGCCGGCGCGATGGCCAGGCGGCTGAAGGGCGCCTGCAAGCGCTACGACGCCTGTCCGGCGACGCGCATGGCCGAGCACGATCTGGGCGACAGCGTCTATGCCAACATGATCATGCTGGGCTTCGCCTGGCAGAAGGGTCTGATCCCCGTATCTGCGCGGGCGCTCTATCGCGCCATCAGGCTGAATGGCGTGGCGGCCGAAGAGAATCTGCAGGCCTTCGAGGCGGGCCGCGTGGTCGCCCATGACCCCGCCGCCGCCACCAAGGAGCGCAATGCCGTCCCGACGCCGGAAAGCCTCGCCCTCGACAGCCTGATCGACGCGCGGGCCGCCGATCTCGTCGCCTATCAGGACGAGCGCTATGCCGCCCGTTATCGCGCGAAAGTGGACCGGGTGCGTGCCGCCGAGTCGCGGCTGGGCGGCGAGACACTCACTCGCGCCGTGGCGGTGAATCTCTACAAGTTGATGGCCTACAAGGATGAATATGAGGTCGCCAGACTCTATGCCGACGGTTCCTTCGCCTCGGACCTGGACCGCACGCTCAAAGGCGGCACGCTGAAGGTTTGGCTGGCGCCGCCGCTTTTGACGGGCAAAGGCCGAGACGGGCGACCGCGCAAGATGGCGTTCGGTGGCTGGATGCTCAAGCGCGGGTTTCCGCTGCTCGCACGGCTCAAGGGATTGAGAGGCGGGCCGTTGGACGTCTTTGGCGCCAGTGAGGAACGGCGCATGGAGCGCGATCTCATCGCGCGTTACGAAGCTTCCCTGGATCGCATCGCCGCCGAATTGACGCCAGCGCGCCTGGCTGTGGCGGTTCAGATCGCCTCTATCCCAGATCAGATTCGCGGCTATGGCCCGGTCAAGGCCGTGGCCGCCAAAGCCGTCGAAGAGGTCAGGTCCAGTCTCTGGGCTAAATGGGACGAGGGCGCCTGAGCCCTACCCAACGCCAACCGGCCCGGCTATAGGCAGGCGCCATGAAGGCCTTCGATTTCGACGCCTGCGTGGTCGGGGCGGGCGCCGTCGGTTTGGCCTGTGGCTACGCAATAGCTCGCCGCGGATGGTCGGTTCTGGTTCTGGAGAGCCAGCCTTCGATCGGTCAGGGGGTTTCGTCGCGCAATTCCGAGGTGATCCACGCCGGCCTCTACTACCCGACCGATTCACTTAAGGCGCGCCTGTGCGTGGCTGGCCGACGCGCCCTCTACCCGTTCCTCGAAGCGCACAAGGTGGATTGGCGCAGATGCGGCAAGCTGGTCGTCGCCAGCGAGGACGATCAACTGGCCCGACTCGAAACAATCGAACGCCAGGCGGCGATCAACGACGTCGAGGGCGTGTCCTGGATCGATGGCGCCAAGGCTCAGGCGCTCGAACCAGGGCTGCGCGCCGTCGGCGCTCTCGTGTCGGTGGAAAGCGGCGTCTTCGACAGCCACGGCTACATGCTGGCCTTGCGGGGCGAGATCGAGGACCGCGGCGGCGTGGTGGTCGAGCGCACGCCGTTCCTGGGCGCGGCGCCTGTAACCGGCGGCGGCTTCGACGTCAGGGCCGGCGGACAGACGCCGATCAGGGTCACCTGCCGCCTGCTGGTGACGGCGCCTGGTTTGTCGGCGCAAAGCGTGGCGACGCGGATCGACGGCTTTCCGGCGACCACGATCCCCACTTTGCACTACGGCAAGGGCGTGTATTTTCGGCTGCAGGGGAGGGCGCCGTTCGAGCGGCTGATCTACCCGCCGCCGATCGCCGGGGCGCTGGGCGTGCACTACCGAACGGACTTGGGCGGCCAGGCGGTATTCGGGCCCGATCTCGCCTTCGTGGCCACCGAGGACTATTCTGTCGATCCCGCGCGGGCACAGGGTTTCTCCGACTATGTGCGGCGCTTCTGGCCGGCCCTGCCTGAAGGCGCCCTGGCGCCGGACTATGCCGGCCTGCGACCGAAGCTGCACGGCCCGGGCGAGGCGCAGCCCGATTTTCGTATCGACGGTCCAAGTCGCCATGGCCTAGGCGGTCTTGTGGCCCTGTTCGGAATAGAAAGCCCTGGGCTCACGTCATCGCTGGCGATAGGCGACACGGTGGCCGAGGATCTGGCCGTGACCGAGGGTTGATGGTAAGGCCGCGGGACCCTATAAGCCGCGCTCCCGCGCACCTTCGGCTGGGTAGCTCAGATGGTTAGAGCGGTGGATTCATAACCCACAGGTCGGCGGTTCGATCCCGCCCCCAGCTACCAAGGCCGGCCCACAGCAATAAGCAATGGGTCAGACGACGTTCAGACTGCGGCTGGTTCCGCGGCTCGGCGCCGGGCGGCGAAGCCGATGCCGGCGACGCCGAGAAGCATCAGGCCCCAAGTCCCGGGCTCCGGCACGCCGAACGGGGCGAACGTCAGATCGAAGATGGCCTGCTGACCCGCCTGCCAGGTTTCACCTTCCCCGAAGTTCAGGAAAACGCTGTTGCTGGTGAACGTGGAATCGTCGGTCGCGGCGCCGCCGGCGGTGCTCATGCCATCGAGGGTCACGCTGGTGATGTGCGGATCATGCGAGCCATCCAGGAATTTGAGGCCGTTGAAAGCCCCCGGCGTCCAAACCACGCCCTGCGGCCCTGCTGTCAGAATGATCTGGTTGTTGGTGACTTCGAACGTCACGCAGGTCAGGTTGGATGGGCTGGTGCAGTTGATCGAGCCGCCGTCGCTGCCATCGACGTTCGCGGTGATCGGGCCCAGATCGCCAGTGTTGGAATCCGGATGTACCCCGAGAAACGCCATGGGCCCCGGACCCATCATGGCCGTCGGGTGGATCCGAAGGTTGGCTGGGGCGATATGAATCGTATCACCGGAGAGGCCGCCATGAGCCCCCGCGGCGGCGAAACCGGGCAGCGCCATCAGCGCCGTCGCCAGAACGAATTGGCCAATATATTTCATCGGAATCCCCAAGCAGCCTTGGGCCGGAAGCATGCGCAAAGCCCTGGCGCCCGTCAAGGGCGATTGTCAACGGCCCGTTGGAATGTCCTTGAACGGCACATCTTTGTCTAGCCGCACGTCCTGGGGCAGCCCAAGCACGCGCTCTGCGATGATATTGCGTAGAATCTCGTCGGTGCCGCCGGCGATGCGCAGGCCTGGCGCGTTCATCAGGGCCGTTTGAAAGGCGCCCGCGAGGGGAGCATTTTGGGGATCGGTAAGGATACCGAACTGGTCCTCCAGATCGAGCGCCGCGGCTGCCATGTCCTGCATCAGAGCCGCGCCGACCACCTTGCCGATCGAGCTTTCGGGCCCCGGCGTCTGGCCCCGGGAAAGCGCCGTCAGGGTTCGGTAGCGGGTGTATTTGAGGCCCTCGGCCTGGACGAACCAATCGGCGATCTTCTCGCGCAACGCGGTGTCCTTGATTGCCGGACCAGCCAGGGTGGATATCTCGCTGGCGAGCTTGAGCACGGTGCGATGGCCCGCGCCGCCGCCGCCGCCGATCGCCAGTCGTTCGTTCATCAGCGTGACGAGGCTCGTCCTCCAGCCTTCGCCGACCTCGCCCACTCTCTGGCTGTCCTTGATGCGCAGATCGCTGAAATAGACCTCGTTGAAGTTGGAGGCGCCGCTCATCTGGTGGATCGGCCGCACCTCGACCCCTTGGGCATTCATGTCGATCCAGAACATGGTCAGGCCCTTATGCTTGGGGACGTCTGGATCCGTGCGCGCGAGCAGAAGACCGAAATCGGAGTAGTGAGCGCCGCTTGTCCAGACCTTCTGGCCGTTGATCACCCAGTCGTCGCCGTCACGCACGGCGCGAGTGCGGGCCGCAGCCACGTCCGAGCCGCCCGAGGGCTCGCTGAACAACTGGCACCAGATCTCCTCGCCCCGCGCTGCGGGCCGCACGAAGCGCTCCTTGTCGGCATTGTTTCCAACAGTCATCACCGTCGGGACGCACATGCCCAGACCGATGGCGAACGGGTTGCCCGGCGTCTCGAAAGCGTTCTCTTCCTGGCCGAAGATCACCGACTGCCACGCCGCGCCGCCGCCGCCGCCCCACTCTTTTGGCCAGGTTATGCAGGCGTATCCGGCATCGGCCTTCTTGGCCTGCCAGGCGCGAGAGGCGGCCATGCTGACGGGATCCTCCAGACCGCCGTCAGGGGCCCCGCTGCGCCGCGGAGCGTTGGCCTCCAGCCAGGCGCGCGCCTTGGCGCGGTAGACGGCTTCCTCGGTCGTGTCGTTGAAATCCATGATCAGGTCCTCAGGCGGCGTTGCGGCGTTCGAGTTGGCTTACGAGCCGCTCTTTCCAGCCCTTCGCCCCGCCCGCCACGAGGCCCAGCTGTTGGGCGCGCCGGTAGAAAAGGTGACAGTCGACGTCCCAGGTGAAGCCCATGCCGCCGTGCGTCTGGAGCGACTCCTTGGCCGCGAACCAGAAGGCGTCGGTGGCGGCCACGCGGGCGGCGGCGGCGGCCACCGGAAGTTCGGCCGCCTCGGTCCCGAGCGCCCAGGCGCCGTAGTAGGCGTTGGAACGCGCCAGTTCGTTCTTGATGTAGATGTCCGCAAGCTTGTGCTTGATCGCCTGGTAGCTGCCGATCGGGCGGCCGAACGCATACCGCTCGAGAGCGTAGCTCTTGGCCATCTCCAGCGCCCGGTCGGCGCCGCCGACCTGTTCAAAGGCCAGCAGGACGGCGGCGCGATTCAGCACCTGCTCCGCCAGAACAATTCCTTCGCCGGACTCGCCCAGCCGCTCGGCAGCCGCGCCGGTGAACGTGAGCTTGGCGACTCCTCGCGTCGGATCCAGCGTCGGCAGCACCTCTCGGGCGACGCCGGCGCCGCCCAATTCCACCAGGAAAAGCCCTGGGCGGCCGTTTTCCTTCGCCAGCACGACGGCCAGATCAGCGATGTCACCGTCCGCCACAGGCAGTTTGACCCCGCTCAGTCGGCCGCCTTCGACTTTCGCCTGCACTTGCGCCTCGGTGAGCACGCCCGGTCGCTCGACGGTGGCGAAAGCGCCGATGACTTCGCCGGCGGCGATCTTCGGCAGCCATTGAGCCTTCTGCGCCTCGGACCCCGCAACTATGAGCGCTTCGGCTACGAAATAGACCGTCGAGGCGAACGGGATCGGAGCGAGGGCGCGGCCCAGTTCCTCCGCGATGGCGCAAAGCTCAATGCGCCCGAGCCCCAGGCCGCCGTGGGCCTCGGGAATCGCGGCCCCGAGCCAGCCTTGTTCGGCTATGCCGCGCCAGAGATCGGCGTCATATGACTTGGTCGGATCGTCGAGCACGGCGCGCACCGTGCTGACTGGGCAACGGGCATCGAGGAACTTGCGCGCCTCGGTCTTGAGAAATTTCTGGTCGTCGGAAAAGTCGAAATTCATGGATCGCCCGTTCGTCTCCGCTCTGGGCGGGCACGATAGACCGCTTTTGCGCCGGGGAAAGTATGACCGCGCGTCAAGGCTCGTCAGCACGCGGCTCGGCGCGATGGCGCCGCGCAGCCGGGAAGGCTAGATCCATCGCATGCGCACCGACACGCCCACACCCACCCGGCTGGCCGACTATAGCCCGCCGCCGTATCTGATCGACGCCGCCGACCTGGTGTTCGACCTCTCGCCCACAGCGACACGAGTCAGGGCGCGGCTCCAGATCCGGCGCCAAGGCGATCACGATATCCCGCTGCGCCTGAACGGAGAGCGACTGAAACCTCTCTCGGTGGCGCTCGACGGACGGGTCTTGAGTGCCGCCGAGCATAGCATCGATCTCGAAGGGCTCACCGTGACGAAGGCGCCCGCCTCCTTCGTGCTCGAAACTGAAGTCGAAATTGCTCCGGAAGCGAACGCGGCGCTCGAAGGTCTCTACATGTCCGCCGGCCGCTTCTGCACCCAGTGCGAGGCCGAAGGGTTCCGCAGGATCACCTGGTTTGCCGACCGACCCGACGTGCTGGCGCGCTTCACCGTGCGAATTCGGGCCCCGGCGCGTTTCCATCGCCTGCTGTCAAACGGCAACCTGATCGAGTCCGGCGACCTGCCCGATGGGCGGCGGTTCGCCGTCTGGGAGGACCCGTTTCCCAAGCCTTGTTATCTCTTCGCCCTGGTTGCCGGCGAACTGGACGTCCTCGAGGATTCCTTTGTGACGGCCAGTGGCAGGCCGGTGACCCTGCGCATATTCGTCGATCCCGGTATGGCGAGCCGGGCCCACTACGCCATGGACAGCCTCAAGCGCGCCATGCGCTGGGACGAGGAGGCGTTCGGGCGGGAATACGATCTCGACCTGTTCATGATCGTCGCGGTGCGCGACTTCAATTTCGGCGCCATGGAGAACAAGGGCCTCAACATCTTCAATTCGTCGTTGCTGCTCGCCGATCCCACCACCGCTACGGATCTCGATTACGAGCGGATCGAAAGCGTCGTGGCGCATGAGTACTTTCACAATTGGACCGGCAATCGAATCACCTGCCGAGACTGGTTCCAGCTGTGCCTGAAGGAAGGCCTCACGGTGTTTCGCGATCAGGCCTTCTCGGCCGACCAGCGGGGCCATGCGGTGCAGCGCATCAAGGACGTCAAGGCGCTGCGCGCACGGCAATTCGCCGAAGACGCGGGACCTCTGTCGCATCCCGTGCGACCCTCCACCTATCTGAAGATCGACAATTTCTACACTGCCACGATCTATGAGAAGGGCGCGGAAATCATCCGTATGCTGAAGACGATAGTGGGCGACGGTGAGTTTCGACGGGGAATGGATCTGTATTTCGAACGCTGGGACGGGCAGGCCACGACCGTCGAAGCGTTCATCCAGTGCTTTGCCGATACGTCCGGCCGAAACCTCGGGGCCTTCTTCGGCTGGTATGAACAGGCCGGGACGCCCACCGTAGCGCTTGAGGCGTTTCACGACCCCGCGAATGGCGTTCTCGACCTCACGTTCACGCGAGCGACCCCTCACACGGGTGAATTGACGCCGATCCCCATCGCTCTTGGGGTGCTGGACGACGACGGAGGGACCCAGCGGGAGACCGAGGTGCTGGTGCTTGGGGCCGAAGTCACCCGGGTGCGACTGGAAGGTATCGAGCGCCCGCCGGTGCTTTCGGCCTTGCGCGGATTTTCGGCGCCCATTCTGCTGACGAGCGACGCACCGGCCAAGGACGGCTATGTACTTCTGGCCTCCGACCCGGATCTGTTCAACCGCTGGGAAGCCGGCCAGAGCCTGGCCCGCGACTTGATTCTCGCGCGGGCGTCGGGCCACACGGACGAGGTGGGCGAGGAACGGTTCGCCGAGGCGCTGGGCCGCGCGCTCGACGACCAGTCGTCGCAGGCGGCGTTTAAAGCGCTACTTTTGTCGCCGCCCAGCGAGTCCGACTTGGGCTTGGCGGCTAAAGTGGCCGATCCCGCCGCACTGCACGCCGCCCGTGAAGCGCTGCGCGCACGCATCGCAGTGCATCTGGCCGAACGGCTGAGGCGGCTGCATGGCGCGCTGCAAGACGTGGGCGAGTTTTCTCCGGACGCTGAGTCGGCCGGCCGACGGGCCTTGCGCAACGCTGCCCTCGACCTACTCGCTGCCGATCCGCATGCCGTCAACCGCGAACGGGCGCGGGGCCATTTCGCCGCCGCGACCAACATGACCGACGCGATCGGCGGCTTGAATGCCCTCATGCATCTCGGCGGCGATGACTTCGACACGGCGTTGGAGGGTTTCCACGAGCGCTGGAAGGACGAGCCGCTGGTAGTCGACAAATGGTTCGCCCTTCAGGCCCGAGATCCCGCCGAGGGCGCCCTAGGCAGGGTGCTAGGCCTCACGGCCCATCCTGCATTCGATGCGCGCAACCCCAATCGCCTCCGCGCCCTGGTCCAGACCTTCGCGGCGCACAATCCGGCCCGCTTTCACGACCCCAGTGGCGCCGGCTACCGCTTTCTGGCCGATCAGGTGCTCATGGTCGACCGCTACAATCCGATGCTCGCGGCGCGCCTGGTCGAGCCGCTCGGGGCCTGGGAAAGGTACGGGCCTGAGTTGGGCGGTCTCATGCGCGCGCAATTGCGCCGAATCGTGGCGGCCGAGGGGCTATCCAAAAATGTAGCGGAGCAGGTGGGCCGAGCCCTCGGCGACACCGACGATTAGCCTTTATTTGGCGCGTCGCC
This sequence comes from Caulobacterales bacterium, assembly GCA_038226475.1. Lineage (GTDB taxonomy): Bacteria > Pseudomonadota > Alphaproteobacteria > Caulobacterales > Caulobacteraceae > Acaudatibacter. The sequence continues at coordinate 141,284 of JBBRQK010000008.1, read as the reverse complement.
GCGCCACGTCTCTAGCCAACAGCAGTTCGTGCCAGTTGGGGGCGTAGGCTACCGCCTCTTCGTACTTTGCCAGCGCGTCACGCCAGCGACCGCGCAAAGCCAAGCTGTCCCCCCACGCCTTCAGCGGATCCGCCCAGTGCGGGCCGCGCGCATGCGCGGCTGCGAAGTTGGCTTCGGCGCGGGCTACGTCGCCACGACGAGCGAAGGCCATGCCGCGGTGATACCAGGCCGTCGGCAAATCCGGCGCGAGGGCCACGGCCTCGGCATAGGCGCGGTCGGCGCCCGCGATGTCGCCTACATAATCCAGGCCGTCAGCGCGATCAGCCATGCAGGCGAGGCGCCGACCAAGCCGCGCAAAAACCGGGGCCGCCTCCGCCGCCCGACCCGTCATGGCATAGACCAAGCCGACCATGCAGGCCTGGTCGTTGAATGTGGACTGAAGGTCGGTGTCCGCCAGCCAGGCCTTGTAGAAGGCTTCAAGGGGGGCAACGGCGGCTTGCGCATTGCCGGCATCCAAGGCGCGGTAGGCAGGCAGCAACAGGGCTTCGGCCTTGGTGGTGGGATCGTCCGGATCGGATGCGGTCAAAAAGAGCTCGGCGTTGTGCCAGTCGTGCATTCGGGCGTAGTTGTCGGCCAGAGCCGGACCGTCGATGGTGGTGCCTGCCCCTGCGCCCGCGTTCAGCTTGGAGTCTTCCAGGTTCTCGGCCAGGGCTTCGGGCAAGTCCTGGGTGAGCTGCAGGAAGTTCACATAGAATTTGCGGTCGGGCCGCTCGTTTTTCGGTGACTTTGCCGCCAGGGCGCGCATGGCGGCGCCGGCCTTCCAGGCGTCCTCCTCGCGCTCGCTCAGGATCAAGGCGGCCATGAGGTTGTCCCAGGTCTTCCACATCCGAGGCTTCAGCCCGATCGCCAAGCGATATTTGGCTACAGCCTCTGCGTTTCGGCCGAGGCCGAGGTAGGCGTTAGCCCAGGAATTGGCCAGTTCGGAGCGATCCGCCTCTGATCCCCGTGCATACGCTCCAGGAAGAAATCCGAGAGCGTCCTGATTTCGGCTGTTGCCAATGAGGTAGGTGGCGAACAGAAACGGCTCGGACTCCCCGTATATGTATTCGGCTGCTTGAACCGTCAGCTTATCGAGATCGGCGACCGGGCCGGTAAACGACTTGGGCAGCACGCCGTCGCCGCGCACGGTGAGGCTTAATTGTCCACCGTCGGCGAGGCGCAGATCGCCCTGAATGTGCTCGTCGTGGCCGAAGCGCTGGTGCAGCAGCCGATCGATCTCGCCAATCGAGACGCCGGTCTCGGGAACCTCGACCTTGATATCGCCACTCCAGGCGTTGGCCAGGTGGCGCTTGGTGGCTGTCGCGCGTGTGGCCGCCTGGATCCGGGTCAGGCCGTCCAGCACGTCGCCGGCGATCACCTTGCCGGTCAGACCGTTTGGCGCGAGCGAGGCCGGAGCGTCGAACGGTTCGACGATCACGCTCTTGGAGTTGAAGGCGTCCAGGATCATAACCGCCAAGCCCAGGCCAATACAGCTCGCGGCCAGGGCGGTGAACACCTGGAAGCAGACTTTGAACCATTCGCCGATGCGGCGCGCCTTCAAGCGCGAGATGACCAGCACCCGCTGTTCGTGCAAATGCTCCATCTGGGTGTTGAGCATTCGACGCTGATCGCGCAGGAATGCGGTGGCAGCCTCAGCGCCGTCACGGCTAGATTTCACATGGTCGAAGGCGAGGGATTCGGCGAAGCCGACCGTTGCCGACTGAAACTCGGCGTCCTCTTCCTCGGGCTCGCTCTCGGAGAGGAATCCTTCCGCCACGCCGTCCCCGCTCGTCTTCGCGCGCGGAACATCCTCCGCCAGCGCGTTCAACGCAAAGAAAAAATCCGTTCGAAAGCCGCCCGCGCATTGCGCCGCGCTGCAATCAGGCGCCTGCGCAGCGCCTCGAAGCTCGCTACGCCACCGGCTCTGGCGAGCATTCGTCGAAGGGCGACAGGCTCCGTTTGCGGGTCGACCCCGTCCTCAAGGGCAATCTTCAACAGGTGAGCGATATCCTGCTGTAACCGCCCCGCCGAGCGCAGAGCGCGAATCAGGCTTGGCCGCGACAATCCCGCCTGTCCCAGGGCGACCAGCGCCTCGTCCGTGTTCTGTCGTAGCGGACCTTGCTTCGCGGCGTGGACGAGTTGCAAGTATTGGGCGCAGAACTCGATGTCGACGAGGCCGCCTTCGCTGAGCTTCATATCCCAGAAGCCGCCGCCCGGACGTTCGCGCGCCATGAGCTCGCGCATCTCCCGGACGTCGTGAGCCATGCCGATCGTGTCGCGCTCGCGGCGCAGTGCGCGATCAATGGCTTCCTTCGCATCGGCCGCCCAAGCCGTCGAGCTGGCCCAGACAACGCGGGCCCGCGTCAAGGCGAGGAGCTCCCAGGTTTCCGCCTCAAGGGCATAGTAGTCTTCGAATGCGGCCAGACTGACCGCCACCGGTCCTTTTGTCCCAGAGGGCCGAAGCTGGAGATCGACCTCATAGAGACCTCCCTCCGCCGTCGGCGCGGAAAGGGCCGCTACCAGCCGCTGAGTGAAGCGGGCGTAGAAGGTCTCGGCGCTCAAACCCTTGATCGCCGACGTCGCATCCCGTGAGCCCGGTTTGTAGAGCGTCATCAGATCGAGGTCCGATCGCGCCGTCATCTCGCGCGATCCGCACTTGCCCAGGGCGATCACAGCCACCTCGCCAGGGAACGCCCCGGCTGTCCTGTCCACCTCGGCCAGCGAGGCATGCCCGAGGCCACTGATGATCGCGTCGGCCAGATCGGCGAAGGCCCTGCCGGCGGTTTCGGCGCTGGCTGCGTCGCCCAGCACTCGCACTCCGATGCGAAACGCCCCCTCGCGCAACGCTCGCCGCCCGGCGTTCATCGCCGCCTCGAAACCTGGCGCCGCGGCAATGCGGTCGGCCAGCCCGACCGCCGCCTCAATCGGCCCGTAGAAATCTGGGTCAAGTAGCGCGTCAAAGGCGGCCGGATCACGCGACAGCGTGCGCGCGAAGCGGGGTGCGAAGGCCATGACACGAACGATAAGGTTAAGCAGACGCGGCTGAGAAACGAATAGCGACTGGGTCTGCACACCCATCGAGAGACCCGAGAAGAAATCGGCGAACCGCAGGAAGGCCATATCGGGGGCGCCGGTGGCCTGCGCCGCTTCCAGCACGCGAGGCGCAAGGCGCGTGAACACCTCCCGGCCACGTTGGGTCCGGGTCGCCGCGATTTGCCCGTGATGCCAGGCGCGGATCACGCCGGAGACTCTGAGCGGGTCGACGAATCCCATTTGCCCAAGAGTGGAAAGCGTTTCGGGATCGTCATCGGGCCCCGTGAACACTAAGCTGCCAAACCGCGAAGACAGAGCCTCCTCGCCGGCAAATAGAGCGCCGTAGCGCCGGTTCACGCCGCGCAGTATCCGGCCGACGGCCGCGTCGAAACGGCCTGTTTCCCGGTAACCGGCGAGCGCGGCGACACGGCGCCGCAGGTCGTTGTTCTCAGGAAGACGATGCGTCTGCTCGTCATTCAGCATCTGCACGCGATGTTCCCACGCTCTCAGCGCCAAGTAGGCGTTGGTCATTTCCTCGGCCGCCTCGACTTCGATCTGGCCGCCCCGCGCTAGGGCTCCTAGAGCTTCGAGCGTCCGAGGCGAACGCAGGCTCGGATGGCGTCCCCCGAGGATCAGTTGTTGGGTCTGAACGTAGAACTCGATCTCACGAATACCGCCCCGACCCAGCTTCAGATCGGCGCCTTTGGCGGTGAGTCGATCATCGACCTTGTGGATGTGAATTTGCCGCTTGATGGCGTGAATGTCGGCGATCGCCGCGAAGTCGAGGTTTCGGCGCCAGACGAACGGCGACAGCTCGGCCAGAAAAGCGTCACCCCGGTGTACGTCGCCGGCAATGGCTCGCGCCTTTATCAGCGCCGCCCGCTCCCAGTTCTGACCGACGCTTTCGTAGTAGGCAAATGCGCCTGGCAACGAGATCGCCACGGGTGTCGAAGAGGGGTCGGGTCGAAGGCGCAGATCGACGCGAAACACGTAGCCCCTTGCAGTGCGGGCCTGGAGCAGCGTCGCGAGCCGTTCGGTGAGCCGGACGGCCAGCGCTCCGGGCTCGATTCCTGGCGCCGGGCTGAATCTGCTCGGATCGTAGAACACTGTGATGTCGATGTCACTGGAGTAGTTCAGTTCGCCGGCGCCGTGCTTGCCCATGGCGATCACGAACAATCCGGATGGGTGACCGCTTTCGTCAGCGTCCGGTTTGACGAGACGCCCGGTCGCCACCGCTTCGGCTTCGGCCAGTGACAGGGCGACGCGCACCGCTTCATCGGCGAAGGCGCTGAGCGCCCCCGTGACCGCCTCCAGATCCCAGACCCCGCCGAGGTCGGCAAGAGCGACAAGCAGGTGTAGATCTCCCTTGAGGTCGCGCAATCGTCCTGCCGCCTCATCAATGTCCGCGGCCGACGTTAGCGTACGGGTGGTCTCCAGGAGGGTAAGCAGCGATGCCCGCGGCGCTGCGGAAAGGACCCACTCCAAGCGAGTCGGACGCTGGGTCGCGAGCCTCGCTAGGTAGGGCGAGGCGCCGAAGACGGGGGCGAGGGCAGGCCAGGCGACATCAAGCATGCGCGACAAACCGCCTTCGCCGGCCGCGCCCGCCAGTCGGTCGTAGGCGCGCTCAGCCATCGCCTCGTCAGTCACCGGCCCGCATGGAGACAGCTGTTCGAACATCGGCGCTAGCCCGCCGGTCATCCCAGTTTCGGGAGGACAAGGGCGACGCGCAATCCGGGACCGGCGCCATTGATCGCGCCTGGACCATCATCCAATTCCAACTGACCTCGATGCGCAGCCGCTACCGCTGCCACCAACGAAAGGCCTAGCCCGGCCCCGGGCAGGGTTCGGCTGTTTTCGAGCCTCACGAACCGCTCGACCACCCGAGCGCGATCACCAGGGGGCACCCCTGGGCCAGTGTCGGTCACGGACAGCTCGATGTCGCCCGACGATCGCCGCCGAAGCCGCAACATGACCGCTCCGCCCGGAGGGGTATATTTGACAGCGTTGTCGAGCACGTTCGCCAGCGCTTGGGCGAGGAATTCCCGATTGCCGCGGACCATGAGTCCGGGCGTGAGCTCCGCCTTGAAATCCAGACCCTTGTCCTCACACAAGGGGCCATAGAGTTCCGCCATATCGGAGGCTAGTTCGCCCGGGTCGAACACCTCTTGGCTGGGCGCGTCGCCGGCTGCCTCCAAACGCGCGATCGCCAGGACGGCGGCAAAGGTGCGAAGCACGCCATCGGCGTCCTCGAGCGCCTGGTGAAGCGCCTGTTTGGGATCGGCGCGTCCCGCGTCGGCCTCGATCATCGCCGCCTCGAGGCGGGCGCGAAGTCGGGTCAAAGGAGATCGCAGGTCATGGGCGATCGCGTCGCCGGCGTGTCGCAGACCACCGATCGATCGTTCCAACCTGTCGAGCATGTCGTTGAGGCCGCCGGCGAGTTCATCATATTCGTCGCCGCTTCCCCTCACCTTTGCACGGGCACGAAGGTTTCCTGCCTGGGCGGCGGAGAGTACGCCGGTCAGGCTGCTGATGTTGCGGCTGACGCCTCGGCTGACGAGCACGCCCCCGGCAAGCCCCAGCACGATGACCAGCGCCCCGGCGCCCCAGAGCGCCCGCAGGATTTTCACGACATAGGCTTCCGATTCCCCCACGTCGGCGCCGATGAACATCAACTCACCCCCTGCGAGCCGCTGCTGCACACCGCGCGCGGGATGTCGCGCGACCGAACCATCGGCCTCGGTCTGAGTGAGCACGAAGCTCGTCCATGTCGGCGAGTCCGCCGCGGCTTTTACCGGCGAGTGGCCGATGCAACCCGACAACGGCGCTCCATGCGCATCCATCAGCAAATAGAGCAGCCCCCTGTCGACGGAGGAGCGCTCGATCACGGCCTGATTGACGGCGGTGAATCCACCGCGCCGATAGATGGCTTCAATGGAGCGCATCTCGCGGCTGACTTGGGCGTCGGCGCGGCGGGTCACCTCTCCGGCGGTGGCGAGGTAGATGTAGGCAAGGAAGGCGCACGCCGCGGCGGCGAACATCGCCAGAAATACCAGCGTCAGGCGAAACGGCGTGGTGCGCAACAGGCGAGGTGCGCGCATTGCGGCCGTGATCCCCTCAGGCTTCCAGACGGTAGCCCGCGCCGCGAACCGTCTGTAACATTGCGTGCTCGAAGCCCTTGTCGATCTTGGAGCGCAAGCGCGAGATGTGAACGTCGATCACGTTAGTCTGCGGATCGAAGTGGTATTCCCAGACCTTCTCCAAAAGCATGGTGCGCGTTACCGAGGCGCCGGCATTGCGCATAAGAAACTCGAGCAGTTGAAACTCCCGGGGCTGCAGGTCGATCTCTCGACCCGCGCGCCGCACTTCGCGACCCAGCAGATCCATCTCCAGATCGCCTACGCGCAGCACGGTCTGCACCGAGCCGGTCTCACGCCGCCGAGCCAGGGCCTCTACGCGCGCTATCAGTTCGGCGAAGGCAAAGGGTTTGACCAGATAGTCATCGCCGCCGGCTTTCAAACCCGAGACGCGATCGCTCACCTCGCCAAGCGCGGATAAAAACAGAACCGGGGTCTGGTCGCCAGCCTGGCGCAAGCGCTCGACCATGCTGACGCCGTCAAGCCGCGGCATCATCCTATCGACAATCAGGACGTCAAATCGCCCCGCTCCGGCGCTAGCCAAGCCCGCTTCTCCATCGGGCGCGCTCTGGCACTCGTGCCCCGCCTCGGAGAGGCCCCGGACCATCGCGCCGCAGGCTTCCAGATCATCCTCGACAATCAGCAGTCGCATTCCGGCCCCCCGTCGCCGAGCCTATCCCGCGATCTTGATCGGTACGAACAGCGTGCGACCGGCGCGACTGATGGCCAGAGGAATGCTGGAGCGTCCGGCTTTCTTCCATTCGCCGACCGCGGCTGAGACATCGGCGGCGCTCGCGACCTCGCGGTCGCCAGCGCGGACGATCACATCTCCGCTCTTGAGGCCCTTCTCGCCGGCGTCAGAGGACCCCCTAACGCTCTCGACCACAACGCCGTGCACCGTTTCGGCGACGCTGTACTGCTGCCGAGCGAGCGGGCTGAGCGGCGACAGGGACATGCCTAGAATCGGTGCGTTGGGGGCTGTGCGCGCGCCCGGCGCGGCGCCGTCTTTGCTATCGGGAACAGGCGCCGCGCCGTTGAGCGCCAACTGCGCCTCCGAGGGCCGCAGTCCGGTGTGGATTTCTACCGTACGTTCCTTGCCCGACCGGAAAAGGTCGAGCCTAGCGACGTCGCCCGCGGGCACCTTGGCCACTTCTCGCGTCATCTCGTTGGGGCTGGCAACGGGGTGGCCATTGACCGCCACCACCACATCGCCTGGCTGTACGCCGGCCTTTTGGGCCGGACCGCCCGGCACAAGGTCGGCGACGACCGCTCCCTTGCGTCCGCCCAACCCCCAGGAGTCCGCCATCTCGTCATTGAGGTTCTGGATCGTCGCGCCGATATATCCGCGGCGAATCTTATTGCCTGTCATCAATTGCTTTGTGACCGAGGAGGCGACTTCGGCCGGTATATCGAAACCGATTCCAACAGACCCGCCCGATGGGGAGAAGATCGCCGTGTTGACGCCGATGACCCGGCCGTAGGTGTCGAAGGTGGGGCCGCCCGAATTGCCCCGGTTGATGGGCGCATCGATCTGAATGTAGTCGACGAAATTCTCGCCGATATCGCGATTGTAGGCCGAAACGATACCCGCCGTGGCGGTGTTCCCGAGGCTGAAGGGATTTCCAACCGCCAGAACCCAGTCGCCGACGCGGGGCTTGGCTGAATTCTCGAAATCGACGAAAGGATAGCCGTGTCCTTCCACCTTCACGACCGCTAGGTCTGTGCCTTCATCGCGCCCGACGACTACGCCCTTGAGCTCCTTGCCATCTTTCAGCACGACCTTGATGTCTTCGGCGTTGGCCACGACGTGATTGTTGGTGACCACATAGCCATCGGACGAGATGAAAAAGCCTGATCCAGCCGACATCTGCTTTGGGGCCGGTCGTGCGTCGCTGTCGTCACCCTGGCCGGGCGTCTGGCCGCGCGGCACCAAGTCGAACGGGAAATTTTCGAAACCCGGAATTTTGCGCATGGCTCCAGGGTCGGGCTTCGACGTGACGTTGATCGAAACCACCGCTGGAGACACCTTCTCGAAGATGTCGGCGAACGAAAGCGGCGCCCCGGGCGCGGCGGGCAACGTGGGCAAGGATGCCTGGATCAGATGGCCTTCGCCGTCCCACCCCAGACGGGGCGCATGCAGACCGCCTCCGGCCATAGCGGCAACCGCGACCGCGGCTCCAGACAGCGCGCCGATGGCGACGTGCGACTTGTTGACAGGCATTTGCAAGTTCCTCGTTCGCCGACGCAACGCCGGGACACTGCTAATCTAGTGTTCGATGCCCAAGACCGCGAGGGGCTTCAAGTTACGTTTCGGTTAGTCCAGCGTCGTTCTTGGAGCGTAATTCGGGCGCGAAAGTGTCGCACGCAGGCGACACCCCGAGCGCGATCAAGCGAGCTTCGTCGGCCGACGACAAGGCGGGGGAGGCTGCGACGCCTCGACCGCGCCTGATCAACAAACCTACGCCGAACGCCGCGACTGCAAACGGCGACCCCCAGAGCAGCGTGTTGACGACCGACAGGCGCGGACGAAACAATACGAACTCGCCGTAGCGCGCGACGAGAAAATCGCGCACCTGAGCGTCGGTCGCGCCGACCGCCAGCCGCCCTCGGATCGCCCGACGCAGGTCCGCCGCCAGGTCCGCGTCTGAATCATCGATCGACTGGCCCTGGCAAACCAGGCAACGGGTCTCTCGAAACAAAGACCGCGCCCGGGCCTCCCGGACAGGATCGGCCAATCGGTCTGCGGGATCGGCCGAGGCTGCGAGGCAGAAAACAGCCCCTAGGAGCGCCGCTGCCCTAGCAAGAGTCATTCGGCGGGCGCCAAGGTCGGTTGGCGAGTCACCCGTCTAGCGCCGGCGGCGATGCGCAGTCGCCGGTCGGAGAGCGACAGCGTGCCGCCCAAGGCCATCAGCAACGGACCGGCGACGATCAGGTGGGCCCAGCGATTCCAATAGGCCCGGACCAGCCAGGCGGATGCGCCATCCGCGGCCGCGCGGCGCTCCCCTAGCACCACGTACACATCGTCCAGACCTTCGGGGCAGATGGCGACCTGCGAAGTCGTTTGGCCGCCCGTATCGTAGGTGCGGCGCTCAGGCGTCGCGTCGCAGGCGAGGCGGCCCGAGGCGTCGGTGACCCGCAGGTGGCCATGAGCCGCATCGTAGTTGGGGCCCGGACGATCGTCGACCGAGACCAGGGTGAGATGATAGGCGCCAAGGTCGAAATGGCCGCCTTGGCTGAGGACGGCGGAGCTTTCCACGCGCCAAGCGGTTTCGAATGCCGCGCCCATGACGAACAGGCCAAGCCCCATATGAGCAAGCGTCATCCCCCACGCGCCACGGGGCAGCCTGACCGAGCGCCGGGCGCTTTCCGCCAACGGGCCTTGCCACAGCCGCACCCGGCCCGCGGCCTCTTGCAAAGCGCCGACCACGAGCCAGACCCCTAGCCCAACCTCGGCCGAGGCGACCGCGTGGCGCGTGTCGACCAAAGCGAACACCAGCATCGCGGCGGCGATCGCGGCCGCCGCCGCGATCCTGAGCCGTTGCAAAACCGCGAAGGCGTCTCCGCGTTTCCACGCCAGCAGAGGGCCGGCCGGAAGAATGACGAAGGCCACCATCATCAAGGTCCCGACCACCAGATTGTAGTAAGGTGCGCCGACGCCGCCCTGACGGCCGAACGCCTCCAGAAGCAGGGGCCATAGTGTCCCGGACAATACTGCCGTGGTGACGGCCGCCAGAATGATGTTGTTCACAACCAGCGCGCTCTCGCGGCTGATCGGCGCGAAGGCAGAGCGATCTTTGAGTAACGGCGCTCTCCAGGCGAAGAGCGCCAGGGCCGAACCGGCCGCCAGCCCCAGGATGCCCAGCAACAGCAGGCCCCGGCGGGAATCGACGGCAAAGGCATGAACCGAGGTGAGGACGCCGGACCGGACCAGAAACGCGCCGAGCATCGAGAGCGTGAACGCGCCAATGGCCAGGAACGCCGTCCATGACGCCATCGCCGCGCGCTTTTCTGTGACCACCGCTGAATGCAGCAGGGCCGTCGCCATCAGCCACGGCATCAGGCTCGCGTTTTCAACTGGGTCCCAGAACCACCAGCCGCCCCATCCCAGTTCGTAGTAGGCCCAGAAAGAGCCCAGGGTGATTCCAACCGTCAGCAGGCTCCAGGCCGCCAGGGTCCAGGGCCTCACCCATCTGGCCCAGGCGCTGTCGACCCGCCCCTCGATGAGCGCGCCGACCGCCAGGGAAAAGACCACCGACAGACCGACATATCCGGCGTAGAGAAAGGGCGGATGGGCGGCGAGGGCCGGATCCTGGAGCAGGGGGTTCAAGGAGCGCCCTTCAACGGGTGGCTGGGCAAGACGCATGAGCGGGTTGGACGCCAGCACCATGTAGCCGACGAAAAGGGCGCCAAGCACGCCCTGCACCGCAACCGTCAGTGATTTCAGGCCCGCGGGAAGTCCGCGCGACAGCGCCAGAACGGCGCCGTAGCCGGTCAGCGCGAAGCACCACAGCAGCATCGATCCTTCGTGGCTGCCCCAGGCGCCGGCGATCTTGTAGATCAACGGCTTTTCGGTGTGCGAATTCTCCGCGACGTTGACTACCGAGAAGTCGGAGGTCACGAACGCGTGGATCAGCGCGGCGAAGCCGGCGGCCACTGTCAGAAATGCGGCCAGAGCGGCGCCCTCGCCAGCGCCGGCCAGGGTGGCGTCGCGCCGGGCTCGGGCGGCGAACGACAACACCGCCTGCGCAATCGAAAGGCAGAAGGCTAGAACCAGGGCGAACTGTCCTAATTCGACGCTCATGGCTTGGCCTCGCCGTCATAGGCCGCCGCCGCGCCGCCTCCGCGCCACTCGCCCCGCGCCTTGAGAGCCGAGGCCAGCTGGCGCGGCATGTACCGCTCGTCGTGCTTGGCGAGAATCTGGCTGGCGATGAACACACCGCTACGATCGAACGCGCCGATCGCGACCACGCCCTGCCCTTCTCGGAACAGATCGGGCAGGTCGCCGCGGAAGAGGACCAGAGCGCTCGCGACACGATCCGAAACCAGGAAGCGCACCGCGCCGTCGGACCGTTTTGAAACGCTCCCGGCGGCGACCAATCCGCCGAGCTGAATGTCGCGTCCAGGGGCCAAGTGCGCCGCCCGCGCCTGCGCGGGTGTGTAGAAATAGGAAATCGAGCCGCGGAGCCCGTAGAGGGCCAGGCCGGCCGCCAAAGCCAGCACCGGCGCCGCGGTCGCCACCACCAGCAGCCGACGGCGCGCTTTGGGCGCTTTCGGAAGCAGGGCCATCACGGTGGCGCCAGGCTCGAGGGCGCCCGGCTGGCGGTATCGAGCGAATGGAGCACCTCAGGATTCCCAGCGAAGCGTCGCCGCGCCTCGAGCAGCGCCTGGCGGTTTTTGACGCCGTCTCCCAGAACCGCGTAAGCGCGAACAAGGCGCACCCACCCGTCTGGATCGTCCGGTCGCGCGCGCAACCGAGCCGCGAGCCCCTCCACCATGCCGCGAATAGCGCCAGACATTTGTGCCGTTTGCGGCAGCGGACTTGCGACGAACAGATGGCCCGTCGCCTCCACGGCGGCTATGTCGCGCGACAAGGATGGGCGGCGGGGGTCGTAGGCTGGCAGAGTTTCGAGCAGCGTGTGCCAGTCCGCAAGGCCGCCCCTAGTGTCCCCGGCGGCTATGCGCACTCTTCCTATGTAGTAGCGCGCGGTGGCGGAGGCGGGGTCCAGGGCAAGGGCGCGCTCAAACAGCGCCATCGCTTCAGGGCCGATAGTGCCGCGATCCTTCAGCACCAGAACCTCGCCGAGCGCGGCGGGCAGGTCGCCGCGCCTCGCGTCGATGGTCATTGCTTTGCGCAGCGCATGAGCGGCCCCATCCGCGTCGCCGAGGCCAAGATCGAGAGCTGCAAGGCGCCGCAGAGGCTCGATGTCCGCCGGTCGCTGTGCGGCTATGGCCCGCAGTGCAGCGGCCAAGGCCGGCGGCGGGTAGTTCTCCGGGGCGGCCAGCCAATCCTTCAATCTGGCCGCGAATGGTTGGTCCACCGCGCCGGGCGATCCCACACCCAGATAGATGAGTCCCGCGACCAGCGGCGCGATCGTTGCGGCGGCTATCGCGGTCCAGTGCGAACCAGCTGTGAAAGGTGGTTCCTGCTGTTCGGCGGCGGTGAGCAGGCGGCGGGCGGCTTCGGATCGAGCGGCGCCACGTTCGGAGGGAGCCAGCAGATCGCGGTCGCTGAGCTCGTCGATCTCGGCCATGGCCCGACGGTACGCGTGGACGGTTGGGTCGACGGGCGCGGCTTCGACGCCGCCGAGCGCGCGGTTGAGGATAAGGCTTCCGGCGCAGGCCGCCAGAACCGCTGCCGCGATACAAAAGACGATCATGGCGCTCTGATAGTCAAAATCGGCCGCCGCCGCGAGGGAAGCAGCGTTCGCTTAAACGTCAGCCGCCGGCAGCACCAACTCCAGCCGGAGGCCGCCCAGGCTGGCGCGACTTAGGGTGATGGTCCCGCCGTAGGCACGGGTGAGTTCGTCGACGATCGAAAGGCCAAGACCCGAACCGGGCGCGGTTTCGTCGAGGCGGGCCCCACGGCGCAGTACCTCCGCCCGCTGGTCGTCGGCCAGACCAGGCCCGTCGTCCTCGACGGTCAAACGCCATCGGCGCGGGAGGCCTGCCAGCGCCGCCGTCGTCACACGCACCTGGCTGAAGCTCCATTTACAGGCGTTCTCCATCACGTTGCCGGCGATCTCCAGCAGGTCTTGCCGTTCGCCCAGAAACCACAAACCTTCGGCGCATTCGAAGTCTACCGCGGACAGCTTGTCGCGGTAAATTCTCTCGAGCGTGCGTGCAAGTTCCTCGACCACGGCGGCCACATCGGTACGTTCGCCAAGGCCTTGAGTGCGCGCCGCCGCCCTGGCCCGGCGCAGATGGTGATCGACCTGCTGGCTCATGGACTGGGCTTGCCTGGTGACTACCTCGGCAAGAGGGCCTGGTCGCTGTTCAGCTTCTGTGAGCATCACCGACAGAGGCGTCTTGAGCGCATGAGCGAGATTGCCCACGTGCGTACGTTGCCTCTCCACCACGCCTTGGTTGTGAGCCACGAGGGCGTTCAATTCGGTCGCGAGTGGTTCAAGCTCGATCGGATAGGTCCCGGCCACCCGCTCCGCCTCGCCGGTGCGCACCGCCGCCACTTCACGGCGCAGCGCGAAGAGAGGCTGAAGGCCGACGCGCACCTGCACAATGACCGCGACGATCAGACCGGCGCCGAGCAGGCCCAAGGCCGCGCCGATGGTGGTAATGAAAGTTCGCACGTCCCGGTTCACCGGCGTGCGATCCTGAGCGGCCATCAGCACGACCGGCGTGGCGAGATCCGGTAACCGCGCTTGAACCGCCCCGATCCTCAACGGCTGATGCAGGGGTCCCGGGCTGTCATAAAACAGCGTCTTCCCAGGCGCGGCAGCCAAGGCTCGGGCGCCTCCCGGAGGCGGCGGCAGAGTTCGGTCCCAGAGCGAACGCGACCGAACCACCGCTCGGAGTCCGCCGGACGCGGCGGGCACCGCGATCTGCCAATACTCCCCCGAATAGACACGAACCGCTCCGGGGTCCGTTACAGGCGGGGCCGAGACGACGCCGTCCTCGACGGAAATTCCGGCGATCAGGCCATCGAGACTGTCAGAAAGTCCATCGTCGAAACGCTCCGTGTCGACGTGGTTGAAATAGAGCGAGAGCGAAACTCCCGCCACCGCGAGCACGCCTAGGCTCCACGCGGCGGCGAGCACGACAAGGCGCCTGACCAGCGAAGGCCGGCGTCGCGACTCCGCGGCCAACGACAGCGTCACGCCTCGTTCGCCTCGCCCTCCAGCGGCGCGAGACGGTAGCCCAGGCCGCGCACCGTTTGCACACGGTCGGGTCCGATCTTCTTGCGCACCCGGCCGATGAAGACCTCGATGGTATTGGAATCGCGATCAAAATCCTGATCATAGAGGTGTTCGACCAGTTCTGTGCGGCTGATCACCCGACCCTGGTGCATCATCAGATAGTGCAGCATCCGATATTCGAGCGATGTCAGGCGCAGAGGCTCGCCGGCGACTGTGGCGCGGGCCGCCCTCGGGTCCAACCGCAGCGCCCCGCACGCAAGACTAGGCGCGGCATGCCCTGCCGATCGCCGAACAAGGGCGCGCAATCGCGCCAGAAGTTCTTCGGTATGAAAGGGCTTGGTAAGATAGTCGTCGGCGCCGGCGTCGAAGCCAGCGACCTTTTCGCTCCAGGCGCCGCGCGCGGTCAAAATCAGCACCGGCGTTGAAATTTGCGCGCGGCGCCAGCCTTCCAGAACGGAGGCGCCGTCCAGCTTCGGCAATCCCAGATCCAGCACGATGGCGTCGTAAGGCTCGGTCTCCCCGAGAAACGCTGCCTCTTCACCGTCTGGTGCGTGGTCGACAGCGTAGCCTGCGTCACTCAGGGCCAATTTGAGCTGGCGGGTCAGATCGCGGTCGTCCTCGACCAGAAGTATGCGCATCGGACAGTCCTATCTGCCGCTCAGGTAGGCGCCGGTTTCGGCGTCCAGGATATAGTCCACTCGCCGGCCGTCTTTGGTCAGCCAGCGCACGCGGTAGACGGGGCGCTCGCCCTGGCGTTCGATGGCGGTGTCGAGCAGTCGGCCACGCGGCTCGTGACGCTGGAGGTTGGCGATCAGAGGACCGAGCGGCGCGCCCCTGAAGTCTCCCCGTCCAGCGCTGGACGGGTTCGGCCGCTCGCGCCAGGGAGGCGGTGCCGCCTCGCGAAAGCGCGGGTAGGCTTTGAGGTCGCGCGGCGGGGGGTAGCCGACGGGTGGACCTCGGTAGCGCATCGGACCCGGCGGCCCATTCATTTCGCTACGGGGTGGAGGTCGTTGCGGCGGGCCGCCGCCAGGATAGCCGCGCACGGGTTGCCCAGCCCTTAAATCGACCTCGCGCCGCGGATAATCGCGCTGGGAACGGCCCCGATCCTGGGCGGCGCTGGGCTCCGTCAAAACGAAGGCGGCCAGCGCGGCTAATATGAAGACGCGCAATCTCATCAGGCCGCACAGGGTGCCAGGGCCGCCTGAATGGTATCTGAACGGCTCCCGCCCGGGGGAGTGACAAAGGGTGTCAGGGCCTGGCTCGCGGTGCGTACGGACGGTCCCGCCGCCAGGACTGGGCGAACGCCTCGAGCGCCGCATCCTCTTGATCGGGCAGGGTGACGACCAGTCGCGCCAACAGGTCGCCGCGACGGCCCTTAGCGTCCGCCAGGCCGCGTTTCCTCAGGCGCAGGGTCGAGCCTGAATTGGAGCCCTTGGGAACGTTCAGATTCACAGGCCCTTCCGGCGTGGGGGCCTCGACCTTGCCCCCGAGCACGGCGTCGGGAACCGACACCGGAAGATCCATGACCAACTGGTCGCCTTCGCGCCGATAGATAGGGTGCGGCCTTAAGGCCAGCTCTATCAGTGCATCGCCGGCGCCTGCGCGCCCGGGCGAGCCTTGGCCCTTGAGGCGCAGCACTTGTCCATCGGCGGCGCCTGCCGGTATGGCGATATCCAGCGTCCGCCCGTCCGAGAAAGCGACGCGCCGCGTGGCCCCCAAGATCGCGTCTTCCAGATCGATATCCAGCCGAGCTCGCACGTCGGCGCCGCGGGAGGCGAAACCACCCCTTCGACCGCCGGAGAACATCTCGCCCAGGATGTCGTTCAGGTCTACTCCCTCGAATTCGGCCGACCGGCTGGCGCCGCCTTGCGCAAACGGATTGCCCGCATAACCGCGCGTGATCTCACGTCCGTCGGCGTCGATCTCCCCAGCGTCGAACTTCCGGCGTTTGTCGGCGTCGCCCAGCAGATCGAACGCGCCGCTCATGCGCTTGAAACGCTCCTCGGAGTCCTTGTTGCCTGGGTTGGCGTCCGGATGGTGCGCCTTGGCAAGCTTGTGGAAAGCCTTGCGGATCTCGGCGGCGGTCGCGGTCCGCGCAACACCCAGCTCCTGATAGGGATCGCCCGCCAATCCGTGGTCCTCGAAGATACCGAAGTTCGTGAGGTAAGGTAGCGTAGCACGAGTGCAAGTGCGAATGTTGCATATTAGCAACAGGGGTGGGTCCGTTGACGGTCATGGCTGGTCCGTGCCGCGCTCGTCCAATAGATCTCGCGCCATGAAGCCGACCGCATCATCAGGGTCAGACAGGACGCTTTCACTGATTGTCTCTCCCCGCACGGAGACGCCGGCGGCATGGACAGAGGCCGGATCGCCCGACACGAGCGGATGCCAGGCGGCAAGTCCGCGGCCCTCATGCACGCGTCGATAGGCGCAACTGAGTGGCATCCAACGAAGAGCGGAGATGTTGTCGGGTGTCAGCTGGATGCAATCGGGCACCTGGCGGCGGCGATCCGCATAGTCCGAGCAGCGGCAGAGGTCCGCGTCGAACAGTCGGCAAGCCACCCTGGTCGGGACGATCTCGCCGGTGTCTTCATCCTCGAAGCGGATGAGACAGCACAGTCCACAGCCGTCGCACAGGCTCTCCCATTCGGCGTTCGTCATTTGCGCCAGGGACTTACTTTCCCAGAAGGGTCTCGCCGTCATGCCGAACCCGTCCTAGAGCAAGATGCTCGGAGACGGAATCGCCATAGAGCCAACGTGCTCCAGAAATAAAACGGCGGATCGCGCTGCAGGCGACACTCGCTGTCGTAGTGACCTAGAGTTCCTCGGCGCGATCGTGAGAGACAACGGAACCTTCGACGAATGTCCGCTCCTCTGCTCAGTCTGAAGGGGGTGTCGCTCGCCGACGGCCGCAGGACCATGTTCGATCGGGTCGACCTGGCGATCGAGGCGGGTTCCCGCGGATGCCTGGTGGGACGCAACGGCGCCGGCAAATCCACTCTATTGCGCATGCTGGCCGGCTTAACGGCGCCGGATGCCGGCGAGCGGTTCGCCCGCCCCGGCCTGCGAGTCGTCATGGTGGCGCAGGAGCCGCGCTTCGAGGGCGAAACATTGCAGGCTCACGCCGAGGCGGGCGGAGCGCTGCCTCACATGGCGCAGGCGGCGCTCGAGTCGCTCGGCCTGGATCCGCGTCGCGCAACGACCGGGCTTTCCGGCGGGGAGGCGCGGCGTGCCGCCCTGGCGCGAGCCTTCGCCGAAGCGCCCGATGTACTGCTGCTCGATGAGCCGACCAACCATCTCGATATCCTCGCCATTCAATCTCTCGAGGCGCGACTCACGCGATCCCGCGCCGCAACCCTTATCGTCAGCCACGACCGGGCATTTTTGGAGCGGGTCACTTCACGTTGCTTCTGGCTGGAGGGACGTCGGGTGCGCCGCCTGAACGCCGGGTTCGCGGGCTTTGACGCCTGGGCCGCCGGCGTTGAGGCGGCGGAGGTCGAGACGGAACGCCGACTGAACAAGGCGATCGAGCGTGAACAGCATTGGCTGGCGTTCGGCGTCACCGCCCGAAGGGCGCGAAACGAGGGCCGGCGGCGCCGGCTTCTGGCGTTGCGCGCGGAGAAGTCCGAACGGCTGGGCCTGGCGCGAGGGGCGCTCAGTTTCGCCGCCGAGTCGGGGTCGGCCTCGGGCCGGCGGGTGATTGAGGCGAAAGCGATAGCCAAGACGCTCGGTGGTCGGTCGCTGCTGAAGGACTTCTCGACCCGCATCCTTCGGGGCGAGCGAGTGGCGATCGTCGGACCCAATGGCGCCGGCAAAACCACCCTCGTCAGACTTCTGCTTGGCGAGATGGCGCCGGACGCCGGACAGGTGACCCTAGGCGCCCGTCTGGAACTGGCCTACGTCGACCAGGCCCGGGTCGACCTCGACGGCGGTCTGACGCTTCTACAGGCGCTGGCGCCGGACGGCGGCGACCAGGTCATGGTGCAGGGAACGCACCGGCATGTAGCCGCCTATGCGAGCGACTTTCTTTTCCGCGACGACCAGCTGCGCCAGCCTGTCGCTAGCCTCTCGGGCGGCGAGCGAAACCGCCTGCTCCTGGCTCGCGCCCTTGCCCGGCCCTCCAATCTGCTGGTGCTCGACGAGCCGACCAACGATCTCGATATGGGCACCCTCGAGTTGCTGGAGGAGACGCTCGGCGACTACGCGGGCACCCTGATCCTTGTCAGCCACGATCGCGATTTCATCGACCGGCTGGCGACCTCGACCATAGCGCTGGATGGACGCGGCCGGGTCGTCGAGACGCCTGGAGGATGGTCCGACTTCGTAGCGCAAAATCCGGACTTCTTGGCGACCGCGCCGTCGAGAGCGGCCGTGGACGCAACGCCTGCCTCTCGGCGCGCGCCGGCCCGGCCGGCGGCCAAGCTTTCCTACGCGGAGAGCCGCCGTTTGGCGGAGTCCGAAGCGGCGCTGCCCGTTCTCGCCGAGACCATCGCTGGCCTGGAGGTGACACTTGCGGATCCGCGCCTATTCGCCCGCGACCGCGGGGCGTTCGATCGCGCCCTGCACGATCTGGCCGCCGCGCGCGCTACTCTCGCCGCCACAGAGCACGACTGGCTGGAATTGGAGGAGCGCCGCGACAGCTTGGCGCGCGGCGCTGCGGCGCGCGATTGACGCGGGGTATCGAACCCGTATGAGGCGTTGTCCGTCCCCACTCGAAAAGGTCCATGCCCGCGCCCACGATCATGCCGATCGGCAGTTGCCGGATCCACAATCTAATCAACCAGGCTCGCCTCGAGCGCGGGGTGCGAGTCCGAGCCTCCGGGCACTATGGCCTCATCTATAACACCAAGGAAATAATACAGCAGATCAGGTACATGTTCGCGGAGTTCACAATTCCGGTCTCGCTGCGCGAGCTGCTCAACCCAAACCACTTGCATTGGCGGGAAACAGGCATCGGCGAAACCGCCGACGTCTACTTCATCGAGATTTCCAATCCAAAGATCATCGAATGGGAGGGAAAGTTCCTCCAGCAGGGTGCGGTCGCGGAATTCCTCAGGCGCGAAGGCGCCCCAACCCTCTGGGACATCCTCTGGCACGGGTCATGGAGCGACGAAGCCGCGGTTCGAGAGCGGATTTCGCGCGAGCCTGACTACTGCGAGCTCACGTCGGACACTCAGGATTTCCTCTTATCCGTGGTGGTGCACACTCAGATCGAGAGCGAGCTGATGGCCGACATGGCTCATATTGCGCACCGACTCGGGGGGGAACGAATCGTGTTTCTCTCCAAGGTGACGGCCACCGATTCGAGCGGCGTGCTGGCGTCCGACCGGCTGGCGTTCGCGGCCGAGGTGGCGCATTGTGCCGACGTTCTGGGCATCCGCTTTTTCGATCCCACGGCGATGTTGCACGCCTTCGGCGAGTCGCGCGGTTTCGCTGACAAGATGCACTATTCGTCTGAGTTTGCGCGACTGTTAGGTGATCATCTGTTGTCGAACTTCATGCCTTCAGTGGCGTGATCTCCGCCTCGGATGTCAGTGAGACCGCCCTTGGCTTGCGGTCGCCCCCGGTTTAGCGTCCCGATCGCGGGGGGCGATGGCATGATCAAGATCGTCGGTGTTTGCGCTTTAGCCGCAGCGCTGCTCGTGCAGGCCTGCTCCCCGGCGCCGGCGCCAGTCCCGGGCCGGACCGCGGTTCGGTTCGCAACCGACTGGCGCGCGGAGGCTGAGCAGGGCGGTTTCTATGAGGCCCTGGCCAATGGCGAGTATGCAAGGCGTGGCCTGAATGTGAGCATCCTGTCCGGAGGTCCTGGCGTGAACGTGCCGCAGCTCGTGGCATCGGGCGCGGTGGAGATGGGCATCGGCTCGAACAGTTTCATCGTCATGAATCTGGCCGCCGAGCACGTGCCGGTCCGCGCGGTGGCGGCCTACATGCAAAAAGATCCGCAGGTCCTGCTCGCCCACCCCGACGCCGGCATCCGCTCTCTGGCAGACATGAAAGGCCACCCGATTCTTCTCTCCGACGCGTCAGTCACCGCGTTCTGGGTGTGGCTCAAGGCCAAGTATGGCTTCTCTGATTCCCAGGTCCGCAAGTATACCTTCAACAATGCGCCATTCCTGGCCAACAAGAGGCTCGTGCAGCAGGGCTATCTAACGTCCGAGCCCTACACGCTGGAGAAGCAGGCCCACTTCAAACCGGAGGTCTTCCTGCTGGCCGACGACGGCTACCCCGGGTATGCCAGCATGGTGCTGGCGCCGGACCGGCTCATCGCGTCCAAGCCGGCCGCCGTCCGTGCGTTCGTCGAGGCCAGCGCCGCCGGCTGGAAGGCCTATCTCACCGGCGACCCGAAGCCGGGCGATGCGCTGATCCTCAAGGCCAACCCCGAGATGACCGAGGACGTGCTGGCTCAGGCGCGTGAGAAGATGCGCTCGTACGGGATCGTGCTGTCAGGCGATACGGCGAGGGGGGGGATCGGCGCCATGACCGATGCGCGATGGGCCGCCTTCTTTTCGGTGGCGTCCAACAAGGGCGTCTACGCTAAGTCCCTCGACTACAAGAGCGCCTATTCCCTGGCGTTTCTACCCACCGGCTCGAAATAGGTCCTTGGCCGTGGCTCCGGTCGTCGCCAGCCTCGAGCGGGCGGAAGTGGACTATCCCGGTCGCGGCCGCGCGCTGGGGCCATTCGACCTTGCGCTGGCGGCGGGTGAGATCGTCGCCCTTGTCGGGCCATCCGGCTGCGGCAAGTCGACCGCCCTGCGCCTCCTGGCCGGGCTGGAAGCCCCGACGCGGGGCGTCGTGCGCAGAGCCGCGGGCCGGGGCGAGACCGCGGTGGTGTTCCAGTCGCCCACGCTTGCGCCGTGGCTCGATGCGACCGCCAACGTCGCCTTGCCGCTCGAGCTGACCGGGCTAGGCCGATCGGAAGCTCGCGCTCGGGCGACCGCCGGATTGAGCAGCGTCGGTCTGGCCGACGCCGCCGCCGCCCGGCCGGCGCAACTGTCCGGCGGCATGGCGATGCGGGTCTCCCTGGCGCGCTCGCTCGTGACAGAGCCAAAAGTCCTGCTCCTGGACGAGCCGTTCGCGTCTCTGGATGAGATCACCCGGCGCGGCTTGGCCGATGATCTGGTGCACCTGTGGTCACAGGCCGGTCCAGCCATCGTGTTCGTGACACACAACGTCGAGGAGGCGGTCTATATGGCCAGCCGCGTCTTGGTGATGACGCCCGGCCCCGGCCGGCTTGCGAGCGAAACCGTCGTTAGGACGCCTTCGCCGCGCGCGCCGGGCTTTCGTGTCACCGAGGGCTTTCGAGCGGCGGTCGAAGCGATTTCCGGCCACCTCGCCCAGGCCATGTCTGCGCCGGCGTGACCCGTCTCTCAGGCTTCGCCGCGCCCATCGGCCTGGTCGCCTTGCTTCTGGCCGCTTGGGAGCTGGCCTGCCGACTCACGCACGTGCCTGAATACCTTCTGCCGGCACCCTCGGCGATCGGCTCGGCATTCCTCGCCGCCTTGCCCATGCTGCTGATCTCGGCTTGGCGGACCCTTGCCATGGCGCTCGAGGCGCTTGCGGTCGCGTTCATGTTCGCAGGCGCTCTGGCGCTGGGTGTCAGCCTGAGCCGCACCTTCGATCAGGCGGTGCGTCCTCTGGCCGTCGCTCTCCAGGTGACGCCGGTGGTCGCAATCGCCCCACTGGTCGTGATCTGGGCTGGGGTCGATCATCCCGGCCGGGCGATCGTGGTCCTCGCCGCCATCGTTGCCTTCTTCCCCATTTTCTCGGGAACGGCGCGGGGACTGGCTGCATCGGATCCGGACCTCGAGCGCCTGTTCGATCTCTATGGCGCGCGGCCTCTGCAGCGCCTCTGGCGCTTGCGCCTTCCTTCCGCCCTGCCGTTCATCGTCGAGGGCGCCAAGGTGGCCTCCGGCCTGGCCATCATTGGCGCCGTGGTGGCGGAATTCGTCGCCGGCTCGGGCGGCGCGCAGGGATTGGCCTGGCGTATTCTGGAAGCCGGCAATCGCCTGCAGACCGCCAGCATGTTCGCCGCCATACTGGCGTTGGCCCTCATGGCCGCGGCTGTGCACCTGGTGTTCCAGACCGTCGAACGCCGAGTTCTCAGGTGGTGGAGCGGCCGCTGAAGCCGTCGGGTCAGAACTCGAAGAGCGCCTGTCGCTGGGCGGTGGTCAGGATTCGGAACGCGCCCGGCGCGAGGTCGGCCGGGAGTTCGAGCAAGCCGACGCGATTCCGGTGCAGATCGGTGACGTGATTGCCGACGGCGGCGAACATGCGTCGCACCTGATGATAGCGCCCCTCGGTGAGGGTCAGGTGGGCTGTGCGATCGGTGAGCGGTTCGAGCGTAGCCGGCGCCAACGGGCTTACTTCGCTGTCGAGCATCAGCCCCCCGGCGGCGAACACCGCCGCCTCGTTTCCTGCGAGCGGCCGAGCGAGCGTCACATGGTATTGCTTGGTCACCTGGGCACGCGGCGAAATGATGCGGTGAAGAAGCGGGCCGTCGTCGGTTATCAGCAGCAGGCCCGTGGTGTCGGCGTCCAATCGTCCGATACTCGAAAGCACCGGGTCGCGCGCCCGCCACCGCCGAGGCAGAAGCTCATAGACGCTGCGTCCCGGCTCACAGTGGGAGCAGACCAGGCCGAGGGGCTTGTGGAGCATCAAGGTCAGAGGCGCCGGCGGATCGACCGGGGCCCCGCGCACGGTCAGCCGGTCGGGCAGGTCAGCCTCGATCGCAACCTTTACGCCGCCGTCGTGCACCCTGGCGCCGCTAATGACCACGCCGCCCGCAGCGATCAAGGCCTGGACTTCACGGCGCGAGCCGTAGCCGAGGTTGGCCAGCAGCCGGTCCAGTCGCGCGGTCGGCGCGCCGCTCAACGCTGGCCCTCCAGCACCTTGAACCCGCCGGCGCGGGCCAGGAGCTTCGTGCGTGCGAAGTCCCGCGCCAAAGCGTCCTCGTAGGGCAGCGCAACGTTGGCCACCAGACGGCAGATACCGCCTTTCCTCAACAGTCTCGCCGCGCTGGCGATGAAGGCCGCGCCCAGCTCGCGATCTTCAACGCCGTTGTTGTGGAACGGTGGATTCATGATCACGAAGTCCAGTTCTCCCATCGGCTGATCGAATCGGCGCGCGTCGCCGTGCAGGAACGTTGCCCGCGGATCGTCGAGGTTGCGCCGGGCCGCGTCCAGGGCTCGGCGATCCTGATCGACCAACGCCATTTGAACGACGCCGGTCGACGTCAAAGCCTCCCGCGCGAGGACCCCAACGCCGCATCCCAGGTCGGCCCCGGCCCCGGTCAACCCCCGGACGTGATAGGCGAGCAGGGCGCTGCCCGGATCCAACCTGTCCCAGCTGAAAACGCCCGGCTGGGACCACAGCCCGAGCGTCGACAACCATTGCAGGTCGCCGGCGGTGATCGCGCCTGCGAGCTCGGCGGTCTTTTCAGGCCGGTGGCAGACACAGATGCGATGGTGGCGGCGGGACGTCTCCTCTACTTCACACCCCAACCTCGCCAGTTCCCCTCCGATCCGGGCTCCGCCTTTCGCCTTGGGCGCGCTGGCGATGAGCTCACCGCCGGCCTGGAGCGAGCGCAGCGCGTGGGCGAAAACGAAATTGCGCTCCAGTGTTCCGGGCGGCGCGGCGATCACGCAGCCCGTGAGGCTCGCTGGGGCCAAGTCTTCGATACGGTGCGATCCGACGAAGAGCGGCGAGAGCTGCAGGGCCCCTGGCGGCGTAGCCACGACCTCGCTGGCCGGCGCCCCATAGACGGCGCTTGCGGCTGTCGGCACTAACCGCGTTCCCGCGTCCGCTCGAACGCCACGTTCGGATAGCGTTCGGCGACGTAGCCGATCTCCCAGGCCGACTTCGCCAGGAAGACCGCCTGATCGTCGATGTCCCGAGCCATGGCGGTCTGATGCTTGGCGGCGAAATCGTCCACATCCGCCTTGGCCCCCGCCAGCCACCGGGCCTCGGCGTAAGGCGCCGGCTCGAACACGACGTCCAGGGCGAACTCCCCGCCCAGACGATCAGCCATGACCTCGAATTGCAACTGGCCCACGGCCCCGACCACGAAGTCCGAGCCGAGCACTGGCCGGAAGAGCTGGGTCACGCCCTCCTCGGCCAAACCCTCGAGCGCCTTTTTCAAATGCTTGGCCTTCAACGGATCGGTGACCCTGACCCGGCGCAGGATCTCGGGCGCGAAATTGGGCAGGCCAGCGAAACGAAGGGCGCCCGTTTCCGAGAGGCTGTCCCCCACGCGCAACACGCCGTGGTTCGGAATGCCGATCACATCGCCGGCGAACGCCTCCTCGGCCAGCTCCCGGTCCGACGCCAGGAACAGTATCGGAGCGTTGACGCTCATCTGGCGGCCGGTGTTCTGCACCTTGAGCTTCATGCCCCGGCTGAAACGGCCCGACGCGAGGCGGACGAAAGCGACCCGGTCGCGATGGTTGGGGTCCATATTGGCCTGGATCTTGAACACGAACCCTGACACCTCGTCGTCGCCCGGCGCGACATGCGTCTCCTCGCCGGAGCGGCGCGCCGCGACCATGCCCGGCGGCGGCGCATAGGCACCCAACCCATCAAGCAATTGAGCGACGCCGAAATGTCGCAGCGCCGAACCGAAAAGCACCGGTGTCATGTGACCTTCGCGAAAGCTCTGGGGATCGAACGGTTTCGACGCCGCTCTGACCAGCAACGCGCCCTCCTCGGCCTCCTCGCGCGCCTCCGGGTCCAGGAAGGCGCCAAGGGCGTTGGAGTTGAGCGCCATCGGCGCGCCGTGGCCGTCCGGCTGCCTGCGGAACGGAAGAAAGCGGTCATGGCGCAGATCGATCATGCCCTTGAACCGGTTCCCGGAACCGGCCGGCCAGTAGAGCGGGGCCGGGTCCAGCGCCAGCTTCGCCGCGATCTCGTCCAGCAACGCGAACGGATCCTGCGCCTCGCGATCCATCTTGTTGATGAAGGTGATGATCGGAATGTCGCGCAGCCGGCACACCTCGAACAGCTTGAGCGTCTGCGGCTCAATCCCCTTGGCGGCGTCCAACACCATCACCGCGGCGTCGGCGGCGGTCAGCGTGCGATAGGTGTCCTCCGAGAAGTCCTCGTGGCCCGGCGTATCGAGCAGATTGTACATCAGACCGGCGTGATCGAACGTCATGGCGCTGGCCGAGACGGAAATACCTCGTTCGCGTTCGATCTTCATCCAGTCGCTGCGGGTGCGCCGCTGCTCGCCCCGCGCCCGCACGGCCCCGGCCGCGCGGATGGCGCCGCCCGCGAGCAACAGGTTTTCGGTCAGGGTCGTCTTGCCGGCGTCGGGGTGGCTGATGATGGCGAAGGTGCGTCGGCGCGCGGCCTGGGCGGCGGGAGAGTTGGCGGACATGCGCCGGGCGATAGCACGCTCTCAGCGGTCGTCCACGGCCTCGGTGAGGACGCGCGCACCGTTGGCGTCTTCGATCTCGACCACCCAAAGGTCCGGGTCGACCCGGGCCGCCCGGCCTAGCCAGGCGTCAGCATCGTCCTCCGACGGGTAGTCCGCCGGTTGCATCCACAGTGTCTCACCATCCGGTCCGATCGTCTCGGACCAAAGACGGGCCGCGCCCGAGCGCCGGTCCAATGTCTTGACGACGACGGCGCCCGCGCGCGCATCGCCTTTGCGCGCCACCGTGGCGAACGATCCTGCGAGTTCAACTCGGCGGATCAGGGCGTAGACCCAGATGTCGCTGGAGAGTCGCACGGCTCAGACGCCGGCCACAATCGGCAGGCGCACCAGGAGCGCGGCCCCTCCAACCGGGGAGTGTCCGATCGCCAGGGTCCCGCCCAACGTCGTGCACAGAGCCTCGACCAGGGCGAGGCCCAGTCCCCGGCCCTTCGACGCGACCGCGAGGCCAGGGCCGCTGTCGTTTACGGCCAGGACCAGGTCCGCCCCGTCCGCGGCCACGACGACGTCGATCCGGCCGCCGCGCGGCGTCGCCGCGATGGCGTTGGCGATCAGATTGATGAGTATGCGGCGGATGGCGACCGGTTGAGCCAGGACCTCGATCCGGGTCGCCGGCTCGAGGCAGGCCAGCGCCACACCGGCGCCGCCGGCGGCGCCGGCCATCAGCGCCACGGTGCGTCGCGTTGCCTCCATGGCGTCGAACGTCTCGTAAGGCGCGGGCTTGGGCCGCGCCAAGCTGGTCAGGTCTTCCACCATCGCAAGCAGGTGAGCGCCCGCGTCATGGATCGCCTGGGCACATTCGCCGTAGCGCGTGTTCAGAGGGCCAAACGCCTCCTCTCGCATCGCGTCTGCGAATCCGATGATCGCACCCAGGGGCGTGCGGAGTTCATGCGCGAGTTCGGCCAGAATCAAGTCGGAAGCAGAACTGGGGCCGGTCACGTCGCAACTATGCGCGCCACCGCGCCAAAAGAGGAGCGAGGTTGCCAGCGCCGTCCGCCGGGGCCACATCGGCCGGCATGACCTCGCCGCCTTCTCGTCCATCCGCCATCGATGCCGCGCTGGAGGCGCTCTGCGAAGAATTCGACGTTCTTGGGGATTGGGAGGAACGGTATCGTTATGTGATCGACCTCGGTCGTGCCCTCCCGCCGCTTACGGAGGCCGAGCATAGCGACGCCAACAAGGTCAGGGGCTGCGCCAGCCAAGTGTGGCTTGTGACCGGACTGGGACCATCGGACACGCTCAGCTTTGGCGGCGATTCGGACGCCCACATCGTCCGCGGCCTGATCGCGATCCTGCTGCAGCTCTACAGCGGCCGCACAGCCGCCGACATTCTCGCCTTCGACGCCGAAGGGGCCTTCAGGCGGCTGGGCCTCACCGGCGCGCTGTCGCGCCAGCGCTCGAACGGCTTGTTTTCGATGGTCGAGAGAATCCGCGTGGACGCCGCCATGGCCGGCGCGAGCGCCGCGCCATGACGGGTCGTCCAGACCGCTTTGCCTCAGGAAGCCGAGCGGCCGCGCTTGGCCGGCGGCGCCTTGGCGGCCTGGCGACCGCCCTGACCTAGGCCCATCTGCTTGGCGAGATCCGAGCGCGCCTTGGCGTAATTCGGCGCCACCATCGGGTAGTCCTTTGCCAGACCCCATTTGCTACGGTAGTCTTCGGGGCTGAGGTTGTACTTGGTGCGCAGGTGCCGTTTGAGCGACTTGAACTTGCGTCCATCTTCCAGGCACACCAAGAAGTCGGGCGTGATCGACCGGCGCACGGGCACGGCAGGTTCCTTCGGGGCCGCTTCCACCGCCTCGACGCCAGCCGACACCGAGGTGAGCGCGCGGTGAACACTCTGGATCAGAGCGGGCAGGTCGCCGGTGGAGATAGTGTTGTTTTCGACATAGGCGGCCACGATCTCCGCCGTCATCTCGATAATTTCAGCCTTGTCTTCCATGGACTCTTCTTTCGGTTTTAACGAGACAATGTAACCCACGCGCATACGGCGTTCAGTGCGCCCGCTCTTATGCAGGTTCCGCGACGCGGACAAGCATTTTATCGTTGGCCGGACTTGATTCTTCATCGTCCGGGACAGGCTCAGAGTGGGCGGTGTCGTCCCAGATGAGTAGCACGGCGCCGGTTAACTGAACTCACGCTTGGACCAGTGCGGCCAGATGTCGGGAACATCGCTCGAGACGCGGTCGGGATAGTCCGGCGCGCGCTTTTCGAGAAACGATGTCACGCCTTCGCGAGCATCGGCGGAGGCGCCCCTGGCCTGAATGGCCCGGCTGTCGGCTCTGTGAGCTTCCATTGGTTGATCGGCGCCGGCCATGCGCCAGAGCAGTTGCCGCGTCAGGGCAATGGATACGGGCGCCGTGTTGTCGATGATTTCGCGGGCGAGGGCCCGCGCGGCCGGCAATAGCTGATCCGGCTCGTGCAGCGAGCGTACGAGACCCTTGTCCAAGGCTTCCTGGGCGCCGAATACACGCCCGGTATAGCACCACTCCAGCGCCGTCTGCATTCCGACGAGCTTTGGCAGAAACCAGGACGACGCCGCCTCTGGCGTAATACCGCGACGGGCGAACACGAAGCCGAAGCGCGCGGACGTCGAAGCGAGTCTCAGGTCCATCGGCAGCTGCATTGTCACTCCGACACCTACAGCAGGCCCGTTGACGGCTGCGATGACCGGTTTGAGGCTCTGATAGATGCGCAGGGTGAGACGCCCGCCGCCGTCGCGCTGGACGCCGCCGACCCTCGCTTCCAGGCGGGTGGGATCGGTCGTGGCGGTGTAGTCGAACGTCGCTCCGCCCGCTCCAAGGTCGGCGCCGGCGCAGAAGCCTCGACCGGCCCCTGTGACGATCACGGCCTTGACCGCGTCGTCTGCGTCGGTAGCGTCGAAGGCGGCGATCATGTCGGACATCATGCGGGCGGTGAAGGCGTTCAGACGATCGGGACGATTGAGGGTGACCGTGGCGATGCCATCCTCGACCGCATAGAGCAGGGTCTCGAACGCGGGGCTGGTCATGTCGGCGTCTCCTGTTTGACGGGTTTCGTATTCGCGCGGGGCTTACGCGCCGGGAGTCAATAACGGCGGGGCCGCAAGTCCGAACCCTTTACGCCTCCAGCCCCGGCGCGTCATAAGGATCGCGGGGACGAGGCGTGGGAGAAGAGAGAATGGCGGAAGACATTTCGGCGGACATCGTCATCGTCGGCGCTGGGTCGGCGGGCTGTGTCCTGGCCAACCGCCTGTCCGCCGACGGCCGCACCCGTGTGCTCCTGCTCGAGGCCGGCGGCGACGACCGGCCGACACACAACGTCTCGCAGTTCCTTTCGAACCTGATGATCCATGTGCCGGTCGGTTACTCCCAGACCCTGAAGGACCCCAAGGTGAACTGGCTGTTCTCGACGGAGCCGGACGCCGGCACCGGCGGGCGGGTGCATGTCTGGCCGCGTGGCAAGGTGCTGGGCGGCTCATCCTCGATCAACGGCCTGCTCTACATCCGCGGCCAGCACGCCGATTACGACGGCTGGCGCCAGCTCGGCTGCGAAGGCTGGGGCTGGGACGATGTGCGCCCCTATTTCCTGCGGGCTCAGAACCAGGAGCGCGGGGCGGGCGACCACCACGCCGTGGGCGGCCCGCTCAATGTGTCCGACGTCACCCAGACCCATGAGGTTTCCGACGCGGTGGTCGAGGCGTGCGTTCAGGCGGGCCTGCCCCGCAATCCCGACGTCAACGGCGCCGATCAGGAGGGAGTCGGCTACTACCAGTTGACAGTGAGGAACGGTCAGCGCTGCTCGGCCGCCGTCGCCTATCTCCACCCGGCCATGGGCCGTCCCAATCTGCGGGTCGAGACCCGGGCCCTCGCGGCCAAGGTGATTTTCGAAGGCAGGAAGGCGATGGGCGTGGAGTTTCTTCAGGGAGGGGCCCGCCGCGTCGCCAAGGCCGTTCGCGAGGTGATCCTGTGCGGAGGCGCGGTCAATTCCCCCCAGCTGCTACAACTGTCGGGGGTCGGGCCGGCCGCGCTGCTGAACAGCGCCGGTATCGAGGTGATCGCCGACCTGGCTGGCGTCGGCGAAAACCTCCAGGACCACTATGTGATGACCGAGAACTGGCGCCTGAAGGCCGGCACCGTTTCGGTGAACGAGCTCACCAAGGGCGCGCGTTTCGTCGGCGAGACGCTCAAATACCTGTTCCAGCGCCGCGGCTTGCTGACTCTGTCGGCCGCGCATATCGCCGCGTTTTGCAAGTCGCGGCCGGATCTGGCTGGACCCGACATCCAGTTCCATATCCTGCCGGCGACCATGGACATCGAAAAGCTCGCGTCAGGGAAGATGGAGCTGGAAAGCCAGCCGGGCCTGACCATCGCTCCGTGCCAGCTGCGCCCGGAGAGCCGGGGGCACATTCGCATCACCTCTCCCGACCCTTCGCGCCATCCGGCCATCACGCCCAACTATCTCGCCGATCCCCTCGACCAGGAAGTTGCGGTAGCGTCGCTAAAGTGGGGTCGAGCCATTGCCGCCCAGGCCGCGCTGGCGCCATGGATCGACCATGAGATGGCGCCTGGGCCCGGCGTCGAGGGCGACGAGGCTCTGCTCGCCTATGCGCGGCTGGCGGGCACCACCATCTACCATCCGGTGGGCACCTGCCGGATGGGCCACGATGCCGGCGCGGTAGTCGATGCGGAGCTACGCGTGCGCGGGTTCGAAGGCCTGCGGGTTGTCGATGCCTCGATCATGCCGCGCTTGGTGTCCGGTAACACCAACGCGCCTACGATCATGATTGCCGAGAAGGCGGCCGACATGATCCTCGGCCGCGCTCCTCCCCAGGCCTTGGCGGCCTGACGTCATGCATCCGTCGCACCATGCTAGGTCGCACCCAGACAAGGCCGCCTACATCATGGCCGCCTCGGGCGAGACCGTGACCTATGCTCAACTCGATGCGCGCTCCAACCAGGGCGCACACCTTTTGCGCAGCCTGGGCATTGGCGCTGGCGACGCCATCGCGCTCTTCATGGACAACTCGCCGCGCTACTACGAGGTGCTTTGGGCGGCGCAACGATCCGGTGTGAGGTTCACCTGCATTTCATCGAAGTTGACCCCTGGCGAGGTCGAATACATCGTGCACGACAGCGGGGCCAAGGCCTTGATCGCCTCGGCCGGCGTCGCGCCGGCGGCCCTGGCGACGGCGCCTCTGATCCCCGGCGTCGAGCTGCTCATGGTCGATGGCGCGACGCAGCCCTACCGCAGCTTCGAGGGGGCCCGGGAAGCGTTTCCCACGACGCCGATCGCCGATGAGAGCGCGGGCGCCGCCATGCTCTATTCGTCCGGGACCACGGGCCGGCCCAAGGGGGTCCGGCGCGCCGGCGTGGATGGACCGCAGCCGATCGATGCCCCCAATCCACTCTCCGTGGTCGGCCAGGCGCTGTATGGCTGGGACGAGACGACCGTCTATCTTTCCCCAGCGCCTCTCTATCACGCCGCGCCGCTAGGCTGGTCGATGGCGCTGCAGGCCATCGGCGGCACGGTCATACTGATGGAGCGTTTCGACGCCGAGCAGGCTCTGGCCGACATCCAGACCTACCGCGTCACCAGCGCCCAATGGGTGCCGACGCACTTCGTGCGAATGCTCAAGCTGCCGGCGGAGGCTCGCGCCCGTTACGACCTGTCATCGCTGAAGAGCGTCTTTCACGCCGCGGCGCCCTGTCCGGTCCCGGTCAAGGAGGCGATGATCGACTGGTGGGGACCGATCATCAACGAATACTACGCCGGCACCGAAGGTAACGGTTTTTGCGCCATCAATTCCGAGGAGTGGCTGCGCAAGAAGGGGTCGGTCGGCCGCGGCCTGACCGCCGAGGTCAAGATCTGCGGCGAGGACGGCGAGCCCCTGCCGCCCCGCGCCGAGGGCGGGGTCTATTTCGCCGGCGGCGGGGCCTTCGAATACCACAACGCGCCTGAAAAGACCGCCGAGAGCCGTAACCAGCATGGCTGGACCACTTTGGGCGACGTGGGCTGGGTCGACGAGGAGGGTTACCTCTTTCTGACCGATCGCAAGAGCTTCATGATCATCTCCGGCGGGGTCAATATCTATCCCCAGGAGATCGAGAATCTG
The DNA here is from genome assembly GCA_038226475.1 of Caulobacterales bacterium. GTDB lineage: Bacteria > Pseudomonadota > Alphaproteobacteria > Caulobacterales > Caulobacteraceae > Acaudatibacter. The sequence goes on along the minus strand of JBBRQK010000008.1, from coordinate 109,688 downwards.
CTCATCGGCCATCCGAAGATCGCAGACGTCGCCGTGGTCGGCGCGCCGCACGAGGAGATGGGCGAGCAGGTGGTGGCGGTGGTGCAGCCAGCCGATTGGGACGACGCCGGTGACGCCCTAGCGACCGAGATCATGGCCTTCGCACGTTCCGGTCTGTCGCACGTCAAGGCCCCGCGCCGCATCGATTTCATGCGCGAGCTCCCACGCCATGCCACCGGCAAGCTCTACAAGCGCCTGATCCGCGACGCCTACTGGGGCAAGGCCGACGCCACCATCGTGTGACGCGCGCCGCCGGCCGGCTAGACCAGAGCGCCGTGGCAGTGCTTGAACTTCTTGCCTGATCCGCAGGGGCAGGTGGCGTTGCGGCTCGTGTTCTGCCAGCCGATCGGCAGCGCGCTGGGCGGCAGGGCGGCGCGTTCGCCGGCGGAGCCGGAGGCGAGCGCCGCGCCAGCCATTTCGAGGGCCCGTTCGTTCTGGCCGGTTAGCGGGTCCACATGGATCTCGAACATCGGCCGTTGCACGGGCTCGGGCTCGGCGAACTGGATCTCGACGGTCATCATCCATCGGGTGACGTTCTGCCGGAGATCGCCGATCAGGGTCTCGAACAGGCTGAAGGCTTCGGTCTTGTATTCGTTCAGCGGGTCGCGCTGGCCATAGCCGCGCAGGCCGATGACGTTCCGCAGGTGGTCCAGGTGCATCAGGTGCTCGCGCCACTGCATGTCCACCATTTGCAGGAGGAAGTTCTTTTCCATGTGGCGAGTGCGGTGCGAAGAGATCTGCACCTCCCGCTCGGCCGCCCTCGCGTCTGCGGCGGTTCGCAGTCGCTCGGCGATCTCCTCGTTGGCGATGCCTTCCTCGGCCGCCCAGGCCTTGAGCGGTAGCTCGAGACCCAGCAAGCCGCGCACCCGCTCGTCCAGGCCATCGACGTCCCACTGATCCGCATAGGCCTTTGGCGGCAGGTGCCGGGAAACCAGATCGTCGATCGTGTCGTTCCGCATCTCCGTCACGATCTGCGAGAGATCGTCCGAGACCATGAATTCATGGCGCTGCTCGAACACCGCCTTGCGCTGGTCGTTGACCACGTCGTCATACTTCAGCAGGTTCTTGCGGATCTCGTAGTTGCGCTGTTCCACGCGTTTCTGCGCGGTGGCGATGGCGCTGTTGAGCCAGCGGTGCGTGATCGCCTCGCCCTCCTCGACGCCGAACGTGCGCATGATGGCGTCCAGCCGGTCGCCGGCGAAGATGCGCAGCAGGTCGTCCTCGCACGACATGAAGAACTTCGATCGGCCGGGGTCGCCCTGCCGGCCGGTACGGCCGCGCAGCTGGTTGTCGATTCGACGGCTCTCGTGGCGCTCGGTGCCCAGGACGAAAAGGCCGCCGGCGGCGAGGGCCCGTTCGCGCGCGGCGCCGATCTCGGCCTCCAGCTCGGTTTTCTGGCCTGCCTCGGCCTCGGGGCTCGGAGCTATGCCCAAGCCCTCCTGTTCGGCGCGCCATCTGGCGAGGCGCATGTCGAGGTTGCCGCCCAGCTGGATGTCGGTGCCGCGCCCGGCCATATTGGTGGCGATGGTGACCGCCCCCGGCACGCCGGCGTCGGCGACGATGAACGCTTCCTGTTCGTGATAGCGGGCGTTGAGAACGCTGTGCGGCAGGCCCACGATGGACTTGCCCTCCTGCTCCCAGCTGTGGACCTTGAGCAGTTCAGATAGCTGCTCCGACTTTTCGATCGAAACCGTGCCGACCAGGACCGGCTGGCCGCGGCGGTGGCAATCCTCGATCTGTTCGATGATGGATTTGTTCTTCTCCGCCGCCGTCCGATAGACCTCGTCATCGTCGTCGCGCCGCATCACCGGGCGATTGGTCGGGATCTCCGCAACGTCCATCTTGTAGATGTCGAAGAATTCTTGCGCCTCGGTGGCGGCCGTGCCGGTCATGCCCGAGAGCTTTTCGTAAAGGCGGAAGTAGTTCTGGATCGTGACCGAGGCCAGGGTCTGGTTCTCGGGCTGGATGTCGGCGCCTTCCTTGGCCTCGATGGCCTGGTGCAGGCCCTCGGAGAGGCGGCGGCCATGCATCATCCGGCCGGTGAATTCGTCGATCAGCATCACCTCGCCGTCGCGCACGATGTAGTCGCGGTCGCGCTGGTAGAGAACGTTGGCCCGGAGCGCCTGGTTCACATGGTGCACCACTGAGATGTTAGCCGGATCGTAGAGACCGGCGGAGCCGTCGGCCAAATGCCCGGCGTTCTCGAGCGTCTCCTCGATCGTCTCGGAACCGAATTCGGTCAGCAGCGCCTGTTTCTGTTTCTCGTCGTGCTCGAAGGTCGCGGGGTCGTTGACCAAGTCCTTCACCAGCAGATCGATGGTGCAGTAGAAGTCGGAGCGGTCTTCGGTCGGTCCCGAGATGATCAGAGGCGTGCGCGCCTCGTCTATCAGGATCGAATCGACCTCGTCGACGATCGCGAAGTGGTGACCGCGCTGCACCATCTCGCCGGCCTCATAGACCAGGTTGTCGCGCAGGTAGTCGAACCCGAACTCGTTGTTGGTGCCGTAGGTGATGTCGCTACCGTAGGCGCGCTGTCTCTCGCCTTGGGACAGGCCGTTGACGATCACGCCCACGCTCAGGCCCAGGAAGCGATAGACTCGTCCCATCCATTCGGCGTCGCGACTGGCCAGATAGTCGTTCACGGTGATCAGGTGGACGCCCTTGCCGGCCAGCGCGTTCAGATAGACCGGCAGTGTGGCCACGAGGGTCTTGCCCTCACCGGTGCGCATCTCGGCGATTCCGCCCCGATGGAGCACCATGCCGCCCACCATCTGCACGTCGTAGTGCCTCTGGCCGAGCGTTCGCTTCGAGGCTTCCCGCACGACGGCGAAGGCCTCGTTCATCACGCTCTCCAGCGTCTCGCCGCCGGCGACGCGGGCCTTGAACTCGTCGGTCTTGGCGCGCAACGCATCGTCGCTGAGCGCGCTCATCGCCGGCTCCAGCGAATTGATGCCGGCCACCTTGGCCGTCATCGCCTTGACCTTGCGGTCGTTGGAGGAGCCGAAGAGCTTCTTGAGATCGAGCATGGGTGGCTTGAGCGTCCGGTTGAGGCGACGTGCGCGGGCGGACGGCTCTAGACCCTACGCATATGGCGCGCCGGAGACTTAGGAAGCCTCCGGGCGAGTGTCAACGCGGGCCTCTAACCCTGGGTCAGGCGGTGGCCGCTACGCTCGGTCTGGACTTGACCCTCTCGAACCAGGCGCCGACGGTCTTGTTGGCATCGTTGAGCGGCTGGCCAACGGTGACGCCGAAGTCCAGGAAGCAGAAGAGCAGTATGTCGGCCAGGGTGAAGCGCTCGCCGCAGATCCAGGTGCGGCCCTCGATCAGGCCGTCCAGCCAGGTCAGCTTTTCCTGGGCGACGGCCTTGAGGTCGTCGGCGGCCTGGGGAATGCAGTGCAGCCGGTCCTTGAACAGGCCCAGGCCCTGGGAGAATCGGAAGCCGTTGGCGAGGTTCTCGACGATTCCCAGATCGATGCGACGCACCCACATCCGGGTTTCGGCCCGCTGCACCGCCGTCTCGCCGATCAGCGGCGGCGCTGGGTGCAGTTCCTCGAGATATTCGCAGATGGCGGTAATCTCCGCCAGCACCAGACCCTCGTCCAGCTCGAGCGCCGGGGTATTGCCGGACGGGTTCTTGGCCCCGTATGCCGCCTGCCGGTTCTCACCCGCCAGCAGGTCTATCTCCACACGGGGAATGTCGAGGCCCTTCTCGGCCATGAACATCTTAACCACGCGCGGGTTGGGTCCGATGGAATTGTAGAACTTCATGGCCGGGTCCTCCTTGGCTTGACGCGCCGTCGTTTCCCGACCATGCGCCCGTGTCATGACATGCCTAGGACAGCGCCTCGCATGAGCGCAAGTCTGACCGCGGGGAACACGCGCGCCCTTGCCGCCGCCGGCCTATGCGCTGTGGCTCTCACCGGATGCATCAAGCCCAGCGCCCCGATCGCCGCGGCGTCGGCAAGCGATCAGGTCGTGGCTAGAGTCGACGGCGGGGTTGTCTGGGCTTCCGATGTCCAGCGCGAGGCCGCCGCCCAGGGCCTGGTCAGCGAGCCCGTGCGCCTGGCGCCGACGTCGGTGGGCTTCCACGCGGTTCTGGACCAGATCGTCGATCGGCGATTGCTGGCCGCCGAGGCTCTTCGCCAAGGGCTCGACAAGGCGGCGGCGGCGCAGCGGCGCCTGGCCGCGGCGCGTGAGCGCGTGCTGGCCGATCTGATTCTCGAACACGATGTCCGCGGCGCCCTGACGGACAAGGCGGTGACAGGGCTCTATGACGTGATGATTCAGGGCCGGGCCGTCGGCGCGAACCCGCCCACCCTCGCCGAGTTGCGTCCGCGCATCGTCCGCTTCCTGACCTTCGATCGGGTCAAGGACGAGGTGTTGGATCTCCGCCGCCGCGCCAGGATCGAGAGTCTTACGCCGAAGCCTGCCGTCGCCCAAAACCAGGCTGCCTCGTGAGCTCTGGCGGCGCCCTTCCGGTCTCGCCGCTGGCGGTGGCCTTTCCGGATATCGACGCCATCGCCGGGGTGGAACTGGCCACCTCCCGGGCCGGTTTCTATCGCCACGAGCGCGACGACCTGATGATCATGCGGTTTTCGCGTGGCACGACGTGCGCCGGGGTATTCACCCGTCACGAGGTTGGGTCCGCCCCGGTGGACTGGTGTAAGGCTCGCCTCCGGTCCGGCCGCGGCGAGGACGTGCGTGCGTTGGCGGTCAACGCCGGCTGCGCCAATTCCTTCACGGGCCGACCGGGGGCGAGGGCCGCCGAGCGTGTGGCGATCGCCCTCGCCCGGCGACTGGGCTGCGACAAGCGCCAGGTGATGCTGGCCAGCACCGGCGTGATCGGCGTGCTGCTCGACGATGCCCGCCTGGCCGCCGCCATTCCCGAGGCCGCCGATGCCCTGCGCCCTGGCGCATGGCGCCATGCCGCCGTCGCTATCGCCACCACCGACACCTTTCCCAAAGGTGCGACGGCCGAGGCTCACATCGACGGCCACAAGGTCCGCATCGCCGGGATCGCCAAAGGCTCGGGGATGATCGCGCCTGACATGGCCACCATGTTGGCGTTCGTGGCCACGGACGCGGCGATCGCGCCGCGCGCCCTGCAATCCCTGATCGAGCGCCAGGTGTTGGAGACATTCAACAGCGTCACGGTGGACGGAGACCGATCCACCAACGACACCCTGCTGGTGTTCGCGACCGGCCAGAGCGGCGCCCCCACGATTACCCGGGCGGCCGATCCGCGACTGGCCGATTTCAGCGCCAAACTGCGGGCCGTGCTGCTGGATCTCGCCTTGCAGCTGGTGCGGGATGGCGAAGGGGCATCCAAGTTCGTCCGTATCACCGTCGCCGGAGCGCGCAGCGACGCCTCCGCCCGCAGGATCGCCCGCACCGTCGCCGAGAGTCCGCTCGTCAAGACCGCCTTTGCCGGCGAGGACGCCAACTGGGGCCGCATCGTCATGGCGGTGGGCCGCGCCGACGAACCGGTCCGCCGCGAGCGCCTGGGCGTCACCTTCGGCCCCCTGGTGGCGGCCAAGGATGGGGTGGTCGCTCGCGACTATTCGGAAGCGGCGATGAGCGACTACATGAAGAATGCCGAGCTGGAGGTCGGCATCGATGTCGGGGTCGGTCGCGGCCGCGCGGTCATGTGGACCTGCGACCTGACGACTCGCTATGTCGCGATCAACGGGGACTATCGCTCCTGAATTCTCTCAAGCCGGCCGGTGGCTAGTCCACCGGGCTCCAACGCGCCGCCGGCTGGGTCGAGGCGATCGGGCGCGGACCGGAGGCCTGCGGCTTGGCGCCGTGCGGCCGCCCGCCCTGCGGCGCGGGCTTGCGCCGACCCCGGCCGCCGGCCGCCGGCTTGCCTTGGCCTTGGCCTTGGCCTTGACCCCGACCCGGCCTCGCTGGCGCGCGTTCGGGCATGGTGCTCTTCTCCACCGCCGCCAGAGCCCCCAGGGAGCGATCGTTCCGCCGGTCGAACGACGGGATCGTCTGGCGCGTGGTCTTCTGGATGTCCTTCAGGAGCGAGCGCTCGTCGTCGCTGACCAGGCTGATGGCGACGCCTTCGGCCCCGGCGCGGGCGGTGCGGCCGATGCGGTGCACATAGGCTTCCGGTACGTTGGGCAGTTCGTAGTTGACCACATGGGTCACCGCGTCGACGTCGATACCGCGCGCGGCGATGTCGGTCGCCACAAGGGCGCGCACGGCGCCGGCCTTGAACGCCGCGAGCGCCCGCTCGCGCTGGCCCTGCGACTTGTCGCCATGGATCGAATCTGCGCTAACGCCGGCGGCGTCGAGATATTTCGCCACCCGGTCCGCGCCTCGCTTGGTGCGCGTGAAGACCAGGGCGCGCGCCATCTTGGCCTGGTCGAACAGTTCGGCCAGCAGTTGGCGCTTGCGATCGGTCTCGATGAACAGGATGCGCTGATCTACCTTGGCGACCGTGGTGGCCGACGGCGTTACCGAGGCGCGCGCCGGATCGACCAGCAGCTCGTCGGCCAGCTTGCCGATCTCGCCTGGCATGGTGGCCGAGAAGAACAGATTCTGACGCTTCCTGGGCAGGGTGGAGACGATGCGCCGGATCGGCTGCAGGAAGCCCAGGTCGAGCATTTGATCGGCCTCGTCGAGGACGAACACCTCCACGGCGTTCAAATTGGCGACCTTCTCGTTGATATGGTCGATCAGCCGGCCGGGCGTGGCCACCAGTATATCGACGCCGCCGGCCAGGGCGCGCACCTGCGGGCCATATTTGACGCCGCCGAACACCACGGCGACCGAAAGGCCGAGGTGCCGGCCATAGGCGCGGAAACTGTCGGCGATCTGGCTCGCCAGTTCGCGCGTGGGGCTGAGCACTAGGCAGCGGCAGCCGCGACGAGGGGCGGCCTTCGGGTCGGCGGCCAAGCGCTGGAGAATCGGCAGGGCGAAGGCGGCCGTCTTGCCGGTGCCAGTCTGGGCGATGCCCAGCAGGTCACGGCCCGCCAGGACGGTGGGGATGGCGACGGCCTGGATCGGGGTGGGCGTGTCATAGCCCTCCTCGGCCAGGGCCTTGAGAAGGGGCTTGGCGAGGCCAAGGTCGGTGAATTGGGTCACGGTGGAAAGTGTCTTTCACATGCGCAGAGCGCGAGCGCTCACGCTTAGTGAGCCTCGCCGCAGCGTTCGATTTATGGAGAGCGCCCCGCGTGGCCGGGCGACCGATGTGGTCTCTAAGGGCGTTCGACAGGCTGGAATGCGCTTGGGATGCATTCCTCACGCGGCTGGAGCGCCGATAACGTCCGCCTTGGCGGAAGGTGGCTGGCATGTCGTTGATTGGACGGGCAAAGTCAAGGCCTGGGCCGCGATCGGTCTGTCGGAGCGCCGTTCATGGAGGTCAAGGTCGTCGCCGCCTGCGCCCTGATCGATGTCGACGGCCGGGTGCTGATCGCCCGGCGTCCGGCGGGCAAGCATCTGGCCGGCCTGTGGGAATTTCCGGGAGGCAAGGTCGAGCCCGGCGAAACACCGGAGGCCTGCCTGATCCGCGAGCTGGACGAGGAACTGGGGATCGAGATAACCGAGGCCTGTCTCGCCCCCTTCGTGTTCGCGAGCCAGCCCTACGAAGCGTTCCACCTGCTTATGCCGCTCTTCCTTTGCCGCCGCTGGCAGGGCGTGGCCGCCGCCCGCGAGCACGAGGCCCTGGCCTGGGCGCGGCCGGCTGACATGTCCGCCTACCCCATGCCCCCCGCAGACCTGCCGCTGGTCGCCTGGCTGCGGGATCTGCTGTAGTCTGGCCCCCGCCATGATCCCCTATGTCCGCGATCTCGCATTCGACTATGGTCGCCCGGATCGGGTGTCGCCCTTGATCCGCAGGGTTATCGCCAACAATCCCGGGCCGTTCACCTATTTGGGCACGGGAACCTATATCGTCGGCCACGGCGCGGTCGCGGTGATCGATCCCGGGCCCGACCTGCCGACCCATCTCGAGGCGATCCTGGCCGCCGTGGCGGGCGAGCGGGTCAGCCACATCCTGGTCACCCACCACCACGCCGATCACTCCCCGCTCGCCCGGCCGCTGGCGGCCGCCACCGGTGCGGTGATTCATGGCTGCGCCGTGGCGACCATGCCGATCGAGGCCGCGGTGAAGCTGGAAGCCGGCTACGACGACTTCACCCCGGATGTGTCGGTATGCGCCGGCGCGATGATCGAAGGTCCCGGTTGGACGGTGGAGGCCATCCCCACCCCGGGCCATACTTCCAACCACATCTGCTACGCCCTGGCGCAGGAGAACGCGCTCTTCAGTGGCGACCACATCATGGGCTGGTCGACCACGGTGATCACGCCGCCGGACGGCGACATGGGCGATTATCTCGCCAGCCTGCGCCTGATCAGGGCGCGCAACTTCGCCACCCTATGGCCCACTCACGGCCCGCCGATCACCGATCCGGCCCCGTTCATCGACGCCTACATCGCCCATCGCCTGGAGCGCGAGCGCCAGATCCTGGCCCGTCTCGCCGCCGGCGAAACGACCATCAAGGCCATGGTCCCCACGATCTACGCCGCCGTCGATCCGCGCCTGTGGCCCGCCGCGGCCCACTCCGTCCTCGCCCAGATGCTCGAGCTGGTGAAGACCGGCCGTGTGGTCGCAGGGCGCGCGCCGGGGCTCGACAGCGAATTCAATTTGAGGTGATCGGCGCGCGACCCCGTCTACTGGGCTATCGCTTCGCCCACGCGGATATGACCGGTGACCTTCGCGCCGCCGACCACGGCGCCGCGCAATTCTATGTCGATCGCGGATACGTCGATGCTCGGGCCTGCCGCTGACGAGTCGGTGTCAGGCTCGCCCGGCCCCGACTTGGTCTGGCGGTTTAGAAAAATGGTCAACGTTGGAGAATCGTAGAGTCTGGTGTTCGGGCGGGCTTGACCGGCATGGCTGAGCTGCTGGTTGCCGAGGAGCTGTCCAGAGACGGTGAGCCGGCCTACGCTTACGAGCCCAAGGCTTGTGGTGTGCGCACCATGAACGGTATTCAGCGTCGTGGACGACACGATTTCCTGGCCACTTATCAGTAGCGCTGGCGGCGGGATCGCCAAGCCCCGCCGCCACCCCGAATTGAGGTTGAGGGCAAGGCTCTTGAACGCGTTGTCGCCAGTCGACACGCGGGACTCGTTGGCGGTCCCGCTGGAGGACACTCTCGAGGTCATTCCCTTCGCCTGAAGCGAGAGGGTCGGGCCGAGCGCCGTCCGCGCCAGGACGAGCGTCTGGCTGACCGTGGCCAATCCCTGGCTGTAGTCGTACCTGCCCGCGGCCGCGCCGCGCACCGCGGCTAATGGCCCGAGCTCAGTTGCGGCGCCCTGCGAAATGAACTTCGCATCAAAGCCGGTCGCCACGCTCTGCGGACCTTGCTGGGCCTCGGCGCCGAAAGGGTAGAACGCAAGGGCAAGTGCGGCCACGCCAGCCGAGCGACCCCAATTCTCCGCGATCATGCCTTGCCCTTATCGGATTTCGCGCGGTGAGCTTGGCGAGGACAAGCGGCTGACCGCATGTCCCACGAGCTCGACCGTTATTGAATCTGGGCGGCGTTGACGTGCGCGCCGAGGTATTGGCCCTTGTTGGTCTTCACGCGGACGAGAGTTCCATTGACATCCACCGCGTAGAACGCGCCGCCGAGCGTGCAGGAGTCGCCGCTCGCGATCGGCTGTCCTGCGTTGTAATTCGCGACCGAGCTGAAGGCGTCGTCGCACAGCGCCTGACCAGTATCGTCAAGCAGACCGGCATAGGTCCAGTATTCGTATTGCTTGGTAACCTGCACGTCCTTATGCGGAACCATATCGTTCTCGGCTTCCTGCTTCTCACCCACTTGGCCAGCAGGCGGGCTCTGCAACACGCCGTAGGAAATGTATTTGTGAGCCTTGACGGCCTTCAGATTGACCTTTTGCAGGTCGGCGAGGACCGGCGCTTGAGGCTGATAAAGCGTCGTCGATTTGACGAAATAGGCCGGCCCCCACTGCGGCTCGGGATTTTCAGGCGCCTCGGCGACGGCGACCACCGGCTGCGCTGGACCGGCGTAGCTGAAGGTCGGCGATGGCGGGATCGAGGCTTCCGCCGCGGCGTTGATCAGTTGTCCGGGGTTGGCGGGATCGGCGACTTTCCAGTGGTAGGTCATCTTGCCGGGCGTGACGCCGCTGGCGAAGCTCACGCCGAAGTGGTCGCAGCCGCTGGTCGGATAGGCGGCGGCCAAGCCGTACCACCAGCAGGAATCGCCCGCCGTGAGGGTCGGCTTGGCGTTGTAGGGGGTGCCATTCCCGGCCACGCCGGGCGCGCCCGCGGCCGCGCCCTGGGATGCCACCCAGGCGCTACCGTTCCAAGCAGCCGCGTAGGTGACGAGGACGCCTTTGTGGCCTTGGTCGTAGGCGTGGGCCGGGTCGGCCGTCGCAGTCGTGAAGTCGTAATGGGTGATGGTCGGCAGGCCGTAACGGATTACCCAGGGGGTCGAGCTGAAGTTCGAGGGGAAAACCCGTGTCAGACTGCAGGCCGCCGAGCCTTCGGTGTTGCTGTCGCAACTCACGTCCTCGATGTCGATCTCGAAGCCCTCGGCCTCCTGACCAGTGTCGTTGAAGCAGTCAAAATTATCGTAGGTCCCAATCAATTGGGCTCGCGCCGTGCCAAAACCGAGCGCCAGCACTGAAACGGCACCCATCAAGATCCGAGACTTACGCACGACACTCCCCCCTAACTTCCGTTGTAGCGAACACTGAAAACGAGCCTATGCGGCTATTAGGCGAGCGTCAACCGAGCTGTGTCCCTTGCGTTTATTCCTACGCCGCAAGTTCACCGCGGCGGCCTCGCGAGCCGCCCCGACGCCCCTACACAGGCGCCCACAATATGATTCGCTAGGCCAGTTCTCACCGTACCGTGGCAGCATTCAGCCCGTGCCGAGAACGGCCGCCGGGAAGGCGTAGTCGGCGAACCTCTGGCGGATCAGTTTCTTGTCGATCTTGCCGGTCGCGCCCAGAGGAATCTCGTCGACGAACAGCACCGCGTCGGGCATCCACCAGCGGGCGATCTTGCCGTCGAGATAGGCCAGCATCTCCTCGGCCGTGGCGCTCTCGCCGTCCTGTAGCCGAACCAGCAGCAGGGGCCGCTCGTCCCACTTGGGATGGGCCACGCCGATCACCGCCGCCATGAGCGCCTTGGGGTGGCAGGCGGCGATGTTCTCGATCTCGATCGAGCTGATCCATTCGCCACCGGACTTTATGACGTCCTTCACCCGGTCGGTGATCTGCAGGAAGCCGGCCGGATCGATCGTGGCCACATCGCCGGTGTCGAAGAAGCCGTCATCGTCCAGGATCTCGCCGCCGTCGCCGCGGAAATATTCGCGCACCACGAACGGCCCCTTGACGCTCAGCCGGCCGAAGCTCGTTCCGTCCCAGGGCTTGAGCGCGCCGTCGTCGCCGGTCAGCTTTAGTTCGATCCCCACCGGCGGCCGGCCCTGTTTCAGTTTGAACGGGACCTGTTTGTCGAAGGGGAGGGCCGCCACCTCCGGCGTGGGCGTCGCCAAAGTGCCCAGTGGCGAGGTCTCGGTCATGCCCCAGGCCTGGACCACCTCGACGCCGTAGTCGTCGTGAAAGCCGCGCACGATCGCCTCGGGCACGGCCGAGCCGCCGATGACCACCCGCTTCAGGGTCGTCAGCGTCGCCCGGGTTTCGCGCAGGTGCGCCAGCAGCATCTGCCACACGGTCGGCACCGCGGCGGAAAACGTCACCTTCTCGGTCTCGAGCAGTTCGAGGATGGAGGCTCCGTCCATCTTCTGCCCTGGCATCACCAGCTTGGCCCCGACGGCCGGGCAGGAGAAGGTCAGGCCCCAGGCGTTGGCGTGGAACATCGGCACCACCGCCAGTACGGTGTCCAACACCGAGAGGCCCATCACGTCCCGCTGCAGGGTCGTCAGACAATGAAGGTAATTCGAGCGGTGCGAATAGAGCACCCCCTTGGGATTGCCGGTGGTGCCGGAGGTGTAGCAAAGGCCGCAGGCTGTGTTCTCGTCGAAGCCGCCCCACTCGCAGTCGCCGCCGTGCGTCTCGATCAGCGTCTCGTAGGAGAGGGCGCCGTCCATGCCGGCCGCGCGCGTGCGCTCCGCATCAGCCAGAAGGATGATCCGCTCCACCGTCGGCATCCTGTGCCGATGCTCCAGCAGGAGGGGCGCGAACGAGACGTCGGCGATGATGAGGCGATCTTCCGCATGGTTGATGATGTAGCAGAGCTGGTCGGCGAACAGGCGCGGGTTCAGGGTGTGGCAGACCGCGCCGATGCCCATGATGCCGTACCAGGCCTCGATATGGCGGCCCGAGTTCCACGCCAGGGTGCCTACCCGGTCGCCTGGCCGCACGCCCAGGCCCAGCAGGGCGTTGGAGAAGTGCTTCGCCCGGCCGCGGATTGCGCCCCAGGTCGTGCGCACGATCGGCCCCTCGAGCGAGCGCGTCACCACCTCGCGGTGCGAATGCCATTGGCCGGCGTGATCGAGAATCCGGTCGACCGTCAGCGGCCAATCCTGCATCAGGCCCTGCATCGCCGCTCCCTCTTGGGTCTCATTTACGAGGACCATGACGACGCGGTGGCGGCGGCGTCAACCACGCGCCATGACAGATGGCCGAGGTCGCGGCCGAGCTGAGACTCCAGCACGGCGGCGTCGGCGTCCGAAGCGTCGCCCCGACGCTGCGCCAGGCGCGCACGCAACAACTCAGGCGGTCCATCCAGCCACACGCCTTCAAACGGGGTTTGCGCCTCGCGCGCGACGGCCTGCGCCGTGGCCCTTTCGTCTGGCGCTAGGAAGGCGGCGTCCAGCACCACCGCGTGGCCGGCGGCCAGGACCTGGCGGGCGAGATCGAACAGTTCCCGATAGACCCGCGCGTGGCTCTCGGGCCCATAGGCCGAGGTCGACAGGCGATCGAGCGCCTCGGCCCCCGACTGGCGCTTGCGGATCTCGTCGCTGCGCAGGATCACGGCGCCGGGGGCGCCGCCGATCCCAGGCGCAACTGCGCGGGCGAAGGTGCTCTTGCCGGCCCCCGAGCGGCCCCCCACGGCGATCAGACGGGGCGGCGGCGGGGCCAGGAATCGTTCCGCGGCCGCCAGATAGGTCTTGGCCGTGACGTCGTCGCCCGTCGCGCCGGCGACGTGGGCTCGCACCGCGGCGCGGGCGGCGAGCATCAGGGGAAGCAGGGCTAGCCCCTGCCAAAGACCAGTCGGCAAGGCGCGGGCGGCCTGATCCAGATAGGCGTTCAGCACCCGGTTGGCCGCCGGGGCGCGGTCGCGAACGCACAGGTCCATCACCAGGAACGCGAGGTCGTAGAGGGTGTCGATATCGCTCAGCCGGTCGTTGAATTCGATGCAGTCGAACAGGATGGGCGCCGCGTTCTCCAACAGGATGTTGCCCAGATGCAGATCGCCATGGCACCGGCGCGCGAAGCCTGCCTCTCGTCGCGCCTCGAGTAGCGGCGCGGCGGCGGCAAAGGCTCGATCCGTGGCCTCGAGCACCACGCGGACGAATTTTTCGCCCAACGCCGGCGCCAGAATGCGCAGATGGTCGGCGTTGGTGGTGACGGTGTAGCCGAGCGCCCCCACGCCGCCCCCTTCGAGCTTGACCGGCGCGGCGGCATGGGCCCGGGCGATCAGCCGGCCGAGCGTCTCGGCCAGATCGCCGTCCACCGCGTCCGGATGGTTGGCGAGCACGGCGTCGGGATCGAAACGCCGCAACTCGAGCGCCCACTCGACGGTCTCGCCCGCGCCGCCGAGCGCCAGTTCGCCGCTCGTCCCACGAGTGATCGGCAAAACGGCCCGATAGATGTCCGGCGCATTAGCGCGGTTGAAGGCCAGCTCGCGATCCAGCGCCCATTTGCGCCGGGAAAGAGTGGAGAAATCGAGGAAGCCCAGGCTGACCGGCTTCTTCACCTTCAGCGCCCGGTCGGGAAACAGGAAGATGCGGGCGCAGGAGGTTTCGATCACCCGGTCGGCCGCGGCGGAAAGCCAGGCGGCGACCTCCTCAGGGTCGATCACGGATAGAGGCGCTGGGTCGTCCATTCCTCGCCGGCCCGGCTGAACGCCAGGCGCTCGTGCAGGCGAAAGGGCCGGTCGCGCCAGAACTCGATCGCTAGGGGCGAGACGCGGTAGCCGCCCCAGTGCGGCGGCCTCGACACCCTCCCCAGGCCGAAGCGAAGGCCCACCTCGGCCACGCGCCGCTCCAGCGCGAAACGATCGGGCAGGGGTTTCGATTGCTCCGACGCCCAGGCCCCGATCTGGGCCGACCGCGCTCGGGTGGCAAAATAGGCGTCAGCTTCGGCTTCGGTAACCGGTGCGACCCCGCCTCGCACCCGGACCGACCGCCGCAGCGACTTCCAGTGAAACATCAGCGCAGCCTTCGGGTTGGTCGCCAGCTCCCGGCCTTTGGCGCTGAGCGTGTTGGTGAAAAACACGAAGCCGCGGTCGTCGACGCCCTTGAGCAGCACCATGCGCGCGTCCGGCAAGCCGTGTTCGTCCACGGTCGCCAGAGTCATGGCGTTGGCGTCGTTGGGCTCGGAGGCCACCGCCTCGCGCAGCCACGCTTCGAAGAGGACGATCGGGTCGCGTTCGTCGAGCAGAGCCGGCGGCTCGGCCGTGCGCACGGCGGCGACATAGTCGTCCTCGGCGGGAGAAGGCGGGATCAGCGCGTCGTCGGCCATGGCCCGCTATAGACTAAGCCTTGCGGTCTGGCATCGCCGACTTGCGCCGACCGACCGGGCGAATGATACGGCTATCGATATAGACATGGTGGCCGGAGCCACGCCCATGACCGCCTTCACCGTCGCCCACGCCAAGAAAACCCTGTCGCGTCTGATAGGCCCCGCCCTCGGGGGGGAAGACGTCGTCATCATCTGCCATTGCAGACCGATGGTGGAAATTCGCGCGGTGCGCCTTACTGACGGGGCGCGCGCGCTCGGATCCGCGTTCGTCGATCCGAGCCATCCGACCTGATCGATGTCGCACAATACCTTCGGCCATCTGTTCCGAGTCACCACCTGGGGGGAGAGCCATGGGCCCGCGCTAGGCTGCGTGGTCGACGGGTGTCCGCCCGGCATTCCCCTTCGCGCCGCCGACATCCAATCCTGGCTCGACAAGCGCCGGCCGGGCCAGGGCCGGTTCGTGACCCAGCGCCAGGAGGCCGATGCGGTCAGGATTCTGTCGGGCGTGTTCGAAGACGAGCGCACCGATGGGCCGGTCACCACGGGCACGCCGATCTCCCTGATGATCGACAACACCGACCAGCGCTCGCGCGACTATGCCGATATCGCCACCGCCTTTCGCCCGGGTCACGCCGACTGGGCCTATTTCGCCAAATACGGCGTGCGCGACTACCGCGGCGGGGGCCGGCAGTCGGCGCGGGAGACGGCGGCGCGGGTGGCCGCCGGGGCGATCGCGCGCAAGGTGCTGGGCGCCGGCGTCTCGGTGCGCGGCGCCCTGGTTCAGATCGGCCCGCACGCCGTCGATCGCGACCGCTGGGACTGGGATGAAACAGGGCGCAACCCGTTCTGGTGCCCGGACGCCGCAACGGTCGCGGTCTGGGAAAGCCATCTGGAGACGATCCGCAAGGCCGGCTCCTCCACCGGCGCGGTGGTCGAGGTCGAAGCGACGGGCGTGCCGCCGGGCTGGGGCGCTCCGCTCTACGGCAAGCTGGACGGCGAGCTCGCCGGCGCCCTGATGTCGATCAACGCCGCCAAGGGCGTGGAGATCGGGTCGGGCTTCGCCGCCGCCGCCCTGTCGGGCGAAGCCAACGCCGACGAGATGCGGGCCGGCCCGCACGGCCCGGTGTTCCTCTCGAATCACGCGGGCGGCGTGCTGGGAGGCATCTCCACCGGCCAGAGCGTCGTCGCGCGGGTGGCGTTCAAGCCCACCTCCTCGATCCTGACGCCCCGGCGTACCCTCAACGAGGCGGGCGAAGAGATCGAGCTGCGCACGACGGGCCGGCATGATCCCTGCGTCGGCATTCGTGCCGTGCCCGTGGTCGAGGCGATGACCGCCTGCGTGCTGGCCGACGCCTATCTTCGGCACCGCGGCCAGGTCGGGCCGCGTTGAGACTGGCCGCTGGCGGTGACCGCCAAGCCTAACGCGAGATCGCCAGGACGCAGCTTTCGCCCACCGTAGGGCGGGACACGCGGATACGGGTGAGGGTTGGAAAGTCGGCCCCGAGGCGCGAGGCGAAGAAGCCGCAAAGGGCCTCCAGTGTCGGACTCTCCAGGCCGGGATGGTCGTTGAGCAGGGAGTGATCTAGTTCGGCCGCCGCCGACTTCAGCGCGGCGTCGAGCCGGGCGAGGTCCTCCACCCACCCGACCGGCGGCGCCGCCGGGCCGCGCAGGGTGGCCTCCACCCGGAACGAGTGGCCGTGCAGGCGGGTGTAGGGCCCCTCGGCGGGCCCGCCCGGCAGACGGTGGGCGGCGTCGAACGCAGCCGCCTTGGTGATCTCGAAGATGGGTTCGGTCATGGCAGGCCGAGGTATTTGTGTGTCTGCACGCTCAGGCGCCAGGGGGGGTGGGCCAGACAATAGGCGACGGCGGCGGCCGTCGCCGCGGCGCGCTCCGGCCCGTCCATCGGCTGGAGGTAGAACCGCTCGAAGTCCAGGCTGAGGTACCGGGCCGGATCGACGCCGGGCTGCGGGTGGACCAGCTTGAGTTCCTGTCCGGACGTCTGGGCCAGGGGGACGTCCGCCTTGGGACTGACGCAGATCCAGTCGAGGCCGGGCGGCGCGGCGAGTGTGCCGTTGGTCTCGACCGCGATGGCGAAGCCGGCGGCGTGCAGGGCGTCGATCAGGGGCGGATCGAGCTGCAGCAGCGGCTCGCCGCCGGTGCAAACCACCAGCCGGCCATGGGCCGGGCCGGTCCAGGCCGTCGCCACCGCCGCGGCGAGATCCGTTGCGTTCCTGAACCGTCCGCCGCCCGCGCCGTCGACACCCACGAAATCGGTGTCGCAGAAATTGCACACGGCCGTCGATCGGTCGGCCTCCCGCCCCGACCACAGGTTGCAACCGGCGAAGCGGCAGAACACCGCCGCGCGGCCCGCCTGGCCGCCCTCGCCTTGCAGGGTCAGGAAGATCTCCTTGACGGCGTAACTCACGGGTCGAGCGCCGGGCGCCCCGCGGCCGACCATTCGTCCCAGCCTTTGGCCCGCAGCGCGCAGGCCGGGCACTCGCCGCAGCCGGCGCCCCAGGGGTGCAGGCGATCGCGTACGCCCAGATAGCAGGTGTGGCTGTGCTCGACGATGATGTCCACCAGGGCTTCGCCGCCCAGGCCCTTGGCCATGGCCCAGGTCTGCGCCTTGGTTCGCCGCATCAGCGGCGTGTGGATCAGGAAGCTCTGTTCCATGCCGAGATTGAGCGCCGCTTCCATGGCGTCCAGCGTTGCGCGGCGGCAGTCGGGATAGCCCGAATAGTCGGTCTCGCACATCCCGCCGACCAGGGCGCCCAGTTCCCGCCGGTCGGCGATGGCGGCCGCGTAGGTCAGGAACACGAGGTTGCGGCCGGGCACATAGGTCGACGGCAGTCCGCGCCTCGTCATCTCGATGGCGCGCGGACCGGTCAGGGCGGTCTCGCCGATCGCTCCGAACGCGTGGATATCCAGCACCCAGTCCTGGCCCAGGCGGGGCGCCCAGCGGGGAAAGGCGTCGACAACCGCGGCGCGCACCGCGCGGCGCGCTTCCAGCTCGACAGCGTGGCGCTGTCCGTAGTCGAACGCCACCGTCTCCACGGCGCCAAACCGCTCGAGGGTCCAGGCAAGGCAGACCGTCGAATCCTGCCCGCCGGAAAACAGCACCAGGGCTCCCCCGGCCGGCGGGGTCATGGGTGCGCCTGTTCGAACGCGTAGCCCAGGCTCAGCAGGCGCGCCTCCGACCAGGCGGGTCCGATGAACGACAGGCCCACCGGCAGGCCGGCCACCGAACCCATGGGTACGGTTAGGTGGGGATAGCCAGCGACGGCGGCCAGCGTCCCGGCGCCGCCGCCCAGGTAGCGATCGCCCAGGACCGGGTCGATCAGCCATGCCGGGGCCAGGGTCGGCGCGATCAGGGCGGCCGCTCCGCTCTCGGCCAACAGTCGGTCGATGCCCTCGGCCCCGGCCAGATGTCGGCCATCGGCCAAGGCGGCGAGGTAGGCGGGATCGGCCAGTCCGTTCGTCGCCTCGGCCGCCTCGAACAGTTGCTGGCCGAACAGTGACAGCTCCACGCCGGCGTGGGCGCGATTGAAGGCGATCAGATCGGCCAGGGTGCGGGTCGCGACCCGATCGGGCGAGGTCGAGGCGAGATAGGCGTTGAGGTCGGCCTTGAATTCGGCGCGCAGCACCACCCCCTCGGCCTGGCCAATCGGCTTGACGTCCGGCCCCTCTGGAATTTCCACCAGCAGGGCGCCGGCCGCGCGCAGACGCGCCAGGGCGGTCTCGAACACCGCGTCGGTGGCCGGATGGAAGCCGGCCGAAAACCGCATCACACCCAGTCGGACGCCCTTCAAGGCGCCGGGATCGAGCCGCGCCGCATAGTCGGCGCGGTGGGCGTCGGCTTCCAGGGTCGCCGGGTCCGCCGGATCGGCGCCGGCCATGGCCGCCAGCATCAGCGCCGCGCCTCTCACCGTGGGCGCGATCGGGCCGGGGGTGTCCTGGCTATGGCTGATCGGAACGATGTGCGTGCGCGAAACCAGCCCAACCGTAGGCTTCAGGCCCACGACCCCGTTGACCGCCGCCGGGCAGGTGATCGAGCCGTCAGTCTCGGTGCCCACGGCCCCGTCCGCGAAGCCCGCCGCGACGGCCACGGCGGACCCGGCGCTGGAGCCGCACGGGGTGCGCGCCGGATCGTGGGCGTTGCGCGTCTGGCCGCCGACCGCGCTCCAGCCGCTGATAGAGCCGGTCGAGCGGAAATTGGCCCATTCCGAGAGATTGGTCTTACCGAGGATGACCGCGCCGGCGGCCTTCAGGCGGCTGACGACAGGCGCCTCGCGCCCGGTGACGTTGTCCTTCAGGGCCAGGGAGCCGGCGGTGGTGGCCGTGCCGTCGGCCGTGTCGATATTGTCCTTCAGCAGGATGACCATTCCGTGCACCGGCCCTTGCGCCTCGCCGGCGGCGCGCCTCGCATCAAGGGCCTTCGCGTCGACGACGGCGTGCGGATTGAGCACGATCACCGAACGCAGGGCGCCGTCGCGCTCGGCGATCGCCCGCTGGAATCCGGCCACCCGCGCGGCCGTGTCCTGCGCCGTCGCGCCCGTGGCCAGGAACACCTGGGCGCCTGCCGCCAGGGCCATGAGTGGCGACGCGCTGATCGTCATGCGCCCGAGGGTCGAACGGCGCGCCCGACTTGGCAAGGGCCGGCGCCATCGCTATCTGCGGCGCCCATGGCCGCACAATATATCTTCCAGATGCAGGGTCTTTCCAAGACCTATCCCGGCGGCAAGAAGGTGTTCGAGAACATCTGGCTGTCTTTCTATCCCGACGCCAAGATCGGCGTGGTCGGCGTCAACGGCTCGGGCAAATCGACCCTGCTCAAGATCATGGCCGGCATCGACCGGGAGTTCAACGGCGAGGCCAAGGCGCTCGACGGCACGCGGATGGGCTATCTCGAGCAGGAGCCGCAGCTCGATCCGGCCCTCGACGTGTGGGGCAATGTGATCTCCTGGTGCGACGAGAAGAAGACCTTCGACGCCTTCAACGCGGTCGCCGCCAAGCTTGGCGAAGACTACAGCGACGCCCTCATGGAAGAGATGACGGTCCTGCAGGAGAAGCTCGACGCTGGCGATCTCTGGGATATCGACTCCAAGATCGAGATGGCGATGGACGCCCTGCGCTGCCCACCCAACGAGGCCGGGGTGACCAATCTCTCCGGGGGCGAGCGCCGCCGCGTCGCTTTGGCCCGGCTGCTGCTCTCGAAGCCCGACATGCTGCTGCTCGACGAGCCCACCAACCATCTCGACGCCGAGTCGGTGGCGTGGCTGCAGCATCATCTGGAAAACTTCCCCGGCTGCGTGATCCTGGTCACCCACGACCGCTATTTCCTGGACCAAGTCACCAAATGGACGCTCGAGCTCGATCGCGGCAAGGGGGTCCCCTACGAAGGCAATTATTCCGGTTGGTTGGAGCAGAAGGAAAAGCGCGTCCGCCAGGAACAGTCCGAGAGCGAGGCGCGCCAACGGGCCATGGCCCGAGAGCTCGAGTGGGTGCGCTCTAGCGCCAAGGCCCGCCAGGCCAAATCCAAGGCCCGCCTCGCCGCCTACGACGAGATGGTCAACCAGCAGGAGCGCGAAAAGCAGAGCTTCGCGACCATCCAGATCCCGCCCGGCCCGCGCCTCGGCAATGTTGTGATCGAGGTCGACGGGCTGGAGAAGGAATACGGCGACAAGGTCCTGTTCAAGGGGCTGTCCTTCAAGCTGCCGCCCAACGGCATCGTCGGCGTGATCGGGCCCAACGGGGCCGGCAAATCGACCCTGTTCAAGCTGATCACGGGGCAGGAAAAGCCGGACGCTGGGTCAATCCGTCTGGGTGAGACCGTCAAGCTCGCCTATGTCGACCAGAGCCGCGACGACCTCGACCCCAAGGCCACTGTCTGGCAGGCCATCTCCGGCGGCCTCGATGTGATCAAGGTCGGCAACCGCGAATTGGTCAGCCGCGCCTATGTCGGATCGTTCAACTTCAAGGGCGGCGATCAGCAGAAGAAGGTGGGACTGCTCTCAGGCGGAGAGCGCAATCGCGTCCACCTCGCCAAGACCCTAACCTCCGGCGGCAACGTCATCCTGCTCGACGAGCCGACCAACGATTTGGATATCGAGACCCTGCAGAATCTCGAGGACGCGCTCGAACAGTTCGCCGGCTGCGCCGTGGTGATCAGCCACGATCGCTGGTTTCTGGACAGATTGTGCACCCACATCCTGGCCTTCGAGGGCGACAGCCACGTCGATTGGTTCGAGGGCAACTTTGAGGCCTACGAGGAAGACAAGAAACGCCGCCTGGGCGCCGATTCCCTGATCCCCAAGCGCCTGAAGTTCCAGAAATTCGCGCGTTAGGGGGTCAGGGTTCCGCCTTTATCCGTCAACGCGAAAGCCTCCCGCCGTTAGACGGGAGGCTCAGGCTGAACTGCGACGAGACCGCTTACTTCGGCGGCGGGTTCGCCGCTCCAGTGCCGCTGTTGTTCATGCCGGTGTTGGGGGCGCCCGGAATGGGCGGATTGACCGCGCCGTTGGCCGACGCGCCGCCGTTGGGCTGGCTGCTCATGCCGGCGTTGGTGTCGGAGCCGGCCATCGGCGCGGTCGAAGCGGCGTCGGTCGAGGCCGTTCCGGTGTTGGCCGCCACCGGCGCGGCGCCGGTGTTGGAGGCCATCTGGGCGCGCTGGCTGGGTGTCGCTTTCAGGTATCCATCCAGTTGAGCATAGGGAACTGGCTGGTCAGGGGCGGCATAGATGTTGGCGGCGGTGCGGCCATGATGCGCGGAAGCGGCGCCGCAGCTCAGCGCAGCGAACGCGGCGCCTGCGATAAGTAGTTTGCTGTTCATATCGAATCTCCCGTTCGATGCGGCGGGCATGCCGCGAATACAGGGCGAAACGAGCGAACTCACCGAATCGTTGCGAGACTATTACCAAAAGATTATAGCTACGCTTGTCTAAGCTTTGCCGAAACAAGAGTCGCCAGGGGCCTGCCCGACTGGCAAGGCGCGCGGGCCGGGTCTAGAAAAAGCGCCTTATGTCCGGCTCGAAGCCCGCCATTCTGATCATGCAGCCTCATCTGGGCTTTCTGAGCCCGGTGTTGGCGGCCGACTACACCGTCTGGCGGTTCTGGGAAGGGCCGCCACTGGAAGCGGTCGCCACGATCCGCGCACTGGTAGTGGCGGGTGAATTTCCCGTCGACAAGGCCCTGGCGGAAAGTTTGCCGAGCCTCGGCCTGATCGCCTGCTTCACCACCGGCTATGACGGTGTCGACCTGGAATGGGCCCGGGTTCGCCAGCTCGCCGTGAGCCATTCGCCGGGCGTCAATGCGAACGACGTGGCCGATCACGCCATCGGTCTGGTGCTCGCGGCCTGGCGGCGCATCGCCTCGGGCGATCGGCAGGTGCGAGCCGGCGCCTGGAAGGCGAGCGAAAAGACCACCACGGCGTCTCTGGCCGGTCGCCGGCTGGGAATCGTCGGCCTTGGCGACATCGGCGTGGCCGTGGCCGCGCGCGCGGCGGTGTTCGGCCTGGACGTGGCCTGGTGGGGTCCGCGCGACAAGCCCGATGCGCCCTGGCCCCGCGCGGCGAGCCTGGACGCTCTGGCGATCGAGTCCGACATACTGGTCGTGGCCTGCCGCGCCGGCCCTGACGCCGTGGGCCTGATCTCCGCTTCGGTGCTGGCCGCGCTGGGGCCCGAGGGGCTTCTGGTCAATGTCTCGCGCGGGCAGGTGGTGGACGAGGACGCGCTCATTGCCTCGCTCCAGGCGGGTCGCCTGGGCATGGCGGCCCTCGATGTGTTCCAGAGCGAGCCGACGCCGGCCGCACGCTGGGCCGATGTGCCCAACATCGTCCTCACGCCGCACACCGCCGGGGCGACGTCGGCCGCCGTGCCCCGGATGGTGGCGTTAACGCGCGAGAACCTGCGCCGGTTCTTCGCCGGCGAGGCCCTCGCCAATCCAGCGACCGGCTGAGCGGGGTTCTAGTCCCGCTCGACCGTGAGCGCGGCGGCGTCCAGCGCGGCGGCCACGACGGCCATCTGACCGACGGTCAGCTTGCCGCGTTCTAGCCGCAGCTTGAGGGCCGTGCGTAGGTTCTCCATGGCGCGGACGATCTGCGGCGCGGGCCGGCCGCCGGAGCGTTCGGCGATCTCGCCGATGCGGCGGAAGATAGCGTCCACCGAGGCCTTGTTGGCGGCCAGGGCCGCGCGGCCTTCCTCCGTGATGGCGTAGGCCTTCTTGGCCCCTTCCGAGGGCGCCGCCGCCACATAACCAAGCTCCTCGAGCAGGGTCAGGGTCGGATAGATCACCCCGGGGCTGGGGCTGTAGGCGCCGCCAAGGCGATCCTCGATCTCTTTGATCAGCTCATAGCCGTGGCTCGGTTTGTCGGCGATCAGCTGGAGCACGACGAAGCGCAGATCGCCCTGGTCGAACACGCGTCCGCGATGTCCGGGGCCGTGACGGCCAAATCCGCGGTGCTCGTGGCGGGAGCGGCCGAAGGGTCCGCTTTCGGGGGAACAGGCCGCACGATGACGGCTGGGATGGAATCGATGCATTGAGTTTTGGTCCTATCAGTTACGTACGAGATATATCGCACAGTCGATATATCGAACTCATATCGATAGATGCAAGAGGGACCTCCGCGATTATTTTCGTCGGCACGGCCTGCGCTTGACTTTTTCATATAAAGAATTCCTTATATTCCCGTGGCGATGACCTCCGACCAGGCTGTGGATGTGCTGCGTGCGGCTGCCGAACCGACGCGGCTGCGCATCCTTGCCCTGCTGGCGCGAGAGGAGCTGGCGGTGCTGGAGCTTTCGCGGATTCTGGGCCAGAGCCAGCCACGCGTGTCCCGCCACCTGAAACTGCTCACCCAGGCGGGCTTGGCCGAACGGTTTCCGGACGGCGCCTGGGTATTCTATCGTCTGGCCGGCGCGGGCGCCGCGCGGGCGGTGATCGACCAGGCCCTGGCCCTGATTTCGCCCAGCGACGCCACCCTGCTGCGCGACGCCGAGCGTCTGGTCGGCGTCAGCGCTGAACGCGCCGGCGAGGCGGCCGCCTATTTCGCCGACAACGCCGAGCGGTGGGACGAGATCCGCTCGCTCTACACCGCCGAAACCGCGGTCGAGGCCGCGATCGTCGAGGCGGCCGGACAGGGCCCGTTCGAGCGCCTGATCGATCTGGGCGCCGGCACCGGCCGGATGCTGACCCTGTTGGGCGATCGGGCGCGCGCCGCCGTCGGCCTCGACCTGTCGCGCCAGATGCTCAATATCGCGCGCGGTAACGTCGCCGCCGCCGGCCTGGCGGCCTGTGAACTGCGGCACGGCGACGTGCTAGGGACGGGCCTCGCCGACGGCGTCGCCGACCTGGTGGTGATGCACCAGGTGCTGCACTATCTGGGCGAGCCTGCGGCGGCGGTGGCCGAGGCGGCCAGGCTCGTCGCGCCAGGCGGCCGGTTGCTGATCGTCGATTTCGCGCCGCATAATCTGGAGTTCCTGCGGGCCGAGCACCGACATCGGCGGCTGGGTTTCTTCGACGACGAGATGAGCCGCTGGCTGGCGGCCAGCGACCTGGGCGAGGTGAGCGTCACCGCCCTGGCCCCGCCGGCGTCCGGCGGTCTGACCGTGAAGATCTGGAGCGCCATGCGTGCCGCCGCCCGGCTGAGGCGCATCGCATGAACGGCCCCCTCGCCATCGACCCCAGCGCCCTTGGTCCGATCGCCCGGGCCGGGGGTCGCGACCATCGCGGCCTGAAGGTCTCTTTCGAGTTCTCGCCGCCGCGCACGCCCGAGGCGGAGGAGAGCCTCTGGGCCGCGATCGCCAGGCTGGAGCCGCTCGGGCCCGAGTTCGTCTCTGTCACCTACGGCGCGGGCGGTTCCACGCGCGAACGCACTCACCGCACGGTGATGCGCATGCTGAACGAGACGACCCTCGCGCCCGCCGCCCATCTCACCTGCGTCGATGCCTCCCGCGCCGACGTGGATGGCGTCATCCAGGATTATTGGGACGCCGGCATCCGCCACATCGTCGCCCTGCGCGGCGATCCGCCGGGACAGATCGGCGGCGCCTATGCGCCGCGGGCGGACGGATATGCCAACGCCACCGAGCTGGCCGCCGCCATCCGCGCCGTGGCCCCGTTCGAGGTCTCGGTCGGCCTCTACCCCCAGATCCACCCTGAGAGCCCGTCGATCGGGCACGACATCGACGTGCTGAAAGCCAAGATCGACGCGGGCGCGACGCGCGCCATCACCCAGTTCTTCTTTGACATCGACGGCTTTCTGCGGTTCGCCGAGCAGGCGCGCAAGGCGGGCGTCATCATCCCGATCAGCGCCGGCATCATGCCGGTGACCAATTTCAAGGGCCTGCGCAAGATGGCCGAGCCCTGCGGCATCGCTCTGCCGGCCTGGCTCGGCAATCTGTTCGAGGGCCTGGAAAAGGACGCCGACACCCGCCGCCTGATCGCCGCCGCCGTCTCAGCCGAAATGTGCGCGCGCCTGGAGGAGGAAGGCTTCACCGACTTCCACTTCTACACCCTCAACCGCGCCGACCTCGTCTATGCCATCTGCCGTATCCTTGGCGTGCGCGAGGCCGGCGCATGAGCGGCCTGGACCCGGCGCGGATGGCGCGGATTGCGGCCCTGAAGGCGGCGGCGCGCGAGCGCATCCTGGTGCTGGACGGCTCCTGGGGCGTGATGATTCAGCGCCAGGGGCTGAACGAGGCCGATTTCCGGGGCGAGAGGTTCGCCGGCCATGGCTCGCCGCTGAAGGGCGACAACGATCTGCTCTGCCTCACCCGACCCGATGTCGTCACCGGGCTGCACGACGCCTATTTCGACGCCGGCGCCGATATCGCCGAGACCAACACCTTCAACGCCACTGCGATCAGCCAGTCGGACTATGGGCTGGAGGCGGCCGCCGTCGACATCAATCTGGCCGCCGCCGCGCTGGCGCGCGAGAGCGCCGACCGCTGGACCGCTCTCACCCCGGACAAACCCCGCTTTGTCGGCGGGGCCATCGGCCCGCTGAGCCGCACCCTCTCGATGTCGTCCGACGTCAATGATCCGGGCGCTCGCCAGGTGACCTTCGACGCCGTTCACGGCGCCTATCTGGATCAGGCCCGGGCCCTGCACCGGGGCGGCGTCGACTTCTTCCTCGTCGAAACCATCTTCGACACCCTGAACGCCAAGGCGGCGATCAAGGCCATCCTGGATCTGGCCGACGAGGGCCTGGCACCGCTGCCGATCTGGATCTCCGGCACCATCACCGACCGCTCTGGCCGCACCCTGTCCGGCCAGACGGTGGAGGCGTTCTGGAACAGCGTGCGGCACGCCCGCCCGTTCGCCGTCGGTTTCAACTGCGCCCTTGGGGCCGACCTGATGCGCCCGCACGTGGCCGAACTGGCCCGCCTGGCCGACACCCTGATCGCCGCCTATCCCAACGCGGGCCTGCCCAACGCCTTCGGCGAATACGACGAGGAAGCGCACGAGACCGCCGCGCATCTGGAGGAGTGGGCCCAGAGCGGCCTGGTTAACATCCTGGGCGGCTGCTGCGGCACTACGCCCGATCATATCCGCCACATCGCCCGCGCCGTCGCCGGCCGCGCGCCGCGCCTGGCGCCCCAGCGACCCCCGGCCATGCGCCTCTCCGGACTCGAGGCCTTCGAGCTGGCGTGAGACCTCTTTTCGTCAACATCGGCGAGCGGACCAACGTCACCGGTTCCGCCCGCTTCCGCAGGCTGGTCAGCGATGGCGACTATGCCGGCGCCCTCGCCGTGGCCCGCGATCAGGTCGAGGCGGGCGCCCAGGTGCTCGACGTCAACATGGACGAGGGCCTGCTCGACAGCGTCCACGCCATGACCACGTTCCTCAATCTGATCGCCGCCGAACCGGATATCGCGCGAGTTCCGGTGATGATCGACAGCTCCAAATGGGAGGTGATCGAGGCCGGCCTCAAGTGCGTGCAGGGCAAGGCGATCGTCAATTCCATCAGCCTCAAGGAGGGCGAGCAGAAGTTCCTGCAACAGGCCACCGCCTGCCTGCGCTACGGGGCCGCGGTGGTGGTGATGGCCTTCGACGAACAGGGCCAGGCGGACACGCGGGCTCGCAAGGTGGAGATCTGCCAGCGCGCCTATCGCACCCTGGTGGACAAGGTGGGCTTTCCGCCCGAGGACATCATCTTCGATCCCAACATCTTCGCCATCGCTACCGGCATCGAGGAGCACGACAACTACGGCGTCGATTTCATCGAGGCGACGGCGGCGATCAAGCAGCTGTTGCCCCACGCCCGGGTCTCGGGCGGCGTTTCCAACGTCTCGTTCAGCTTTCGCGGCAACGAGCCGGTGCGCCGGGCGATGCACTCGGTGTTTCTCTACCACGCCATCGCCGCGGGCATGGACATGGGCATCGTCAATGCCGGCGACCTTCCGGTCTATGACGACATCGATCCGGAACTGCGCGAGGCGGTCGAGGATGTGATCCTCAACCGCAAGGCCGGCGGCACCGAGCGCCTGGTCGAGATCGCGCCTCGGTTCAAGGGCGGCAAGGCAGTGGAGCGGGTGGTGGATCTCGCCTGGCGCGACGCGCCGGTCGCCGCGCGATTGAGCCACGCCCTGGTGCACGGCATCACCGAATACATCGATGCCGACACCGAGGAGGCGCGCCTGGCCTCCACCCGTCCGCTCGATGTGATCGAGG
Source organism: Caulobacterales bacterium (assembly GCA_038226475.1). Lineage (GTDB taxonomy): Bacteria > Pseudomonadota > Alphaproteobacteria > Caulobacterales > Caulobacteraceae > Acaudatibacter. The sequence continues at coordinate 82,296 of JBBRQK010000008.1, read as the reverse complement.
GGCCGCTCATGGACGGCATGAATGTGGTCGGCGACCTGTTCGGGGCGGGCAAGATGTTCCTGCCCCAGGTGGTCAAGTCGGCCCGGGTGATGAAACTGGCCGTCGCCTGGCTACTGCCGTTCATGGAGGCCGAGGTCGCCGGCCAGCCGCGCAGGATGGCCGGCAAGGTGCTGATGGCCACCGTCAAGGGCGACGTGCACGATATCGGCAAGAACATCGTCGGCGTCGTCCTGCAATGCAACAACTACGAGGTGATCGATCTGGGCGTCATGGTTCCGGCCGACCGCATCCTCGACGAGGCCGTGCGTCTGGACGTGGATATCGTCGGCCTCTCGGGCCTGATCACGCCGTCGCTCGACGAGATGGTGTTCGTGGCCTCGGAGATGGAGCGGCGCGGCTTCTCCGTTCCGCTCTTGATCGGCGGCGCCACCACCAGCCGCACCCACACCGCGGTGAAGATCGAGCCCGGCTATGCGCGCGGCTCGACGACCTATGTGCTCGACGCCAGCCGCGCCGTGGGCGTGGTCTCGGGCCTGCTGTCCGCCACCGAAAAGCCGCGCGTGGAGGCCGAGACGAGGGCCGAATACGTCCGGATTCGCGAGCAGTTCAGCCGCGCCCAGGCGGCCAAGGTGCGCACGCCGCTGGCCGCCGCCCGCGCCAACCGCTTCGCCATCGATTGGCAGGCCTACCAGGCCCCGACGCCGGTCTTTCTGGGCGAGCGCACGTTCGCCCCGTGGGATCTGGCCGATCTGGTGCGCCACATCGACTGGACGCCGTTCTTCTCCGCCTGGGAGCTGGTCGGCCGCTATCCAGCCATACTGGACGACGAGATCGTGGGAGAAGTGGCCCGAGGCCTGCACGCCGACGCCCTGACCATGCTGAAGACCATCGTCGCGGAGCGGCTCTACGAGGCGCGCGGCGTCGTCGGCCTTTGGCCCGCCAACGCCGATGGCGACGACATCGTCGTCTGGACCGACGAGACCCGCACGGTCGAGCGCGCCCGCCTGCACACCCTGCGCCAGCAAATGGCCAAGGCCGAGGGCCGGGCCAACGCCGCCCTGGCCGACTTCATCGCCCCGACCGGAGCCGACTGGATCGGCGCCTTCGCCGTCACCGCCGGCCATGGCGAAGCCCCGCTCGCCGCCCGCTACAAGGCCGCCGGCGACGACTATTCGGCCATCATCGCCGCCGCCCTGGCCGACCGCCTGGCCGAGGCGTTCGCCGAGGCGCTGCACGCCAAGGTGCGCACCGACCTCTGGGGCTACGCGCCCGACGAGGCCTTCGATCTCGACGCCCTGCTGGCCGAGCGCTACCGCGGCATCCGCCCGGCCCCCGGCTACCCAGCCCAGCCCGACCACACCGAAAAGGCGACGCTGTTCAAGCTCCTGAACGCCGAGACCGCGACCGGCATCGCCCTGACCGAGAGCTTCGCCATGACCCCGCCGGCCTCGGTCTCGGGCCTCTATTTCGCAAATCCGCAAGCGCACTATTTCGGCGTCGGCCGCATCGAGCGCGACCAGGTGGAAGACTACGCCCGCCGCAAGGGCTGGGACGTCAAGACGGCAGAGCGGTGGCTGGGCCCCGTGCTGAACTACGAGGCGGGGAGGCTTCAACCGACGTCGTAGAAGGAGGGCCGCTGTGTTGCCAATCAGATCCCAGCGCTGTGCTCATGCCGCGCTCACTGATCGCGATGCGCCTTGAACGGAAACTGGCCGTCTATCTTCATTGTGAAGCTGCCCAACAGCCCCCGACGGACTTCGGCGCTCGAGCCCGGCCGTGCGGGCCGATCCAGGGTGTTGTCGTCGATCTGGCGCCATACGGCGCCGTCGTCGAGGCGGATGGTCCATCGGCCGTAGGGGTCCTGCGAGGCCGCGGCGACCTTGGCGTCCATGCGGTCGACCTCCGCCGGCTTCTCCCCGCGGTCCAGGAAACCCAGCGATGGCAGCGGCAGCCCGAACGCCTGGCGTCGCGCGGCGCGCCGCTGCTCGCGGTCGATCGAAACCAGGTCTCCCGCGGCCTCCGCCTTGTCCATGTCCGCTACGGCCTTGTCGAAACAGGCGAGGCGGGCGGCGTCTTCTGGAACTTTGCGGCAGTCGACCACCGCCTGCACGGCTGCCGGTCGTACCGGGACAACGGCGCGGGCGCCTGCCGTTTGCGTCGCGGCCAATCCGGCGATCACAGTTAGGACGATCTGAATTCCGCCGCGCCGCATTCGCTGCTCCTCCGCCACCTACTCGCGCACCGTCCCAATAGCGTGCGGAATGCGCGCGCGCGAGGGTCTGCGACCTCGTGCCGGAGGGACCGAGCTCTGTGACCGGAAAGTGACACGTGCGCGGCGATTTGATTACGGAAAGGTGTTGGCCGTTGACCGGCTCGACCGCCAGCCGATAACGCTCCAGTTAACCGGGGGGTGTGTTCCCGGGACCCTTTAACCGTTGCGCCCGTCGCTCTTCGCGGCCCGCGGCGCATTTCCGATCGTCGAAGGAGCCTTCGCTTTGACTCAATCTACAACGCGCGCCCGATTGATGGCGTCATCGATGATATCCGGCCTCGCTCTGGCGGCGGCCTCCGTGACCATGGCCCAGGCTCAGACTGCGCCGGCCGACACCGCGACAAGCACCGACAAGAGCTCGACGCAGGTGCAGGAATTCGTCGTAACCGGCTCACGTATCCCGCAGGCCAATCTCTCCAGCATCGCCCCCGTTACCACGGTCAACAACGCCGAACTGAAGCTGAGCGGCACAGCGCGGGTCGAAGACCTGATCAACAGCCTGCCGCAGGTCGTCGCCGACCAGGGCGGCAACCTCTCCAACGGCGCCACGGGCACCGCGGACATTTCGCTGCGAAATCTCGGCCCGTCGCGGACGCTGGTCCTGATCGACGGACGGCGCCTGGTGCCTGGAGACCCGAGCTTCCCGTTCGCCGACGTCAACTTCATCCCTGGGGCGCTGATCGATCGGATCGAAGTCGATCTGGCGGGCGCATCCTCCGTCTATGGATCGGACGCGGTCGCGGGCGTGGTGAACTTCATCATGAAGCGGGATTTCGAGGGCGTGCGCCTCGACGTCAACTACGGCCTCTACCAGAACGACAGCGGCAACTCGGTGCAGCAAGCCGCGAACGTCGCCAAGGGCTTCACTCCACCAACCGGTAGCGTCTATGACGGTAACCAGGTCGATGTCAGCGCCATCTTCGGGGCCAATTCTCCGGACGGGAAGGGTAACGTCGAGGGCTACGTCAGCTATCGCCATATCGATCCGGTCCTGCAAGGCAGTCGCGACTACAGCAACTGCAACGCGAACCTCAACGGCGCGGGCAACGGGTTCACGTGCGCCGGGTCGGGCACGATCCCCGGTGGCCGATTCCAACCCTACAACGCTGCCTTTTCGACCAACAGTGGCGACTTCACTTTAGACACCGCCAACCCCGGCAATTTCAGAACCCGCGTGGCGAGCGATACGTACAATTTCGCGCCGAGCAACTATTATCAACGGCCGGATGAGCGCTACAGTGCCGGGTTCTTCGCCCACTACGACATCAGCAAGGCGTTGCAACCGTACGCGGAGTTCATGTTCCAGGACGATCACACGGTCGCCCAGATCGCGCCGACCCCGTTTGGAACCACGGTCGCCATCCCGTGCAACAACCCGCTGCTGTCGGCGGACGAAGTCAACAAGATCTGTACCCTGAACGGCTTCGGGCCGACTGACGTGAACCCCAACGTGGTGGCCATCAAGCGGAACGTGGAGGGTGGTCCTCGCCAGGACGACCTGCGTCACACCGACTACCGCGCCGTCGTGGGGATGAAGGGCGAACTGGGCGAGAACTGGCGCTACGATGTCTATGGCCAGTTCGGCGACGCGATCTTCACCGACGTCCATACCAACGACATTTCGATCGCCAAGTCCAAGCGGGCGCTGAACGTGGTGCCGGATCCGCGCCCGGGTCCCGGTATGGGCCAACCGGTATGTCAGTCGGTGCTCGACGGCACCGACCTGGCGTGCGTTCCTTGGAACCTGTTCACGCCGGGCGGGGTGACGCCTGCGGCGGAAGCCTACCTGACCACGCCGTCGATCACGGTTGGCGAAACCACCGAGCAGATCGTCAGCGGCGCCATCACCGGCAGTCTTGGCGCTTACGGGATAAAGAGCCCGTTCGCGACGAATGGCGTCGGCGTGGCTTTCGGAGCTGAATATCGCCGGGAGAAGCTCAACTTCCAGCCCGATGCCGAGGGCGTCGCCGGCGATATCGCCGGCAACGGCTCCTCCACTCCCGCGGTGAACAACAAGGCGTTCGACGTGAAGGAGCTCTTCTTTGAGGGCCACATTCCGCTTGTCGAGGACGCTCCGTTCGCGAAGGCGATCAACCTGGGCGTCGGCTACCGGTTCGCTCACTACAGCTCGGCCGGAGACAACAGCACCTACAAGATCACCGGCGATTGGGCGATCACCGACGACATCCGGATCCGGGGCGGCTACAATCGGGCTGTGCGGGCCCCGAACATCCTGGAGCTGTTCACGCCGCAGCACGAACAACTCGACGGCGTTTCGGACGGCTGCGCCGGCGCTCCGGGTTCCCAGACTCTCATCTACAGCCAAGCCCAGTGCGCCTTCACGGGCGTGTCGGCCGCGCAGTATGGGAGGATTTCCGCCAACCCCGCGTCCCAGTATAACGGTGTTACCGGGGGCAACCCTGACCTCAAGCCTGAAACGTCCGGCACCTACTCGATCGGCGCCGTTCTTACGCCGCACTCGCTGGTTCCTGGTCTGAGCCTCTCGGCTGACTACTTCAATGTCAAAATCAGCAATGTCATCCAGGGCATCGGCGCCGACAATATCCTCGACAACTGCGCCACGACCGGCGCCGCCAACTTCTGCGGCTTGATCACGCGGGCGCCAGGAACCGGGTCCCTCTATCTGGGCAAGGGAGGGTTCATAGTCGACGTGGCGCAGAACCTCGGCTACCTCAAGACGTCCGGCATCGACTTCGCCGCTGGGTATCATTTCAAGTTCAGTGACTTCGGGATGGGCGACTACGGTGGACTGGACCTGAACTTCCTCGGCACCTACACGCATGCCTACCAAGTGTTCAACGGGCAGCCTGGGTCGCCGGTTCTGAACTGTGTCGGCGACTTCGGTAAGGTGTGTCAGGGTACGGGGACGCCTCAGAGCGGACCGCTGCCGTCATTCCGCTCCAAGCTCCGTGTCACCTGGACAACCCCCCTGCCTGGATTCGAGTTTTCGGTAAACTGGCGCTACATCGGCCCGTCGACCGTCGATCCGATCCCGAACACGCCAGCCGGGGCGGATTGCGCCGACTGTCACATCCACGCGTACAACTACTTCGACCTGGCGGCGCAATACCGCTTCCGGGATCGCTACACGCTCCGCGTCGGCGTCAACAACGTGTTCGACCGCGATCCCCCGGTCATCGGCCAGGGAGAGTTGCCTGGCACGGTCGGCAGCGGCAACACCTACCCGCAGGTCTACGACCCGCTCGGCCGTTACCTGTTCATGGGTCTGACGGCGGACTTCTGACCGACGCCACACGGAATTCGGACTGCAGTGGGGCGGCGAGCCGGTGGGTTCGCCGCCCCCTTCGTATTCTGGGACCGACGCGTCCGTTAGCGGCTAGGCCACGCCGTGGCGCGAGGGCGCGGACTCAGTGAATGGTGTAGTGTCGGGCGGATGAGCGTCGCGCAGCACCGTCCCGCACATGAGCGCCTGCAATCAGGTGTCGACCTGCTCGTTCGCCGGCGTTTTGGAGAGGCCGCCGAGATATTTCGCGGATTGATCGCCGATCACCCGGGTCTGGCCGACCCGCATCGACTGCTGGGTTTGGCCTTGCGCGAGCTTCGCGACGAGTTGGGCGCCGAAGCGGCACTCCGCGCCGCCTTGCAACGCGATCCCAGTTCCGGTCCTACGGCCGTGCCTCTGAGCGAGATGCTTCTCGAACAGGGGCGAGGTGAGGAGGCCCTGGCGGTGATCTCGCCCCTCGCCGCGTCCGAAGGGGCGGATCTCCATGTCCTTACGGCGAATGCGGCGGCGCTGAAGCGATTGGGCCGTCTGGAGGAGGCCAGGAACTTCTACGAGCGGGCGGTGAACGCGGCGCCCGGCAGTGGCGTGGCCGAGCACAATCTCGCCAGTGTCCTTGGCGACCTGGAACTGTTCGCCGACAGCGAGGCTGGCTCCCGGCGGGCGCTCGCCAAGGGCCTGGACGCGCCTGAAACGTGGTTGGTCAGGGCTCGCGCGTTGGTCGGCCTGAACCGGCATCGCGAAGCGGAAGAGGCTTATCGTGAGTTGCTTTCGCGCCGCCCCGGCCATGTTGTTGGGCACGGAGAACTGGCCCAGTTGCTGTGGATGCAGACCGGCGACGCGTGGGAGGCGACGGCCGAGCTGCGGCGCGTGAGCGCGATTTTCCCAACCTACCAGGGGTTGGCCCTAAAGCGTGCGGAGCTGTTGGAATACGCGGGTGACCTGGAGGGGGCCTACGCCATCATGGCCCCGATCGTCGCGGCCGAGAACGCCGAGCCGATGATGCACGTGGTCGCGGCCAGGCTGGCTACCCGTCTCGACCCGATTCAAGCCGTGGTTCACGCCAAGCAGGGGTTGCTCGCGGCGCCGGACAACAGGATCGCGCTCGCCGCCCTATGCCAGGCCCATCTCGCGGCGGGAGATGTCGACGCCGCGGCTCCGATCGCCGTCGAACTCAACGAAACCGCCCCACTCGATCAGCACGCGCTCGGGTTGTTGACGACCGTCTGGCGCCTGCGCGGGGACGATCGCTATCGACTATATTGCGACCATGCGCGGCTGGTCGGGACGTCCACGATCGATACGCCCGAGGGCTGGCCGAGCCTCGAAAGCTATCTCTCCGATCTGGAACGCAGCCTGGAAAAGTTCCACGCCTTCAAGACCCACCCGATCGGCCAATCTGTCCGCCACGGCAGCCAGACGTCGCAAAGTCTGACCAAATCGGATGACCCGGTTATCCAGGCCTTCTTCGGCGCGATAGACGGGCCAATACGTCGCCACATCCGCGCCTTGGGCTCGGGTGACGACCCGCTCAGATCCAGACGATTGAGCGACTATGCCTTGAATGGCGTCTGGTCGGTGCGGCTTCACCCACGCGGCTATCACGCCGATCACCTTCACCCGATGGGCTGGTTGTCATCCGCCTGCTACATTTCGCTGCCGGCCGCCATCGACCGTGGTCGCGAGGGCTGGCTGAAGTTTGGTGAGCCCGGCATCCGCACGCGCCCCGAACTGGCGCCGGAACATTTCGTGCGGCCTGAACCTGGGCTGCTGGTGTTGTTCCCCTCCTACATGTGGCATGGAACCGTGCCTTTTTCCGGCGACGACACGAGACTCACGATCGCGTTCGATGTGATCCCACGCTGATGACGGCTTCCTCCTTACCCGGAGCGCTCTTGGGGTCGCTCGTCTGCAATCGGTTCGGGCGATGAGCACGGATCTATCGGGCCCCTCGGCGCGCGTGGCGGAAATCGAGCGTGTCGCGGCCAGCGACCGCAGCCGGGCGATTGACCTGGCGATCGCGGCCTTGGGTGACGGTGTCGAGGAAACCTCCGTGCTGCGCCTCGTCGCCGAAGGCCTCGCCGAGGATCGTCGCTGGCAGGATGCGGCCGCCCTGCTGCATTCGGCGACGGTCAACACACCAGATGACGTCGACGCGCACACGGAATTCGGCCAGATGCTGGTCAAGCTTCGACGCCTCGAAGAAGCGGTGGCGGTGTTCGAGACGGCATTGGCGATCGATGCCCAAAGCTATCGCGCGCACTTGGGCATAGGGTCGGCGCACCTGAACCTGAACCGCGTTGCCCTGGCGCGACATCACTATCAGACGGCGCTCGCGATCCGGCCGGAGGCGCCGGAGGCGCTATCCGCCTTGGCGGTCATCGCCGCCCGAACGGACGACCCCAGCCAGGCCCGCAGTCTCGCGGAACGCGCGCTCTCGCTCCGTCCCGACCTCGTAAGGGCCCAGACCGCGATAGCCCAGGCCGACCTGGCCGAGGGCGCCCCCGGCCTGGCGCGGGCGCGCCTCACGTGGGTGCTCGGGCGATCCGATCTGGACGACGATCAACGGGCCGATGCGCTCAGCTTCCTAGCCGACGCTTTCGATGCGCTCGATCAGACCGACGAGGCGTTCGGCTGCTACACGGCGCGCAATGCTCTCATCCAGACGCTTAACGCGCCCGCGATCAGGGCGGCGATACCCGAGCGTCGCATCGATCAGGCCCGGCGACTTGCCGGCTGGTTCAAGGATGCGCGGCCAGAGCCCTGGCGTGAGCCGGCCGGGCCGGACCGTCGCGGGGTCATAGTCGCCGCGGGCCATGTCTTTCTTTTGGGTTTCGCGCGATCGGGAACGACCCTCCTGGAAACCGCCCTCGCCAGCCACCCATCGGTCGTCGCCATGGAGGAGCGTATCGTTCTTTCCGAGGCGGGTGGGCATTTCATGGCCGACGCGACGGGCTTGCGCCGCCTCGAGACGCTTTCCAGCGACGAGGCCGACGCGGCCCGCGACGTTTATTGGGACATGGTGCGCTCGTATCACGGCGAGGACATGTCCAGGCGGGTGTTCGTCGACAAGTTGCCGTTCCACACCCTGGCGCTCCCGGTCATCGCCAAGCTGTTCCCACGCGCCAAGATCCTATTCGCCAAGCGCGATCCTCGGGACATCGTGCTCAGTTGTTTTCGGCGTCACTTTCGGACGAACGCCGCCACGTTCGAGTTGCTCACTCTGCCTGGCGCCGCGGAATACTACGATCTGACCATGGAGCTGGCCGAGATCTATCGCGCAAAATTGCCCCTGCGCATTCACGACCTGCACAACGAAACTCTGGTTGGTGATTTCAGAGGCGAGATGAGCCGGGTTCTCGAATTCATCGGACTCGACTGGGATTCGGCGGTGCTGGACTTTCCGGCGCGCGCGCGAGAGCTTTCCAACACGCCCAGCGCGCCGCAGGTGGCGCGTGGCATCAACGCCAGCGGCATCGGCCAGTGGCGTCGCTACAAGTCTCACCTCGCGCCGATCCTGCGTCGGCTCGAACCGTGGGTGGTCAGGTATGGCTATGAGCCGACACCGGAGGAGACCCTTCCGCCTGTGCTCGATCCTGTCATGACTCCCGTCCTGCGCGGCATCGCGGCGGCGACGGGCGCCGGCGATCTGGACCGAGCCTTCGCCGAAGTGGATGCCGCCTTCGCCCGCGGCCTGGATCACCCCCAGATGCGCAGGCTGCGCGGCGTTCGCGCCCAGCGCGACGGCGATCTGCGGACGGCCATCGCCGACTTCACCGTCGCGGCGGCCGACACGCCGGGAGACGCAGCCATTCTCAGCGCTCTGGGCCTTTGTCTGGCGCGCGCCGGGCGCCACGCCGAGGCGCTGGAGCGCCTGGACCTCGCCATAGCCATTGGCCCCAGGTTCGCGCCGGCGCACTACAATCGCGGCTGGACTTTGGAGGCGCTCGGCGACCTCACGGCCGCCCGGCACGCCTATGAGCGCGCGGCGGCTCTCGACCCGCGCCACGCGCAGGCCATCGGCGCCCTGGCGATCCTGGCCGGCAGGACGGGAGCTTGGCCCACGGCCCGCGAATTCGCGGAAAGAGCGATGGCGATCGATCCCGAGCAGCCGAGCGCGATCATCGCCCTGGCCGGGGCCGAAGCCTCCCAGGGCCAGTCCGCCGTGGCGGAGAGCCGATTGCGGCGCCTGATCGATACGTCTCGCAGGCCCACGGCGCACGAACGCGCGGTCGCTGAAGGCGCCCTGGGTGATACGCTCGATCGGATGGACCGGCCCGGGGAGGCGTTTTCCGCGTACCAATCGGCCGGCGCTCGGCTCAAGGCCCTGTACGGGGTCGGCTTCGGCGGGGCCGGCCGCGAAACCTCACTGACCGTGGCTAGGCGTCTCGCAAAAAAGTTCGCCAGGGCCGATCCGGCCGACTGGCGGGCGATGCCGGCCGCCGTCTCGGGCGACCAGGCCGCCGGGCCCGTTTTCGTGGTCGGCTTCCCGCGATCGGGGACGACTCTTCTCGGACAGGTGCTCGCCGGTCATCCCGACGTCGTCACCCTGGATGAGCGGGAAACGCTCGCGGACACGGCATCCTCATTCCTGGCCGAGCCCGAAGCGTTCGCGAAGACGTCAGGCGCCGCGGAGACGCGCCTCGCCGCGGCGCTGGCCGCCTATTGGGACCGCGTCCGGACGGCTTGCGGGCCGACAGGGGGAAAGACCCTCGTCGACAAGGCGCCGATGAACGTTCTGGTGCTCCCGCTGATCGCCAGACTGTTTCCAGGCGCCAAGATCCTGTTCGTACAGCGTGACCCGCGAGATGTCGTGTTGAGCGCCCTGCGCCGCCAGTTCGTGGTCAACCCCACGACGATTGAACTGATGACCCTGCATGATGCCGCCGGCCTGTACGTCGCGGTGATGGAGTTGCTGGCTGTCTACCGGGGTAGGCTGGAGCTCGATATCCGGATCCAGAGCCACGAGGCGATGGTGTCAGATTTCGACGCCCAGATCCGCGCGGTTCTGGACTTCATCGGCCTGCCGTGGCGACCAGGACTGGACGCTGTCGAGGGCCGCGCCGGCGCCGTGGCGACGCCCAGCGGGGCTCAACTCGCGCGCGGGCTCAATTCGGAGGGTGTCGGGCATTGGCGGCGCTATCGCGAAGAACTGCGACCCGTCTTGCCGTTGCTTGAGCCGTGGGTGGAGCGCTTTGGATATCCAACGGACTAAGCCCCGTCGAGGCTCCAGTCGCCCGATATCGTTTTATCGAGACCGCGGTCACAGAAAATAGCCGAGACAATACATGTTTCTAGAAATACCAGATATTCTCTCGACCGACGAAATAGTTGAGCTGACCAAAATCGCGACCGATGGTCGTTTCGTCGATGGCAAGTTGTCGAGTCCTCACTCGACGGTGAAGAACAACCTGCAGATCGATCACCAGGACCCGGCATACAGTCAATCGTCGAGGTTGATGGCCGCCGCGCTGCAGCGCTCCGAGCCCTTCCGGGCTTTCACCTATGCACGCATGATGGCACCGCCGTTGCTGGCCAAATACAGCGCTGGCATGCGCTATGGCTTGCATTCCGACGCCGCGTTTCTGCCGCTGAGCCAGCGCCCTCTTCGCTCGGACCTCTCCTGCACGCTCTTCATCGCCGACCCGGCTCGCTATGACGGCGGCGAGCTGTCCATCCAGCTCGGCTCGAAGGCCGTGGTCTTCAAGGGCGCGCCGGGAACGGCCGTGGTCTATCCCTCGAACACCCTGCACGAAGTCATGCCCGTGCGATCGGGCGAGCGTCTCGTGGGATTGACCTTCATCGAAAGCGCGATTGCCGATCCCGCCCACCGGGAGATGCTCAATGCGCTCGACGAGGTGGGGGCGCTGGAGGGCTTCAACATGAGCTGGGAGAACCGCACCCGGTTGCAGTGGGTGCGCAACAATCTGCGTCGTATCTGGGGAGACTCCGAATAGGGACCTCGATTGGACGTGCTCTCGCGCGGTCCGGCGTCAAGAGGGGGTGCGCGGCGTGGAGAGTGCACGCGCGACCGCCTCGAGCGAGCGCGCCACGTCGCCGACCTCGCCCGCGAGTCGATTGATCCACGCCAGTCCGCGGTCGATCTCGATCGCATGATCGACCATAGCCGCCCTCAGCATTTCTTCCCGCGAGGCGGGGCTGAAACTCACATCGACCGACTTCGAATATCGCCCCCATACGGGGGATCGGAGCATGTCTTCCAATATTTCCGGCTGGTGGGAGCGGCCAAGAAAGCCTTCAATCCCCTGTAGCGCTGGGGATGCGTCGCGAGTGAATGCGCCGAACTCAAGCCAAAGCGTGCGGTCTGGAAACGCGCGGGCGAGCCGTTCCAGGCCGGTCACCTCGCAGACCCATCCCAGGGCGGCCTGCTCGCCTGGAGAATGCGCTTCCAGCGCCGCCCCCGCCGCGCCGAGACGGCCGCGCAAACGCGAAACCCTGGCGGCGGATGCCGCGGGCAGGCCGTGACGGGTCGCGGGCCCGGCGAGGATCGATGCCAGATGATGGCGGGGCGTGGTCATGAGTAAGATGGCGCGGGAAGCCGGCGCCTCGGCCATCAGTTCAAGGCCGATCTCGCTCACGAAACTGGTCGTCTTGAGCAGCACTCGTTGCGGGGAACGAAAGGTTCGCGACCATAGCCGCAAGAGGGTTGTCAGCCACCGGTCGCGGTGTTCGAAAAACACCGGCGCGCGTCCCGGCGGCGTCTCCGCCGCCAATGCGAGGTCACGCAGCAAGCGCGGTTCCCTGACCGAGAAGGTTTCGTCGCTGATGTCCATAATGCGCGACAGGAGCGTGGAGCCGGTGTGGCCGATGTGGAACACGAAATCGAGCGCCGCCTCCAGCGTCGCGGCGGATTCGAAGACCACGTCGTCCGGCAGCCAGAATGCGTCCGTCGCGCTGTCTTCGATGCGTTCGTCCAGAAACGCGGCCTCCGCGTAGAGCCGCTCCGACAGGACGAGGAACTGCGTCTGACGGCGCGCCGCGTCGTGGCGAAACGGAAATTCGGCTGGCGACCCGAGCCGTCCTCGCGAATACGCCGGTTGCGGCATGGTTCTCTATGAACCCATCATGTATTGCCGCCTCGCTAGGCACATCTGTGTGACCAGCCGCCGCTCGGCTTCGGTAAGGAGCGGATTCCAGACGTCGAAGATCAGGATGACCCGCTGCGACTCGGCGTCGTTCCAGGCTTCATGTTCTATCGTATCGTCGAACACCCAGGCTTCGCCGAGCGCCCATTCCCGCGTGACGTTGCCGACGCGAAACCGCGCGGGACCCGGCAACAGCAGGGGCAGGTGCACGATGAGGCGGGTGTTGGCTGATCCGGTGTGCGGCGGAATCGTCGTGCGGGCGTCGAGGACCGAGAACATCGCGGTCGGCGCGAAGCCCGATTGATCGGCCATGGGCAGCGAGGACAGCAGCCGGGCCGTGTTCGGGCACGACAGACAAGCCCCGCTCTGCTTTTCCCCATCGCGCCACAGGAAGTAACTGCTCCAGCGCCTGGAGTGGTTGAGAGCCCCCCACTGGTTGACGGGGACGCCGGGAGGGTAGGCGATGTAGGGCGCCAGCTCGGGGGAATCGGCCGCGAGCACTTCCAGCATTTCGTCGCGCACCGTGGTCGTGGCGGATTCCAGCTCGGCCAACCAGGGAAACAGGCCGCGGTCATGGAAGGGAATGGCCGGAAGTCGTGGAAAATTCAGCTGCAACGGTTGCTGCACATAGGCGCGCGCGACCCCGGCATAGATCCGGAGACATTCGTCGAAGCGAGCGACCTCACGCCCATCGAGCTCGCGACGGAGCGTGTCGACGCTTTCCAGAAGATGGCGCGCCAGCGCCTCCTGATGCCGGGCGACGACCTCGCGGGCCCGTTGCAGCGGCGCCGCCAGCGCGCTGGGGGGATCGCCTTCGCTGGCCACGACGGTAAGAGCGTTGCCATAGACCACGGCGGCGGCCTTGATTCGCCCCAGTTTCTCCAGCATCGAACCCTTCGACAGGAGCGCGAGAAAATTCCTCGGTTGCGCCGCCAAGACGCCGTCCAGAGCCTCCACGGCGCCCGCGAAGTCGCCGGTCATACGCCGGGCGCGAGCGATCTCGAGCCAAGCCTCCGTTGTGACGTCGGCGTGCGGGATCGCCGTCAGGATCTCCAGCGCGGCCACGCTGTCGCCGCGACGAAGCAGTGCCTGAACCTGTTCGAGATGATCGGAAGATGTCATTCAGCCGCGCGCGCGTTGGTTCGAGGCGGCCAATCTAGGCGCTTCGCCGGGGCGGAGAAAGTCGCTGAGCCATCGAAGCGCTCGGCGATACAGCGGCCCACGGATCGTCGATGTGTTCTCTGCGCGGTCGTGCTGGCCGGCGCCTTCGCGGGGGCGCCCAGCGGGGGTGGCGCGTTTGCCGCCGGTCGGGACGCGGAGTTCGCCGACGCAGTCTCCCGCGCGTTCTCTGCTTCGGGCGTTCCAGGCGCGGCGGTCGCGGTGGCGACGAGTGGACGCATTGTCACGGTGAACGTGATGGGCCGGCGCCGGCTGGGGCGACCCGAACCAATCGAGCCGGACGACGCCTTCCACCTCGCTTCGCTGACCAAGCCGATGACCGCGACAATGATCGCCTTGCTGGTTTCAGAGGGCGTGCTCTCGTGGGACAGCACCCCGGCGGCCGTCTGGCCGTCGGAAGCGGCTCGGATGAATGTCGCCACGCGCGAGATTACTCTTCGACGCCTCCTGGATCATCGATCTGGGCTGGCTGCCTATACCGACATCGCGCAGATCAGGGCGGTCCCTCGCTTCGCCGGTGATGAGAGCGTCGAACGCCGGGCTTTCGTCATCTGGCTGCTGCACCGCCGGCCGCCCTTTCGCGGCGGCGATTTCCACTACTCCAACGCCGGTTACGCGGTCGCCGCCGCAATGGCAGAGGCCGCCGCCGGCCAGCCTTGGCGCCGACTGATGGCGACCCGGGTCTTCGGCCCTTTGGGACTGGGAAGCTGCGGATTTGGCTGGCCGGCCAGCCGCGACCCGGCAGCGCCCTCGGGACATTGGTACAGTGGGGACCATTTCACCCCGCAGAGTCTCGGCCAGGGTTACGCGATAGCCGGCTTTCTGGCGCCGGCCGAGGATGTTTCCTGCGATGTGCGTGACACAGCCCGCTTTGGCCAGGCGTGGCTGTTGGCGTTCAAGAATGCAGGGCCCTTGGCCAGTCTCGATCTGTCGGGTTTCGCCTCCGCCCCCTCAGGTGGCTATGTAAGAGGTTGGATGGTGGGCGCGGGGGCCCTCTACCATCTTGGGGGCGCAGGCACATTCCACGGCGCGCTCCTCATCAATCCCGCGGATGACCTTGTGGTCGCTGTGTTGGCAAACGCTGGCCAGAGCCGAAGTGGCGTTTCCTTGGTCAACCGAACCCTGACTGCCGGCTTGAACGCATATGGCGGCGGCCGACCTCCTGGCGGGTCAACTGCCGTGGAAGACAGCCCCAATACGCCACGCTTGTCGTCGGTCCCTGCCGCAGACCTTGCGAAACATGATTGACTTTCTCTCGAAGGGCGTATGGTCCGTTGTGGGAGGGATCATGGCGACAATCCCAACTGAATTTAGTCGCAGACAATTTTCGACTTGGCTGGCCGCGCTCGGACCGATTGGCGCGTTGGCGCCAACGATCGCCTTCGCCGCGGACCTGGAGTTACGCTCCGCCTCCCGGGTCGCGCCCCTTGCGGAGCGGGAATACGATCCGCCGGCCAGCATTTCCACGGTTCTCGACATCTACCGGCGGATGACGGTCCCCGTTCGCGTCAATGACGCTGGGCCGTTCCCCTTTGTGGTCGACACCGGGGCCAATCAATCTGTCATCTCGGCCGAACTGGCCGCCCTGCTCGGTCTGCCGATCGGCCCCACCGAACCGCTGAATGGCATCGCGGGCGTGAAGGAAACCGCGACCTCGTCGGCCACCCTGGCAGTCGGCGCGCGTCAGGAGAGTAGCGTCACCCTATCCATTTTGCCGGCCGCCGCAATCGGTGGACCGGGAATGCTCGGACTCGACCGACTCGAAGGTCAGAGATTGACGCTCGATTTCCGCCGCGAATCTCTCGTTATCGAGCCGAGCGGTCGTTCGTTCCGGGACCCGGGAATTGTCACCGTCAAGGCGCGACGCCGAGATGGACAGCTCACCCTGGTGGACGCCGACCTGGCGGGCATCCCCCTGACGGCGCTGCTGGATTCGGGCGCGCAGAACACCGTGGGAAACCACGCCTTGCGCGAACTGGCGACCGCCCGCCATCCCGATACGCGGTGGGCCCGAATGCCGATCGTCAGCGCGACGGGCCAGAGCATCGAGGGCGAGATGGCGGATTTGCCGCGGCTACGTGTCGGAGGAATGCACCTGCCCAATTGGCCGGTTGCATTCGCCGACTTGCATACCTTTCGAATGTGGAATTTGACGCGCCGCCCGGCAATCCTTCTGGGCGTCGACATCCTGAGCCGCTTTGAAAGCGTCTGTCTGGACTTCGCGCGCGACGAAGTTCGCTTCCGCCTCCCGGAGCGCCGCACATTCATTTGAGCCACGCAGGTGTCGGCCATCGTCCATTCTGCCGCCCCTCACCGATCCTTTGGATCGATCGCGTCCCTCAGTCCGTCGCCGATGAAATTAAAGCACATCAGCGTCACGATCATCGCCGCCGAGGGGAAGATCAGAAGCCAGGGGGCGATCTCCATGTCCTGGGCGCCGCCGGCGATCAGGGCGCCCAGCGAGGCCATCGGCGGCTGCACGCCCAGGCCCAGGAACGACAGGAAACTCTCGGCCAGGATCACCGCCGGTATGGTCAGGGTCACATAGACCACCACCGGGCCCAGCAGATTGGGCACGATGTGGCGGGCGATGATCGCCCGGCGGGTCAGGCCCGCCGCCCTGGCCGCCTCAATGAACTCCTTCTGTTTCAGCGAAAGGGTCTGGCCGCGCACGATCCGGGCCATCGTCAGCCACTCCACCGCGCCGATGGCCACGAAGATCAGGATGATGTTGGAGCCGAACGTCACCATCAGCAGGATCACGAAGAAGATGAACGGCAGCGAATAGAGCACGTCCACCGCGCGCATCATCACCTCGTCCACTACTCCGCCGAGATATCCGGCCGTCGCGCCCCAGGCGATGCCCACCACCAGCGAGACGGCCGTCGCCACCACCCCGATGGCGAGCGAGACGCGCAGGCCCATGAACAGCCGCGCAAGCAGGTCGCGGCCGAGGTTGTCGGCGCCCAGCAGATGCCGGTGGGCGAGGGGGGCCAGCCACACGTCGTCCTTGTTGATCGCGTCGAAGCGATAGGGGGCCAGCGCCGGCCCGACCAAAGCCAGGACCACCAGGACGAGCAGGGTCGCGCTCGCCGCCACCGCCGCCGGGTTGCGCGCCAGCCGCCGCCGCGCGTCGTCCCACAGGCTGCGGCCCTTGATCGGTCCGTCCCGCGACGCCCGGTCGGCCTGCGCGGGGACGGCCGGCGCGGTCATACCAGCCGCACCCGCGGGTCGAGCACCGCGTAGAGCACATCGGCGATCAGGTTCAGGCTCACGATCAGCACCGCGTAGAAGATCACCATGCCCATCACCACCGTGTAGTCCCGCTGCAGGGCGCTCACCACGAAGAACTTGCCCAGGCCCGGCAGGTTGAAGATCCGCTCCACCACCAGCGATCCGGTCAGCAGTCCGGCGCATGCGGGCCCCAGATAGCTCACCAGCGGCAGGATCGCGGCGCGCAGGGCGTGCCGCGTCACGATGCGCCATTCAGGGAGGCCCTTGGCCCTGGCCGTACGCACATAGTTGGAACGCAGCACCTCGATCATTCCGGCCCGGGTCAGTCGCGAGATGATGGCGATCTGCGGCAGGGCGAGCACCGCCACCGGCAGCACGAGGTTGGGGGCCGCGCCGCCGTCCCAGCCGGCGATCGGCAGCACGCCGAGCTTCGATCCGAACACCAGCTGCAACAGCGGCGCGGTGACGAAGCTGGGGATGGTCACCCCAATGATCGCCACGCCCACGGTCAGATAGTCCGCCGGCTGGTTCTGGCGCAGCGCCGCCAATACGCCGAGGGCCACGCCCGTGAAGGCGGCGATGATGATCGCCGTCAGGCCCAGACGCAGGCTGACCGGATAGTTTTCGGCCAGCACCTGCAGCACGGTCTTGTCGTGATACTTCAACGACGGGCCGAAATCGCCTCGCACCACCCCGGCCAGATAGCTGACGTATTGCGCGCCCAGCGGGCGGTTCATGCCGAACTTGGCCTCGACATTCTTCAGGATCGCCGGCGGCAGTTTGCGGTCGCTGGCGAACGGGCTTCCCGGCGCGGCGCGCATCAGGAAAAAAGCCGCCGTGATCACCACCAGTATGGTGGGAATGGCCACCAGCAGTCGCCGCAGAAGAAAGGTCAGCATGGGCGGCTCTGGGCGGGGCGGGTGCTTGCGAAACTGACCGGCGCCCCCGATGATGTCAACGCGCGCGCCCCCGCGCGTCAATTCCTGGCGTCGCATGACCGACTTTCGCACCGTGACAGAAGAGTTCTCCGTCAGCCCCCAGATCTCGCTTTCCGATCTCGCCGAGGCGAAGGACCAGGGGTTTCGCCTGATCGTCAACAACCGCCCCGACGGCGAGGCGCCGGACCAGCCGACCAGCGCCGCGGTCGAGGCCGCCGCCCATGCGCTGGGCCTGGCCTATCTCTATGCGCCGGTGGTCGGCAGACCGGACGCGGAACAGATCCGCGCCGTCGCGGCGGCTATCGATGCGCACGCCGGCAAGGCGCTCGCTTTCTGCCGCTCCGGCACGCGCTCGATCATGACCTGGGCCCTTGGCCGCCAGGCCGACGGCGCCGATCGCTCCGTCCTCGTCGAAGCCGGCGCGAAAGCCGGCTACGACCTCGGCGGCGTGCTCACGCCCTAGGCACTAGGCCAGGACCGAATGCCGGCCCGCAGATAGCATTAACCGCTGCGCCGGCTCGGCGTGATTGGCGCCGGCGATCCACGCCGCGCGCCCGCCTCCCAGCGACGCCATCGCGTCGACCAAGCGCTGATGCGGCGCCGGCGGCCCGAGCTTGGGCTGCGCCGCCTTGGGCGGATCGCCGATGATCAGATCGCCGAAGAAGGAGTCGCCCGGCGTCGCCCCGGTCACCGTGATCTGCGCATAGAGACTGAGGGTGTTGCCGCTCAGCGGTCCCGCCGCCAGGGAGCCCAGGTCGAAGGCGTGGTTGGTGAAATAGGCCGTCGCCGCCGACGCGCTGGTGAACACTTGGTGGATCTCGTCGATGTTGTCAGCATAGAGATCGAAGGTCATGCTGGTGAACCCGGCCCCGGTCGAGGCGCCGTTGTAGAGGCCCACGATCAGATTGCCGCGCGCGCCCAGCTTGGTCAGGTCGACGGTCTCGCTGATGGCGCTGGTCATCACTTGGCTGGCCGTGCCGGTGCTGGAATGGCCGCCGCCTAGCTCGCCGATGGCGAAGAAGCTGGGCGAGGCGCCGAACGCCTTGGAGATGGCCGAGTTGGCGCTCAGCACGGCCGTGCTGCTGGCGGCGTTCGGCCCCGCGGTGATCAGGGCCACACTCTGGGCCCCGGTGACAAAGGCGCTGGAGGCCCCGCCGATCGCCGCCCGACTCTGGCCGTTGCTGGTGCCGGCCACGACGCCGTCGACATGCGCCTTGGCCGATGTGATCAGGGCGCCCGTCGCCAGGCCGACGGCGGAGTCGGCCGTGAACGTGCCGCCCGCGCCGGTGGCCGTGACATTGGCCGTCGCCGGGAACGCCGCCGTTCCGCCCTGTCCGCCGCCGGCCGCGGCCGCGGCGGAGACCGTGGTTCGGGCGGTGGCGGTTAGGTTGGCCGTGGCGCCGCCGCCGTTTCCCTGGGTCGTCCCCGTCCCGCCGTTTCCGCCGTTCGCATAGGCGGCGGCGGTGACCTTGTTCGCGCCGGTCACGGTGAGCGAGGACGTGCCCGACGCGCCCGCCACGCCGGCCGTGCCGCTCTGTCCGGATCCGCCCGCGCCGCCGTTGGCGGTGGAGATCACGGAAAGCGCGGCGGACTTGGACACGCTCTTGGTATCGTCGAATGTCAGGCTCGAGGTCGCCGCCCCGGCGGTCCCGGCCTTGCCGCCATAGCTGTAGCCGCCGGCGCCGCCGTTGACCGTCTGGGTCAGGGTCAGGACCCCACCCGGGGTGACGCCGGTGACGGCGTTGGTGAGGCTGCTGGCGGCGCCCGCGCCGCCGTCCGCGGCGCTGAAGCCCGTGCCGCCGCCGCCGCCGTTCTGCGTGACCGCGGCCGAACTGGAGCCCGACCCGCTGGCCGTGACCTGGGCGGTCGACCCCGACGCCACGCCGCCGGCGCCCGCGGTCTGTCCGAAGCTCGTGGCGGAGCCGCCGGCCCCGCCCTGGGCGACACTCGCGACCCCTACTGTCAGGCCGGCCCCCGAGGCTGTGGCGGTGGCCGCGCCGCCGATACCACCGTCCCCGGTGCCGCTTGTCGCCCCGCCGACGCCGCCGGTGGCGCTGGCTGTCGAGGTCACCGTCTGCTGGCCTGTGAAGCTGGCTAGCGCCTTGGCCGCGCCGCCGACGGCGCCGACCGTGGCCGCCGACCCGCCGCCGCCACGGCCTGCGTTGGCCGCCACGGCGCCGGTGATGCTGACGCTTTTCGTGACGCTGGCGGTGTCGTCCAGGGTCAGGCTGGACGTCGCCGCGCCACCTACTCCAGCCTTGCCCGCCGCGCTGGCCCCGCCGTCGCCACCGTCGGCGTTCTGGGTCACGTTCAGCGTTCCCAAATTGGTGCTGCCGCCGGCCGCGTCGGTCAGGGTGCTCGCCGCGCCGGCCCCGCCGTTGGCGCCGTTGGCGCCCGCGCCGCCGGAACCGGCGTCGGAGATCACGGTGACGGTCGCCGTGGCCCCGCTCGCCGTGGCCAGGCCGGTTACGTTGGCGACACCGCCCGCCCCGCCGGTCTTGCCGGCGCCGAGGGCCACGCCGCCCGCGCCGCCATAGCCGTGCGCGTTGACGGTCACTGTGGCCCCGGTCGCCTTGTCGGAGACTTTCGCGGCGCCGCCTGCGCCGCCCGCCCCGACGGTGCCGGCCGCCCCGCCGTTTCCGCCGGTCGCGCCGACCGCCAGGGTCAGAGCCTGGGTGGCGGTGAACAGGCCTGCCGCGTTGGCAGCGCCGCCGGCCACGCCGTTGGTTCCGTTCGTGCCCGAGCCGCCTGTGCCGCCCTGGGCCCCCACCGTGCCGTTGATCGAGACGCTCTGGTGCGCGTTCTTGGTGTCGTCGAAGGTCAGGTTGGACGTCGCTGCCCCCGCCGCCCCCGCGACGCCGCCGTAGCTGAAGCCGCCCGCTCCGCCGTAAGCGTATTGGGTCAGGACGAAACTGCCAAAGTTCGTCGAACCACTCACCGCGTTGACCAGGCTGCTGGCCGCGCCGGCCCCGCCGTTGGCGGTGGTGAATCCGGTGCCACCCGCGCCGCCCGTCTGGCTGGCGCTGACGTAGCTCGTACCCGAGCCCGACGCCGTCGCCTGGGCGCTGGCCGTGGCGACGGCGCCCGCGCCGCCGACCTTGCCGGCCGCCTGGGCTGACCCACCCGAGCCACCGACCGCGGTGGCCGCTACGTTGGCGAGGATCCCCACGCCGGTCGACTTGGCGCTCGCCGCGCCGCCGATGATTCCGGATCCCGTGTTGTTCGCCGATCCGCCGGTCCCGCCGTTGGCGGTGCTGGTGATATTGACGCCCGCGACGCCGGTCGCGCTGGCCGTGGCCGTGGCCGCGCCGCCGACCCCGCCCGCCAGGGTCGTGCTGCCGCCGCCCGTGCCGCCGGTGGCCGCCGAGGTGATATTCAGCTGGGCGCTCGTCGTCACGCTCTTGGTGTCATCGAAGGTCAGGGACGAAGTCGCCGCGCCGCCGGCGCCGCCCTTGGCCCCATAGCTGAAGCCACCATCACCGCCTCGCGTCCCCTGGTTGAGGGTGAGGGTGAAGCCGTTGGTGGATCCGCCGGCGCGATCGGTCGCCGTGGTGGCCGTTCCGGCCCCGCCGGCGGCTCCGTTGTTGCCCGTCCCACCGCTGCCGCCGGTCTGATTTGCGGTCGCCGTGGCGTTGCCGGCCCCGTTGGCGATCGCCTTGGCGATTGACGAGGCCGCCCCGCCCGCGCCGCCGAGCTTGCCGGCGCCTTCGCCGTTGCCGCCGGCGCCGCCGTAGGAATTGGCCGTGGCCGCGGCGCTGTCGCCGGTGCTGGTGGCGCTCGCGGTGCCGGTCTTGCCCGCCCCACCCGTGCCGCCGCTGGCGACGACCCCGCCGGCCCCGCCGGTGGCGTTGGCGGTCATGCCCGCGTATCCGCCGCTGACGGTTTTTCCGGTGGCGGTGGCCAGGCCGCCGATACCGGCGACCCCTCCCGCCAGATTGCTGGCCCCGCCGGTTCCGGCGGTCGCCGACACCGTGCCGGCCGTATACTGGGCGCCGGTTAGGGTAAGGGTTGCCGTGGCCGCGCCGCCGGCCGCGCCCGCCGCGCCAGAATTGCCGCCGCCGGCGCCGCCGTTGGCCGCGCTCGACGCGTTGATGGTCGCGCTCTTGTGCGTGTTCTTGGTGTCGTCGAAGGTCAGAGCCGATGTCGCCGCGCCCGCCGCTCCGGCCGTCCCGCCATAGCTGTAGCCGCCGGCGCCGCCACGCGCCTCCTGGCCGATGTTGAGGGTCTGGCCGTCCGTCGAGCCACTGACGCCGTTGGTCAGGCTGCTCGCGGCGCCCGCGCCGCCGTTGGCTTTGTTGTTGCCGGTTCCGCCGGAGCCGCCGTCCTGGGTGGCGCCTACCGTCGTGGTCCCCGTCATGCCGCTGCCGGTGGCCTTCGCCAACGCCACCGCCGCGCCGCCCTTGCCGCCGGCGTGGCCCGCGCCTTCGCCGTTGCCGCCGGCGCCGCCCTGGGCGTTGACCTGAAGGTACAGGTGATCGCCCACGCCGGTGGCCGTCGACTTGGCCGCCCCGCCGGCCCCACCGCTGGCGCCTACGTTCGCCGTGCCGCCATTGCCGGCATAGGCGTTGGCCGTGACGTTGACCGCGGACACTCCGGTGATCGTTTCGGCCGTAGTGGCTGCGCCGCCGGTGGTTCCGGCGGCGCCGCTGCCTCCGCCCCCCCCGCCGCCGCCGTTGGCGGTGGCGTTAGCCGTGAGCGAAGCGCTCTTGTTGGTCGATTTGCTGTCGTCCACGGTCAGGCTGGAGACGGCCGCTCCGGCCGCTCCGGCGGTCCCGCCGTCGCTGAAGCCTCCGCCTCCGCCGGTGGCGATCTGGCCCAGAGTGAGGGCTCCGCCGTTGGTCGATCCGCTCACGCGATTGGTGGCGCTGCTGGCGGCCCCCGCGCCGCCGTTGGCGCCGGCGAAGCCCGTGGCGCCGGTCCCGCCGACCTGGTTGACCCCGGCGGACGCCGACGCGCCCAGAAAGGCGCTCGTGGACTTGGCCGTCGCGCTGGCGATGCCCCCGGCGCCGCCGGTGTGGCCTGCGTTCCCGGCGCCGCCGCCGTTCCCACCGACGGCCGTGACCGACGCCGAACTGGAACCGCCGATGTTGTTGTCCGTGGCCGAACCCGTGGCCGCGCCGCCGGCGCCGCCGCTGTTCTGGACTCCCGCCGGAGACCCGCTGCCGGCCGAACCCGTATTGCCGCCGCTCCCGCCATAGGCGTTGGCCGTCGCGCTCGTGCCCCCGGCCGAATTCAGCGACGTGACCGCGGTCGCGGTCCCTGAGCCGCCTGCGCCGCCGGCCCCCGCGTTGCCGCCCGGCGCCCCGCTCGCCGCCGCGCCGTTGCCGCCCTGGCCGCCAGCGCCGCCGACGGCGGTGGCCGTGTTGGCTACGTCGAGCGCGACGTTGGCCAGGGCCGTGGCGTCG
The DNA here is from genome assembly GCA_038226475.1 of Caulobacterales bacterium. Lineage (GTDB taxonomy): Bacteria > Pseudomonadota > Alphaproteobacteria > Caulobacterales > Caulobacteraceae > Acaudatibacter. Next base: position 58,900 of record JBBRQK010000008.1, on the reverse strand, counting down.
CCGCCCTTGCCGCCTACTCCGCCGGACGCGCCGGGCGAGGCGCCGTTGGCGCCGGTGGTCCCGGGCGAGCCGGTGTTGCTGACGGTGGTCATCGCTCTGATCTCCCCGAAACGGCGACCTCGCACGGGGTCGCTCGATATCCGATGTTAGGGCCTTATAGCGCTACGGCGTCCGGACGCAGCGTCAATAATTCGTCAACCGATCCGCTCATGCGAACGCCAGACGGAGGTGCGCCGCCGCCAGCATCGCCGTCCGGCGTTGCGCGCGGGCTCGGCAAGCGGTTTAGAGATCGAAGGTAAGGCTCGTGAAGCCGAATCCGGCGCATGCACCGTGCTACCGGTGCTCGTATCTCAGCTAGACTCTGTTGGAGGGCATCAAGCCTCAGAATAAACTACCTTTCTGAGCGCCGCAGCACTCGCCTTCTCTTTATGAACGGCGGCTACCACGCGTTGCAGTTCACATCGATAGGTCTGATCCTAGGCTCGCGGCACTGATCGTTAGGCCCGGCAGTTCATAAAGGAGTAGGTATGCATAAGTTCCTCATTGCGATGGGCCTGGCTCTTGGCGTTGCCGGTACTGCCTCAGCCTCTCCCGCGCCGGTTCATGTCAAAGATGCTTCTACCGTGGATCAAAGAGGCGTCCGCACACTCGAATTCACAACGGTCGTCGCAGCTCGGCCGCACGCGGTCTGGCAATCGCTTACCAATGCCGAGACCTACAAGAAATGGGCCGCACCGGTCGCATTTTTCGACTTTCGGGTCGGGGGCCAGGTCGAAGTTGGGTACGATCCTTCAGCCAAAGCGGGCGATCCCCGCAATGTGAAGCAAGAGGTCACGTCATACCTACCGGAGAGGATGATTGCATTTCACAATATCTAGGCTTCGGCCGTTCCTGCGCCTGCTACATATGCAAAGCTCGCCATCGTTATAACACTTCGCGACCTTGGCGACGGTCGTACTGAGGTTTCGCTAGCGGACGTGGGCTTTCAGTCGGGTGAATACTATGATCGGTTGTATGCCTTTTTTAAGGAGCACAATCCGCAGTATCTCGCGGGGCTAGCGGAGTTTTTCGCCTCGTCCGGTAGCACGCAGTGATAAGACGCAACATCGCACGCCATGCGCAATGTGGCCTGAGAGCATCGCTTGGCCGACAAAAATGGCCAAGCTTCCCTAATTTCGGAACTGGCAACGGTCGGCGCCGTTTGGGGTTGGCGCCGGCTATGCGACCGGGGACACACCCCACCCGTTACATCCTATCGCCCAACCCGGTTTCCATTTAAGAGTGAAGGGACGGAAGATGTCGAACTCCCTCACGGTCCTCATCGTCGAGGATGAAGCGATTATTCGCGACTTGTTGGAAACGGCGCTGACCGAGGCGGGTTACGAGGTCGAGCTCGCGCAAAACTCCGGCGACGCTCTGTCCACCTTGGATCGGAGAGGCGAACAACTTCGTGCACTGGTGACGGACATCAATCTCGGCGCGGGAACGGTCACGGGATGGGACATCGCCAAGAGGGCCCGTGAAATTCGACCGGATCTTCCCGTAGTCTACACCACGGGGGACAGCGGACATGAATGGTCCGCTAGGGGGGTACCCAACAGCGTCTTGGTGACCAAGCCGTTCGCGCCCGCCCAGATCACGACGGCCGTCTCTCAACTGCTCAACACCAGCGAGACCCCGAAGCTTTCGGGAGAACCTTAGTGACTGTAAACCCGAGCGGCGGATGAGCGCTTCCTAGCTTGGCATTCCACCGCCGCGTTCGAGCGTTTCTCGCCACCAATCTCGTCGAGCCGCCATAGCGCCTCGAGCACGTCGCTCAGCGGGGCCGGTTCGTCGGCGCCAAGAAGCCACCGACGAGTTGGGTCGCCTTCAACCGACGAGGCGTCGGACGCCCAAGAGGCGAGAATGGCGCGTTTGTCAGAGACATCCAGAAGCGGGTCTTTCAACACATCGAAGGGCGTTTGAAAGCCAATCGCGGGCCGCAGCAGGCGATCCAGCGCCTGACCAAGATGCCGATGGGGAGGGGCCACTGCATTTGTGGTCGAAAACATGGTGTGCTCCAGTCGACTGTTTCCTCGTCGTAGCGGCCGATCCGGCGGCTCGCCGGGCAACGCCGCCGTAACCAAGATTTTGGACGTCGATCGCGGAGTTTCAAGACCTCGAACGCGCTGCGGAATGCCACCCAGTCACCCACGTTAGCACGCACGCGGTTATCGAGCCGAGTCGGTGACAAGCAGGGCTGGCAAGCGACAGACGCCGCCCTATCTCTCTGCGTCGGCAAGGAGCCGGGTTCCACTATCTACAGCAGAGGTTTTTGAAAACCGGAGCCAGCATGAGGGTGAAAGTCTGGATAGACGGGGCGGAAGGCCCCTGCCGTGATTTTGAATTGGTGGAGGCGCCCCGACTCGGCGAACGCATCAGCATCGCCGTTGGCGACCGCTTCGAAGAGGGCATCGTCACGAGCGTTATCTGGCAACTCGTGGGCATCGAACGGTCCGTCAACGACCTTCCGTTCGGGATCGAACCGGTGGGATCCGTCACTGTGGTCCACGTCATCTGTCACCCGCCAAGGGAAGATGAGATGGCGTTTGCCGAGCGCGGCGTGAACGAATTGCTCCGCGAAGCAGCCGAGTCGGAGACCCCACCAGGGGCGTGCGCCCAACCCGACACCGCTTGACATATTGCAATAATCTGCAATAGGTATGGAGTCGCGGCGCGCAGGCGGTCTTTTCGCGCCCAATCGTCGAGTACTCTCCACACCTGTTTTGTAAAACCCGAGTTGGGAAGCGTTCGCCCAGGCCAGGTCGCGGGATTTCGCGGCGCTCAAGACCCCGGCTGGGGCCAGGGTGCGACACCCCGATGCTCTCCCACGAGCTGAAAAAGGAGGTCGCCAAGCAGTGCGAGAATGATCGCAACGACAAGCAGCACCGCTACCGGCGCCGGTGCGTGGTGCCCAATGGGCTGCCATCGAGAGGCCACTGCGTGGGAATCCTGTGGCCAAAGAGTGGCCATTTCGCCGTTAGGCCATCGCGTCCTTCGCGAACTCGAGATCTAGCAATTTCAATCGCTTGAGCTCGTCGCGCAGCCTTGCGGCCTCCTCGAACTCCAGATTGCTCGCCGCGGCGCGCATCCGGCCTTCCAGATCGCGCAGGGTGGCCTGGAAGTTCGAGCCCAGGAACGGTCGGGCGTCCTCGGCCACACCCACGTCGATGGTCACCCGGTCGCCGCGCTCGTAGGGGCTGGCGAGCAGGTCCTTGATCTGGCTCTTGATGCTCTCGGGGGTGATTCCGTGCGCCTCGTTCCAGGCGTTCTGCTTGTCGCGTCGGCGCGAAGTCTCGGCCATCGCCCGCTCCATCGAGCCGGTGATCCCGTCGGCATAGAGGATCACCCGTCCGTCGACGTTGCGCGCCGCCCGGCCGATGGTCTGCACCAGCGAGGTCTCCGAGCGCAGGAATCCCTCCTTGTCGGCGTCGAGAATGGCCACGAGCCCGCACTCCGGGATGTCCAGGCCCTCGCGCAGCAGATTGATCCCCACCAGTACGTCGAACGCCCCCAGACGCAGGTCGCGGATGATCTCGATGCGCTCCAGCGTATCGACGTCGGAGTGCATGTAGCGCACGCGCAGGCCCTGCTCGTGCATGTATTCGGTCAGATCCTCGGCCGTCTTCTTGGTCAGCACCGTGACCAGGGAACGATAGCCGCGTCGGGCGAAGTCGCGGCATTCGGCGATCGCGTCGTCGACCTGGCTGAAGCCGTCCTTGGAAACCGGGCGCACCTCCACCGGCGGATCGATCAGGCCGGTGGGCCGGATCACCTGCTCGACGAACACGCCGCCGGCCTTCTCCAGCTCCCACCGCGCCGGGGTGGCCGAGACGAACAGGCTGTCCGGCCGCATCGCCTCCCACTCCTCGAACTTGAGCGGCCGGTTGTCGAGGCAGGAGGGCAGGCGGAACCCGTATTCGGCCAGGTTGAACTTGCGACTGTAGTCGCCCTTGTACATCGCTCCCAGCTGCGGGATGGTCTGGTGGCTCTCGTCGACGAACAGCAGGGCGTTGTCGGGGATGTATTCGAAAAAGGTCGGCGGCGGCTCGCCGGGGCGCCGGCCGGTCAGATACCGCGAATAGTTCTCGATCCCGGCGCAGCTGCCCGTCGCCTCGATCATCTCGATGTCGAAGGTGGTTCGCTGCTCCAGCCGCTGGGCCTCCAGCAGCTTGCCCGCCCCGACCAGGAAATCCAGCCGCGACTTGAGCTCGATCTTGATGGCGTTGACCGCCTGGCGGAGCGTCGGACGGGGCGTCACATAGTGGCTGTTGGCGTAGATCTTCACGCTTTCCAGCGCGCCGGTCTTCTTGCCGGTCAGCGGGTCGAATTCCGCGATCGTCTCGACCACGTCGCCGAACAGGCCGATCCGCCAGGCGCGATCCTCATAGTGGGCCGGGAAGATCTCGATGGTGTCGCCGCGGCGGCGGAACGAGCCTCGCTCGAACGCCTGCTCATTGCGCCGATACTGCTGGGCCACGAGGTCGGCCATCAGCTGCTTCTCGTTGACCGTGTCGCCGACCTTCAGGGTGAAGGTCATGGCGGTGTAGGTCTCCACAGAGCCGATGCCGTAGATGCACGACACCGAGGCGACGACGATCACGTCGTCGCGCTCGAGGATCGCCCGGGTCGCCGAGTGCCGCATGCGGTCGATCTGTTCGTTGCGCGACGAATCCTTCTCGATGTAGGTATCGGTTCGCGCGACATAGGCTTCCGGCTGATAATAATCGTAGTACGAGACGAAGTACTCCACCGCGTTGTTGGGGAAATAGCTCTTGAACTCGCTGTAGAGCTGAGCCGCCAGGGTCTTGTTGTGCGCCAGGATCAGGGCCGGGCGCTGCACGGCCTCGATCACCTTGGCCATGGTGAAGGTTTTGCCCGAGCCGGTGACCCCCAGCAGCACTTGGTCGCGCTCGCGGGCTCGCACCCCGGCCACCAGTTCGGCGATCGCCGCGGGCTGGTCGCCGGCCGGTTCGTAGTCGCTGACCAGCTGAAAGGCACGCCCGCCCTCACTCTTCTCCGGCCTGGCCGGCCGGTGCGGCGTCCAAAGCATCGGCATGGCCGCCGCTGGGTCGTGGACGAAGGCGGCCGACACGTCGGAGACGCCGGCGGAAGACGCGGAACGGGCCATGAACTCCAGACGTAGGGGCGGCGGGCTCGCTTGGCTAGGCCGGCGCGATCCTGGGGCGGGCCAGAGTCGGGTGCGGCTCGTGTTCCCGCGCCGCCCACGCGCCCGCGCCGACGCCCCCACGGCTCACGAGCCCGGCGATCGACGCCGCGAACCGGGGCGGCGAGGCGCGCGCATGGTTTTTCGACGGGTCATGCACCAGGGTCCCGCCGCCGCCGTCGTCGGCCAGCACAAAGGTCGAGGCGGTGTAGTTTCCGGCGAGCTTGATGTGCGCGGTGTGGGTTCCGTCGGAGACCGTGATCGTGCCGGCGGAGGTCGTGCCGCTGAAACTGACCTTGGCGGTGGCGAAAGCGATGTCCTCCAGGTCCAGCGAATTGGCCCCAGTCTTGGAGAAACCGCTGATCGTGCCGTCATAGCCGGTCGAGTGCGCCAGTCTCAGCTGGCCGGTGGCCCCGAAGATCACATTCTCGCTGAACGCGCCTTCGAAGTCCGCCGTGCCGCCGTTTATGCGCGCGACGCCGGCCCCGGTGACGTTCGCGTTGACCGTCAGGGTGCTGTTGAACGCCCCCAGCGTGCCGGTGTTCTTGACCGCGCTCTGAATCACTACCCCCCCCCCGCCGCCCGCTTCGATCAGCCCGGCGTTGGCGATGGCCGTGGATCCGGTGTCGATCGTCAGGGTGCTGGCGGCGTTTCCGTCGATGACGCCGGCGACATCGTTGGTGAGGGCCAGCTTGCCCGCGCCCAGCTGCCCGGCCCCGGTGATCTTGTCGTCGATGTTGATCAGCGCCGCCGTGGGCGTCGCGCCGGTGATCTTGTTGCTGCCGCTGTTGCTGAGCGCGATCGTGCCGCCGCCGTCGAGGGTCGCCCCGGTCGAGGCGACGATCAGGCTGGGCGAGGTCACGGTCACGGTGTCGGCCACGGTGATCAGGCCCGAGAGGGTAATGCTGGCATTGTGGATCACGACCGAGGCGACCGACAGGGTCACGCCCTTGAACGTGTCCGACCCGCCGACGAACGCCACCTTGCCCGTCCCGGCGATCGTGCCCGAGAAGCTGTCGCCAGCTCCGGTGAAGGTCAGCTGGTCGCCGCTCGAGACCGACAGCGTCCCCCCGGTCTGGGTCCAGGTACCGGCGTAGGCGAGGGCGGTATCGACGGCGACCGTCGTGTGCACGCCCGCCACCATGACCCGGGCCACGGTCAGGGACACCCCGGCGTCGAGGAAGCTCGCACCCCCTTGCAGGCTCATCGTCCCGGCGCCCGTGATCAACCCGACGCTGGCCACACCGCTGGCGGTGGCTACCCCACTCACGAACTCGATCAGGCCGCCCTTGCTCGCGATCTGGCCTCCGAACCGCGAACCCGCCTCGGCGTAAAGCTTTGCGGTGACGTCGTTCAGGCTGACGCTGACGCCGCCGGTCCCCTGGATGACGCCGAAATTGGTCACCGTGTCGCCCGCGCCGGCCACCACGCCCAGGTAGCCGCTGATCGAGGCGGTCGTGTCCTTAGCCGAGCCGTTGGTCAGTCGTTCGCCCGTGCCAGTGATCGCGACGCCTGCCGCGCCGAGCGTGTCGCCGGCCCTGATCGCGCCGAAATTGGTCAGGATCGCGGGCCCGGAGGCCGAAATGCCGACATAGCCCTCGATCAGCGCGGAGGTCGCGGTTTCCGACCCATTGGTCACCAGCCCCTTGGCGAGCTTAACCCCAACTCCGTGATAGACGTTCGCGCCGGTGATCGTGCCCAGATTGGTCACCGTGGCCAGCGCAGATCCATTGGCCGAAACCCCGATGCCGGCCGAGATGAGGGCGCCGGTTTCGCCAGGTCCCCCGTTGGAGATGAGGCCGCCCGCGCCGAGATAGACCCCGATGCCGCCCAGGATCGCGCCGCGAATCGTGCCCAGATTGGTGACGGTTCCGGTCGCGCCGCTGACGGCCGACCCTATTACGTGGCCGGAGATTAGGGCGGCGGTGTCGCCGACCGCGCCGTTGGTGATTCGGCCGCCGCCCTCGAGCGCGACGCCGGCGCCGAAGGTGGCCCCGCGAATGGCGACGTCGGTGATCGTGCCGAAGTTGGTGACCGTCGTGGACTTGGATTTGGCGTAGACGCCGATAGCGCCCTTGATGAGCGCGCTGGTGTCGCCCGAGTCTCCGTTGGTCACCACACCGCCCGCCGTGAGGTAGGCACCGTCGAGAACCGTGATCGTGCCGGCGCCCAACGCGCCCTCGAGGGTGCCGAAATTGGCGATGGTCCCGCGCGCGCCGGTGATCGCCGCACCGACGTAGCCCTCGATCACGGCGGTCAAGTCCGTATCGCTGCCGTTTGTGATCGTCCCGCCATCCAAGAGCGCGGCGCCGACTTCGCCGTGGCGACCCCCGATAGCGGCGAAATTGGTCACCGTTCCGATGGCGCCCTTGATGACGACGCCGTTGAACCCCTCGATCACCGCGGCCAGGTCACCGGGGGCGCCGTTGGTCACCGCACCGCCGTCGGTGAGGTACACGCCCGCGGACAAAATGGACGTGCCAGGGTTTCGGCTGCTGATCGTGCCGAAATTTCGCACCGTGGCCGCGCCGCCCACCGCGCCGATAGCGTCCGTGCCGGCGATGACCGCTGCGGTGTCCGCCAAGCTGCCATTTGTAACCGTCCCGCCGCCCGCCAGATAGATGCCGATGCCGGACGTTCCGATGGCGTTGACAACGCCATCGTTGGTCAGCGCGCCCCCTTTGCCCTTGAATTCGATGCCGGCCACGACGGCCTCAATGACGCCGCCGTTGGTCACGACGCCACCCACGCCCGTGATGGCGATAGCCACATATCCGGCGATCGTGGCGGAGGTGGTGTTCGTGACCGTCCCGCCGCCTTGCAGGGCGATGCCGATCCCCTTGTCGCCGGTCGCGGTCACCGCGCCGCTGTTGGTCACCTTGCCCAATCCGGCGAGTTGGATGCCGTAGGCCGCGCCGACGATGCCGCCGGCGTTGATGACGGCGTAGTGGGTGGCGCCCGCCCCCAGGACCCCGCCCTCGAGATAGCCGCTGGCGGTGATGCTCAGCGTCGTCGTCGGCGATTTGAGCTTATATGTCGGCACGTAGATGCCGCTCAGCGTCTTGGTGGTCATCGGATCCCCCGTACCGGTGTGGAGCCTCGACCGTCGTTTCGGCGGCCGTCGAAGTCAACGGCCGATAGCTGGCCTCCGCTGTCAGGCGAGGGCGAGCCGCGGTCCGGCGAGAAGCACGTGCGCCCGCCCTTCAACCGCCGCGGCGTGCACAAACGTGTTCGAGGCGGCCCCCGCGCCGAGACCGGCCATCGAGGCGACGAAGGCCGGGCCGGAGGCACTTGCCGGCGTCTTGGCCGGGTCGTGCACGAGGGAGCCGCCGTGCCCGTCGCTGGCGACGACGAAGGTCGATGCGGTGTAGTCACCGGCGAGCTTGATGTGGGCCGTATGGGTCCCGTCGGTGACTGTCAGCGTGCCGGAGGTCGCCGTTCCGCTGTAGGTGGCCTTGGTCTTGGAGCCGAAGACGATGTCGGCCAGATCGAGCTGGCTGCCGCCCGTCTTCGACAGGCCCGTGATGGTCCCGGTGTATGTCTGGGACTTGTGCAGCTCGAGCACGCCCGTCGCGCCGGTGAAGGTTACGTTCTCGGTGAAGGTGGAGAGCAGGGCCACTGTGGCGGCGTTCAGGCGCACCGTGCCGGCGCCGGTGACCGCGCCCTTGATCGTCAGCGTCCCGCCGGAAGCGGCCAGAGTGCCCGCGTTGGCTACCGCGCCGGCGATCGTCGTTCCTCCGGCCCCGGTGTTCGAGATCACGCCGGCGTTGGAGATCACGTTGGCGCCGGTGTCTATGATCAGCGCGGTCGGATCATTTCCGGTGATCGTGCCTCCCGACTGGTTAACGAGCACCAGCTTGCCCGCCCCCAGCATTCCGGCCCCGGTGATCCTGTCGTTGACGTTGGTCAGGGTGGCGCCGGCGCTGGCGCCCGTGATCTTGTTGGCGGCGGCGTTGGTCAGAGAGAAGGTTCCGCCGCCGGTGAGGCTCGCGCCGCCGGCGGCGATGATCAGGCTCGGCGTGCTCGCCGTCACCACAGCGCTGATCGTGACCGCGCCGGAGAGTGTCACCGCGGCGGTGTTGATCACCACGCTCGCCGCCGACAGCGTGACCGCGCTCAGGGCGTCCGATCCGCCGGTGAAGCCGATCGTGCCGGCCCCGGCCAGGGTCCCGGAAAAGCTGTTTCCTGCGCCGGTGAAGTTGATCCTGTCGCCGACTGCCACCGACAATGTTCCGGCGGTCTGGCTCCAGACCCCGGAGAACGTGGCGACGGCCGCGCGAATGTTCACCTTGGACGTCGTGCCGGAGACCGCCACCTGGGCGGTCGAAAGCGCGCCACCGGACAGCAAATCGAGTTCGCCGCCGGCGACGCTCAGGGTCCCGGCCCCGCTCACCGATCCCGCGACCCGCAGGGTGTGGCCCGTGGACCGGGTCGGATTGCCGGCCAGGGTGAACTGCCCGCCGGCGCTGACCTCGACACTGCCGAAATTGGAAAACAGCGTGGGCGTCATGCTGCCCGAGACGGTCACCGCAGCGCCCAGGCCACTGATGGTTCCGGTCGCTGGGCCGAGCACCAGCGCCCCCGTGGCGCCGTCCACGACGCCGTTGAACACCGACCCGGCCTCGACCACCAGGGTCGACATGGCCGAGCCGAGAAATGCCTGCCCACCCGCTCCCGACAGCGTGCCGTAGTTGACAAGGTTGGTCACGAACCCGCCGGCGGCCAGATATACGCCGGTGTTCGTGCCGCCGCCGGAGTTGAGAATGGCGCCGAAATTCCTCACGGTGCCGATCGCGTTGCGAATGAACACTCCCTGGCCTCGACCCCGCACGAGGGCATCGGTCTCGGCGGCTGTACCGTTGGTAAACGATCCGCCATGGCCGAGGTACAGGCCCGCGATCCGCCCATAATTGTAGACCGCGTACGCATTGGTCAGGCCCGATGCGAGGCCGCTGCCGGCCACGGTTCCGCTGGCCGTCACCGTGACGCTGGTGATCGGGGAGTTGAAATCATAGCCGCTGGCGTAATAGCCGCTGAGCGTCTTGCTGGTCATGCGTCGCCGCCTCGCTCTCTAGGCGCGCCGCGTCGCGGCGGCCGGGACGATGGGGGGCCGATGTTGGCGACGCCCGCGAGCGCCTGTCAACGGCGCTCGCCGTCAGAAATTCGCCCTCAAATTCACGAACACCCGGCGCGCGGGGGAGAGATAGAACGACTGATCGCCGAACTCGCTCGCGGTCACCGGCTGGCGTTCGTCGGAGAGGTTGGTGGCGTCGACCGACAGGCTGTAGCGCCCGAAACGCCAGCCCACGCCCGCGTCCAGGGTGGCGTAGGCCTTCGCCCGCGCGCTGTTGGCCAGGTCCAGCCAGCGCCTGCCGATGTAGTTGGCGGTCAACGATCCGAACAGGCCGTGCGGGGGCGCATAGGTCAGCCCGGCCGATGCCAACACGTGCGGCGAAAGCGTGAGCTGGTTGCCGGAAACATCGATGTTTTCGCCGCCTTCGGTGGCGACGTAGTGCGTGAAAATAGCGTCGTGCCAGCTGGCGGCGGCCGCCACGCTGAGGTCCGGCGTCACCCGCCAGCGCGCCTCGCCCTCGACACCCTTCAGCCGCTCGCCGCCCGCGTTCTGCAGGATCGGGGCGCCGTCCGCGTCGGTGGTGGCCACGACGAGATTCTTGAAATCGAGCAGGAAGAACCCGGCCTGCCAATCGACCCGGCCATCGGCCAGCCGGCCCTTGGCCCCGGCCTCGTAACTGCGCGCCGTCTCGGGCAGGAGGACATTTGGCGTGTTGTCCGGGCCGAAGTCGATCGCCGCCGGCTTGAAGTTGTCGCGATAGTCGGCGAACAGCACCAGCTCGTCCGTCCCTGCGTCCCAAGCCCGGTAGCTGGCGCCGGCCATGCCCGAAAGCCGGGTAACCTGGCGCGTGCGGTCATCGAGGGTGTCGGCGGTAGGGTCGAACCCGTCGATATGGGTCGAACGCTTGTGCTCGTCGGTCTCGTTCAGCCGCAGGCCGGCGTTGAGGTCCCAGCGCGAGCCGAGCTTCCAGTCGGCCTGGACATATTCGCCGACAAACACGCGGCGGTCGTACAGACCGTTGATTTCATCGACATGCAGGTCCGAGGCGCGGGGCAGGGGCGTCGAACCGTCCAGGGACGGGAGATAGCCGCCGTTACGGCTGGCCTGGGTTCCGCGCCCGTACAGCAGATCTACGCCCCCGGTGAGGCTCAGCCCGGCCGTGACGACGCCGGTCAGGTGGCTGTCCAGATAGTCATCGTCGACGTCGCGGCCCTGGATCTGGCTGTCGGCGTTGACGAGGTCGGAGCGCAGAAATCCGCGTATGTCGTCGATGTGGGAGTAGGCGAGGGACAGGGTGGTCTCCCAAAGGCCGAGCGGCGTCGGATGGGAGTACCCCAGCACGCCGTGCCACCGGGTCTCGTCGATGCGCGCGTCCAGGGTGTTGTAGTTGGCGTCGAGCGGCGTCAGCGTGGTCAGGGCGTCTCCCACGCGCGGGACCGGGCTGGGCGGCGTGGAGCGGATCCCGCCCACGTCGAGGTCCAGGCGAGCGGTCCCGCCGGCCAACGGCCCGCCGGCGCGATACAGGCCGTGGAATTCATCTACGTGCTCGCGCTTGTCGGAATAGCCGCCGCGTCGGCCGGTGAGGGCGATCGATTGGGCGAAGCCGCCCACGCCGGGCAGGGCGATCGAGCCGTTGGCGCGCCAGGAACGGAACGTGCCGTAGCCGCCTTCGATCTGGTCGGCGGCCTTTCCGGCGGGATAGTGAATGACCTGGATCACGCCGACGAAGGCGGTCGCGCCATAGACCACGGGCGCCGACCCCTTGAGCACTTCGATCCGTTCGACGTTGGTGAGATCGAGGGTCGGGATGGCGGGATTGAACGCCCCGCCCCAGGGCACGCCGTCCACCACCAGCAGGAAGGCGTCGAACTCGTGCAGGCCCCAGAAGGACGGCACGGCGCTGGCCGGCCCGGCGTCGCCTCCGGATGGGGCCTCGACTCCGGCCACCAGGGCCAGGGCGCCGCGAAGGTCGCTCACCCGCCGGGCGCGAAGATCCTCGCCGCGGATGATGCTGATGTAGGCCGGCACCCGGTCGGCGGCTTCCGGAACCTTGGTCGCCGTCACCTGCAACTCGCCGACCTCTGGAGCGGCCTGTTCCGCCCGCGCGGCGCCGGCCACGCATGCCACCGCCAGCACGCCCGCCCAGGCTGTCGCTTTCATGGAACCCCCTTGGATCGCCTACCTTGGGCGGACGATGAACCCGTACTTGCGGAACACCGCGCCCGCCGCCGGGCCGCCCAGATAGTCCAGCAAGGTCTTTGCCCCAATACAGCTTCCGCCGACAACGGTCAGGGCCACCGGATACACGATCGGCGGGTGGCTCGCGTCCGGAAAGAGGGCCACGATGCGCACCTTGGGTTCCACCTTCGCGTCGGTGTCGTAGACGATACCCAGCGGGGCCTCGCCACGGGCCACGAACGCGAGGGCGGCGCGCACGTTCTCGGCCGGGGCCAGATGGTCCTTGACGCCGTCCCATACCCCCAGCGCCACGAGCGAGGCCTGGGCGTACTTCCCCGCCGGCACCTCGGGGCCCGCCACCGCCAGCCGTCCGCCGCCGAGCGCCGCGGCGATCGCCATGCCCTTTGCGATTCGCAGGCTGGTCTTCGAGTCGGCCGGCGCGATCAGCGCCAAATGGTTGGAAAGCAGGTCGCGGCGGCTGGCCGGGACGATCAGGCCGCGGCTGGCGACATAGTCCATCCATTGGCTATCGGCGGAGACAAACAGATCGGCCGGTGCGCCCTGCTCGATCTGCCGCGCCAGGACGGAGGAGGCGGCGTAGGAGACGCGCACTTGGATTCCTTTGTCGGCCGTGTATCCGGCGGCGGCCTCGTCCAGCGCGTTCTTGAGCGAGGCGGCCGCGAACACTGTGACCGGCGGCGCGGGTGTCGGCGCGGCGGCCGCACCCAGCGCGAATGCCCAAGGAGCGAGCATCAGAAGCGCCCACCTCCGAACACATCCGGTCATGTGACTCTCTCCAAGGCTGGCGCCGGAAAAGCCCTTTCGATGGCGCGGTGACTCGGTCTAACTCACCCCAAGCGGTTCGTCCCCAGGGAGTTGGCGACCATGTCCGTGCTCGAGACCGATGTGATCGATTACATCTACGTCGACGACGACGACGAGATTCCCGTCCTGGTGGTCAGCGATCCGCTCACCTGGAGGCCGCCGGATGATCGGCGCCATCTGCGCGCCCTCCGCGCCAAGCTCAACGCCCAGATCGCCTTTGTCGAGACGGGCCAGCTTCGCGGAGTCTGGCCGGCCTGGGACGGCGGCCCGGTGCGGGTGGAGGTGGTGGCCCGTTGCGCGCTCACCCAGGCGGCGTCCAGCTTCTACGGCGTCGCCCGCGAGGTGATGACGCAGGCCAACATCGACCTGCGCTTCCAGTTGCTGGACGCCTAGGGCCGGCCTACCCTAAAGGAGGCGATGGCCTCCCGCGCGAACAGCACCGACGTCGTGATAATCGGCGGCGGGCACAACGGCCTCGTCTGCGCTTTCTATCTCGCCAGGGCTGGTCTGAAGGTGACCGTGCTGGAGCGGCGCGACGTTGTCGGCGGCGCGGCGGTGACCGAGGAGTTCCACCCCGGCTTCCGCAACTCCGTCGCCGCCTACACGGTGAGCCTTCTCAACCCGAGGATCGTCGCCGACCTCGATCTGGCCGGGACCGGGCTGCGGATCGTCGAACGACAGGCCGCCAATTTCCTGCCCCTCAACGATCGCGACTATCTGATCACCGGCGCCGGGCGCACCGCCGCAGAAGTGGCCAGGTTCTCGCGGCGCGACGCCGACCGCCTGGACGCCTACGGCGAGAGGCTGGACGCCATCGCCGACGTCCTGCGCGCCGTGGTGCTCGAAGCGCCGCCGAACCTCGTCCCCGGCGGTTGGCGCGCCGCCCTGCCAGAACTCCTCAAGGCGAGCGCAGTAGGCCGGCGGCTCGGGCGGCTGGGTCTTATTGGTCAGCGAGACCTGCTGGCGCTGTTCTCGCAGTCGGCCGGCGACTACCTCGACGGCTGGTTCGAGAGCGATCCGATCAAGGCGTGTTTCGGTTTCGACGGCGTGGTCGGCAACTATGCCAGCCCGTACAGCCCCGGCTCGGCCTACGTCCTGCTCCATCACGTGTTCGGCGAGGTCAACGGCAAGAAGGGAGCGTGGGGCCACGCGATCGGCGGCATGGGGGCGATCACCCAGGCCATGGCCAGAGCCTGCGCCACCCAGGGCGTGGTCATCAGGACCGGCGTCGCCGTGAGCGAAGTCACCGCCGCCAAGGGCCGCGCGAACGGCGTGGTCACGCGGCACGGCGAGACCCTTTCGGCCCGCGTCGTGGCGTCCAACATCCACCCGAAGCTGCTGTTCGAGGGGCTGGTCGATCCCGCGTTCCTGCCGGCCGACTTCCGCGAGCGGATGGAGCGATACCGCAGCGGCTCGGGCACCTTCCGCATGAATGTGGCGCTCTCCGAACTGCCCCGGTTCGCATGCCTGCCGACGGACGGCGCGCATATGACGGCCGGCATCATCATGGCCCCGAGCCTGGCCTATATGGAGTGCGCCTATGCCGACGCTCGCGCCGATGGCTGGTCGAAGGCGCCGATCGTCGAGATGCTGATCCCCTCGACCCTCGACGACAGCCTCGCGCCCGCGGGCCAGCACGTCGCCAGTCTGTTCTGCCAGCATGTGGCGCCGGAGCTTTCCGGCGGACGCGAGTGGGACGATCATCGCGACACGGTGGCCGATCTGATGATCGACACCGTCGAGGGCTTCGCGCCCGGCTTCAAGGCCTCGGTGCTCGGACGCGTCGCTCTGAGCCCACTGGATCTGGAGCGCACCTTCGGGCTCGTCGGCGGCGACATCTTTCACGGCAAGCTGGAGCTGGACCAGCTGTTCTCGGCGCGTCCGGTGCTGGGCCACGGCGCTTATCGCGCGCCTCTGCCCGGGCTCTATCTATGCGGCGCCGGGACCCATCCGGGCGGCGGGGTGAGCGGGGCGCCCGGGCACAACGCGGCGCGTGAAATCCTGAAGGACCTAGGCCGCCCGTTCCGCCGCTGACACGGTCTTCCATTCGCCGGCCGCGAACGCCTTGGCCACGGCGGCCGTGACCGCAGGCCAATCACGCGGCCCCGGCGGCCGGAACAGCCGCAGGCTCGGGTACCAAGGGCTGTCCGATCGCTCGCGCAGCCAGCGCCAATCCGGCGCGTGTGGCAGCATCACCCACGCCGGCTTGCCGATCGCGCCGGCCACGTGGGCGACGGAGGTATCGACGGTGATCACCAGGTCGAGGCCTTGGATGACCGCCGCCGAGTCGGCGAAATCCTCGATTTCGGGACCAAGGTTGACCAGCGGCGCGCGGCCGAAATAGCCGCCAATCTGATCGACGGCAGCGCCCTTCTGCAGTGAGACGAAGGTGACCCCGGCCAGATCGGTGATCGCCGATAGGCCGGCCAATGTCACGGTTCGGTTCCGGTCGTTCATGTGAGTCGGCCGTCCGGCCCACACCAGTCCCACCCGCGCATAGCCTGGCGCGCAGAGGGCCTTCAGCCGCTCTTCCCATGCGGCGACGCGGTCCGGCTCGGCGGCGAGGTATGGCGGGCTGGCGGGCAACCGCTCGGCGGTGGTGCCGTGCAGCCGCGGTAGGCCAGAAAGCGTCTGCCACGCCTTCACCGGCGGACAAGCGTCCCACTGGTCGAACATGGTGTCGATCCCGGGCACCTGGCGCAGGAGCGGCTGGAGCTCCTTGCTGGCGGCCAGCATCACCTTGCCGCAGCGTTCGGCCGCCCAAGGGATGTAGCGGGCGAACTGGATGCCGTCGCCATAGCCCTGGTCGGCCACCAGCAACAGGCTGCCTCCGGCGAGGTCGGCGCCGTCCCAGGCCGGGACATCCTTGAGCGGCATCGGGCTCGGCACCCCGGCCAGCCGATAGCGCCATTCGTACTCGTCCCAGCCCCGCTCGAACTGGCCGCTCACCAGCAAGGCCTCGGCCAGGCCCATGTGCGAACCGGGATGGTCGGGTTTGATCGCCAGCGAGCGCTCGGCTGCGGCGATCGCCTCCTCGGGCTCAGCCCGCTCATAGTGCAGCACCGAGAGATTGGCCTCGCAGATCGGGTCGCGCGGATCGCCGGCGGCGGCCCGCCGACCGGCGGCGAGGGCCTCGTCGTAGCGCCCAAGGATTCGGTAGGCCTCGCAGATGTTGCGCAGAAAGTGGTTGCGTGGGCCAAGCTCGATGGAGCGCTCCATCAACGCCACCGCCTCTTCCACCCGACCGCGGCGGAAGGCGAGCACTCCGCCCAGATGAACTGCCTCCGGATCGTTTGGCGTCGCCGCCAGCACCCGGTCGAGGCAGGCCTGGGCCTCTTCCAGCTTGCCTGCCGCTTCGAGCTCGCCGGCGCGCTTGACCGAGTCGCCGTCGGCCGACGCGATCCCGGCCATCGTCAGTCCGCCCTTCACGCCGCCATCTCCAGGCCCTCGACCGAGTAGCCCAGCCGGTCCATGGCCGGCCGCAGGATCGGGACTACGGGGGCCAGCTGCTTCACATAGGCGCGATAGCGGAACCGCGACCGGTCGTAGAGCTTCTCGGTCACCTGAGCGTAGCTGGCGGTGCGCGCATAACGCTTGTTTTCGTGGAAGTTGAGGCATCGCTCGTCGAACGGCTCGCCGACGAACTCCAGCATCCGGCGAATCGATCCCTCCTGGTCGGCGACGATGTCCTCGTATCGGATCGGCAGATAGCGCATCGGGATCTGGGTCCGGTAGTGCGCCACCAGGTCGGCGATCAGGGCGTAGTGCCGCGCCACCGTCTCCAGGTCGTAGGCGCAGTAGAAGCCGTGCGTGAGCTGATTGGAGAACACCGACAGCACCACGTCCAGCGGGTGGCGCAGCACATGGATCATGGGCGAGGCGGGGAACAACAGGGCGATCAGGCCCAGGTGGGTCTCGTTCAGCGGCATCTTGTCGGTGAACCAGCGGGCGCCCGGCGCGATTACCCCGCTCTGCCGGGCCCGCTGCAGATAGTAGTCGCGCAGATTGTCGAGGCCTTCGCGCTGATCACCCATCCACAGTTCGGCCAGGGCCTCGGGGTAGGTGAGGGGGCTGTTGAGCATGCGCGGCATGATGCCGGTGATGTCGTTGATGAACGGCAGTTCGTCGCCGGCCGATATGGCCGGGTGCGCTGTCAGCGTCTGCTCCACCAGGGTGGTGCCGGAGCGCGGAAAGCCCAGGATGAACAGCGGCTGGGCCCCGCCTTCGCGCACCTGCGCCCGGGGGGTTATCTTCAGCCGCGTGGAGGTGAAGAAGCGGGTCAGACGGCCGACGAGACCGGAGGCGTGGTCGGCCATGTAGTGCGTGCCGCTGGCCTCGCGCACCAGCCGCTTGCCCTCGACGAAGGCGGCGAAGGCGTCGTCGGCGCGGCCCATGCGGTCGAGCAGCCGACCCTTTTCCAGAAGCTCGCTGGGGCCCAGCACGCCGTCATTGCGCTGAGCGGCGATGGCGTCCAGCACGCCCAGCGCCGGCTCGTAGTCTCGCGTGCGGCCGTGCAGCACGGCGCGGGAGAGCATCACGCTCTGGTTGCCGGGCGACAGGGTCTCGGCCTTGTCGAGCAGCTCGGCGGCGGGGCCGAAGTTTCGGTCGGCCTCCTCCAGCCTGGCGAAGCCCAGCACGGTCTGGATGATGCCGGGATCCAGCGCCATGCTCTCTTCGTACAGCGTCCGCGCCTCGGCCATCTTGCCCTGGTTCTTGAGGTTCCAGGCGAGGTTGGCGAGCAGGATCGGGCCCCTTCGGTCGGCCAGCTCGAGCGCCCGGCGGTAGTGGTACTCGCCGATCTGCGGCCGGTTGATCTCGGTCATGATCATGCCCATCAGGTGATGGGATTGGGCATTCTCGGGCGCGATGCGGACGGCGTTGCGGGCATGGATCTCGGCCTCGGCCGAGGCCCCGCGATTGAGTAGGAGCAACGTCAGCTCGTTGGTGGCCCAGAAGTCGTTGGGATAGAGCGCCACCACCCGCCGGATCAGCACCTCGGCCGCGGCCGGCTGGGCCGGCTTGCGGATCTGATAGAGCAGCTTCAGCGCGTCAGCCTGCCCTGGGGCCAGTTCCAGCACTTCCAGGACGAGGCGGGTGGCCTCTTCGACCTGCCCGTCGGCGAAGGCCTTGACCGCCTGTTCCG
This sequence comes from Caulobacterales bacterium, assembly GCA_038226475.1. Taxonomy (GTDB): domain Bacteria; phylum Pseudomonadota; class Alphaproteobacteria; order Caulobacterales; family Caulobacteraceae; genus Acaudatibacter. Next base: position 40,474 of record JBBRQK010000008.1, on the reverse strand, counting down.
CCAGCGGCGCTACATGGCGCGCGGCGGCCGAAGGCTGCATCAGGGCCACATCCATGGCGCAGCATCGCCGGGGCGGCAGGCCACTGCCGCACGCGCACAGTCGTCCGGGGGCGGCGTCATCCATGTGCTTCAAGACCCTTCCGCCGACGACGGACGGTCTCTAGCCGTCCCAATGCGCCTTGGGGAGTCGCCTCGCGCGTCTCCTGCATCAGTTCGGCGGCACATGTGATGCACACCCGTGGCGATCGCGGGATCGGCCCACGAAGGCGGATCGCGCCGTGCGCACGCGCAGGCCGGTTTTCCTGTTGCGCCGCAACAAGGGGTTGCGCGGACGGCCCTCGGCGCGGTAGGGAAGCCTCGCCCGGCCACCGTGCATCCGGTCGGGCCCATCGTCGCGCCGCTCTTGGGTAATGCCCGTCGGCCGCCGCGTGGATGTCGGGGGGCGTTCCGCTCTCGCCACACAGGACACGATCTCCTTGTTCTTCTCATATCGGACGCCCGCGGAAACGCGCGCGCTCGGCGCCGCCGTATTGGCCGGCGCCGCCCTGGGCCTTGCCGTCGGCGGCGCCTATCTCGTCAGCGGCCAGGCCTCGCGCGCCGCCGACCAGGCGCGGGTTGAGCGACCCGCCGATGCGGCCGCCACAGGCTACGCCGTAGCCCCGCCGCTCGCCCCGCCGCCGCCCCGGCCACTGGGTAGCGCCTCGGCGCCGATCGCGCCGGCGCTCACCGCCGCCACATCGCCGCCGCGCCGCGCGGAACTCGCCCGTGATCTCGATTGCCTCGCCACCGCGGTCTACTATGAGGCGCGGGGCGAGGCGGTCGCCGGCCAGGCTGCAGTGGCGCAGGTGGTTCTCAACCGCGCTCACCTTCCGGCGTTCCCTAAGGACGTCTGCGCCGTGGTCTACCAAGGCCGAGGCGGCCATGCATGCCAGTTCAGCTTCGTATGCGACGGGGCCATGAGCCGTCTGCGCGAGCCGGCCGCCTGGGCTCGGGCGCGGGCTGTCGCCGGCCGTGCCCTGGACGGCTATGTGATGACCGCCGTCGGCCGCGCCGACGCCTTTCACGCCGCCCGACGCGACCTGGCCTGGGCGGGTCGAGGCGTCCAATTGGGCGGTCAGGTATTCTATGTCGCCTCCGCGCAGAGTTCCGTCGCACGGCCGCGCCAAGCGCAGCCGGCCGCCTCCACCATGGCCTCTACTGCTCCCGCCGATCATTCGCGTCTGACGTTCGCCCTTGGCGTCCTCACGCGGGTGAACGATACGCCGGACGCCCCGGCGACCGCCGGCGGAGGCACCTAGCCTAGCCGCGCCGCTTGCGTCGCGTCTGCCGCTTCGCGCGGCGGGGAGGAAGGCTCTCGCGTTCATCGTTTTCCCCAGCCTCCCTGTTTCCGTCGGCGTCCAGGCCGACGTCGAGGATCGGCGCCGAGTGGGTCATCGCGCCCACGCTGATCAGATCCACCCCCGTCAGCGCGATGGCGCGAACGCTTTGCAGCGTCACCCCGCCGCTCGCCTCGACCACGGCCCGGCCGGCCACCGCGCGCACCGCCCGTTCCATGTCGGGGAGGCGAAAGTTGTCGAGCATCAGGATGTCGGGCCCGGCCGCCAGAGCCGCCTCCAGCTGATCCGGCCGGTCGATCTCGATTTCGATCTTCACCATGTGGCCGACGGCCGCCCGCGCGCGGCGCACCGCCTCGCCCACGCCGCCGCAGGCCGCGACGTGGTTGTCCTTGATCAACACGGCGTCATGCAGGCCGAAGCGGTGATTGTCGCCGCCGCCGCACCGTACGGCGTATTTCTCCAGGCTCCGAAGGCCGGGCGTGGTCTTGCGCGTGTCGACGACGCGGGCCCGGGTCCCGGCTACCTCGGCCACATAGGCGGCGGTCAGGGTCGCTACGCCGCTCAGGCGGCAGATCAGGTTCAGCGCCACCCGCTCGGCGGCGAGCAGGGCGCGGGCGTCGGCTTCCACCCGCGCCAGAACGGCGCCGGCGGCCACGGCTTCCCCATCCCCGACGAGGGCCTCGAAGCGGGCGGACGGGTCCAGCAGGCCCAGCGCCAGTCGGGCGCAGGCTAGGCCGGCGACCACGCCCGCTTCCCGCGTGACGAAGCTCGCGGTCAGGCGCGCGCCCGCTTCGACGCAGGCGGCGGAGGTGATGTCGCCGGCCGCGCCCAGGTCTTCGGCGAGGGCGGCGCGGACGATTGGCTCGATCAGCAGATCGGGCAGAGCCGCGGGGGTTGCGGCCCTCAAGCCGCCCGCGCCCGGGGTGCGAGGATCCGGGGCTCGTCGGCGCGGAAGTGGCCGCCCAGGCTCTCGCGGCGGTCGAGCGCGGCCTCGGCGACCAGGCGGGCGGCGGCGAGCGGAGCGGAGAGGCCGGCACGGCCTGCTTCACCCTCGATCCAGCTCAGCAGTTCGGTCAGGCCCGCGGCGTCGCGCACCACGCCCGCGTGGCGCGACATCAGCCCGCGTAGGATCGCGAGGCGGCTCGCCGCCATTTTCGGCGGCGCCGCGGCGGGAAGCACGGCGGCATGGCCGGCGATCGCTCGGCTCGCCGCCTCACCGGCGCGACGGCCGAATACGGCCGCTTCCAGCAGGGAGTTGGACGCCAGCCGATTCGCCCCGTGCACGCCCGTGGCGGCGCACTCGCCCGCCGCGTAGAGACCCGTCAGGCTCGTCCGGCCCCAGGCGTCGGCCGCTATGCCGCCCATGTGGTAATGCGCGGCCGGGGTGACCGGGATCGGCTGGCGTCGCGGATCGAGCCCCGCCCCGGCGCAGGCCGCGAACACCGCCGGAAAGTGGCTCGGGAAGGCTTCGCCGACCGCCGCGCGCGCATCGAGGAACGTGGCTCGGCCGGCCCGCTGCTCGGTCTCGATGGCGCGCGCCACCACGTCGCGGGGGGCCAGATCGCCGGCGGGGTCGTAGCGGTGCATGAAGGGGGCGCCCCCTGTGTCCACCAGACGGGCGCCTTCGCCGCGCAGGGCCTCGGTGGCCAGCGGCGCCGGATCGGCGCCGATGTCGATGGCGGTGGGGTGGAACTGCACGAACTCGGCATCGGCGATCCGGGCCCCGGCCGCCGCCGCCAGGGCCAGGCCTTCGCCCCGCGCGCCGACGGGATTGGTGGTCACGGCGTAGAGGCCGCCAAGGCCGCCGGTGGCAAGGATGACGGCGGCGGCGGTGATCTCCACGGGCTCGCCGTCTGTCTCGACCAGGGCGCCGCGGACGGTTCCGGCCGTATCCTGCAAGAGGGCCACCGCCACGCCTTCGAGCACCTCGATATGAGGGGCGGCGCGCACCGCGTCGATCACCGCCGCCATGATGGCCCGTCCGGCGCCGTCACCGCCTACGCGGGCGACGCGGGCGCGGGAATGGGCGGCTTCCAGGCTCTGCACAAAGCCGCCGTCCGCCCGGCGGTCGAAGGGGGCGCCCAGCGCCGCCAGAGCCCGCACCGCCGCGGGCCCCTCGTCGGTCAGGATGGCCACAGCGGCCGGGTCGCAGAGGCCTGCTCCGGCGTCGATCGTGTCGGCCGCGTGCAGGGCCGGGCTGTCGTCGCCTGCGAGGGCCGCGGCCATGCCGCCCTGAGCCCAGGCGGAAGCGCAGCCTTCGCCCAGAGGCGCGGCGCTCAGGAGCAACACCGGACGCGGCGACGCGGCGAGGGCGGCGCAGAGGCCCGCCAGGCCGGCTCCGATCACCAGGACTCCGTCGAAGTCGCGGCGCGGGGTCATAGCAGTTCGACCTCTACATGGTGGCGCGCCTTGACCATGTCGTAGCGGGCCGGCGTCGCCGGCGGCGGCAGATCGATCATCCGCTGCACCGAAGCGCGGGCGCGGACCGCGATCGCCGGATCGACGGAGACCTCGTGGCGGTCGTGCAGCAGGGCGTCACAGATGCCCTCCAAAGTGATGCGTTTCATGTGCGGACACAGGTTGCACGGGCGTAGGAACTCCGTGTCCGGGGCGTCGCAAGCTATGTTGTCGGCCATTGAGCATTCGGTCAGCAGCACCACGCGGCGCGGCTTTCGCTTCAGCACATAGTCGGTCATCGCCGCCGTCGAGCCAGCGAAGTCGGCGGCGGCTAGCACCTCGGCCGGACATTCGGGGTGGGCCAGGATCTCGGCCCCGGGCCAGGCCTCGCGCATCTCGGCGATGTCGGCGGCGTCGAACCGCTCGTGCACCTCGCAGCGGCCCTGCCAGGCGATGATCTTCACGGCCGTCTGGCGGGCGACGTTGCGGGCGAGGAACTCGTCCGGGAGCAGGATGACGGTGTCGACGCCCCATTCCCGCGCGGCCCATTCCACCACCTGCACGGCGTTGGCGCTGGTGCAGCAGATGTCGGTCTCGGCCTTCACCTCGGCGGTGGTGTTGACGTAGGTGACGATCGGCAGGCCAGGATGGCGCTGGCGGATCAGGCGGACGTCGGCCCCGGTGATCGAGGCGGCCAGCGAGCAGCCGGCGCGCAGGTCGGGGATCAGAACCCGCTTGTCGGGGCTCAGGATCTTGGAGGTCTCGGCCATGAAGTGCACGCCGGCCTGGACGATCACGGCCGCGTCGCAGCGGGCGGCCTCCTTGGCCAGCGCGAGGCTGTCGCCGACGAAGTCGCCGACGCCGTGGAAGATCTCCGGGGTCATGTAGTTGTGGGCCAGGATCACGGCGCCGCGGGCGCGCTTGAGGCGGTTGATCTCGTCGATCAGCGGGGCCTGCAGGCGCCATTCCATCGGCGTGACGTGGGCCTGAATCTTGTCCCACAACGGCGACGTGGCCTCCTCGACCTCGCGCGTGAAGGCGAGCGGCGTGGATCCGTCGGCCATGGCGTCCTCCTTATGCTCAAAGTGAGCATTTCTCTCGCCCTAAAAAAGACGCCGGTCCCAGCGATGACATGCCCGTCAGCGAAGAGCCCCGGCGTCCCTTGGCTTATGCTTAAACTGAGCATAAGTCATTTCAGCGATATAGACCCCCGGACGCCGCAGGAAAAGCCCTAACCTCGCCTGATCGACAAATCGTGATCGCCACCCCTCCGACCCGCTTCCTCCGACTGGCCGCCCCGCTGATGCTGGCGGTGACGGCGAGCGCCTGCGCCCGCGCGGACCGGCCCGCCCCGCCGGACGCAGCCGGGGCCGCGGCCATCGGCGCCCTGGCCGCCCGCCTCGAAGAGGGGCCCAGGGCCGATCTGGCCGGTCGCGCGGAAGGCTGGGCGTCGCTCGACCTCGCCACGGCGCCCGACCTCGATCTGGCGGACCTCGCCCCCGAGGCGGCGGCGCGGGTCAACGCACTGCGGCCGGTCGACGCCGAGGCGATGCCGCCGGCGGCGCCGTTCGTCCTGCAGGCGGCCGGGCCGGAGCGGGAGCGGGCGCTCCTGTGCCTGACCCAAGCGATCTACTACGAGGCGGCGCTGGAGCCGGACGCCGGCCAGGCGGCGGTCGCCCAGACGGTGCTGAACCGCCTGCGTCATCCGGCCTTTCCCAAATCGGTGTGCGGCGTGGTCTATCAGGGCGCGAGCCTGGCGACCGGCTGCCAGTTCTCCTTCACCTGCGACGGGTCGCGCGAGCGGGCCCCGATGGCCCCGTTCTGGCAGAGGGCGCAGGCGGCCGCGCGGCGGGCCCTGGCCGGCGGCGTCGCTCCGGAGGTCGGGACGGCGACGGCCTATCACGCCTTCTATGTGCTGCCGCGCTGGAGCCCGACCCTGGTCAAGATCACCCAGATCGGCGCGCACATCTTCTATCGCTTCCCGGGCCCGGCGGGCGAGGCGGCCACGTTCGATCGCGCCTATGGTGGCGGAGAGATGAAGGTGTCGATGGCCGGCCCCTCGCCGGAGGCGATCGCCGCCGCCAGAGCCGGGGGCGCCGCCGCGCCGTCCGCCCCGCCCGACGCGGAAACCGAAGCCGCGCGACCGCCGGCGCCCGAGGTGCGGTTCGGCCGCCGCGCTCCGACCTCCGACGAGATCGCCCGGATCAACGCCGCTCTGGCGGCCATGGACAAACCGCAACCGTAGGGAGGAAGGGCTACCAGGTTCCGATCGTATGGGCTTCGGCGGGGGGGAGGGGGTCGTGGGCGCGGGCGTGGTCTTCCTCGGCCAGCAGGCGCACGGCCTCGAGCGCGGCCATGCACCCCATGCCGGCGGCGGTGACCGCCTGGCGATAGACATCGTCGGTGACGTCGCCGGCGGCGAACACGCCCTTGACCGCGGTGGCGGTGGCGCCCGGGCGCACGGCCAGATAGCCGCCGGTTTTCATCTCCAGCTGGCCGGCGAACAGCTCCGAGGCCGGCGCATGGCCGATGGCCACGAACAGGCCGTCGCAGGCCAGCTCGCCGACATTGCCGTCGCGCACGTTCTTCAGCCGGACGCCGGTCACCCCGCGCGGCGCGGTCGTCCCCAGCACCTCGTCGATGGCGTGGTCCCAGACGACCGCGATCTTCGGATTGGCGAACAGGCGCTCCTGCAGGATCTTCTCGGCCCGAAGCTCGTCGCGGCGGTGGACCAGGGTCACCTTGTCGGCGAACTTGGTCAGGAACAGAGCCTCTTCGACCGCGGTGTTGCCGCCGCCGGCCACGACCACCTGCTTGCCGCGATAGAAGAAGCCGTCGCAGGTGGCGCAGGCCGAGACGCCGAAGCCCTGGAACGCCTTTTCACTCTCCAGGCCCAGCCACTTGGCTTCCGCCCCGGTGGCGATGATCAGGGTCTCGGCCAGCCATTCGGCGCCCGAATCACAGGCGATGCGGAACGGGCGAGCCGAGAGGTCGGCTACTGTGACGATGTCGTCGATCAGCTCGGCCCCGACGTTCAGGGCCTGCTCGCGCATCTGGTCCATCAGCCAGGGGCCCTGGATCGTCTCGGCGAACCCCGGGTAGTTCTCGACGTCTGTGGTGATGGTCAGCTGCCCGCCGGGCGTCAGCCCGCCGATCAGGACCGGATGGAGCATAGCGCGCGCGGCGTAGACCGCCGCGGTATAGCCCGTGGGCCCGGCCCCGATGATCAGACAGCGGACGGCGCGGGCCGTCACGGCGGCGTTGAGCCCCACTCCACCTTGAGGATCTCGTAGGCCTTGACGCCGCCCGGCGTATTGACCTCCACCACGTCGCCGGTCTCCTTACCGATCATGGCCCGGGCGATCGGCGAGGCGATCGAGATCTTGCCCGAACGCACGTCGGCCTCGTGTTCGCCGACGATCTGATAGCGGGCCTTCTCCTCGGTGTCCTCGTCGACCACGCTGACCGTGGCCCCGAACTTCACCTGCGCGCCTGAGAGGCGAGAGACGTCGATGATCTGGGCCCGCGCCATGCGATCCTCGATCTCGGCGATACGGCCCTCGATCCAGCCTTGGCGATCCTTGGCGGCGTGGTATTCGGCGTTCTCGGAGAGGTCGCCGTGCTGGCGCGCCTCGCCGATGGCCGCCGTGATCGCCGGCCGCTCGCGGGTCTTCAAACGCCTCAGTTCCTCGTCGAGGGCGTGAAAGCCCTCGGCGGTCATCGGTACTTTTTCCATCGTGAGATTTAGCTCGGCTCGCCCTATGTGGAATATCTGACACGGCCGCGGGCGCTCACGACCGGGGGCAAAACAGGATAAGGGCGAGATCGCCCGGATTCAAGGGGAGACCAGCCTGAGCCATCTGATCGTCCGCGGCGGCCGGCCGCTTCAGGGGCGGATCTCGCCCTCGGCCAACAAGAACGCCGTGCTGCCGATCCTGTGCGCCACCCTGCTCACCAACGAGCCGGTGACCCTGCGCGGCGTGCCCGACATCACCGACGTGCATCAGATCCTGGCCCTGTTCGAGGCGCTCGGCAGCGAGGTGGCGATGGACGCCGGAACCCGGATGCTGAAACTGCGCCACGACTCGGCCCGCCACGCCGCGGCCGCGCGTCTGCCGGAGGGCATGCGCTCCTCGATCATGCTGATCCCGCCGCTGATCGCCCGGTTCGGCGAGGCCCGGGTCGAGGGCGAGATCAAGGGCTGCACCCTGGGCGCGCGCGAGATCGATCCGCATATCGAGGTGTTCCAGACCTTCGGCGTCGAGGTGGCGCCCGAGGAAGGCGCCCTGGCCATGAGCCTGGCGGGCCGCTTCTCGCCCACCCGCCACTGGCTGGACTACGCCTCAGTGACCACGACCGAGAATTTCGTCCTGTGCGCGGTCAGGGCCGGCGGCGCCTCGCAGCTGATGAACGCCGCCTCCGAGCCGCACGTGCAGGAATTCTGCGCCTTTCTCACCCTGATGGGCGCGCGCATCTCCGGCGCCGGCACCAGCCGGCTCGACATCGAGGGGGTCGAGAGCCTGGGCGGCGCCGACTACACGTTCGCCGAGGACTTCCACGAGATTGCCACCTTCCTGGCTCTGGGCGCGATCACCGGCGGCGAGGTGGCGGTCAGGAACGCCAAGCCCGAGCAGTTCCCCCTGATCGACCGCGCGTTCGCCAAGTTCGGCGTCGAGGTCACCCACGCCGACGGCTGGTCGACCAGCCGCGCGGATGGCCCCCTGCGCGTGCGCACGCCGTTCACGAGCTACATCCTGCCTAAGATCGAGGCCGCGCCCTGGCCTTACCTGCCGGTCGACCTGCTGCCGATCTTCGTTGCCCTGGGGGTCCGGGCGCAGGGCGAGATGCTGTTCTGGAACAAGGTCTATGAAGGGGCGATGGGCTGGACGTCGGAGCTGGCCAAGTTCGGCGGCCATGCCCTGCAGTGCGATCCGCACCGGGTGATCACCTTCGGCGGCAAGCCGATGGTCCCGGCCAGGGTCGAGAGCCCCTATATCATCCGCGTGGCCATCGCCCTGCTGATGGTCGCCGCCAGCATCGAGGGCCAATCCACCATCCTCAACGCCGACCCCATCCGCCGCGCCCACCCGGGCTTCGTCGAGAACCTGCTCGCCATCGGCGCCGACGTGGAGTGGAGCTGAGGGGTTGAAGGCCTTTTAACCGGCGCGATTCGGCGAAGACCTCGCCGGCTGGAATTACGGCGGCGCCTGCATCGTCGATCCCTTATCGCTCCCCGCGCACGATCTGCGTGAACGAGACGGGTTGGCGTGCTCCGGGCGTGCGCCTCTGCCTCACTCGATCGCCGTCCTCGGCCTCGAGAGGCCGTTTATCGCGGGTTGGGCGTGGAGGCCGTAGCTGGGGCGGGGGGCGAAGGGCGCGGGGTGGTGGGCGGCGATGGCGGCGGCGAAGGCGTGAGGGGTGGAGACGGGCGGCGGCGCGGCCTTGGCCGGATCGTGCACCAGGGTGCCGCCGTGGCCGTCGGTGGCGAGGATGAAGCTGGATTTGGTGTAGTCGCCGGCCAGCTTGATCTTGGCGGTGTGCGCTCCGTCGGTGACAGTGAGCGTGCCGGACGCGGTCGTGCCGCTGAACGTCGCCTTGGTCGAGCCGCTGAAGACGACGTCCACGAGGTCGAGGAAGGTCTTGCCGGTGGTGGAGAAGCCGCTGACCGTGCCGGCGTAGGCGGTGGATTTCGACAGTTCCAGCACGCCGGTGGACCCGCCGAGGAAGATGACGTTCTCGCCGAAGCCGGCCATGAAATCGGCGGTCCCCGCGAGGATCCGCACCTGGCCGGCGCCGGTCACCGCGCCTTTCACCAGCACGGTCCCGGCGGCGGCGAGCAGTGTGCCGGTGTTGTTGACCGCGCTGTTGACGGTCAGGCCGCCGGTCGACGAGCTCTCCAGCAGGCCGCCGTTGACGATCGTGCTGGCGCCGGTGTCGACGATGAGCGCGGTGGGACGGTTGGCGTTGACCACGCCGGCGCTCTCGTTAATCAGGACCATCGAGCCGCCGCCCAACTGCCCTGCGCCGGCGATCTTGTTGTTGACGTTGGTGAGGGTCGCGGCGGCCGAAGCGCCGGCGATCTTGTTGGTCGAGAGATTGCTGAGCGACAGCATGCCGGCCCCGGACAGCGTCGCGCCTGCCGCCGCGATCACCACGCTGGGCGAAGTCACGGTGACGACCGAGCTGTTGAAGACGGAGCCGGTCAGCGTCACCTTGGCGTTGGAGATCACGGTGGCGACGGCGGAAAGGTGCGCCGCGTTCAGCATGTCGGCGCCGCCCAGGAAGGTGATCGTGCCTGCGCCGCCCAGAGTGCCGGCGAAGCTGTTGGCCGTGCCGGTGAAGGTGAGGTTGGCGCCGCCCACCGCGAGCAGCGAGCCCGAAGCCTGGGTGACCATGCCGGCATAGGTCAGGGCGCCCTCGGCGGTGGCGGTGGTCGTGCCGCCCGCTTCCGTGAGATGGGCGATCGTGAGTTGCGCGCCGCTTTCGAAGGTGGCGGTCCCCCCGCCGCTGAGCGCCAGCGCCCCGGCCCCCGACAGCGTCCCGCCGACATCCAGCGCGCCGACCACGGTCAGCGTGCCAGCCACGCCGAGCGCGGCGGTCGAAGCCACCGTCAGCACCTCGCCGACCGCGACCGTCGCGGAACCGGCGAGCGTAAAGGCGCTCGCGGCGTCCAGGGTCACCGCGCCGAAGTTCTGGAAGGTTGTCGTCGCAGCGAGACCCGAGGCGGTGACGGTTACGAAGCCGCCCACGAACAGGCCCGAGATCGTGCCGGTCAGGCCCGAGAGCTCCAGCGCGCTGGCGGCGCCCACCACCGCGCCGTCGAAGCTGGCGCCGGCGCCCACCTGCAGCACGTCGCTGGCGTCCTGGAGCATGACGGCTATTCCCGACCGGCCGCTGATCCTGCCGAAATTGGTGACCTTGGCGCCGCCGCCGCTGAAGGCGTCGACGCCTATGTTTCCGGACACCGTGCCGGTGTTGTTGAGCGACGCGCTGCCGCGGAGGAAGACCCCGGCTCCCAAACCCGGAGCCACGCCGCGGATGACGCCCTGGTTCGTCACCACGCCGTTGTTGGCGTCGACGCCGCTGGCCCCCCGGATCAGGCCATAGAGTCTGTTGGTCAGCGGAGCGCCTGAAATGTAGACCGCGTCGTAGGTGTTGGCCGGACCCTCGATGGTGCCCAAGTTGAAGATAGTGCCGCCGATGGAGGAGATTCGATAGATCAGCGCCAGTGGGTTCTCGCCGCCATTCGTGATGAGGCCGCCGTTGCGCAGATCGATGCCGAGGCCGGACAGATACTGGTAGCCGCTGATGGTTCCGTTGTTGAGGATCGTCGCCGGGCCGACGGCGGCATAGACGCCGTCGTTGCCATCGATCCGCCCGCCTATCTCGTTGATGACCGAGCCGCCGGCCGCGAGGACGACTCCGCCGCTGGCGGTGGTCGCGCCCAGGCCCTCCAGTGTGCCGAAGTTTCTCACCGTGCCGGCCGCCGAGAGACTGACGCCATCGGAGCCGAAGATCGTGGCGCGGTGGTTCGAGCGCGTGCCGTTGGTGACCAGACCGCCGTCGAGGGCGACGCCGCTGTGGCTGGTCGCTGTTATGGAGCCATAGTTGTGGACCGTCCCGGCCGCATTCATGGATACGCCCAGGTGACCTCCCATGACGGCCAGGGCGTCGGCCGGCGAGCCGTTGGTCACGACTCCGCCCTTGCTCAGATAGACGCCCGCGGCGATGGTCCCGAAATTGGTCACCGTCCCGGGCGCGCCATCGATGCGGACGCGATAGTCCCCCTGCATCAAGGCGTTGGTATTGGTGTTGCTGCCGTTGGTGACCGAACCGCCACCGTAGATCAGCACGGGATCGGTCTCGCTGATGATGGTTCCGTAGTTGATCACGCTGACAGCAAAACCGGCGCCCGCTCTGACGCCGTTGGACCCTTGCACCAAACCCGTGGTGTAATTCGTTATCGTGCCACCCTTGTGGAATGTGACGGCGTCGGCGTACGCCCCCGCGATGATCTTGCCCTGGTTGGAGACGCTGGCCGCACCCGCGGTGACCAGGCCTACCCACCCAGTCTGCCCGGCCGATCGATGCTGAGGTTACTGTAGGTCGCCGAAAGAGTGTAACCCGCCGCGATATACGTATCGATGAATTTGGTGGTCAAACTGGCCTCCCGGTGCATGCGGATCCTCGCCGCGGCGGCCAGTCTTTAGCGCGTGGCGTGGTCCGGTCAACGCTGCGGTGAAGCTGAGACACGGCCGAGGCCCGCGATTAGTCCGCCGGGCGGGCGAAACTGTGGTATACGGCGGTGAACGGCTGCTGGCCTGTGGCGGCCGGAAGGTCCTGGCCCGGAGACTCCCCCGGAGAGTCCTGGCCTCTAACGCCGCGGTCCGCCGGTCGTCACGAGGAACGGCCATGGCCGGAACAATGAACCAGACCCCCGATATCGTGCTCAACCTCGCCATGGCGATGGTGGAATCGTCGTTGGTTCCGCTCGTGCTGCTGGACGGCTCGCTGAACGTGGTCGCGACCAGCGCCTCCTTCCGCCGCGCGTTCGGGCTCGCGGCCGACGGTGCGGCGAGCGGGTCGGTGTTCGACCTTGGCGACGGCGAATGGGACGTGCCGCAGCTGCGCTCGCTGCTGGGCGGCACCGTCTCCGGCGGGGTCGAAGTCGCGGCCTACGAGATGGATCTCAAGTGGGCGGGGGCTGGCCCGCGGCGATCGGTGATCAACGCTCACCGGGTGGAGTACGGCTCGCCCGACGAGGTGAGGCTGCTGTTGACCGTCTCGGACGTCACGGACGCGCGCCTGGCCGACAAGGTCAAGGACGACCTGCTGCGCGACAAGGCGGTGCTCATCCAGGAAATCGAACATCGCGTCGCCAACAGCCTGCAGATCATCGCCAGCGTGCTGCTGCAAAGCGCGCGCAGGGTGCGCTCCGACGAGACTCGCACGCACCTGACCGACGCGCACAACCGGGTGATGTCGGTCGCCGCCCTGCAACGTCAGCTCTCGGCGGGGGCCGTCGAAAAGGTCGGCCTGCACGCCTATTTCAACCAGCTGTGCGCGAGCATCGGCGCCTCGATGATCCATGATCGCGAGCGGATCTCGATCCGCGTGACCGCGGACGACGGCGAAGTTCAGCCGGACGTGTCTGTCAGCCTGGGCCTGATCGTCACCGAGCTGGTGATCAACGCCCTCAAGCACGCTTTTCCCGGCGGGCGTCATGGGCGCATAAACGTCGACTACAGCGCCGACAAGCTGGATTGGATCATGCGGGTGGTGGACGACGGGGTCGGCATGCCCAGCGATCCCAAGGCCGCGAACGCCGGCCTCGGCACGAGCCTCGTCGAGGCGCTGGCCCGCCAGCTGAGCGCCCATGTGGAGGTCGCTTCGGCTCACCCTGGAACCGCGGTCTCGATCGTGGCCGACGCCGCGGGCGAACAGCGCTTTCCCCGCGCCGTCGCGGTCTGAACGGCCGCGCCCGCCTCAGGCGTGGCTGCGGCGCAGCAGGGCGATCGAGACGACCATGATCAGGATCAGGCCGCCCAGCACGCCCAGCTCCAGCATGCTGGCGTCCAGCCGGCCACGCGCCGCCTCGGTCCAGTCGCCGACCTGATTGGCGCGCGACGACTCCAGGGTGATGACCAGCACCCGCCGGATCGAGGCGATCAGGCCGACGATCAGGAACGGCTCGGCCGCCAGCTTGCCGGCCCGGAACGAGACCCGGACGGTGTGCAGAATCTCCACCACCATCAGCACGAACAACAGCTGGTCCATGGCGACGATCAGGCCCTGAGAGTCGCGCACATGGCGGGCCGCGTCGATCAGCGACAGGCCGACCCCGCCCATGCCCAGCAGCGCCGCGACCGCCAGCATCAGCGCCAGGACGATGTAGGTGACGATCTCGATATTGAGCACGACGCGGCCCGCGGTGGCGCTCAGCCGGGTCACGTCCCGGTCGGCCACATCACCGCCCGCCAGGGGTTCCTCCGCCATCGTCCGCGCCTCAGGCCGCCTTGCCGAGGGCGTACAGCCGACAATGCTCGAGGTAGGCCCGCTCGTGGATCCCGAGCAGGTCGGCGACGCACGACCACAGCCAACTGGGCGCATCGAGACGCGTGGACCTGGCGCGGGTCAATTCCGCCTTCCAGCCGGCGCGCTGCGCGCCGGTCATCTGCCGGCCGTGGGCCTTGCCGACGACGGCCGCGAGGTATGCGGCGAGCGCGGTGGCTTTCTTCTGGGTCAGTTCATCGACCTCGAGCTTCAGATCCTGCGGCATCAGTTCTCGCAGCACCACGGCCTTGTCCAGCAGGCGCGTGGCGATCATCCGATTGCCGAGGTTCGGCGAAAGCGCCTGGGCGCCCGTCACGACACGGACGGCGTTATCCCTTGGCATCCTGGCCTTCGGATTGCGCGGCGCGGCGGCCGTGACCGCTTCCTTCAGATCGACCAGGCTCAGGGTTGCGGACTTGCCCTCACCGATGCGCACCATGGCCGCGAAGCGAAGGCGCCCCAGGGAGCTGCAGCCCTTCAGCCAGTAGGCGGCATCGACAAGTTCGACGACGTCGCCGGCATCCCGGGATTGAAGCCTGGTCAGCAGCGCGCGCACCTCCGCCTCCTCGAACAGCGACCGCAGGCCGGCGCGCTCCTGGTCGGTGAGCGGCCAGAACTTCCGGCTCAGCGGGACAACGGGCTTGACCGTTTCCAGTCGCTCCGCCGCCAGGTGCCGCCACCTTCGCCGGACGGATTGGTCGAGCAGGCCGCGTATCGCCTCCGGGCGCAGCGCCCTTTCGCCCTCCGCATCGAAATCGCCATCCATCGCGGCCTCGTAGCCGGCCATCAGGTGCTCGAGGATCCGCGCCGTCGCCACCCCCGGCAGGTCCGACCCGCGCGCGGCCGACGCCAGGGAGAGCCCGAGCCGGATGAGGTCATGCGCTGGATTGCCGATGACGGTCTGGTCCAGGTCGCGGATCTGCACCGCGACCCGGCCCTCGTTGTCGGCGAGCGGGCCGAGGTTGCCGACGTGACAATCCCCGCAAATCCATACCGGCGGCCCCTCGGGCACGCCGCCCGCGCCCGATTCCAGCCATTCGTAGAACTTGACCGTGCTCCCCCGCACATAGGCGTGGGCCGACCGGGCCATCTTCAGATTGCGGCTCTCCCGCAGCCGGTCGGCGCGCTCTTCGGGGGGCATCATGATCGGTGCGTCATCCGTGAACTGCGAGAGCGGAGCCGTTATTCGGCGGCCAGACCGTGGATGACGTCATATCCCGAGTCCAGCTTCACCGTTGGAACCTGGTGACGCGCATGGCGTCGGGACGCAAAGGAAAGCAACGACGCTCAGGTCTTCATCCAACGGGCCGCCGTCTGCAGGGCCGCCGCCAGAGCCTCTGCGTCCGTGCGGCCGGACCTGGCCGGAACGTGGAAGGCATGATCCGCGTCCGCCATCAGAACCAGCGCGGCCCTGCCTCGAAGGCCGGCGAGCGTCTGTCTCAGAAGGTCGAGCTCGGCGAGCGCATCATTCGACCCCTGCAAAAAAAGCATGGGGATCGCGACACTTGCAAGATGGTCGGCGCGGGTGACGGAGGGCTTGTTCGCCGGGTGAAGCGGAAAGGCGAAGAAGATCAGGCCGAGCACGCCGCGCAGGGGTTCGAGGGCCTGCGCCTGAGAGGTCATCCGCCCTCCAAAGGATCGTCCGCCAGCGAAGAGGCGCGCCTCGCCCGCCCTCTCCCTTGCCACGGCGACAGCCGCCCGAACCGTCGCCTGCGCCACTGCCGGACTGTCGGGACGCCTGCCGCCCTTCTCCATGTACGGGACCTGGTATCGGAGGGTGGCGACACCGAGATCCAACAGCCCGTCGGCGATCGCCGTCATCGAGCGGTGCGACATCCCGGCGCCGGCCCCGTGGGCGAGCGCCAGACATGCCGAGGGCTTCGGCGGCGATTGCCAGAGACCCGACACTTCGCCAACGCCGGAGACCTCGATCCTCAGGAGCTCAGCTTGCGCGGGGCCTATTCCGGCGTCTCTGGTCGCGGCGTTCAGCCCTCCTCCGGGGGTTGCCACAGCTCGATGGGGTTGCCCTCGGGATCGTGGATGCGGGCGAAGCGGCCGGTCTCGGGCGTGTCCCAACTGGGGTCGGTCTTGATCGCGACACCCGCCTCCCGCAGCTTGGACAGCAGCTCATCGATCTGCGTGACCCTGAAGTTCAGCATCCACTGCCTGGTGTCGGGCCAATAGTCCGTGTTGCTGGCAAAGGGCATGAAGACGGTGGGCCCAGCCTCCTGGTTCCATGGAGAATGTCCATCGAACGCGACGCCGAGGTGGGTCTTGTACCATTCAGCCAGGGCTTCCGGGTTTTCGGCGCGGAAGAAAATCCCGCCAATTCCACTGACCGCTATCAGATCCTCCTCGAATGTTGCTCAGCCCAGTGTCTCGCGATCTCCGGCCTCCGATGGCAAGCCCACCACCGCCATCGCTGGGCCGCAGCTGCATCGACTGTGATTCATGGCCGGGCGAGGGTCGGGGCGGAATGGCGCCAAGGGTGTTGGGTCGTTTCCAGCATCGCGGCGACGCGCGCCGCGTGGCCGGCCATGGCGGCGGCGAAGTGGTGAGGGGGCAGGCGCGTCGGCGGGGCGGCGAGGGTCTTGGCCGGATCGTGCACCAGGGTGTGACCGGCGCCGTCGTTGGCCACGACGAAGGTGGAGGCGGTGTAGTCGCCCACCAGCTTGATCTTGGCGGTGTGGGTTCCGTCGGTGACGGTGAGCGTGCCCGACGCCGCCGTGCCGGAGAAGGTCGCCTTGGTCGAGCCGGTGAAGGCGATGTCCAGCAGGTCGAGCTTGGTGGTCGCCGTCTTGGAGAAGCCGCTGATCGCGCCGGTGTAGGTGGTGGACTTCGCCAGGGTGAGCGTGCCCGTCGAGCCGGCGAGGAAGCTGACGTTCTCGGTGAAGGTCGATCCCAGGCTGGCCGTGCCGGCGGTGATGCGGACCGTGCCGGCGCCGGTCACCGCGCCTTTCACCAGCAGGGTCCCCGCGGCCGCGAGCAGGGTGCCAGTGTTGTTGACCGCCCCGGAGAGGGTCGTGCCGCCCGTGGAGGAGTTTTCGATGATGCCGCCGTTGGCGACCGTATTGACCCCGGTGTCGATGATCAGCGCCGTGGGCCGGTCGCCGTTGATCAGGCCGGCGCTGCCGTTGATCAAGGTCAGTGACCCTGCCCCGAGCTGCCCCGCACCCAGGATCTTGTTGTCGACGTTGGTCAGGGTGGCGGCGGCGGAGGCGCCGGTGATCTTGTTGGTGGCGAGGTTGCTGAGGTTGAAGGCGCCGCCGCCCTTCAGGGTGGCGCCCGACGCCGCCACCACGAGGCTGGGCGAGGAGACGCCGATGGAGCCTGAGTTGGTGACCGTGCCGTTCAGGGTGACCGCGGCGTTGGTGATCTGACCGAAGGCGGCGGCGAAGGTCGTGCCGGTCAGGGCGTCGGCCCCGCCCTTGAAGGCGATCGTGCCGCCGCCGCTGAAGGTTCCGGCGAAGCTGTTCGCCCCGCCGGCGAAGGTCAAGACCACGCCGGCCCCCGCCGCCACCGTGCCGGAGGTCTGGCTGAACTGGCCGGCGTAGGAGAGACTGGAGGAGGCCGAAGCCTTGGTCGTGGCGCCGCTCTCGGTGATGTGGGCGATGGCCAGGCTGGTCCCCGACTTGAAAACAGCCGCTCCGCCTACGAGCGCCAGCGTGCCGGTCCCGGCCAGGGTTCCGGCGGTGGTGAGCGATCCGGCGCTGGTCAGCTTACCGGCGACGCTCAGAAAGCCCAGGGCGCTCAGGGACTGGCTCGCCGCGATCGTCGCATTGCCCGACAGGGTGAAACTGGCGCCGGGGTCGATGATCAGGCGGCCGAAGTTGCCAAAGGTGGTGGCGGCCATGCTGCCCGAGACGGTTACGTTGCCGCCCACGAACAGATTCGTCAGTGTACCGACGCCGTTCACCAGCTCCAGCCCGCTCTGGTTTCCAGAGACCTTGCCGACGAACACGGCGCCGGCCGCCACCGCCAGGGCGTCGGTGGCGGAGCTCAGCTCGACGGCGATGCCCCCCGTGCCGACGATGGTCCCGAAGTTGGTCACCGTCGTGTTGGCGCCGAAGGTGCGGACGCCTTCGCCGCCGGAGAGCAGAGCGTGGGTGTCGGACGCCGAACCGTTGATCAGTCGCGAACCGTCGCCGAGGGCGACCGCTGAATAGGCCGCGCCGCCGAACCCAAGAACCGTGCCGTAGTTGGTGATCGAGGCGCCCTTGGCGCCGATGCCCTGGTAGCCTTCGATCAACGCCGACTGGTCGCTGACCGAGCCGTTGACGACCCCGACCGTGCCGTACAGCTGCAGGCCGAAATGACCGGTCCCTAAGATGGTGGCGAAGTTGGTCACAGTGATCACGCCCGCCTTGCCGACCACGCCGGAATCGCCGCTGATGACGGCCGAGCGATCGACATTGCTGCCGTTGATGACCACGCCATCCGCGGCCAGGATGATCCCCGCCCCCAGGTCCCCGTCGCCGGCGATCGTCCCGTAGTTGGCGATCAGGCTCGCCGCGCCTTGCGCCTTGACGCCGTAGTAGCCGTCGATCAGGGCGCGCGTGTCGTTGCGGCTCCCGTTGGTGAGCGTGTCACCCGAATACAGAACCACGCCGGCGCCGAAGTGCGACGCCAACCGGCCGGCGATCGTGCCGAAATTGGTGACGGTGGCTGCCGCCGCGACCCGCACCCCGACCGTTCCCAGGATCGTGGCCTGGCTGTCCGTCAGGCCGCCGTTGAGCACCGTGCCGCCAACGAAGAGTTCCACCCCAGACGAGGCCGACGCGGCGATGGTGCCGAAGTTGTCCACCACCCCAGCGCCGCTCAGGAACACGCCCACTCGGCCAACGATCCGGGCCAGGCTGTCCTGGGCGGACCCGTTGGTCACCAGACCACCCTCATCCAGGTAGACGCCGGCTTCGATCGTGCTGAAGTTGGGCACCGTGCCAGGATTGGCGGTGATACGGATGCGCGCGCCGCCAATGAAGGCGGTGGTCACATAGGCGGAGCCGTTGACCACCCGGCCGCCGCCTGTGATAAAGACTGGATCGTTGCTGGCGATGATCGTGCCATAATTGACGACGGTGCACGCGGCTTTGCTGTAGCCGCCCAGTCCGGCGATGATCGTGCCGTCGCGCTTGTTTTTCACGATGCCGCCATCGACCAGGGTGACGCCTGGACTATAAGTGCTCTTGATGCGGCCCGAGTTATAGACCCCGGCATAGGCCGAAGTGGAGACGCCCGTGCCGCCGACGGCGCCGGACGCTTCGATGACCAGATCGCTGTATTTGGCCGCGAGCGTATAGCCGGTGGGATAGTAGGTGCTGATATATTTGTAGGGCATTCGACGCGTCTCGCCTGGGATTTCGGACAAGGCGACTATGCGGGCCGGCTGGGCGCCGGGCAACCGCGCGGGACGGCGTCAGGGCATGGGAACGCCATATTGCTCCAGCCACGCCTGCTCGCTCATTTCCGCGCCAAGGCGGAGCTCGGCGGGACCCGCGCCTGCGCCGGCATCGAGCAGGCCGCGCAGGCGATACGCATCGAGCCTCGCCAGGCGGGCCTCCTTGAGGCCGGCGGCGGTGGCGACGTCGGCTTTATTGGCCATACCGAGCAGGGCGAGGATGGTGTCCTCGAGCCGGCAGGGGCGCAGAGCCTTCTCCTGGGCCACGAGGAAGTCGATGCGCGCGATTATCCTGGGGTCCTTATTCAGCCGGGTCGGACCTGAGTCGTTTCGAATGTAGCCCGCCGACGCATAGGCGCCGATCATCGACATGCCGTCGGCGACCCGCTGGGCATAAAACTCGTGTCCTGGACGCTTCAAGGGCTCGCACGGATCGGGCGGGCTTTTAGGCTTGCTGCCAGATTTGCCTCTCTGGGCGGCACGCTCTTCCTGCACGGTCTGATCCTTCGGGGCGCCTCGGCTGTATTTTGCATATTGCATCAACAAGCGGCCGATGTCAATGACCCATCAGAACGACGCATTGCGTTATTGCGCGCAGGTGAAGCGCCCCCTGCTTTCTACGGTGCGGGCTTCACGTAGATCACCTTCGGCCCGCGGCCGGCGAGCAGCATGCCGATCACCACGCCCGCGGCGGCGGTGAGGGACAGGGCGAGATACGGGCTCTCCTTCACGAACGGATCGACCTTCTCGACCACCGATTGAGCGGTCGCGCTGGCGCGCTGATAGGCGTCCTTGGCCTGATCGGTGACGTCGGCGATGGTGGCCTTGGCCTGATCGGCGGCTTGCCCCAGCGCCTCCTGCGCCGATCCAAGGGCTTGCTGCGCCTTGCCTTTCAGCTCGGTCACCGCGCCTCTCGCCTGCATCTGGGTGTCGCCCAGCGCATCGCCCGCCGCGCCTTCCGTTTTGCCGAGGAGGCTGTTGGCGCCGCCTTTGAGGGTGTTGTCGTCCATGGTCTTGGTCTCCTTGCTCGAGTGAAAAATCAGCGTTGCTTGCGACCTTTAGCGTCACCGGCTCGTTCGTCTTTGCGGAGGCGTCTCCGGGACAGGGCCAGATCCGCCCCGGCCCCCAGCACCGCGGCGCCGATCCCCGCCGCCGTGCGCATGGTCTCCGGATCGATGCGCCGCTTCTCGCCAGGGACGGCGCGCCTGCGCTTGACCAGGAGCCGTGGGGCCAGAACGGCGACGAGCGCCGCCACGATCGCGAACACGAGAGCCGTCAGCGCCGCGGCGCCGGCCCGCCCGACGCTCGCCTCCAGGACGGCATAGAGCGCGAAGGCGATCGCCACCACGGCGACGCCCGCCGCCACGGCGAGGATGGCGGCGGCGATCAATCCCGCCGCGACGCGCCGGCCGATGTCCTTGAACACTCGCGAGACCCTCTCTCAAGTCGATCGGTTCGGCCCCTGCCGTCGCCGACCGACCTGCTTCGCCGATACCCAACGTGCTAGGCTGCGATGCGTTGCGACCGCGGCTGGGCTACACCTCGTAAAAGCATGAGCCTTCTCGACCGCCTGGGCGTCACAATCCCGATCATCCAGTCGCCGATGGCCGGCGTCTCCAGCGCCGCGCTTGCGGCGGCGGTGTCGAACGCTGGCGGGCTGGGGTCCATCGCCCTTGGCGCCACGGACGCTGCGGGCGCGCGAACGATGATCGGCGACCTGCGGGCGCTCACCCGCCGAGCCTTCAACGTCAATGTATTCACCCACGCCACGCCTACTAGGGACCCTGACCGGGAAGCGGCATGGCTGGACGCCCTCGCTCCTGTGTTTCGTGGCCTCGGGGCCGTGCCTCCAACCACCTTGAAGACGATCTACGCCAGCTTCGCCGACGACGAGGCCATGGCGGCCCTGCTGGTCGCCACCGCGCCCCCGGTGGTGAGCTTCCACTTCGGCCTGCCTGGGGCGGACCGCATCGCCCGCCTGAAGGCGGCCGGCTGCATCCTCCTCGCCACCGCCACGAGTCTCGCCGAAGCCCAGGCCGCCGAGACCGCGGGCATGGATGCGGTCGTCGCCCAGGGCTGGGAAGCGGGCGGCCATCGCGGCGTGTTCGATCCGCAAGCGGTCGACGCCCGGCTCGGGACCATGGCCCTGACACGTGTGCTGGTCGTGCGGACGGGCCTGCCGATCATTGCCGCTGGCGGCATGATGGATGGGCGCGGAGTCCGGGCGGCGCTCGATCTGGGGGCCATCGCGGCGCAACTCGGAACCGCGTTCATCGCCTGCCCGGAAAGCAGCGCGGACCCGGCCTATCGCGCCGCGCTGCGCGGGGACGGCGCGCACCATACCACCATGACCTCGGCGATCTCTGGTCGACCCGCGAGGTGCCTGGCAAACAGGTTCACGGCGTGGGGGTCCGGAGTGAAGGCGGCGCCGCCCGCCTATCCGATCGCTTACGACGCCGGAAAGGCGCTTGGCGCGGCGGCCAGGCGCGCCGGCGAGGCGGGCTACGGCGCGCATTGGGCGGGGCAGGGAGCGCCCCTAAGCCGTTCCCTCCCCGCGGCCGACCTCCTCGAGGCCCTGTGGACCGAGGCCACGCCTCAGCCGTCGATCGGGCGGATCTCTATCTCGCTGTAGCCCGGCATGGGATTGGGGCAGCGCTTCACCCAGGCGAGCGCCTCGTCCATGTCCTTGACGGTCCAGAACCAGAAGCCGGCGACCAGGGAGCCCGGATCGCCGAAAGGCCCGTCGATCACCGTGCGCCCGGCGCCGTCGAACCCCACGCGCTTGCCGTGGGAAGAGGGCAGCAGACCGTCACAGTCGCCTTCCTTCATGACGCCGGCCTCGACCAGGGCGTCGTTGAATTTGCCCATCTCCTCCATCATCCGCGCCATCTGGTCCTTGGGGAAAGCGTCGGTCTCGCTCTCCTTCGTTGCTTTCACCAACACCAACACCCGCATCGCCGTCTCCTTCCGCTAGTGGCTTGATGCTGACGTAAGAGTCCTCGCAGGGATTCCCATGGCCTCGCCCCACACCGCATCCGCACCTTCAAGCTGTCCAAGGATCCGAAGTTCGCGGCCAAGGTTCGCGACATCGTCGGCCTCTACGTCGATCCGCCCACCCATGCCGTGGTCCTCAGCGTCGATGAGAAGTCCCAGATCGAGGCCCTGGACCGCACCCAGCCAGGTCTGCCGCTGAAGAAGGGCCGGGCCGGAACCATGACCCACGACTACAAGCGCAACGGTGTGACCACCCTGTTCGCGGCCTTCGACGTGCTGGAAGGCAAGGTCATCGGCCGCTGCATGCGGCGCCACAGTCACCAGGAGTTCATTCGCTTCCTCAACCAAGTGGAAGCCGAAGTCCCGGTCGGCACGATCGTCCACGTCGTGCTGGACAACTACGCCACCCACAAACACCCTAAGGTGATCGACTGGCTAGGCCGGCATCCCCGACGGGTGTTGCACTTCACTCCCACCTCGGCCGGCTGGATAAACGCCGTCGAAGGCTTCTTCACCATCCTGACCAAGCGCCGCCTCAAGCGCGGCGTCTTCAAGAGCGTCGTCGATATCCAGGCCGCCATCAACCGCTTCGTCGTCGACCACAATCAGCAGCCAATGCCCTTCGTCTGGACCGCCGATCCCGACAAGATCATCGCTGCCGCTTCACGCGGGCGCCAAGTGATGGCTTCAATCCGCTAGCCTTTGGCCACGTCGCTGCGGAATGTCCGCTCTCCGGCGGGCAACCAAGGGGAAAGATCGACCCAAAGCAGCCGCTGGCACGTCCGCCATCAGGAGCACGCCGGCCGTCGGTCGGCGATCAAGGAACGCATTCCATCCCGGCGCCGCCGCTGAATGAAATCGCCAAGATCGAAACCCCAGCTATTGGACGCCGGCGACCAATGCGATGTTGCGCGAAACGCCAGTAGGCGTGGTGACTGTCCAAGTGTCGCCAACCGTATGCGCCGTTGCTACCGAGCAAAACGGATTCGTCATTGTCGGCGGCGTTTGCTTGTAGCTGCGGCAGATTTAACCCTTGCCGTCGATCTTCCACGAGCCCTTCGTGCTGAACGCCTTTCCCGATGCCGTCCCCGACATATCCAGCGTGTGATTGGCGCGGTAGTGAACATGGGCTTGAAACGCGTCGCCGGTTACAACAAGCGTGTTGCCATAGAATCCCGCCATTGGGTCGACCGCCGCGAGTGCGGGTACGGTGCCAAGCAGAACGACCACTGCTGCACCCAATATCCTGCGCATAATATCCCTCGTGAGGCTGGTCGCATTTGTTTGAATACGCGCCAATAGGCACCATAGACCCTCCGTCAACGGCCCGAGTCAAGGCGCGGACTAATGACTGCTCCCCGCCCCGAACGGCGGTTGGGAATGTCCGGTAGATGGCAACCGGCGCGAACGTCCGGAGTCGGGCCAGAGGCTGCCGGCAATGTTCGACCCTCAGGTGACTCTGAGCCACTGATTCAACGGCGCGTAAATTCCCGAAAGTTCAAAGCAGACAATCTGCGCGCCATGGCGGGCAACCTTTCCCGGTCGTCTCGTCGATGGCTGGCGACCGTCAACCACATTTTCGCTTGACTCACCGCCAGGTTCTTGTGAATTCGCAATTGATAAACGCCCCGCGTCTTCATTGTCGCGAAGTGGCCTGAAGCGAAGGGCAACCTGCAACATTACCTCAATGGGAGAGTTGCCGTGAGCCGACGTATGGCGGAATCCTCAAGAGCGTGCGCAGTCACCAAAGAACAGTCCAACCTATTGCTATATCTTGTCCCGTTCATGGTGACCCTAGTATTTTGTGTTGCATTGGAACGTCTTCTGATGCTGTGGTCATAGGTTCAAAACCTATTCTTCCGATTAAACCGATACAAAGACATACTCATATAGTTGGTGGAAAAGGAGGGTGTGACTTCACTAAACCATCGAACACTAAAGCCAAGTGCCAAGATGGTGACGGGGCCTACGCGTTGAATGGGGTTCCACCTGAATATCAGGTGTTTATGGAAAATGAAGAAAATCTGACGAAGCAGAAAACGCTCGGATTGGAACTCGTGCTGGATCCAGCGGTGCTCGGCCCAGGTATGTCGTTCGATCCAATACTGGCAGACATTCCAAAACCATTCGATATTGGATATTCTAGCCCGCTCACGAAACCAAAGGTGACACTCAAACAGGTCGCGTGGCTGTCGGCGTCTAATACTCTCCAGATAATTTGGACGATATTCCCGCAGCCAGAGTCTGAAAGTGTTCTGCTAAGTGATTGGAAAATGAATCTCGTTTTTACAGATCCAACGACTGGAAAACAAACGATAACACCGACGGCTTTCAATCCAAATTGGCTTACATCTGTGGACATGGCATCTCATTGCCCCGAGCCTGCTACCTGGGTCATGATGCTGGTCGGTCTTGGCGGCCTGGGCGCCGCACTGCGCTCCAGCCGCCGGGCTGTCGCAGCCACCGCCTGAGACTCCGTCTATCGATCTACCAAGGCGCCGCCGGTCGTAAGGTCGGCGGCGTTGCCCTTTGAGTGACAATGTCTCGAATCCACCCGATGCGGAAACTGGCGTGGTCCGCTTTCCGACGAAAAGGCGGGGGGCTGACCGGCCCGGAGCCGTTATCCCGGCGGTCGGATTTGTGGCCTGCAGCACGGCCGAACCATACGACAGCCGCATCGGCGGGCTCATATTCCCCGGCGCCATGATAACGTTCCTCGAATTGCAGCCTCGGGAGAGAAATCGGATGGCCCGCAAACTTCAATGGGCGGCCGCCCTTTCAATGGCTCTTGAAACGTTCCCAGCCGCCGCGGGCGCCTATTCACAATCGGACGCCGAACGAACGATCCGCCAGAGCGAAGCCGCGTGGGTAGCGGCAGAGGTCGCAGGCGACCCGTCACTCGCTCGGCGCATTCTCGCGGACGACTACGTCGGCGTCTTTCCCGACGGAACGATCGGCAGAAAGTCGGACGCCGTCGGCTTTTTCAAACCGGCAAATGCGAGCGTCAGCGGCCACCTCGACTATGTTCACGTTCGCTTCTTCGGCGACACTGCAATTGCTCAGGGGCAGGAGACGGACATCAGGCCCGCGGGCAGTGCATTTCCGAGCGGGCGTCTCATCTTTACGGACGTCTTCATTTTACGAGACGGACAGTGGCGACTGGTGAACTCGGAAGATCAGTTTCAGGCCCTGGCGAAATAGTCAGTCCGAACAAACGTCCGCGTTCCACTGAGGCTGTGTGAAAACGTCGAAAATCGAAGGCGGAACGATACCCTGTGAAGCTCGACGGGGTTGGAATCTGCGATCAACTGCTTCGAGGGTCGCGATGGGTCCCTTCTTTCGCCTGCCTGCTTTCGGCGCCTCGGAACTTTTGGCGGGCGCCTAGGCCGAAATCCCGAAACGCTGCTGCATGAGGCTGAACGTGGCCACCCTCAGCAATAGCCCAGACGTCGCGACATTGGCGGGCACGTCACTTGCCGCCATCGCACCGAGCATAGCCCGCGCCTTGGCGGGATCGAAGAAGGGCTGGTCTTCGAAATCGCGCGAGCGGATGACGTCTTCGCATCGCTGCCGAAGCGGGTCGGCCACACCGCCTGATCGGGCGAGCGGCGGGGCCATGAAAGGATGTTTCTGCCGAGCATAAAGCTCGGGGGTGATCACGTCCCGCGTCGCTTCACGCAGCACATATTTCTCGGTCGTCTCGCGGATCTTGAAATCGACCGGCAGCTTTGCCGCAAATTCCGCTACCCAGTGATCGAGAAACGGCACGCGCCCCTCGACCGAATGCGCCATCTCCATCCGATCACCGAGCACCGTCAGAATGAAATTAACCAGTAACGTGTGCTGCCAGCACGACAGGCCGATGTTGGTGACATCGCGACCGGCGAATGCGTGCGGGATGTCGAGTTCCTCGACCAGCTGGCGATACGGGGCATCAAGGTCGTCGCTGCCTGGAAAATCCTGGCGGATCAGGTCGGTCGTCCCGACATACATCCGTGACATGCTCTCGATCCATGATGGGCAATAGCCAAGGGCGTCACTCAGCAGCAACGTCCCTGGCGCTGGCGGCTCGGGTGGAAAGAAAATCGACTTGGTCAGCGGATTGGCGGCAATCAGCCGGTTGATCGATGCTTTGCGCGCGGCATCGCTGGCATGATTTCCGCCAAACAGGATCATGTCGCGGCGCTCGCCGGGATAGCCCGCGAGCATCTCGTCGGCCCCCTCTCCATTGAACACGACCTTGATGCCAGCATCGCGAACCGCTTTTGAAAGCAGGAATTTGGCGGCCGAATTTGCGTTGAAGATCGGCTTTTCGCCGTGCCACACGGTATCTTCCAGGGCATCAGCCATGTCGCGTGGCGATACCGGCACCTCGACATAATTCGAGCCCGTGAAGGCGGCGGTTCGTTGTGCCAACGGCGATTCGTCCCATTCGCCCTCAAATTTGATCGTGAAGGCCCGGATCGGTCGATCGAGCTTTGCCTGGGCGAGCCCAAGCACCGCCGAGGAATCGAGCCCCCCCGCTGAGGTAGCACGCCACCTCAACATCAGCCGTCAGCCGCTCGTTGACGGCGTCGTCCAGCACCGCGCGGAACTGGGCGACGATTTCCGCCTGGGACCGGCGATCGTCGCGCAGCGCCGCCGCGGTGGGATAGTCCTGTGACCAATAGCGCCGGATCTGAACCTTCCCGCCCTTGGCAATTGCCACGCAACCGGGCGGCACCTGGTGGATATCAGCGAACATCGAGCTGTTGGTGCGTACATGAGCCATGTCGCTGAGCACCGAGGCTTGGTTCCAGCGCGCCGGAACGCCAAGCGCCAGCAGCGCCTTGATCTCGGAGGCGAAGAGCACGTCGCCATTATGGATCGAATAGAACAGTGGCTTGATGCCGAAGCGGTCGCGGACTGCGATCATCTCGCCCGAACGTCTGTCGGCGAGGACAGCCGCAAACTCACCGCGGAGATGTTCGGTGAAGGCCATCCCGTATTCGTCATACAGGTGCAGCGCGATCTCGCTGTCGGACTCGGTGATGAAATGATAGCCCCTGCCGCGCAGATCTTCGCGGATCGCCTTGAATCCGTAGAATTCGCCGTTGACGACGAGGTTCAGGTCGCCGCGCGCATGGCCGATCGGTTGGTCGCCGTTATTAATCCCAATGATGCTGAGCCGGACATGGCCAAGTGCGTTGAGGCGGTCCGGTGAGAACCATCTTGCACTGCCATCGGGGCCGCGATGGAAAATTGTAGCCAAAGCCGTCGCCATTCGTTCTGGCGTAAGCCATGGAGTCGCAAGCTGTGCCGCGATGAATCCGCACATCGGCTATTCCTCACCAGGTGGCGTGCGGCGTTTTGCCTATCGTTGGATTTTGCGTCGCGCAGCGGCAGGCTAGGCGAAGTTTCGGGTCGTGGATAGGGCGCAGTCCGCACCAGTTGGAAAGGGAATGGTCAACGAACGTTCGGTTTCGGGAGCATGTCGATTGGTCTGAAACGGCTAGACTTAGGCTTGTTGCCGACACGGCGCTCGCACTTGCTGGCATGGCAGATCTTGTCAGGAGCGGAAGTTCGCGCGGCGATCGCTGAACGGCGAGAGTTGTCTCGTCAGCTGCCGAACCCCGTTGACCAAACGAATGTCCGCTACCCGCTGTCGCTCAGGAACGTCGAGGACCTGCTGTTCGAGCGAGGGATCGACATCTGCCATGAAACCGTGCGGCTTTGGTGGAACCGATTTGGCCCGATGTTCGCCGCCGAGATCCGCCGCAAGCGGGTCCAGCGGATGCGATCCCACACCCACTGGCGCTGGCACTTGGACTAGGTGTTCGTCCGGATCAACGGCAAGCAGTCCCACCACGCGATGGCCGGTGAACTAGCGCAAAGCGTTAAGTCTAGAACTACTCCCATGCCCTAAAGCTTCTGCTGGACGGCAATCATACGCAATCGTTGCAGCAATGGCGGCGCGGGGGCGGCGCAAGGTTGGTGCGAGCAGGAATGGCTGAAGGCCCGTTTTCGGCGCCAAGCCCAACGGGGAGAATCCACCCCACTCGGAAGTCCGGAAGGTCTGGTTCCGGGTAGATCCGCGGGACACCCTTGGGAGCCACGGCGGCGCGCAACCGTGGGCGCCAACTGTCGGAGTCTATCCACTCGCTAGAAACGCAGCGCGGCCTTCGCCTCCGGTGGCCGCCGTGCGATAACATTGTGATAGGCCGCCTCCGTGCCGTCGGGCGCCCGGCGGCCTTGTTCCCAGCCCTGCAGCGTGGCGAGGGGAATCCAGCAAGCCACGGCGTACTCGCTCTGCAACATGCGCAGGTCTTCGCGGATCGCACGCACATCTAGAACCTCGATCCTGTGCTTCCGCGCACCGGTCGCCTCGTCGGCGGTTTGAGGCGACCTGGTTGATGTAGCCGCAGGGATCGGCGATCTACAGCCGCCACCTGGTCAAGCGGCGGCTAAGCGCGGGGCCTTGCGCGCGCCAAAGGCGCCGCTAGGGTCGTCGCCGCCACAAGGCCGGGGGAGGACGCCATCGATAGCCAAGCTTTCGAAGTGACGCCGCCGAAGGTGGTGCTCGATACCCGCATGTTCGACACCAGCCGGTGGGACCATGTGAAGATGCGGTCGGGCGACATCGTCGTCGCCACCTGGGCAAAGTCCGGCACCACCCTCACCCAGCAGCTGATCCACGAGCTGCTTTCCGGCGGCGAGGGCCTCGCCGTGGCCGGCGCCTCGCCCTGGGTGGACTGCCGCTTCCTGATGCCGCTGGCGCCGATGGAGCAGATGCTGGCGGCGCAAACCGGCCGCCGGTTCATGAAGACCCGCGCGCCGTTCGAGTCGGTGCCGTTCAGCCCGCAGATCAAATACGTCTACATCGGCCGCGATCCGCGCGACGTGCTGTGGAGCGCCTACAACCACGCCACCTCGTTCACCGACGTCGCGTGGAACGCGATCAACGCCGCCGAAGGGCCATGGCCGAAATGGCGCCACCCGCAGATGGACGTCCGGTCTTACTATCTTCACTGGATCGAGACCGACACCACGCCCGGTTTCCACGACCTGTCCTTCTGGGACAACATCGCCAGCTGGTGGAATGAGCGGCGGCGCCCCAACCTGATGTTGCTGCACTACGGGAACATCATCGCCGACCGGCAAGCGACGCTCACCCTCTTGGCCAAGTTCCTGGAGATCGATCTCGACCCGGCGCGCCTTCCGGGCATGGCCGAGCGCTGCTCCATCGACCACATGCGCGCTAGCCTCGCCGCTTCCGAGTCGCCGCTCGAAGCCTTCTTCGAGAACGGCGCGGCCAGCTTCATCAACAAGGGGACCAACGGCCGCTGGCGCGACGTGCTCAGCCCCAAGGAGGCGGCGATGGCCGACGAGGTCGCCGCCCGCCGCCTGCCGCCCGCCTGCGCCCATTGGCTCGTCACTGGCGAAGCGCCGGACTGAGGCGCCTGCGAGAGTCTCGTCGGGCGCCGCCGCCAGGTTCGCCGCGCCGCGGACCAGCGATGCCGAGGTGCTCAGGATTAGACAAAGCGCTCGAGAAAGACACCGCGCCGGATGCGTCTTCGTCCGCTTTACACCCTCAGCGGCGGTTCGGAGGGTCCGCTTGGAGGGGCGTTGAACCCCAGCCGCTAAGGTCCGGTTTTGGCATGGGCGGCTGCGGGGACAATCGACCGACGATGTGTAAAAACGTGGTCAACAGAAAATCGGTTAGAATTCTACACCGATTTCCCGGCTTTCCTCGCCGGGAAGTTGCGTGAGAGATCGAGCCTTGCGGCTCAAGAAGGTAGATTTTTGCCTAAGGATTTCGTGGACAAGCGTTTTTACACAGCCTGGACCCTGAGCACCCTTTGGGACTGTCCCGTTCCGGCACAGAAGCCGGGCCCGCCGCCCGATGGTGGCGTGTTTTCGACGATCTCGAGCTAGGCGAGCCCAGAGGCGATCAGCATCTTGAGGATCATCTTAAGGCGGCCGCCAAAATCGAATTTCCTCAGTTCGTGTCGCACCTGTTCCTTCACCGCTCTTCGGCGCGGCTCAGGGAGCGACCTGTACGCCTGTGGTAGCATTCCCACCCCCGCCTCGATCGGCGTCCAGTATGCCTCGAACGATTCGAAATCAGAATCGCGAGTCTCGTGATCGATGCGAACATCACCAAACCCCGCCGCCACGAATAGCGCCTTTAACTCGTCGGGGTTGGCAAGCGCGAAGGACAGATTCAAGGTTTCACGCTTGTTCGAAAAATGGCTGCTGAGCACGCTGGCCAGCACGCCCCAAACGGGGGCTTGATCCGCAGTGCCGATCACGCACGCCACCGCCCGGCGGCCCGCTCGCAGTACCCGGCGCATCTCCATCAGGCCGAGTAGCGGCTGGGGAAAGAACTGCAGGCCCAACTGGCATAGGACGGCGTCAAAGGCCGCGTCCCGGAACGGGAGACCTTTCCCATCCGCAGCAACCGAAAGGAAGTTAAGGCCCGCCAGCCGGGTGCGCGCCCCGCCAAGCATTCCCGGCGAGATGTCGGAACCGACGACCACCCCGGAGTCGTGCACGAGAGCGAGCGCTTGAGAGGCAGCCTCCCCCAGCCCCGTCGCTACATCCAGTACCCGATCGCCAATCCCGACCCGGGCCGCCGCAAGAAGTTCGGGCACGAACAACCGCGACCACCGCCCGACATATGCGTCATAGGCCGTCGGATCTGCTGCGTGGCCGTCGGGCGCATGGAACCCTCTGCCGAAATCAATCTCCATATCCGAGGGCTCCTGGCGTCACCAACACCTGATCGCCGAAAGGATACCCGGCCCGTGACCGCTTTCCACACCGAGCGGGGGTTGGGAGCGTCCGGTTGTCGGCCAAATCGGGCGAGAGTCCGCTTCCGGCCATGAGGCCAATTCCCCGGTTCAAGCCAAAGCGGACGCTCACGGTTGTCCGTTTCCAATGATCGGCGGACGTTCGTGGTCGGCGATCGCGACCGACGATCCCGGCCGCCAATGCATCACTCCGCCTCGATTTGGCTCGTGTCCCTCGCCGCTTCTCGCGCCGGGAATTTGACCACCCAACTTCCTCGCCTCGGCGCAGGGCGGCGAGGTGTGGTCAGGGCGGTTGGGTCGAAGGCCGGACGCTACTTGATGAACACGAGCTCGCGGGCGGTCTCCGAGCCCCTCAAGGTGCGCAGGGTCTCGCGCGCTATCGACGACTGGTTGGCTTTCACTGTGCTTCCATACGCCGCCGCGTTGACGGCGTCGCCTTCAGCGAGCGAGCGGTCGAAGGCTGCCATGTTTTTGTACTGGACCATCAGGATCACGTCCGGTTCGTGGTCCCGCGGCGAATCCACGGTCAGGACCTTGTAGCTCAGAACACGTCCGGCCTTCTGGCCGGCCTCCTGAATCTGCCTGAAGGTCGTCGACAGGTATTTCATGTAGTCGTCGAACATGCCGGGCTTGGTCTCGATCCGGCTGATCGTCCAGACCGTGCCCTGGTCATAGACACGCTCGGCGTTCTGGGCGTGCGCGGCAAGACCTCCCAGCGACCCGCTTGAGACCATCGCGAACGCCAGCGCCGCGGCTGCGAAAGTTCTCTTCAGTCCAGACCTCCAGGTCCGATAGTGTTCGGCCGGGCCGGTATTGGCGCGGTCGGCAAGCAGGGTGCGAAAACCTTGTGCGGTGCTGATCAGCGCCCCCCGGACAACATAGAACCGGAACGGTGCCCTCGATGCAAGCGCTACCCGGGTCGCGGTGGCCGCCGGCTGATACGGGCGTGCCAGCGTCAGTGCATGGGCAAGGAGTTCGCGCTATCGGGCCTGTTGCGCTCGACCCGGTAAAGCCCCGACCGCTCCGCGCGTGCCGCCCTCTCTTGGGCCATTGTCAGCTTTCCACCCTCCTGTGACGTTCAGAACGTCTGCTGACGGGCAGGGCTGTGTCGCTCCTACGAACCGGGAGAATGACCTCGGGCGGGTACCAAGCGTCGGATACTATCCATTAGCGACCCCACCGACTCCAGTCGTAACGCCGCGGGCCACCCCCCGGCGCCGACGTCGGCCAAACATCGGCGCCGTTCTAACGACCCCCACGCGGCCGGAGCGCGGGGCTTTGCCCTCGAGGCGGACAGGCGATAGCTAGACTGCGGCGCTGAAGTGTGGGGGGAGACGACGAATGGCGGCTCGGCTCAAGGTCATTGGGTGGCTGGCGCTTGCCGCCTGGCTCGGCATCGCCGCGACGACGGACGCGGCGCCGGTTGGGCACATCACCGGCGTGGGGGGTATCTTCGTCAAGAGCAAGGACCCCAAGGCCCTGGCCAGGTGGTATCGCGACGTGCTCGGCATGCCGATCGAATCCTGGGGCCGGGCGCTGCTCAAGTACGATGCGCCCGGCCACCCGCCGGTCGTGGTCTGGAACGCCCTTCCGACCACGACCGACTACACGGCCCCGTCGATCCGCGAGTTCATGATCAACTTCGCTGTCGACGATATGGACGCCTATCTCACTCGCCTAAAGGACAAGGGCGTGACCATCCTAAAGCGGGAAGACGGCGGCGCGACCGGCGTGTTCGCCTGGATCCTCGATCCCGACGGCACGAAGATCGAGCTCTGGCAGCCCCCGGCCAAGTGAGATGAAGCTCGACGGCGGTTGTCACTGTGGGACGATCCGTTACACGGCGCGAATCGATCCGGACACGGTCGTCATCTGTCACTGCACGGATTGCCAGACGATCTCCGGAGCGCCCTACCGGGCCAATGTCCCGGTGACGCAACGCGCGCAGCTCATTCCCAAATCTCAGGGCCTGTGCCGTTCTGCGATGCCCTGGGCGATGGACATCAGCGGCATACCGAAGATTCCCGACCCGGCTCGACGCTGAGAGAAGATTCCACGGGGTGGGCGCAGCAGCCCCACCCTGCTGATGCGACCGGCTTGCCCGAGATGAAAGGTTCCAAGACCATTTCAGCCGCCTCCCGGGCGGCCTCAGGTGCGGTGATGGTGAGACGGCTAGCATCCGCATCTTCGCGTAGCTCGAACGCGAGGAAGGCGCAGCAAGCCTGTTCCTGGGCAACCAACTGGCGGACCTGGTCGCGCGCCTCCGGCGCGTAGACCAGGCTGAGAACGAGGTCGTCGCGCTGGTGCTCGCGCAGAGCCGTGGCGTTGAGATCGGCGATCCAGGCGACCCGCGCCTTGAAGTCGCCCGCGCCAAGCGTGCAGGCGATGACGGGGTCGGAGATTTCAGGGGTCATGGGAGATCCTGGAGTTTGCAGAGGCACGGCGATTTCGTTCGCCATCAGTATTCGACCGGACAGCCGCGCTGCGGCGTGAAGGGCGTCGAGACCGGCTTGCCTGCCCCGACCTCATTGAGCGCCGCCAGCACATAGTCGGCGCCCTTGCCCGGGTCCGCGGCGACCGCGCCCTGATAGACCAGCACGCCCTTGGCGTTGATGACATAGGCCGACGGGGTCGCCTTGGCGCCGTACTGCCTGCCGACCGCACCGCTCGGATCGAACAGGAACTTTGTCACGGTGGCGCCGCGCTTGCGGGTCAGTTGGTCCGCGCCCTCGGGGTCAAGTAGCCCTTCCGCGTCGCCGCCGCAGTGTTGATGGACAGCCAGACAACCTTGCGGCGGGCCGCCTCCTTCTGAAGCGCCTGGATCTTGCCGCTGTCGTAGTATTGCGCGGTGACCTCGCAGATCGGGCTCGTCCACTCCAGAACCACGGTCGAGCCGCGGTAGTCGCTGAGCCGATGCGCCTTGCCGTCGCTCCCCTGAGCGGTGAAGTCGGGAGCCATCGACCCCGAGGCGACACTCGACAACGGCTGGGCGTGAGCCGCGGTGATCACGCCTCCGGCGCAGATTAGCAGAAGGCCTGCGGCCAAGCTTGAGCGGAGGGAGTTTCGGCGAACGTGACGCGACATGCGGTGACTCCCGGCTGGATGGAAGTGCACGCTAGGACCTCAAGCCACTTTAGCTTCAAGCACTATCTTTTCGGCGCACTCCTGGCTTCGCGACGGTCTTCAAGTAACTTGAGGTTCATCGCGCGGCGGAGATTTCGATGTCACTGAGGATCGGCGGACTGGCGAAGCGGACCGGCACGAACGCGCCGACCATCCGCTATTACGAGGAGATTGGCCTGTTGCCGCCAGCGGATCGCCGCGACGGCGGGCAACGCTGTTTTGACGATGAAGACGTCAAACGCCTCACCTTCATCCGTCGATGCCGAGACTTCGGTTTACCGATCGAGCAGGTCCGCACGCTCGTATCGCTGATGCATGACAGGTCCCGATCTTGCAACGAGGCCCGCGACCTGGCGCAGGTCCACCTTGAGACCGTGCGGGCGAAGCTTGTTGAGCTGAAGGCGCTGGAGCGCAGCATCGCCGGCTTCGTCC
The DNA here is from genome assembly GCA_038226475.1 of Caulobacterales bacterium. GTDB lineage: Bacteria > Pseudomonadota > Alphaproteobacteria > Caulobacterales > Caulobacteraceae > Acaudatibacter. Next base: position 5,948 of record JBBRQK010000008.1, on the reverse strand, counting down.
AGACCTGCGATGTCTCGTGCGCTGGCGGGCCCGGGCCCGATTGCACCATCCTGGAAGACCTGGCGGAACCCGCAGACTCTGTGGTGTCCCATCGCCGACTGCCGAGCCACGCATGACCAAGAGCCTACTCATCTGTGCGTTCGCCGCCCAGGCTGAGATCGCTTGAGGCGAGGGTCTCGGGGTGCAGCGAAGGGCTGGTCGCGCGAGGCGCACGGAGAAGCGTCAGTGCGATCCGCGCGTCCGGCCGCCCGAGCTTCACTCCGCGGCGTGGGCGATGGAGGCGGCGACTTCCGAAGCCATCTTGAACTGGGCGGCGCGGCTTTCGATGTGGTGGCGCTTCGCGATCCAGGCGAAGTCGGTATAGGCCATCCACACCTTGCCGTCGGCGTCCTCGAACACCAGCAGGCGCACCGGCCAGTCGAGGCCGGCGTAGGGGCTGGCGGTCAGGAACTGCAGGCCGAGCGGCGGATTGCCGAACTGGATCAGGACGGAGCGTCGCACGGGCACGCCCACCGCCTTGCCGAGTTCGCACTGATCGAGCTGGGAGAAGAAGCGGATGTTCTTCTTCTCCACGTCGGCCTTCAGCAGGGCCACGGTCTCGTCGACCGAGTGGGCGCTGGCGCGGCGGATGATGCCCGAATCGGCGGGCGGCGGGGCCGCCGGCTCGGCGTGGGCCAGGGGCGCGGCGACGAGGGCGGCGGCAAGCACCAGGGCGCGGATCATTCGGCGGGCTCCTCGACGAGCGGTGGCGCATCCGGCAGCATTTCGCCGGCGCGCGCCTCGTGCAGCAAAAAGCCTTCGAGTGGATCGCACGGCCGGGCCCAGGGCCTGGCGGCCAGCACGCGGCCGGTGTCGAGATAGCCGGCGTCCCAGCGCTGGCGGATCGCGTCGGGGCTGAAGTCGATGTCCTTGGTGTGATCGTCGCCCTTAAGCGGCGGGGCGAGCAGGCGGACCACGTGCATCTGGGTGAGGCAGCCGTAGGCGGCGAGGGTCTTGGCGTCGTCGGAGTTGCGCAGCTCGGGCGGCAGCATCTCCGACAAGGCGCCGATGACATGGCGCAGCCGGTGGATCTGGCGCTGACGGGTGATGTGGCTGATCGCGCGGCTGGCGTACTGCAGATCCTTCTGGCGGGCCGCCACGGCGCGGAGGCTGTTCGGGTCCGGACCGCTCGGGGCCCACATATGGACGGCGAACACCAGACCGTTGCGCCGCGGCATGTCGTCGAACACCGCCTCGACCGGCGTGTTGGAGAGGATGCCGCCATCCCAATAGAGATCCTCCTCGATGCGCACGGCGGGGAAGGCGGGCGGCAGGGCGCCGGAGGCCATGACATGGCGCAGGCCCAGCTCTTCGTCGCGGCTGTCGAAATAGCGCATGTCGCCGGTGCGAACATTGGCGGCGCCGACGGTGAGCCGGGGCGCGTTGGCGTTCATCCGGTCAAGGTCGATCAGCTGCTCGAGCGTCCGCTCCAGCGGGCCGGTGCTATAGTAGGACGCCATCGTGGGGCCCAGCGGCGCGTAGTCGCCCATCCAGGCGAACGGATTGGGACTGAAGAACCCCTTCACGCCGCTCGCCATGATGGCCGCATTGGTCAGGCCCCGGCCCATGAGCGGGTTGAGGCCCAGCAGCTGGGTCATGGGCGTGTTGCGAATACGGGCCCAGAACTCTCTCAGTCGGGGCAGGCGCTGCTCCGGAGCATTGCCGGCGATCAGGGCCGCGTTGATCGCGCCGATGGAGGTGCCGATCACCCAGTCGGGTTCGATCCCGGCCTCCTGGAGGGCCTGATAGACGCCGGCCTGATAGGCGCCGAGCGCGCCGCCCCCCTGGAACACGAGCACGACCTGGCCCACGGCCTCACGGTCGACGGCGAGATCAGGTCTGGGTTTGGCGACTGTCTTCATCTGGTGTTCCTCAAGAGCGCGACGCCGCTCGGCGCCTGGTTCGTGACCTATTCGTTGGTTCGCGGCGCCGGTTTCAGCGTTCAGGCGATTTCGTCCGGGACCCGCCCCCTCTAGTGAGCGGTCCAGCCGCCGTCGACCGGCAGAGCGGCTCCGGTGATGGAGGCGGCGGCCTCGCCGCAAAGGAAGACCGTCAAGGCCCCGATCTCCTCCACCGTGGCGAACCGCTTGTTGGGCTGCTGCGCCAGGAGGATATCGCGCACCACCTGCTCGCGCGGGATGCCGTGCGCCTTGGCCTGATCGTCGATCTGGCGCTCGACCAGGGGCGTGAAGACATAGCCCGGGCAGATCGCATTGCAGGTGATTGCCTCTTCGGCCGTCTCCAGCGCCGCGGTCTTGGTCAGGCCCAGCAGACCGTGCTTGGCCGCGACATAGGCCGACTTGAAGGGCGAGGCGACCAGGCCGTGGGCGGAGGCGACATTGACGATACGGCCGAAGCCGTTGCGCCGCATGAGGGGGATCGCGAGGCGCATGGTGTGGAAGGCGGCGGTCAGATTGACCGCCAGGATCAGATCCCACTTGGCCGGGGGAAAATCGACCAGCGGGGCGACATGCTGGACGCCGGCGTTGTTGACCAGGATGTCGAGCCGGCGGGGGCCCGTGGTCTCGATCTCGTGGAAAAGGGTCTCGATGGCGTCGAGCCGGGAGAGATCGGCGTCGGAATAGCCGGCCTGGACCCCATGCACCGTGGTGAACTCGGCCTGGAGCGCGGCGATCTCCGCCGCGTCGCCAAAGCCGTTGAGCATGATGTCGGCCCCCTGGGCCGCGAGCGCGCGGGCGACGCCCAGGCCGATGCCGCTGGTGGAGCCGGTGACGAGGGCGGCGCGGCCCGCGAGCGGCCGCTGGCCGGGGGCGGCGGGCAGGGCGGCGGGAGTGTCGGAACTCATGCTGGGCGCCTTCCAAGGGTCGTTCGACCGGAGTGGCCGAGACATTGGCGCGCCTCGCGGCCCCTGGGGAAATGCCGCTCCGGCATGAAATCCATAACCAAAAGGCATTTCAAACCCTTGACGGGGCGGGCGAAGGTAGTTTCGCGACGCAGCGCACCGAGGCGTCCTTCAAGGAGACCATCCATGACGAAGCCCCCCTCTCACGGCGCCGCCCTGCTGGGCGCCCTCGCCATCGCCGCCGCCGGGTTCGCCCCTTCCCTCGCCCTTGCGGGGTCCTGCCCCGCCGACAAGACGGGGATCGATGTCCGCGCGCCCGACGCCACGCCGGCCAAGGACGTGACCGACACCGTGATCACGTCCGTCGATGTGGCCAAGGAGCCGGTTCATATCGACGGGCGCCTGCTGCGCCTGCGCAAGCTGGTGATCCAGCCGGGCGGCGTCGTGCCCTGGCACAGCCACGGCGATCGGCCCGCGATCATCTATGTCGAAAGCGGCGAGGTGACCGAATACGCCTCCACCTGCTCGGTCCCGATCGTGCACAAGGTGGGCGAGGCCACGCCGGAACTGCATTCCACGTCGCACTGGTGGAAGAACACCGGCAAGACCGCCGCCGTTCTGCTGTCCGCCGATCTGTTTCCGGTGACCACCGACCCGCACATGATGTGACGGTGCGACCCTCTCCGCCCGGGCGCCCGGCATGACGGCGGTGGCCGAGACTGGACACACGCCGCGGTTCGCGCCGCCGCTGACCTCGACGGTGATCGCCCTGATCGCCTTCTTCACCCTGGTCGATCTGTTCGCCGCCCAGGCCATCCTACCGCTGTTGGCCAGGCACTATGGCGCGAGGCCCGGCCAGATCGGCGTCGCCGTCAACGCCTCGACCGCCGGCATGTCGATCGGGGCGCTGCTCACGGCCCTGTTCGGGGCGCGCCTCGATCGCCGGATCGGGATCGTGACCAGCCTCGTCGTCCTGGCCGTGCCCTCGGTGCTGCTGGCGTTCGCGCCCAATCTGGCGGTGTTCGCGGGGCTGCGGGTGGTCCAGGGCCTGTGCATGAGCTGCGCCTTCACCCTCACCCTGTCGCATCTGGGAGAGACCTGCACGCCCGAGCGCCAGGCCGGCGCGTTCGCGGCCTATATCACCGGCAACGTCGCCTCCAATCTGGTGGGGCGGCTGGTGGCGGCCACGACGGCCGGGCTGTACGGGACCGGCGCCGTGTTCCTGGTGTTCGCGGCTCTGAACCTGCTCGGCGCCGGTCTGGCGGCGGCCAGCATAAGGCCCGCGATGCGCGACACCCTGCGCGACGCCCAGGCGCCGGCCCTGCGAAGCGCGCTGCGGCCAAAGCTGCTGGCCGGCTACGGCATCGGGTTCCTGCTCCTGTTCGCCTTCATCGGGGTGTTCAGCTATGTCAATTTCGTGCTGATGCGCCCGCCGCTCGGGCTCGGCATGATGAGCCTTGGCCTGATCTACTTCGTCTTCGCCCCCTCGATCGTCGCGACGCCCTGCGCCGGGGCGGTGGCGCGGCGGATCGGCGCGCGCTGGTCGCTGCTGGGCGGCCTGGCGGTGGCGGGGGCCGGATTGTGGCTGCTGGCGAGCCCCGCCTTGCCCATGGTCATCGCCGGCATGGTGCTCGTGGGGCTGGGGACCTTCTTCGCCCAGGCGACCGCGACCGGCCAGGTGAGCCGCGCCGCCGGCGCCGCCAGGAGCGCGGCGAGCGGGCTATACCTCTCCGCCTATTTCGCCGGCGGGCTGGCGGGCGCGGCGGTGATCGGGGCGGTGTTCGAACGTTTCGGCTGGATCGCGTGCCTGTGGCTTACAGCCGCCGCGCTGGCCGGTTGCGCCGTCCTGGGGCTCAGCTTCGATAAGAGGGAAGAGGCCATATGACGACGATCGAGGAGAGCCCCTACGCCGCCATCGGCCGGGTGTTCGATCGGGTGCGCGACATGGATGCGCCGCTGAACGCGCGGCTGCTGCTGCTGGCCGAAGCGGTCAGGCAGGGCAGCCCGGAGTTCGCCCGGGCCGTGGAGATCCTCGTTGCGCGCATCGCCGGAGCCGGCCTGGGCCGCTCCGCCCCGGCCATCGGCGAGGCGATGCCGGCTTTTCTTCTGCCCGACCAGAACGGACGGTTGGTGAGGCTGGAGGACCTGCTTCAGCGGGGCCCGGCGGTGATCTCGTTTCACCGCGGCCATTGGTGCCCCTATTGCCGCCTGACGGCGTCGGCCTTCGCCAAGGTGCAATACGAGATAGGGCCGGACCACATGGTCGCGATCACGCCGGAGACCCCGGGCTTCAACATCCGCCTGATCGAGAGGACCGGTATCGCCTACCGCGTGCTGACCGATCCGGACAGCGGCTATGGGCTGTCGCTCAACCTGGCCTTTTGGGTCGACGATGGTTTCGCCAGCCTGATGCGCGGCGTTGGCCAGGATCTCTCGGTCTATCAGGCGGCCGGGGCCTGGGTCCTGCCGATCCCAGCGACCTTCGTCGTCGACAGCACCGGTATGGTCGTCGCCCGCCATGTCGATCCCGACTATCGGCGTCGATGGGAGGTCGACGATCTGGTCGCCGCGTTCGAAGCGGCCAACTAGGTTCCGTTGACGAAGTGCCTCACCCACAGTTGAATGGATGCGACGAGGATGAAGCCGAGGTAGCTAGTCCGTTAGGGTGCCCCTCTGTGGGGTTGAGCAGGATGGGGACTAATGAAGATCGCCTGGATGGGCATGGCGCTCACCTTGGCCGCCGCCCCGGCGGCGTGGGCCGCCGAGACCTCGGACGGCGCCACCGCCGCCGCTCTTTTTCAGGCCGGCAGATTCGCCGAGGCCGGCGTGATCGACACGCGGCTCGCGGCCAAGGACCCCTCGGACTACCGCGCCGTTCTTCAGCTCGGCCGCATCGCCCTGCTCGCCAATGATCTGGCGGGCGCGCATCGCTGGCTTTCTACGGCCATCGCCCTTCGACCGGCCGAGGCCGACGCCAAGGTGATGCAGGCCGAGGCCTACTACCGCGCCGACGATTTCCAGCACGCGGCGGCGGCGCTGAAAGGCGTCGATGTGGCCAAGAACGCTCTGCTCATCAACGACTATCCCACCCTCAATGTCGCCAAGC
>JBBRQK010000007.1:0-171659 GCA_038226475.1 Caulobacterales bacterium | reverse complement strand
GTCGACACCGCCGCCGAGGACCACATCGCCGACGAGACCCGATACGCCTGCCTCAGCCGCCCGTTCACGCCACAGCCGCCCAAGACCCCGGCCCAGCTGGCCGACGAACGCTGGCGGCGGGACTGGGGGCCGAGGTGAGAGTCAGTCGGCGGCGGCGAAGTGGGCCATCTGGTCGGCGTGGGCCTTGACGAATGGTGGGCGGGCCGTGGCGCGCCGGACGTAGGCCAGGCAGGCGGGGTAGGGTGCAGGCCGTCGAATCGATCGACCAGGCGCAGCACGTCGGCCATGAGAATATCGGCGATGGAGAAGGGCCCAGCGAGCCACTCGCGACCGGCCAGGACCGTCTCGAGGTGTTGGAGCCTGGCGGTCAGGAAGGCATCCAGGCGCCGCCATGCGGTCGTGTCTCCAGGCTCGCCGGAGAACTTCATTATGGCCCAGGGCAGGCTGGCCATCTCGACCGAATTGAGCGCCGCGAACGTCCACTGTAGAACCTCGGCGCGGCCGGGCGGATCGGCCGGCATCAGGGCGGCGCTCCGCTCGCCCAGATGCAGCAGGATCGCGCCGCTTTCGAACATCGAGATCTCGCCATCGGTCAGCCACGGGACCTGGCCGAAGGGCTGGTGCGCGAAATGCGGGGCGCCGCGATCGTCGACCGGCACGCTCTCGACGCGGTAGGGCAGGGCGGCCTCCTCAAGCGCCCAGCGCACCCGCAGATCGCGCACATAGCCGCGCGGGGATTCGGGGACCCAGGCGAAGGTGGTGAGGATCAGCTCGGCCATGCGCGATTTCCATCCATCGGCCCCGACCATGATCGCTTACGGACGCGCGAGGAAGTGGGGCGGCTTATCCCCGGGTGTCCTAGGCCAGCACCGGTACCGGTTTCCTGGCTCTCGTTCGCGCTTTTACGAGCCAGAACGCCATGGCTATCAGAGGCGCGAAGCCCAGCAGCAGAAGGATGGGCGATCCGCGCATGAAGGCGGGCATATCCTGTTGCTGGCCGATGAAGAAAGACTCGGTGGCGATGAACAGTCCCAGGCAAACCGGCCGCGTTCTCTCGCGCCTTCAAACGCTGGACGGGCGCCAGACCGCGAACGACCCGCGCGGAAGGCGGAGATCGAGGATAGGCCGACGGGCCTCGTGGATCCTTGACGGGCGTCCGCGCGATACCAACGTCTTCTCCGATCCAACGCCCCTCAGATCAGCATCGGCGGATGACCGGGCGGTGAAAACGCCATAGACGCTTGGGCGTAGCATCGGAGTGAGCATGGCAAGGACCATCATCGTCGTCGGCTTCGGCCCTGGCATCTCGACCGCCGTGGCCGAGAGGTTCGGCGCGGAGGGTTTCAGCGTCGCTCTGGTGGGGCGAAGCGCGGAGCGGCTGGCGGCGGGCGTCGCGGCGCTGAAGGCCAAGGGCATGACCGCCGCCGCGTTCGCGGCCGACGCCGGAGACCCCGGGGCCATCGCGGCGGCGATCGCCAAGGTGCGCGCGGAGCTGGGCGGCATCACCGTGGTGCACTGGAACGCCATCGGCGGCGGCGAGGCGCCCGACCTGATGGCCGCCGAACCGACGGTCATGCGCGCGCTGTTCGACGTCGCCGTGGTCGGGCTGCTGGCGGCGGTGCAGGCCGCCCTGCCCGACCTGAAGAACGCCGAGAACGGGGCGATCCTGATCACCAACGGCGCTTTCGGCGACATCAATCCGGTGATGGATCAGTTCGCCATCGCCCTGAAGGCCATGGGCGTGGCCCTCGCCAACGCGGCCAAGGACAAGCTCGCCGGCCTGCTGTCGCAGCGGCTGAAGGAGGACGGCGTCTATGTCGGCGAGGTGATCGTCGCCGGGGCCGTCCGGGGCACGGCCTGGGACAGCGGCGACGCCGGCATCGAAGGATCCGTCATCGCCGACAGGTTCTGGGCCCTCTACCAGGCCCGCGACGAACTGCGCGCCCGCGTGAGCTAGAGCCTGTTCCGTTTTGTCGGTATCAAAATGGGGCTCTAGATCTTTGTTTTGTCGCGTGTTTCATCCGATAACCAGTTCCCACTTATCGGAACACGCTCTCGGTCAGATCAAAATTCACCATCAGTTGTCGGGTCTCCGCTTCGCCGCCGGCGGAGGCATAGAGCGCGCGAGCGGGCGCATTGGCTTCGTCGGTCAACACCCAGGCCTCCTTGCAGCCCAGCGACCTGGCGTGTGACAGCAGTTTGCGGAGGAGCGCCTTGGCGAGTCCTTGCCGCTGAAACGTGGGGGCGACGCCGACCTCGTTGATCCACAGCTCGGCCGGCTTGTCCGGGTGGACGTAGTGGACGGCCGAGGCGAAGCCGACCACGATCCCTTCGTCGATCGCGACACAGATGTGGTGGCGGGGATCGCCCAGGAATTCCAGAGCCAGGTCCGGATCGACGGGTTCGTCGAAAACCTCGTCGGCCACGGTCTCGAGGACCGCGCGGTCCTCGCTCGTCAGGAGCCGGATGTCCTTCATGCCCCCCCCCCCCCGCCCGCCGCGGAAAGTTTCTCTAATGGCCCGCTCAGAGGTGCGGTCGCGGCGGGGTGAGGAGGGGGGAGAGGCGGGACGCCGCGGCCAGGAGGACAGACGCCGAGGACGGCGGCGCCGTGCCGACATGGGCCATGGCCTGAGCGAACACCGGCGGCGAGGCGTGCATCTTGGCCTTGGCCGGATCGTGCACCAGGGTCCCGCCGCCGCCGTCGTCGGCCAGGACGAAGGTCGAGGCGGTGTAGTCGCCCGAGAGCTTGATGTGCGCCGTATGGCTGCCGTCGGTGATGGTGACCGTGCCGGAGGCGGCCGTGCCGGAGAAGCTGACCTTGGCGGTGGCGAACGCGATGGCCTTCAGGTCGATGGAGTTGGTCCCGGCCTGGGAGAAGCCGCTGATCGTGCCGTTGTAGCCGGTCGAATGGGCCAGGGTGAGCTGGCCGGTGGCGCCGAACGTCACGGCCTCGCTGAAGACGCCCTCGAAATCGGCCGTCCCGCTGCCGATCCGGACACTGCCGGACCCGGTGACATTGGCGTTGACCGTCAGGTTCCCGCCCAGCGCGGCCAGCGTGCCGGTGTTCTTGACCGCGCTCTGGATGACGAGGCCGCCCGAGCTGGTCGCTTCGATCAGGCCGGCGTTGGTGATGGCGGCGGCGCCGGTATCGATGATCAGGGCCACGGTGTTGTTGGCGTTGATCACGCCGGCGGCGCCATTGGAGAGCGTCATCATGCCGGATCCGAGCTGCCCGGCTCCGGTGATCTTGTCGTTGTTGGTGAGGAGGGCGGTGGGCGTCGCGCCATAGAGGCGGTTGGTCGACTTGTTGGTGAGGGTCAGCGTGCCGCCGCCAGCCAGGGTCGCGCCGGTGGAGGCGACGATGAGATCGGTCGTCGTCGCCGTCAGCGTGCCGGCGATCGTCACAAGGCCGGAGAGGGTCACGGTGGCGGTGTTGATCACGGCCGTGGCGACCGACAGGGTCACCGCCTTCAGCGTGTCGGAACCGCCGGCGAACACCACCTTGCCCGCCCCCGCGATCGTGCCAGTGAAGGCGTCGCCGACGCCGGTGAAGCTGGCCTGATAGCTCGAATCGACAGTGAGCGTCCCGCCGGTCTGGACCCAGGTCCCGGCATAGGAAAGGGAGGTCCCGAACTCGGCGCTCGCATGCACGCCGGCCACGGTGACATGGGCCACGGTCACCGACACGCCCGGCTGGAACACGCTGGCGCCGCCCAAGAGCGCCATGGTTCCAGGGCCTGCGATGATACCGGCGCTGTCGATGCCCGAGATCGTGGACACGCCCGAGACGAAGTCCACGAACCCCATGGCGGCCTCGATCTGACCTTTGAACACCGAGCCGGCCTCGGCGTAGAGCTTGGAAGTCGCATCGTCGAGCAGCACGCTATGGACGCCCACGCCCTCGATGGTCCCGAAGTTGGTGGCCGTGGCGCCGGCGGCGACCTCGACCCCGAGACTGCCGGTGATCAGGGCCTTGGCGTCGGTGGCCGAGCCGTTGACAAGGCGCTCTCCAGTAACGCCCAGGGACACGCCCTGACCGGCGACGACGGCGCCCTTGATGGTGCCGAAGTTGTTCAGCACCGCCGGTCCCTGGGCCGCGACGCCCACGAAGCCGCTGATGAGCGCCGTGGTGACGGTCTCCGAGCCGTTGGCGAGCACCCCCTTGCCTATGTTCAGGCCGGCGCCGTAGCCGTTCAGACCGACGATCGTGCCGTAGTTGACCACGGTGGAGAGCACGGAGCCCTGCACGACGGCGCCGGATCGGCCGCTGATCAGGGCGCCGGTCGCGTTCGACGCTCCGTTGATCAGCACGCCTGAGTCCATGATCTCGACGCCGGTCCCGATGCCCGCGCCGCCCTTGATGACGCCGAGGTTGGTGACACTTCCAACCGCCCCGCTGATCAGCACCCCCACGAACCGGCCCGAGATCAGGGCGCCCGCATCGCCGACGGCGCCGTTGGTGACCGCGCCGCCTCCCTCCAGCACGACGCCGGCGCCGACGACGTCGCCGAGTAGGCCGATATCGCTGATCGTGCCGAAATTGGCGACCGTGGCGGCGCCCGCCTTGTTGAACAGGCCCGAGGCGCCCTGGATGGTCGCGGCGGTGTCGCTCGCGTCGCCATTGGTGACGAGGCCGCCGGCGCCCAGATAGACTCCGGCGGCGAACGATAGGGTGCCCATGCCCGAGCCGACCGCCCCCTGGATCCGGCCGTAGTTGTGGACCGTCGCTGCCCCACTCAAGGCGGCGACACCGGTGTAACCTTGAATGAGCGCCTTTGTGTCGGTGTCGCTGCCGCTGGTGAGCTGACCTCCGCCCAACAGGCCCACGCCGATGAGGCTGGAGAGGCCGCCGATGGTGGCGAAATTGGTGACCGTGCCCGCGCCGCCGATGATGAACACGCCACCTGCGCCATAGATGCTGGCCGTGGTGTCGGCTTCCGAGCCGTTGATCACGCTTCCGCCTTGCATATAGATGGCGGCGGGCGGGCCCGACCCCGTGACCCGGCCGACGATGGTTCCAAAGTTGTGCACGGCGCCATTGCCGGCCAACACCACGCCGACGCCGGCGGCAATTCGCGCGGCGGTGTGGCTCGCGTCGCCGTTGTTGACCACGCCGCCGTTCATGGCGAACACCCCTGACGTCGAGGTTCCGACCGCCTCGATGACTCCGGTGTTGTTGAGGGTCAGGGCGCCCCCCTCGGCGGCGACGGCGACGGCTGTGGCCACAATCGTCCCGGCGTTGTTGACCACCCCGGCCGCCTTCAGGGCCACGCCGGCGGACCCGACGAGCAGGCCGGCGGCGCTGTTGGAGACCGTGCCGCCCGCCGCCAGATAGATCGCCGAGGCGCTGCTGCTGGTTCCGGTGGCGGTCACCGTGCCCGAGTTGGTCACCATCGCGAGGCTGGAGAGCTTTATGCCGTAGTCCCCGCCGAGCACGGCCCCGGCGTTGACGATGGTGCGATGCGGGGACCCGGCGCCCAGCAGCCCACCCAACAGATACCCGCTGGCGGTGATGCTGACGGTGTCGACCGATGCGACGATCTTGTAGGTGGAAAGGTAGAGCCCGCTCAGGGTCTTGGTGGTCATGGCGCCCTCACCGTCACAATGGCGCAGCCCTGGTGGGCCGCCCGCGCCCTGTCAACGTCCCGCGCGCGCCTCGCACGCCGACGCACCGGATCGCAACAAGATGCACTGTTTGGGGGGTTCAGCCCGCCTTCGCCAAGCTGCCCTGGGCGGCGCGGGCGACGTCGTCCCATTTTTCCCAGGTCTCGATCCGGCGGGCATATTCGGCCCGGGTCATCGGCAGGCCGGCCGTGCCCAGGAATAGGCGCAGGGGCGGCTCGGCGGCGTCGACCAGCTTCAGGAGCGCAGGGCCGGTGGCATGCGGATCGCCGGGCTGGGAGTTGCTTCGGAACGCGGCGATGGCGGCGTGGGCGGCGTCATAGGCCGCCAGGGGCTCGGCGCGCACGGAGGAGGGGCCACGCCAGTCGGTGGCGTAGCCGGCCGGCTCGACCAGGGTGACCTTGATGCCGAAGCCCGCGACCTCCGCGGCGAGAGATTGGCTGAAGCCCTCCAGCCCCCACTTCGAGGCGTGGTAGAGACCGATCGTGGGAAAGGCGTTGAGGCCGCCGATCGGGGAGACCTGGATGATGTGTCCGGCGCCCTGGGCCCGCATGATGGGCAGGGCCGCCTGGGTCACCCACAGGGCCCCAAACAGATTGGTCTCGATCTGGGCCCGGGCCTGGGCTTCGCTGACCTCCTCGATAGCCCCGAACAGGCCATAGCCGGCGTTGTTGACCACCACGTCCAGGCGGTCGAAGCGGGTGTGGGCCCGGGCGATCGCCGCGCCGACCGCCGCCTTGTCGGTGACGTCGAGCGGGATCGTCGCCACCAGATCGCCGTAGCGCTCGACGAGCGGGGCCAAGGTCTTCACGTCGCGCGCGGTGGCGGCCACCTTGTCGCCCCGGGCCAGGGCGGCCTCGGCCCATACCCGGCCGAAGCCCTTGGAGGTCCCTGTGATGAACCAGACCTTGCTCGCCATGCCGATGCTCCCGTGCGGGCCGCGCTCGGTTGCGGGCCCCGCCGCAGATGGCGCGGCGGGGCGGGGGATTCAACCGATCGGGGGCGCGCCGATCGGCGGCCGGTCAGTCGTCGGCCGCGGGTCGGAGGCGCGGCGGCGGTGTGGTGAGCGACGGCTGGGCGGGGCGGCCGGCGCTGGTCTTGACGGCCCGCACCTCGGCCAGCTGGGTCTCGAAGGCGGCGATCGCCGAGCGCTGGGCGTCGCTCAGGCTGTTGCGATCCAGGGTGGCGAGCAGGATCTCCACCGCGTCGGCCAGGCGGCCGATCTGGCGGCCATAGGAGCCCACCTCCTCGAGCACGCTGGCCTCGACGTCGGGGGCGGGGGTGGAGCCGATATTGATATTGATCAGGCCCAGCTGTCCGGCCTGACGCACGAACCAGCTCCACGGCGCGATGAACTGTGACACATCGCCGGAGAGCGGCATCTTCATCGTCGCCACGGCGTCACCCTCCCGCCTCGGCCTTGTCGGCGCGCTTTTCCTTCTCCTCGACGGCCTTGGAGAGCAGGTGGTGGCTTTCGGCGGCCTCCTTGGCGCATTTGGCGTGCAGCAGATCGAGTTCGTGATCGGTGAGGCTCTCGATGCCCATGAACTCGTCCTGGGCGTCGGACGAGCGGATCAGTTCGTCGAGCTTGGTCTGGACGGCGGCCCCGTCGCGGTTCTGGGTGTTCTGGATCAGGAAGACCATCAGGAAGGTGATGATGGTGGTGCCGGTGTTGATCACCAGCTGCCAGGTCTCGGAGAACTTGAACAGAGGCCCGGTGGCGGCCCAGACCACGACCAGCAGCACGCACATCAGGAAGGCGCCGGGGCTGCCGGTGATCTTGGCGGTGGCGTTGGCGAATCGGGCGAACAGCCTGTCCATAGGATACCCTAAACGGCCCGCGCCGGATCGGTCCACAGACTTATGGACGCACCCTCTGGACGGCGGCAGGCGGGCAAGACTAGAACAAAACAAGAATTCAGACGCCGGCCCGGCGCCGGAAACGAGGGAGCTTCGATCATGGTCCATGTCCGCCGCGCCGGCATCACCGACCCCAAGACCGCGTTTCGCGCGCTCCGCCCGATGCGCGAACAGGTGATGGCGATGCGAAACATGTGCCGCCCGTTCGGGCCAGACTATCTGATCCTCGACGCCGTCAAGGTCGCGCTCGACACGGCCGCCTACCACTTCACCCGTGAACCCGATTTCTACGCCCTCAAGCCGGAGCAGTCGAAGGGCTAGGGCGAGATGTGCTAGCCGTGGGGGATGCCGCGTCCGCCGACCCTGATCGAGCAGCTGCCGGAAGAGTATCTGGCCGAGCACTACGCCACCGACGGCGAGCGCGCGATCGACGCCTGGATCCACGGCGTCGCCCTGGCCCTGGCCTGCGCAGGATCGGCGTGGCTGGTCTGGGTCGCCGCCACCGCCGGCCGGCCGACCCTGGTGGTCGCGACCGGACTCTATGGCGCGGCCCTGATCGCCATGCTGGCGTTCTCGGCCCTGTACAACATGAGCCGCGTTTCCACCGCCCGGCCGTTCCTGCGCCGGCTCGACGAGGCGGGTATCTTCCTGATGATCGCCGGCTCGTACACGCCGTTCACGACGCTTGGCCTGCACGGCGCCTGGTCGGTGGGCATGACCACCTTGGTGTGGACGATCGCCGCCGGCGGCATCGTCGGCAAGCTGGCGTTTACTCGCGTGTCGGAGCGGGTCTGGACGGCGGTCTATGTGCTGTTCGGCTGGGTCGCGGTGCTGGCGTTGCGGCCGCTCAGCCAGAGCCTGCCGATCGCGGTCATGGCCCTGCTGGTGGCCGGAGGCCTCGTCTACACCGGCGGCAGCCTGATCTTCCTCAATCCCCGCCTGCCGTTTCGTCGCGCCGTCTGGCACGGTTTCGTTTGCGCCGGCGCGGCCCTGCACTACGGCGCGATCCTCGGCCTCGTGCTGCTGCTGCCGGGTCCGAGATAGGCCGCGCCTGAGCGTGGTTCGGAACGGCGCCCCCCCACCCGCGCGTTAGGGAAGTCCAAGCCGGAGAAAGTCTGATAACATTGGATAATTCCGTGACCCTCCCCGCGCCCCGGTCGGGCTGGCGACGCCACCGCGTGGCGGGCGGCGTGGGCGGGGCCATCCTACTGGCGCTGATCGTGTTCATCGCCCTCTTCCAGTGGAACTGGCTGCGCGGGCCGCTGGCGCACGCGATCTCGGCCAGGCTCAACCGGCCGGTGACGATCACCGGCAATCTGGAGGTGCATCCCTGGTCGTGGTCGCCGCGGGCCACGATCAACGGCCTGGTAATCGGCAACCCCGCCTGGGCCGGGCCGGCGCCGATGGCGAGGCTGCCCCGGCTGACCGTACAGGTGAAGCTGCTGCCACTGCTGAAGGGTCAGGTTCGCCTGCCGCTGGTAGAGGCCGACCGGCCCGACGTGACCCTGCTGCGCGATGCGTCCGGCCGGGCCAATTGGGTCTGGCGCCCGGGTCAGAAGCCCAAGCCGCTGAAGCTCCCAGCGATCAACCACCTTATCATCGCCGACGGCGCGGTGCGCTTCGACGATGCGCAGCGGCGGCTGCATTTCACCGGCGTGATCTCGTCCAATGAGAGCGTGATCGGGGCGGGGCGGGGCGTATTTCGCCTGGAAGGCAAGGGCACGCTGAACCAGGCGAGGTTCGTCGCCCTGGTCACCGGCGGGCCCCTGATCAACGTGGATCCCAGCCGGGCCTATCCGTTCGAGGCGCGCATAGAAGCCGGGGCCACGCGGGTGAGCGCGCGGGGCCGGATCGATCACCCCTTCGACCTCGCCGGCGTCTCCGGCGTGATGAGCGTCTCCGGGCCCGACTTTTCCGACCTCTATCACCTGACGGGGCTGGCCCTGCCCAGCACGCCGCCCTATGCGCTCAGCGCCGGGTTTTCGCGCGTGAACGCCAACTACGCCTTTCGCCGCATCCACGGACGCATGGGAGACAGCGATCTTTCGGGCGATCTGGCGATCGACGACGACACCGGCCGGCCGTTCCTCACCGGCGGACTGGCCTCGCGGCGCCTCAACCTGCCCGACCTGCTGGCGGTGACCGGCGGCGGGGCGCGGCACGTGGCCGGACGCACCGTTTCACCGTCGCAGAAGGTGATGGCCGCCCGCCTCGCGGCGGAGCACCGCCTCCTGCCGGACGCGAGGCTCGACGTGAGCCGGATCCGGGGGATGGACGCGCGGCTGGCCTATCGGGCCGCCAGCGTGGCCGGCGCCAAGCTGCCGATCCGGGCGCTGTCGTTCGACCTGGCGCTGGACCACGGGGTGCTCTCGATCGATCCCCTGTCCGTCAATCTACCGCAGGGCCGGCTGGCGGGCTCGATCCGGTTGGACGCGCGGCGCGCCACGCCGGTGACCGGCCTCGATCTGCGCCTGACCAACGCCAGGCTGGAGACGCTGGTGGCGGCGCGCGGCGGCGCCTCGCCGATCGAGGGGGGCCTCTACGCCCGCGTCAAACTGACCGGCGCGGGAGACTCGGTGCGCGCCGCGGCGGCGCACGCCAACGGCCAGCTGACGGTGATCGTGCCGGGCGGCCGTGTGCGGACGGCGTTCGCCGAACTCCTTGGGATCGACGTGACCAAGGGTCTGTTCCTGCTGATCACCAAGAACAAGGGCGAGACGCCGATCCGCTGCGCCGTGGCCGATTTCAAGGCAACCGACGGCGTATTGAACGCCCAGTCGATCGTGTTCGATTCCGACGTGGTGCTGGCCAAAGGCGACGGGCGCATCGACCTGCGCGACGAGACCCTCGATCTGACACTCTCCGGCAAGCCCAAGAAGTTCCGTCTGGTGCGCATCGGCGCGCCGATCACGCTCCGGGGCACGCTGGAGGCGCCCAAGGTTGGGGTGGACGTTGTCAAGGCTGCGCCGCAGGCGGCTATGGCCGTGGCCCTGGGCGCTGTGGTCGCGCCACTGGCCGCCGTCCTGCCGCTCCTTGGACCGGGCCTGGCGAAGGACGCCGACTGTGGCGCCCTGACCGCCCAGGCCGCCGCTCGCGGCGCCCCGGTGGCGCGCGGGCGTCGCTAGATTTCGAGGCCGAAATTCGAGGCTGAAAATAGAAAGGCCCGGCCTGGACTTGCGTCCGGGCCGGGCCGAGCTCCTCGCCTTCAGTCGGGGGGGCGAAACAGTAAGCGAGAAGTCTTGGATGAAACGCCGATGTGGCGCTGCCGTTCCCGGGCCATGAAATTTATTCGCGGGGCCGAGATTCGCCGGCCAAAACGAACAAGGCCCGACCCGGACGCACCGGGCCGGGCCAGAGTTCCTCGCCTTCAGTCGGGGGGGCGAATCTGCGGGCGAGAAGACCCTTACCCAATGCGGTCGCGGCCGCCGGGTTCCGCGCGCGGCGACTTTGGCTTGCCGGCCTCACAGGCCGGCGGCGAACAGGTCGACCTTGCCGAGCGGCACGCCGCGTCGGCGCAGGATGGCGTAGGCCATGGAGAGGTGGAAATAGAGGTTGGTGGTGGCGAACACGGTCAGCCATTGGCCGGCCGGCAGGGTCGGCTCCATGCCGGCGCCGATGGTGACGGTCAGCGGAGCGTCGTCACGCCCCTCGAACTGAGCCGGCGTCAGCGCCGCCAGCCAGGCCTGGGCGTCATCCATCGCCGCCTTGAACCCTGGGACGTCCATCTCGGCGACGACCTCGGGCGGCAGGGGCAGGCCGGCTGCCCGGGCGGTCCACAGGCGGGTGAAATTGCACACCACCATCAGCTGGAAGCGGAGCGGGGCCATGTCGTCGATCAGACGCCAGTCCAGCATCTCCGCCTCGGCGACGCCCGTGGCGGCCGCGTGCTGGGCGCCCTTGTCCAGGATGTGGGCGGCCGTGGTGAGCAGGCGCTGATAGAGGCCCACGAACGAAAACAGTGTTACGGGCGCGCGCAAGTCTCCAGCTGGGCGCCCTGCCTAGGCTCGGGCGACGGCGATGGGCAAGGGGGCGCGCGTGAGGGTGGAGCTGAAACCGCCGCTGCGGGTCAAGCTGGCCTATGGATTGGGCCAGGCGCCGCAGAGCGCCGGCTTCGACACCGCGATCGGCTTCGTTTTCTTCTACTACACCGCCGTGCTGGGCCTCTCCGGGGCCCTGGTCGGCGCGGCCCTCGCCATCAGCCTGGTGTTCGACGCGGTAGTCGACCCGCTGGTCGGCTCGCTCTCGGACAACACCCGATCGCGCCTGGGGCGGCGGTTGCCGCTGATGATCCTGGCCATCGCCCCGATGGCGGCATCGCTCGGCCTGCTGTTCTCGCCCCCGCGCGGGCTCTCGGGCGTCGGGCTGTTCGTCTGGCTGACCGCCACTTCGGTGGCGATCCGTAGCGCCATCTCGCTGTTCAACGTGCCGTATATCGCCTTGGGGGCGGAAATGGCCGACGGCTATGTCGAGCGCTCGAGCGTGGTCGCCTGGCGCACGGTAATCGGCCTGGCCTCGGGGGTCGGGGTGACGGCGATGGGGTTCGTGGTCTTTTTCGGCGGCCCGAAGGGGCTGATGCAGGCCTCGGCCTATGCGGGCTTCGGCTGGGCGGCGGCGGGGATAGTGACCCTCGCCTCGATCGGCTGCTGCCTGGGCGTGGCGCGCTATGCCGCCCGGTTGCCGGCCGCGCCCCGGGACGCCGCTCCGCTTCTCGCGCGCCTGCCGGGAGAGGTGGCTGAGGTGTTTCGAAACCGCTCGTTCCGAGTGCTGTTCGTCTCGGCCGTGCTGTTCTACATCGCCGTCGGCCTGAACGGCACGCTCAACAGCCACACCCAGGTGTTCGTCTGGAAGCTGGCCCCCAGGACCATTCAGTTCATCGGCTACGCCTATGTGGCCGGGATACTGGTCGGCATTCCCATCGCGCCCCTGCTGCAGCGGGTGATGGAGAAGAAGTCGGTGGTGGCGGCGGGGATCGTCATGGTGCTGGCCAGCTGGGTGATCCTGCCTTGCCTGCGCGCCACAGGCCTGTTAGCCCCCGTCGGCGAGGCGGCGCTCGCACCGCTGGCGCTCAGCGTCGCGATCGCCGGGGTGGGGGTCGGCTTCGTCGCCATCGCCTATCCCTCGATGATGGCCGACGCCGCGGACGAGCACGAACTGCTGTTCGGCCGGCGCCGGGAAGGGCTGTATTTCGCCGGTCTGGGCTTCGCGGCCAAGATGGCCAGCGGCGTCGGCGTGCTGGCGGCGGGGGCCGCCCTGGATCTGATCGGCTTCCACACTCCGGCGGCCGCGGCGGCTCGCGTCGCTCCGTCGGCGCGCGTGCTGGTGGAATTGATCCTGGCCTGGGGTCCGGCCGCGGCGATCTTGGCGGTGGCGGCGCTGATTCTGTTCCTGCCCTACGCCATCACCCGCCGCCGCCACGACGAGATCAGCGCGCAGCTCCGATCCGCGTGAAGGGGTAGTGCGGACGATCCGATCGAGCCCGCGCCTGGCCCGCCGTGTTGCCGCGAATTCACTTTCCCGCGCGCCGGCCTAGGCGCTAGACAGACGGAAACGACCAAAGTGGGGGCCTTTTCCTTGGGTTTTGCATTTCGCCTCGCCGGCGCCGCGCTGGCGTCGCTCGTTGGACTGCCGGCCCTAGCGGCCGCGCCCGCGCTCTCAGCCGACGCGCTCATAGCCCGTCACGTCCAGGCCCGGGGCGGTCTGGCGGCGCTGCGCGCCATCAACAGCCTAGAGATGAGCGGGACCATGCGCCCGGGCGGCTACGATGTGGAGCTGGTCTTCCACGAGACTATCGCGCGGCCCGGCAAGGTGCGCATCGACGCGACCATCCAGGGACTGACCGTCGTCCAGGTCTATGACGGCGCCGGCGGCTGGCAGATCCAGCCTTTCCAGGGCCGCAAGGATCCCGAGTCGCTGCCGAGCGACGACGCCAAGACCCTGGAGGAGGAGGCCGATTTCGAGGGCGCCCTGATCGACGCCAAGGCCAAGGGCGCGACGGTGGAATCGCTGGGCGACATCGACGTCGACGGCGCCCCGACCCACGCCCTGCGCGTGACGCTCAAGAACGGCGACCAGGAAACCTGGTTTCTGGACCCCGACGCCATGCTCACCGTGCGCCTCGTCACCCGCCAGCTGGTGCGCGGGGCCGAGACTCTGACCCAGACCGATTTTGGCGACTACGAAAAGGTGGCCGGGGTCTATTTCCCGTTCGAGATCGCCACCGGGCCCAAGGGTTCGAGCGCTCAGCAGCGGATCACCTACACCAAGGTCCTCGCCAACGTGCCGGTGGACAACGGGATCTTCACCCGTCCCGCGACCCCCGCGGCCGCGCCGACCGCACATTCCGGAGCCGCCCAATGATGCGCGCCGCCGCTCTCCTGGCGCTGCTCTGCGCCCCCTCGCTCGCGCTGGCCGCCGCACCGCCGGCGCCGTTCAGCACGGCCACCATTTCGGGCCTCGGCGCGCGCAACATCGGCTCCGCCGCCATGAGCGGCCGGATCGCCGCCCTCGCGGCGCGGACCGAAGCCGACGGCAAGACCCTGGTGCTGGTCGGCGCGGCCTCTGGCGGGGTGTGGAAATCCAACGACGGCGGCACCACCTTCCGCCCGATCTTCGACAAGCAGACGGCCCAGTCGATCGGCGCCGTGGCGCTCGATCCCAATCATCCCGACACTTATTGGGTGGGGACGGGCGAGCCCTGGATGCGCAACTCGGTCTCGATCGGCGATGGCGTCTACAAGAGCGTCGACGGTGGGGAAACCTGGACGAACGTCGGCCTGCCCAACTCGGAGCACGTCTCCAAGATCATCGTCGATCCGGCCAATTCGGACACTGTCTATGTGTGCGTTCCGGGCCGCCTGTGGAGCGACAGCGCCGAGCGGGGCCTGTACAAGACCACCGACGGCGGCAAGACCTGGGCGCTGATCCTGAAGGGCGGCAATCTCTCCACCGGATGTTCCGCCCTGGCGATGGATCCGAAGAATCCGCGCAAGCTGATCGCCGGCCTGTGGGATTTCCGGCGCAAGGGCTGGACCTTCCGCTCCGGCGGCGAAAACGCGGAAGCGCCGTCGGCCAGCACCCTGATGGTCAGCGAGGATGGCGGCGCCAGCTGGTCGGACCTGAAGACGGCGCCGGGCTCGGGCCTGCCCAAAGGCCCGTGGGGGCGCGAGGCCGTGGCCTTCGCCCCGTCCGATCCGAACATCGTCTACGCCCTGGTGGAAAGCACGCGCAGCGCGCTCTTCCGCTCCGACGACGGCGGCAAGACCTGGAAAGAGCGCGACCGCAGCCAGTCGATGGTCTGGCGGCCATTCTACTTCGCCGCCCTGTTCGTGGATCCCAAGAACCCGAACCGCCTGTTCAAGCCCGACCTGACGCTGATCGCCAGCGAAGACGGCGGCAAGAGCTTCACCTCCGCGGCCGGCGGCACGCACGGCGACCACCACGCCCTGTGGATCGACCCGACCAACACCAGCCATGTGATCACCGGCGACGACGGCGGCCTGTGGATCAGCTGGGATGGCGGCAGCCGCTGGATCAAGAACGAAAACCTGCCGATCTCGCAGTTCTATCACGTCAGCGTCGACGCCAAGGACCCGTACCAGGTCTATGGCGGACTGCAGGACAACAGCGCCTGGGCCGGCGATAGCGCCTATCCGGGCGGGATCACAAACGGCCGGTGGGAGAACCTCACCGGCGGCGACGGCTTCTGGTCGTGGGCCGACCCGGCGGCGCCCGAGGACTTCGCCTATGTCGAGACGCAAGGCGGCTCGGTCACGCGCGTCAACCGCAAGAGCCTGGAATCCCGCGACATCCAGCCCAAGTCCGACACCACCGAGAAACTGCGCTTCAACTGGAACACGCCGCTGGTGATGAGCCCCAACGAAAAGGGGACAATCTATATCGGGGCCCAGTACCTCTTCCGAAGCCGTGACCATGGCCAGAGCTGGGACAAGATCTCGCCGGACCTGACCACCAACGACAAGGCGAAACAGAACCAGGAGGAGAGCGGCGGCATCACGGTCGACAACTCCTCGGCCGAAACCCACACGACGATCTATTCGATCAGCGAGTCGCCGCGCGAGGCCGGCCTGATCTGGGTCGGGACCGACGACGGCAACCTCCAGCTCACCCGCGACGCCGGCAAGAGCTGGACGAACCTCACAGGCAACCTCAAGGCGCCGCCGGCCGCCTGGGTGTCGTGGGTCGAGGCCAGTCCCTTCGACCCGGCGACCGCCTATGCGGCGCTGGACCGGCACAGCTTCGGCGACTTCGCGCCCTATATCCTGCGCACGCGCGACTACGGCCGGACCTGGACCCGGATCGCTTCGCCTGAGAAGGGCATGCGCGGCTATGCCCATGTGATCAAGGAAGACCCGGAGAAGGCCGGCCTGCTTTACGCCGGCACGGAGTTCGGGCTGTGGATCTCGCTCGACGACGGGGCCCATTGGGCGCAGTTCAAAGGCGGCGACCTGCCTGACGTGGCCGTGCGCGACCTGGCCTTCCAGACTCGCGACCACGACCTGGCCATCGCCACCCACGGCCGCGGCATCTGGATCATCGACGACCTGACGCCCCTGCGCGGGCTCACGCCCGCCACTCTGGCCAAGCCGCTGGTGTTCCTGCCGTCGCGGCCGGTGCAGCAGCGCATCGAGGCCAACGGCGGATGGGCCAGCGGCGACGCGACCTTCGCCGGCGACAATCCCGCCGACGGCGCGGTGATCACCTATTACGAGCCCGGCCGACACCTGATCGGCAAGCTCAAGGTGGAAGTGCTGGACGCCTCGGGCAAGGTGGTCGACACCCTGCCGGCCTCCAAGCGTCCGGGGATCAATCGCGTGGTCTGGTCGATGCGGGCGCCGGCCCCGCGCGTGCCGGCGGCGGCGCAGCTGGCCTTCGCCTCGTCTCAGGGCCCACGGTGGACGCCGGGCACGTATACCGCCCGCCTGACCAGCGGCGATACGGTGCTGACGACGCCGGTGGTGGTGACGCTCGATCGGCGGGCGACCTTCTCCCTCGCCGATCGTCAGGCGCAGTTCGACGCGACCGAGAAGGTCAGCGATCTCTTTGGCCGCATGACCGACCTGGTGGCGCGCATCAACGCCGTACGCCGTGGGGCGGACGCCCGCGCCGCGGGGCTGGACGCCGGCGACGCGCTGAAGGCGGGGCTCACCGATCTCTCGGCCAAGGCCGACACCCTGCGCAAGGAAATCGTGGCCACCAAGGAAGGCGGCGCGATCACTGGCGAGGAGCGTCTGCGGGAACATACCGATCAGCTGTTCGGCGCCCTCGCCGGCTACGAAGGCCCCCCGGCCGCCTATCAGGTGACGCGCATCGCGGTGCTGACGGCCCAGCTGGCGGACATCTCGGGCCGCTTCGATACCCTGGCGAAAGGGGACCTGGCGGCGCGCAACGCCGACCTGACGGCCCGCAAGCTGGCGCCGATCGAACTGCCGGCCTCCGACGGCTCGCCGCCGGCGGGACCTGGCGGCGGCGCGGCGCCGGCCGCCCTGGCGGGGTACGCCTTTTCCCTGAGGCCGGAGGCCACGGCTTCGGCGACGCGCGCCGCCGACAGGGATTGAGCGGCGGCTCCTCAGGCGATAGGTTCCCGGCCCTTGCGGGGCTGGCCCCAAACGGAGTTCTCCCCACGTGGTCGATTTCATCGAGGAGGTCGAAGAGCAGCTGCGCGCCGACCGCTACCGGTCGTTCGCGGCCCGAGCCCTGCCGTGGTTCGCCGTCGCCCTGGCGGCCCTGGTGGTCGGCTGGCTGGGCGTGTGGGGCTACAACAGCTGGCGCGACCGAAATGTCGCCGCCGCCTCGGTCGCCTACGACAAGGCGATCGTTTCGCTCTCGCAAGGCGATGAGACCGGCGCCTACGACGGCTTCGGCGCGATCGCCAAGGGCGGACCGGCCGGCTACAAGACCTTGTCGCTGATCCAGCAGGGCAATATCCGGCTGGCGCGGGACAAGACCGCCGAAGCCGCGGCCCTCTATGACGCCGCCGCCAAGGCGGCCCCCAACCCCATCCTGCACGACCTCGCCGCCCTGCGCGCGGCGCAGGCCCTGATGGACACCGCGCCCTATCCGCAGCTTCAGACCCGCCTGGCCGCCCTGATCGGAGACAAGAAACCGCTCGATCTCGAGGCCCGCGAGGCCATGGCCCTGGCCAAGCTGGCGGCCGGAAAGGCCAGCGAGGCGCGCGGCGATTTCAACGCCCTGACCATAACCCTCGGCGTCTCCCAGGCCATGCGCGCGCGGGCTCAGGCGGCCATGGCGCTGATCGACGCCGGTAACGGTCCCGCCGCCCTCGCCGCCGTCAAGGCCGCCGCCATATTGCCGCCGTCGAAGGAGCCGACCCTGCCGACTTCGGAGCCGGGCGCACCGGCGCCCGAAAATCAGCCGCAAGGCGACTCCGGAACCCCTCAATGACGGCATTGCGTATCCTGGGCGTCCTGGCCGCCGCCGGCCTGGCCCTGGGCGGTTGTTCGACCCTCTCGAAGGTCGGCGACCTGTCGCCGTTCCACAGCAAGAAGACAGCGAGCACGGCCTCCAAGGGCGTGCGCATCCCGGTGATCGCGCTCAACGACCAGCTGAAGGTGGCCGACGCGCTGCAGGGCCAGGACTTCCTGCTTCCACCGCCGGCGCCGCTCGACGCCTGGCCGCTGCCGGGCGGCGATCCGGCCAATTCGATCGAACACGTCGAGGCGGCGCCCAGCTTCGCGGTGGCCTGGCGGCGCGGAATTGGCGTCGCTTCCTCGCGGCGTCACCACGTGACCGCCCCGCCGGTGGCCGCCGGCGGCCGGGTGTTCGTGATGGACGGCTCGGCCGACGTCAGCGCCCGCGACGGCGCCGGGGGCGGGCAGGTGTGGCGCACCAATGTGGCCCCCAGGTCCAAGCGCGACGGCGAGGCCTGGGGCGGCGGCGTCGCCTATGCCGACGGCAAGCTCTATGTGTCGTCGGGCTTTCGCGAGGTCGTGCAACTGGACGCCGCCACGGGCGCCATCGGCTGGCGCGCCCGGGTCGAGGCGCCGCTGCATGCCGCGCCCACGGTCTACGGCGGCCGTGTCTATGTGGTGGACGTCAACAACGAGCTGTTCGCCTTCGACGCCGCCACCGGCGTCCAGGTGTGGACCTACCAGGCCCTGACCGAGCCGGCTCGCATTCTGGCCGCCTCGAGCCCGGCGGTGGAGAACGACACCGTCGTCACCTCATTCGGTTCGGGCGAGCTGGTGGCCGTGCGCGCCGCCAACGGCAACGAGCTGTGGAACGCCAGCCTGTCCAAGGCCAGCCGGACCAACGCCCTCTCGGAGATCCGCGACATCGCCGGGCGGCCGGTGATCTATCGTTCCGACGTCTACGCCGTCAGCCATTCCAACGTGTTCGCGGCGGTGGATCTGCGCACCGGCACGGCCCGCTGGACCCTGCCGGTCTCGGCTATCACCACGCCGTGGCCGGCCGGAGACGCGGTGTTCGTGGTCGATCTTTCCGGCCAAGTGATCTGCGTCGCCCGCGACAGCGGCCAAGTCTACTGGATCCGCGACCTCAACGAGGGCCTCAAGAAAAAGCGCCGCGCCTACTGGTCGAGCCCGCTGCTGGCCTCCAACCGCCTGGTCACCGTGTCTAGCCGGGGTGAGGCCGTGGCGCTCGATCCCAAGACCGGCGCGGTGCAGCGCCGCTTGCGCCTGGGCGACGATTCCCTGATCGGCCCGATCGCCGTGAACGGGACGATCTATGTGGTCACCGAAGCGGCGCAGCTGATCGCGATCCGGTGACGGCGCGCGGCCCATGGTGAGGCTGGCCATCGTCGGCCGACCCAATGTGGGCAAGTCGACCCTGTTCAACCGCCTCGCCGGGCGGAGGCTGGCGATCGTCGATGACCGGCCGGGCGTGACGCGCGACCGCAAGTTCGCCACCGGACGCCTGGGCGATCTCGATCTGGACCTGATCGACACCGCGGGCTTCGAGGACGTGGCCGACGAGAGCCTTGAGGCGCGCATGCGCCGGCAGACGGAGCTGGCGATCGGTCAGGCCGACGTCGTGCTGTTCGTGATCGACGCGCGCGAGGGCGTGGTCGCCCTGGACGAGCTTTTCGGTGCGGTGCTGCGCCGGGCCGGCAAACCGGTGATCCTGGTCGCCAACAAGACCGAGGGGCGGGCCGGCGACGCCGGCGCCCTGGAAGGCTACAATCTGGGCTTCGGCGAGCCGGTGGCGATCTCGGCCGAGCACGGCGAGGGCCTGAGCGACCTGTTCGCCGCCGTGCTGGAGGCCTCCCCGCCGGAAACGGAGGAGCCGGACGACGATGCCGAGCCGGGGGAAAAGCCGATCCGCCTGGCCATCGTCGGGCGGCCCAACGCCGGCAAGTCGACGCTGGTCAACCGCCTCGTGGGCGAGGATCGGATGCTGACCGGCCCGGAAGCCGGCATCACGCGCGACGCGGTGTCGGTGGACTGGAGCTGGCAGGGCCAGAAGGTGCGGCTGGTGGACACCGCCGGCCTGCGCCGCAAGGCGCGCATCGAGGAGGCTCTGGAAAAACTCTCCACCCAGGACAGCCTGCGCGCCATCACCTTCGCCGAGGTGGTGGTGCTGGTTATGGACGCCACCCACCCGTTCGAGACCCAGGACCTGCAGATCGCCGATCTCGTCGAGCGCGAGGGCCGCGCCCTGGTCTTCTGCCTGGCCAAGTGGGACCTGGTGGAGGATCCGGGCCCTCGCCTGCGGGGCTTCATAGAGCATGCCGAGCGCATGCTGCCGCAGCTGCGCGGCGCGCCGGTGGTCGCGCTGTCGGCCGAAACCGGGCGCGGCCTGGAGCGGCTGATGCCGGCGGTGCTCAAGGCGCACGGCGACTGGTCCACCAAGCTGAAGACGCGCGACCTCAACGACTGGCTAAAGATGGCCGTGGAGCGGCATCCGCCGCCGGCGGTCGACGGCCGACGTGTCAAGCCCAAGTACATGGCCCAGACCAAGGCCCGGCCGCCGACCTTTGTGCTGTTCGCCAGTCGGGCCGACAAACTGCCCGACAGCTACCGGCGCTATCTGGTCAATTCCCTGCGCCAGAGCTTCGAGCTCCCCGGCACGCCGATCCGCATCAGCGTCAAGTCGGGCAAGAACCCTTACGCCGAGGAGAGCGCGGACCCGGTCAAGGCGTTTCAGACCCGTCGGCGGAACGCTCGGAACGCCACGCGCTGAAGCGCACCGTCTGGCTGGGCAGGCCGAGGTCGCGCGCCAGGGCCAGTTCGACGATCAAGGGGCCGATCTCGGCCGGGTCCGCGAGCGCGTCCTTGTCCTCGCCGGGATAGGCTTCGGCCCGCATCTTGGTGCGCATCGCGCCAGGGTCCAGCAGCACGGCGCGGATGGGAGAGTTTTCCACCTCGTCGGCCCAGCAGCGGACAAGGGCCTCCAGGCCCGCTTTGGTCGCGGCGTAGGATCCCCAGAAAGCCTTGGGCCGCTCGGCGCGGCCCGACGTAAGGAAGATCGCCCGCGCGTTTTCGCTGGCGCGCAGAAGCGGCTCCAGCGAGCGGATCAGGCGGAAGGCGGCCGTCAGGTTGGTGGCCAGTATCCGCTCCCACAGCACCGGCGGAATATGGGCCACCGGCCTCAGGCCCGCCAGCATGCCGGCCGCGTGCACCAGTACATCCAGCCGTCGATGACGCTCGAAGATCGCCAGGCCGAGCTGGTCGATGCCGTCGCCCTGCGACAGGTCCATCGGAACCAGGGTCGCCCGCTCGCCGCGGGCCGACAGGATGGCGTCGTCGAGCGCTTCCAGCGCGCCCTGGGTTCGGCCCACGGCGATGACGTGGGCGCCGGCGCCGGCGAGGGCGAGGGCGGCGGCATGGCCGATGCCGCGCGTCGCCCCGGTGACCAGGGCGATGCGGCCGGCCAGCGGCCTCGGCGACTCGGACGCCTCGGTCATGCCGCCTCCAGGGGCCGGGCTGCCCAGCGCTGGGCGAGGATAGCGCAGGCCATCAGCTGGATCTGGTGAAAGATCATCAGGGGCAGCACCATCAACCCGACCGCGGCAGGAGGAAACAGGATGCCGGCCATCGGCACGCCGGTGGCCAGGCTCTTCTTGGAGCCGCAGAATACAACCGCGATCCGGTCCGCCGTATCGAAACCGAAGGCCCGGCTCGCCAGGACGGTGGCGGCCAGCACCACCGCGAGCAGGCCGGCGCAGATGATGCCCAGGATCGCGATCTGCGCCGCCGAGACCTGACGCCACAGGCCGCCGACGACCGCGGCGCTGAAGGCGCCGTAGACCACCAGCAGGATCGATCCGCGATCGACCCAGCCGACGATACGACCGTGGCGACCGATCCAGCCGGCCAGGGCGCGCCTGGCCAGCTGTCCGGCGATGAACGGGGCCAGCAGTTGGGCCGCCACCGCCTCGATCTGGTCGGCCGAGCCGCCGGCGCCGCGCGCGCCCAGGGTCAGCGACACGAGCACCGGCGTCACGAACACGCCCAGCAGATTGGAGGCCGAGGCGGCGCAGACCGCCGCCGCCACATTGCCGCGCGCCACCGACGTGAAGGCGATCGACGACTGCACCGTTGAGGGCAGGCAGCAGAGGAACAGCAGACCTGCCGTCAGCGAGCCGGGGAGGATCGCGGCCGGGAGCTGGCGCAGGGCGAGGCCGAGCAGCGGGAACAGCCCGAACGTCACCGCCAGCACGGTCAGGTGCAGCCGCCAGTGGGTCAGGCCGGCGATGACCGCTTCGCGCGACAGCCGGGCCCCGTGCAGGAAGAACAGCAGGGCGATGGCGGCCTTGGTCGCCCAGCCCAGGTCCGCCGCCGCGGCGCCGCGCACAGGCACGAGGCTGGCGAGACCGACCATGATCAGAATGCCCAGCACGAACGGGTCCGGCGCAAAGCGCCGGAGCGAGGGCGAGGCCGTCAAGTCACGCGTCGATCAGGAACGAGAGCTGGCGCTCGACGCTGTCGTTGCGGCCCTCGGCGATCTCCCGGTCGAGCAGACGGGTCGGATAGTCGCCGGTGAAATAGTGATCCGTGAACTGGGGGTGAACCGGGTCCCGCGGCCCGGCGTCCAGGGCCCAGTAGAGCCCCTCCACGGACAGGAAACCCAGACTGTCGACTTCCAGCAGGCAGGCCATCTCCGCCAGCGATCGGTGAGCGGCGAGCAAGTGGTCGCGATCGGGCATGTCGATGCCGTAGAAATCGGGAAATTTGATCGGCGGCGAGGCCGAGCGCAGATGTACCTCGGCGGCGCCCGCTTCGCGCACCATGCGCACGACCCGTACCGAATTGGTGCCGCGGACGATCGAATCGTCGATCAGCATGACCCGCTTGCCGGCGAGCACGGCGCTGTTGGGGCTCAGTTTCATGCGAACGCTGAGTTCGCGCGCGTCCTGCGTCGGCTGGATGAAGGTGCGCCCCACATAGTGATTGCGGATGATGCCCATCTCGAAGGGAATGCCGCTGGCCTGGGCATAGCCGAGCGCGGCCGGCACGCCCGAGTCGGGGACCGGCACCACCACGTCGGCGTCGACCCCGCTCTCGTGGGCCAGCCGCTGGCCCAGGCGCTTGCGCACCTCATAGACAGAGCGCCCGTTGACCACGCTGTCGGGCATGGCGAAATAGACATATTCGAACGCGCACGGCCTGGCGCGGGCGGCCGGGAACGGGCGCACCGACTCGACCCCGTCCCGCGAGACCACCACCATCTCGCCGTGCTCCACGTCGCGCACGAATCGCGCTCCGACCATGCTCAGCGCGCGCGTCTCGGAGGCCAGAACCGGCTTGCCGTCCAGGTCGCCCAGCACCAGGGGCCGGATGCCGAGCGGATCGCGCACCCCGATCAGTTTCTTGTTGGTCAGGGCCACCAGGGCGTAGCCGCCTTCGATCTGGCTGAGCGCGTCGATGAAGCGGTCGACGAACCTGCCTCGGCGTGAGCGGGCCAGCAGATGCAGGATCACTTCCGAATCGGACGTCGACTGGAAGATCGCGCCATCGGCCACCAGCTGTTCGCGCAGAAAGAGGAAGTTGGTCAGGTTGCCGTTGTGGGCGATGGCCACGCCGCCGGCCTGCAGGTCGGCGAACATCGGCTGGCCGTTGCGCAGAAAGCTGCCGCCGGCCGTGGAATATCGGGTGTGGCCGATCGCCGCCGCGCCGGGCAGGCGCTGGCTCAGATCGCCGAAGAACGAGTCGCCCACGTGACCCAGGTGGCGCTCGGTATGGAAGCCCATGCCGTCGAAAGAGGCGATGCCGCACGCTTCCTGGCCGCGATGCTGCAGGGCGTGCAGTCCCAGGGCCGTGACGCCGGCGGCGCCCTTGGTGTCGAACACGCCGAACACGCCGCATTCGAGGCGAAGCGCATCGTCGTTTGTCGGCGTCATCGCGATTTCTCCACCAGATCGTCCAGGGCCTGGCGCTGGGTGTCGCTGTATCCGTGCGCGCGGGTGGCCTTGTGGCGGGGCGCGGGGGCCGGCGCCTCGTCCGCGTCCGGCGCGACCACGGCATGCTCGATCGCCGGGGCCATGTCCTTGGCCGCCGCGAAGCCCTTGGGCGCGAAGGTGTGCAGGGCCTTGCCCGCCGCCGATCCCAGCGGAAACAGCGCCGCCCGCGTCAGCCAGACAGGCATCCGTTCCGCCGGCGTCGCCGCCTGGATCAGCAGCACGAACAGGCCGATCACCACCAGCCCGCGCACGAGGCCGAAGCCGAAGCCGATGATCCGGTCGAGGCCTGAAAGCGGGGTCTGGCGTACACCCTGGGTCAGGGCGCCGCCGAACAAACGCAGCACGATGTAGGCGGCGATGAACAGGGCCAGGATGGCGGCCACGTGCGCCAGCCACAAGGTGTGAATCAGCTGGTGCGCATAGGGGCCCGTCACCCTGAGGCCAAAGACGGCGATCACCGCCGCGGCGACGAACGCCAGCACGGTCACCACTTCCCGCGTCGCCCCGCGGGCAAAGCCGATCACGCCGGAGGCCAGCAGCACGGCCCCGGCGGCGTAGTCGAACTGGGTCACGGCCCCCTCAGTCCCACCGGCTCTCGCCGATGCGCGCCACCGCTTCGGCCAGGCGCGAGACGGCGGTGGCCGTCACGCCCGCGCCGCTTTCGCCGCCGACCGGGGTAAGGGCGTGGCCGAAGCCCAGCTTGGCCGCCTCCTTGAGGCGCATCTCGGAACGGCTCACCGGTCGCACGTCTCCCGACAGGCTGATTTCACCGAACACGACGCAGTCCTGCGGCAGGGCGGTCTCCAGGGCCGAGGAGGCAAGCGCCGCCGCCGCCGCCAGGTCGGCGGCGGGTTCGGTGATGCGCAGGCCGCCAGCAACGTTCAAATAAACGTCACGAGTCGAAAATCCAAGCCCACAGCGCGCTTCCAGCACCGCCATCACCATCGCCAGACGCCCAGCGTCCCAGCCCACGACCGCCCGGCGCGCGGTGCCGTAGACCGACGGCGCCACGAGCGCCTGGAATTCGACCAGCACCGGGCGTGAGCCCTCCACGCCGGCGAACACGGCCGCCCCGGCCGCGCGCTCGCCTCCGCCGTTGAGGAACAGGGCCGACGGGTTCTTCACCTCGGCCAGCCCAGCGTCGCCCATCTCGAACACGCCGATCTCGTCGGTGGCCCCGAACCGGTTCTTGACCCCGCGCAGAATGCGGAAAGGATAGCCCCGTTCGCCCTCGAAGGAGAGTACCGCGTCGACCATGTGCTCCACCACCCGGGGCCCGGCGATCTGGCCATCCTTGGTCACATGGCCGACCAGGATCACCGCGACGCCGCGGCTCTTTGCCAGTCGCACTAGTTCGCCGGCGCAGGCGCGCACCTGGGTCACCGAGCCTGGCCCGGCCTCGTGCGCGTCGCTCCACAGGGTCTGGATCGAATCGATCACCACCAGGTCGAAGGCCCCGCGCTTGAGCCCGCCGACGATGTCGCGCAGGGAGGTCTCGGCGGCCAGGGCGATCGGCGCGGCGGCCAGGCCCATGCGGTGCGCGCGAGCGCGGATCTGCTCGACCGCCTCCTCGCCTGAGATATAGGCGCAGGTCGCGCCGCGCAGCGCCGCCTGGGCGCACACCTGCAGGAGCAAGGTGGATTTGCCGACGCCGGGGTCGCCGGCCAGGAGCACGGCGGACCCGCGCGTCACCCCGCCGCCGCACACCCGGTCGAACTCCTCGACCCCGGTGGCGATCCGGGGCGGGGCCGGGGTCAGAGCCTCCAGGCCCTCGAACGTCAGGCCGCGCGCCTTGGCCCCGCGCGCTGGAGAAAGCGCGCCCGGCGGCCGAGCCTGGCTCTCCTCCACCAAGCTGTTCCAGGCCGAGCACGCCGAGCACTGGCCGGCCCACTTGGCGTGCGCCGCGCCGCACGACTGGCAGACGTAGACCGCCCCGTCACGCGCCATCAGGCGCGGCCGGACAAGCGATGCGAAACTCTGGCTGGCGTCATCTGAAGAACGATTCCCCGGTGCGCGAAGCGGCGACTACCGTCCTTCGTACCGGCCCTCCCTGGCGTGGTTGCTGAACTTGGTCAGGTCCTCGTTGAAGTGCAGGCGGACCACGCCGATGGGGCCGTGACGCTGCTTGCCGATGATGATCTCGGCCAGGTTGCGGATCGGGTCGAGCTTCTCCTGCCACTCGAGGTGGGCCTCGCTGCCTTCCTTCGGCTCCGCCCGGCCCAGGTAATAGGCCTCGCGATAGATGAACATCACCACGTCGGCGTCCTGCTCGATTGAACCGGATTCCCGCAGGTCGGCGAGTTGCGGTTTCTTGTCCTCGCGGTTTTCGACCTGGCGCGACAGCTGGGCCAGGGCCAGGATCGGCAGGGAGAGCTCCTTGGCGAGGGACTTGAGGCCCTGGGTGATCTGGCTCACTTCCTGAACGCGGTTGTCCATGCGGGTG
This sequence comes from Caulobacterales bacterium, assembly GCA_038226475.1. Lineage (GTDB taxonomy): Bacteria > Pseudomonadota > Alphaproteobacteria > Caulobacterales > Caulobacteraceae > Acaudatibacter. The sequence continues at coordinate 145,335 of JBBRQK010000007.1, read as the reverse complement.
ATGTCGTTACCCGTCAGAAGCTGCAGATAGTCGACCACGATCAGGTCCAGGCCCGAAGTTCGCTTCAGGCGCCGGGCCCGCGCCGCCAGCTTGGCGATCGAGAGGCCGCCGGTATCGTCGATATAGAGCGGCGCGTCGCGGATCTCGGCGGCGGCGTCGCGGATGCGGCCGAACTCGGCGGCGGTGATCTCGCCCTTGCGGATCTTGTCCGAAGGCACCTCGGTCACCTCGGCCAGCAGGCGCATGGCCAGCTGTTCGGACGACATTTCCAGCGAGAAGAAGGCCACCACGCCGCCGTTCACGGTCTTGCGGCGGCCGTCGGGCTGCGGCTCCCAGGCATAGCGGCGGGCGACGTTGAAGGCGATGTTGGCCCCCAGCGCCGTCTTTCCCATGGACGGTCGGGCCGCCAGGATGATCAGGTCGGAGGGGTGCAGGCCGCCCAGCTTCTGGTCCAGGTCGGCGAGGCCGGTGGAGAGGCCCGAGAGACCGCCATCACGCTCATAGGCGGCGGCGGCCATGTCCACCGCGCCGGTCAGGGCTTCGCCGAAATCGACCAGGCCGTGCGAGGCCGAGCCGGTCTCGGCCAGGGTGTAGAGCTTCTGCTCGGCCGCCTCGATCTGGGCCCGGCCCGACAGCTCCGGATCGCCGGCCTGGGCGTCGGCGGAGATGTCGCCGCCGATACGGATCAGGTCGCGGCGCAGGGCCAGGTCGTGGATCACCCGGCCATAGTCGGCGGTGTTGGCGGCCGAGGGCGCCCGCTCCACCAGATCGGCGAAATAGCGCAGGCCGCCCATCTCCTCGAACGCCGGATCGCGCGAGAACTGCTCGGCCAGCAGGATCGGCTCGGCCAGCTGGCCCCGGCGCACATGGGCCTCGATGGCGTCGTAAAGGCGGCCGTGAAACGGCTCGAAGAAGTGGCGGGGGTTCAGTTGGTCGCTCAGCCGCTCATAGGCGGTGTTGTCGTAGAGCAATATGCCCAGCAGGGCCTGTTCGGCCTCGATATTGGCCGGGGCGTGAGGAATTTCCGGCGGCGGGGCGACCGAGCGCAGGTCGAGCAGGGGAGCGAGGGACATGGCCAATCGATAGCGCACGCAGGCCGCCGCCGGTGATCACATGCACGAATTTCCCACAGGAAACTCGGCCTGTGGACGGTTTCCGGGTGCCGGCGCTGCGCCCTGCGTCAGCCGCCCGTCAGCCCCGCGTCAAAACGCTCGGCGATAGCCTCGGCCGGCATGGACGGCTTCCGCGGCGCGTGTTTGTCTCGGTTGGCGCGGCGGACGCGCGGCTAGCAGAGAAAGGCGACCACCGTGCCCAATCAGGATCCCAGGCCGGGCCACGGCTCGGCCCCGCCGCCCCCGAGCCTCGCCACCCCGAGCTTCATCATCAAGGTCGGCGCGGTCTACTACGTCACCACCGGGGTATGGGAATACGATCCCGGCAAGGCCGGCCTGACCGCGGCCGAACAGGCCGGTGTGACCACGATCGCCGACGCTTTCGCCAGCGGTCAACCCAAGCTCGAAGCGGTAAAACAGCCCGCCGGTCACGTGTCCAGCCTCTGCGCCACCAATCCGCCCACCAGCGCTTGACCGCGAGGGCCTGACGCCGGCGCCGATGCTGGCGCGGGCCGTCCGAGCGGCCGAGGCTGCCGGTGTCACCCGGCTGGCGGAGGTGACCGGGCTCGATTGCCTGGGCGTGCCGGTGTTCCAGGCGATCCGGCCCTGGAGCCGGGCGCTGTCCGTCCACCAGGGCAAGGGCCTGACGGCCGAGGCGGCCCGGATCGGCGCCCTGATGGAGGCGATCGAGAGCGACCGGGCCGAGCGCTTCGTCGCGCCCTGGCTGAGCGCCGCCTTCGCCGACCTCGCCCCCTACGAGCGGGCGCCGGCGCTCGACGATTTCGCGGTGCGGCGTGGCGGGGGCCCCTCCGAGAGCGAGCCGCTGCGGTGGGTCGTGGCGCGACGGCTGGATGGCGGCGGGCCACTCTGGGTCCCGTTCGATGTGGTGTCGCTGGATTTCACCCGGGCCGGCGACGAACGCCTCGATCGGTCGAGCGATGGTACGGGCGCTCGCGACACCATGGACGGCGCCGCGCTCAAGGGCCTGCTGGAACTGGTCGAGCGCGATGCGGTCGGCGCTTGGCGGGCCCTGCCGCTGGCTACGCGCTCGCTCCGGCGGCTGGACTACGCTTCGATCCCGATCCCCGCGTTCCAGGACCTGGCCTCGCGAGCGCGATCGTCCGGACTGCGCCTGGCGATCTACCACCTGCCCGCCGTAGTGCCGCTACCGGTGTTCGTCGCCGAGATCCTGGAGCCGGGTCCGGACGGCGCGGCTCGGCGAGCGACCTTCGGTTCGGCGTGTCACCCGCGTACGGAAGAAGCGTTGCTGGGCGCCGTATTGGAGGCCGCCCAGTCGCGCCTGACGCTGATCTCGGCGGCGCGCGATGATATTCTGTACACCGCCACGCCCGCCTGCGACGGCTATATCGGCCTGGCCCTGCCGCTGCCGCCCGGAATCGCGCCGCTGGATTGGAATATCGTCCTTCATCAAATAGAAGTTCCCGTCGACCCATCCGTATACGATATATCTTCCGCCCTCGTAGCTGCGGGTTATCCCGGGGCCGCGGTGGTCGACCTGTCGGGGCCCGGGGCCGAGGTCGCGGTGGCGAAGGCCTTCTCGCCGGGCCTGGGCGGGTCGGTCCGCACGCGGCGTATCGGGGCGCCGGCCCCGTGAGCGGCCTGAGGGGGCGGATCGCGGTCTTCGTCGGCCCGTCCTTGCCGCATGAGGTGCGTCCGCGCGACCCGGCTTTTGTCTGGCTTCCTCCCGCCCGCGCCGGTGATGCCTATGCCCTGGCTGGCGAGGGCCCTCGCGCCGCGGTGCTGATCGACGGCCTGTTCGACACAACCCTCGCCGTTCGCCACAAGGAGCTTCTGAGCCTGATCGCCACCGGGGCGCCCGTGTTCGGGGCCGCCAGTATGGGCGCCTTGCGCGCCGCTGAACTGCATTCTTTCGGCATGATCGGGCTCGGGGCCATCTTCCGGGCCTTCGCCGCCGGCCGGCTGACCGCCGACGACGAGGTGGCGGTGATGCATGGTCCCGAGGGCTTCGGCTGGATCGCCCTCACCGAGCCGCTGGTCAATGTCCGCGCCACCCTGGTCGCGGCGGTCCGGGGCAAGGTGTTGCGGGCGGCGGAGGCGCGCGTGATCCTCCAGTCCGCCCGTGCGATCTTCTACAAGGAGCGCACCTGGCCAGCCATTCTCTCCGGCGGCGACGATCGCGGGTTCAAGGACTGGCTGGCCGAGGGCCGGGTCGATCTGAAGCGGCGGGACGCTTTGGAGTGCCTGAACGGGGCCCTGGCCTGTTCGCCCGGGGAGTCGGGGCCGCGAAGGGCGCCGCCGGAGACCCTGTTCTCCGCGGTCCTGGCCGATCAGGTCGCGCGCGGGGTCAGGCCGGATTGAAGGTCGCCCTCGCCGCCGCCAGGAAGCGCGCTTCCGTCGCCTGGTCGTGGAACGGATGGTGGGCCGCGATCCAGCCGACCACGGCCTCGCCGGTCATGGTCTCGCCCGGCGGCCAGATGGCCGCGATCCTTGCCGTCGCCGCGGTCGTGCGCTCCGGCGAGGGGCGGCCGCCCAGGGTGGCGTTCATGGCGGAGAAGATTCCGCCCCAGATCTCCGGATCGGCCATCAGGTCGAAATAACTGTCGGCGAGGTCGTGCTCGCCGCGCACCAGGGCCAGCAGCCCCAGATCCATGAAGAAGCCGTCCTCGGGCGAGGGGTTGAGCAGCAGGCAGCGGTCGAACAGCGTCCGGGCCATGTCCAGGTCGCCCAGGAAGAGAAGGCCGTAGCCGACCTCCATCACCCGGCGCACATGGAACGGATTGAGCGCCAGCGCCTGCTCGAAGTGCATGCGCGCCGCGGCCCATTGGCGCCGGCGCAGATAGCACCAGCCGGCCACGGTGTAGCCGTGCACATGGCCTCGGTCGAGCGCCAGGGCGGTCTTGGCGAGCTCCAGGGCGCGAGCGCGCTCGAACGGGCCGCTCGACCCGGCGCGCGTATAGCCAAAATCGGTGTTGTAGAGGTAGGTCAGGGTGAAATACGGCAGGGCCACGGCCGGGTCGGCGGCCAGCATGGCCTCCAGGGCGTCGGCCGCGGCGCGCGCCTCGGCGAAGGTGCGGGCCTTGGCCTCCGGGCCGCGCGCCAGCAGGAAGCGCTGATAGACCTTGTCGGGCGGAAGATTGCTGGGCCGGCGCACCAGATCCTCTCCGATCGTGGGCGTGACGGCGCCGACCACCTGGGCGATGATGTCGTCGATGGCCCCGACCACGTCCAGGCCCGCCAGGCCGAAGCGGCGCGACCAGATGACCCGCCGCTCCTCGCTGGTGATCAGCTGCACGATCAGCCGCCGGCCTTCGGCCCCGCCGCGCAGGCTGGCGCCCAGGGCGTAGGAGCCAGCCTGCTCTTCGGAGAGCGCCGCCACGACCTGGGTCAGGGGCCGCGCGTCGGTGATCACCCGCAGGTCGTGGAAGCGTGACAGGCCCGAGAGCACCTCGTCGCGCAGGGTGGCGGCCACGCCGCCGGCGTCGGCGGCCTCCTCGCCGATCTCGAACGCGGCCACCACCAAAAGGGGCGGGGCCGGGGCGATGCCGGCCAGGGCTTCGCGCGCCGCCGGGCCCGGCGCGGCGCCGAATTCCCGCGCCAGGGCGGTCTGCAACACCTGGAAGCGGCGATGGGCGGCGGTGGCGTGACCCAGGGCCACGTCGGCCCGGATGGCGGCGGCGACCACGCTTTCATCCAGCGGATCGCGGCCGAGATAAGCCTCGGCCAGGGCCCGCGCCGCGGTCCACCGACCGCGCGCCTCCAGCCGCTCCAGATGCGCGGCGACGCCCCGCGCGATCGCCTGGTCCAGGCGCGCCCGGCTCTGGCCGATCCACTCGCGATAGTGTCCGCCGATGTCGAGGTCGTCCAACAGGCGGGCCTCGCCGATCGCTATCAGCGCCTCGGCCAGGCCGTCTTCCGCCGAGCCGACCAGAGCCGCCTCCAGATCGGCGACGTCGGAGCCGCTACGCCCGGGCTTGAGCGACAGGGTCTCGCGGCCGGCGTCGATCAAGTCCAACCGATGGAGGCTAAGCGTGGCCTTCAGTTCGAGCAGACACTGGCGCAGGCTCGCCCGCGCTTGGGCTTCGCCGCGATCGCTCCATAGGAGGGCGCAAAGGCGCTCGCGGCTGGCGGTCTGGTCGGGCGCCAGCCGCAGATAGGCGAGCAGACCCCGCGCCCGCCGGCTGGGGATGGGCGCCGCTTCACCCGAAGCAGCGGAAAGGCGAAACCCGCCCATCAAACGGAAGCGCGCGAGACCTGGAGGGGCGGCGGTCTCCGGCATGCGGCGAGGTCCCCTGTTCCGCCCGCGGGGAAAGCGTGTGGAGGCGAACCGCTAAGCTATCGCTAACATCCGATAGCGGGCAAGCGCCTATTCCTCGCGGCCGAAGCCCTCCTGGCGTCCTGCGCCGCCTTCGACCATGTCGGCCGCGGACTTGGCCTCGGAGGCGCGGTCCTCGTCGAACTGCGTGGCGATCACGTCCTCGCCCTTGGCCTGACGATCGGCCTCGTCGGCGCTGCGGGCGATGTTGATGTTGACTGTCAGGGTCACCTCGGCGTGCAGGCGGACCTTCACCGGGTGCACGCCCAGGGTCTTGATCGGCTTGTCGAGCACGACCATCGCCCGGTCGATCCTGCCGCCCTCGGCGTTGACCGCCTCGGCCACGTCGCGGCCGGAAACCGAACCGTAGAGCTGGCCGGTCTCGCCGGCCTGGCGGATCATCACATAGGACGTCCCGTCCAGTTTCTCGCCGGCCTTGGAGGCGACGTCGCGCGCCCGGGTGTTGCGGGTCTCGATCTCGGCCCGCTGGCCCTCGAACACCTTCATATTGGCCGAGTTGGCGCGCAGGGCCTTGGACCTGGGCAGCAGGAAGTTGCGGGCGAACCCGTCCTTCACCGTGACCACGTCGCCGAGCGCGCCCAGGCGCTCCACGCGTTCGAGCAGAATGACCTTCATGACCCGCGCCCCTATTTCACGACGTAGGGGATGAGGGCGAGGAAGCGGGCGCGCTTGATCGCCTTGGCCAGTTCGCGCTGCTTCTTGGCCGAGACGGCGGTGATGCGCGAAGGCACGATCTTGCCGCGCTCAGACACATAGCGCTGCAGCAGCTTGACGTCCTTGTAGTCGATCTTGGGAGCGCCGGCGCCGGAGAAGGGGCACACCTTGCGCCGGCGCATGAAGGCGCGGCGCGCGCCGCCGCCGCCGGATTCGGGAACCGCGGTTTCGTCGCTCATCGGATCTCTCCAGCGGCCGGGGCGACCGGCGGCGCGTCTTCGAAGCGGCGCTCGCGCTCGCGGTCACGCCTGGCCAGCACGGGCGAAAGCTCCAGGTCGAGGGCGTCGACGCGGATGGTGATATAGCGCAGCACGTCCTCGTTGATGGAAAGCTGGCGCTCCATTTCCTTCACCGCCGGCGCCGGGGCGTCGATGGCCAGGAGGGAGTAGTGGCCCTTGCGGTTCTTCTTGATCCGATAGGTGAGGTTGCGCAGGCCCCAGTATTCGATCTTGCCGATATGGCCGCCCTGGCCCTCAATCAGCGATTTCAGTTCTTCGTTCAGGGTTTCGGCCTGGGCCGGAGATATGTCCTGACGCGCGATCAGCACGTGCTCGTAAAACGCCATCGGTTCCTTCTTCCGCTGGTGAGAAGCGGCGCCCGGGGCGCGGGGAAGACGCGCCCGAACGATGGATCCGATAGCGGCGGCGCGGGAGGCTCCCGCGCCCTTTGGTGTTCCGCGGCCGGACCGCCCCTCGTGAGGAGCGGCGCTGTTAGCGGAAAGCGCCGTGGCGCGCAAGCGTGGCGGGGTTCGCCGTCTGGTTCCCCATCACATCGGATGGCTGGCGCGGAAGGTCTTCACCGCCGCCAGGGTCTGGGCAACGTGCTTGTCGGGGCCGAGGTTCGAATAGGCGAGGATCACCCTGCCGTCCGGGGCGATGACATAGGAGGTGCGATCGGAGTGGCCCGGATAGATGGCCAGGGTGGACTTGTAGCTGGCGGCGATCTTGGCCCCCGGATCGGCGGCCACGGCGAACTTGGAGCGGCATTCGCTGACGGAGAACTCGGTCAGACGGTCGATATTGCCGGCGGTGACGCCGATCAGGGTCGCGCCCATCTTCTGGTAGTCGGCCGAGGCGTCGGCGAATTCGTGCGCCTCGATGGTGCAGCCTGAGGTGAAGGCGGCGGGGAAGAAGTACAGCACCACCGGCCCCTTCCGGAGCGCGTCCGAGAGCTTGAACGAAAACTGCTTGCCCCCTTGCGAGGCCTGGGCCGAAAAGTCGGGCGCGTGGTCGCCGACCTTGAGCGCGGCGTGGGCCGGCGCCGCGGCGAGGACGGCCAGCGAGGCCGCGGCGGCGAGAATACGTTTCATGGGAAGCTCTCCTTAAGGGTCACGCCATGTTACGCGCCTTCCAGGCCCGGGCGCCAGCGGCGGCTGGACACGCCGGGCCCCGCCTTGTGGCCCCGCCGCCTTTCACCTAACCCTCGCGGCATGAGTTTCGCATTGCTGTTTCCAGGCCAGGGCAGCCAGGCCGTGGGCATGGGGGTCGAGCTGGCCGACGCCTTCGCCGAGGCGCGCGAGGTGTTCCAGGAGATCGACGACGCTCTGGGCCAGCGTCTGTTCCGCATGATCCGCGACGGGCCGGCCGAGGATCTGACCCTGACCGAGAACGCCCAGCCGGCTCTGATGGCCGTGAGCCTGGCCGCCGCCCGGGTGCTGGAGACGCAGTTCGAGATCGACGTCTCCCTGGCCGCCTTCGTCGCCGGCCACTCGCTGGGCGAATACTCCGCCCTGGCGGCCGCCGGCGCCCTGGGCCTTGCCGACACAGCGCGCCTGCTGAGGCTGCGCGGCGAGGCGATGCAGCGGGCCGTGCCGGTGGGCGAGGGGGCCATGGCCTCCCTGATCGGGCCGAAGAGCGACGTCGCCCTGGCCGAGGCAGCCGCGGCGGCCGGTTCCAAGGTCGGGGTCTGCGTCGTCGCCAACGACAACAACGCCGGCAATGTCGTCATCTCTGGGCTCAGGGCGGCGGTGGACCTCGCCATCGAGGCGGCCAAGGCGCTGGGGGCCCGCGCCATTGCGCTCAATGTATCAGCGCCGTTCCATTGCTCTCTCATGCAGCCGGCCGCCGACGAGATGGCCGAGGCCCTGGCGGCGGTGGCCATCCTGGCCCCGCGCGCGCCTCTGGTTTCCAATGTCACCGCCCGGCCGACGCTGGACCCCGAGGTCATCCGCCGCCAGCTGGTCGAGCAGGTGACCGGCCGGGTGCGCTGGCGGGAGACCATGGAATGGCTGGCCCGCGAGGGCGAGGTCAGCCTGTTCGCCGAGGTCGGCGCCGGCAAGGTCCTCACCGGCATCGCCAGACGCGTGGCGCCCGACGCCCAGGCCATGGCTCTGAACACCCCGGCCGATCTGGAAGCCTTCGCCGCTTCGCTCTGAACAGAGGAGGGCCGCGCCCGTGTTCGATCTTTCCGGCAAGGTGGTCCTCGTCACCGGGGCCAGCGGCGGCATCGGCGGGGCCATAGCCCGGGCCCTGCACGACGCCGGGGCCACGATCGTGCTCTCCGGCACTCGCGAGGCGGCGCTCGTCGCCCTGGCGGACGCGCTCGGCGAGCGCGCCTTCGTGGCCGCCTGCGACCTTTCGGATGCGGCGGCTGTCGACGGCCTCGCGGCCCGCGCCGAGGACGCGGCCGGGGCCGGCCTCGACATACTGGTCGCCAACGCCGGGGTGACCCGCGACGGCCTGCTCCTGCGCATGAAGGACGACGACTGGTCGACGGTGCTGAAGGTCAATCTCGAGAGCTATTTTCGCCTCTCCCGCGCCGCCCTGCGCGGCATGATGAAGCGCCGGGCCGGACGTATCATCGGCATAGCCTCGGTGGTCGGGGTCACAGGCAATCCGGGCCAGGCCAACTACGCCGCTTCCAAGGCCGGTATGATCGGCTTCTCCAAGGCCCTGGCTCAGGAGGTGGCCAGCCGCCAGGTGACCGTCAACTGCGTCGCGCCGGGCTTCATCGAAAGCCCGATGACGGACAATCTGACGGCCGAGCAAAAAGCCCGCATCCTGGGCAATATTCCGGCCGGCCGCCTGGGCGCGGGGGCCGATGTGGCGGCCGCCTGTGTCTATCTCGCCAGCGACGAAGCGGCCTATGTCACCGGCCAGACTCTGCACGTGAACGGCGGCATGGCCATGATCTGAGGGCCCGCTAGGCGGACCCGGAGGAACATGCTAGGCGGGTTTTCGAATTCAAACACAGCCGAAACGCGGGCCGCCTCGGCGCACGCCCGCCGCGCAGGCGAACCACGAAGAGGGACCTAGAAACCCGAATGTCCGACATCCTCGAGCGCGTGCGCAAGATCGTCATCGAACACCTGGACGCCGATCCGGAGAAGGTCACCGAGAAGGCCAGCTTCATCGACGACCTCGGCGCCGACAGCCTCGACAACGTCGAGCTGGTCATGGCCTTCGAGGAGGAGTTCGACATCGAGATCCCCGATGACGCCGCCGAACACATCCAGACCGTGGGCGACGCGGTGAAGTTCATCGGAGAGCGCCTGGGCGCCTGACCGCCGCGATGCGTCGCGTCGTCGTCACCGGCCTCGGCATGGTCACGCCCCTGGGCTGGGGCGTCGAGCCGACCTGGAAGGCCCTCATCGCCGGCCGCTCCGGCGCCGGGCGGATCACCGCTTTCGACCCCGCGGATTTCGCCTGCCAGGTCGCCTGCGAGGTGCCGCGCATCGACGGTCGGGGCGGCGGTTCCGCCGGCGATCCGGCCAGCTTCGATCCCGACCAGGTAATGAGCGCCAAGGACCGGCGCCGCGTCGATGACTTCATCCTCTACGCCGTGGCCGCCGCCGACGAAGCCGTGCGCGACAGCGGCTGGACCCCGGCCAACGAGGAGGAGCGAGACCGCACCGGGGTCAACATCGGCTCGGGCATCGGCGGGCTGTCGACCATCGCCGACACCGCCATCGAACTGCATGAGAAGGGCCCGCGCCGGGTCAGCCCGTTCTTCATCGCGTCGGCCCTGATCAACCTGGCGTCCGGCCAGGTCTCGATCCGGCATAAGTTCAAGGGCCCCAACCATTCGGTCGTCACCGCCTGCGCCACCGGAGCCCACGCTGTGGGCGACGCCATGCGCTTCATCCAGCACGGCGACGCCGACGTCATGGTGGCCGGCGGGGCCGAGGCGGCCGTCTGCCCGATCGGCATCGCCGGCTTCGTCGCCTGCCGCGCCCTGTCGACCCACTTCAACGACGACCCGACCAGAGCCTCGCGCCCCTATGACCGCGACCGGGATGGCTTCGTGATGGGCGAGGGAGCGGGGGTGCTGGTGCTGGAGGAGCTGGAGCACGCCAGGAAGCGCGGCGCGAAGATCTATGCCGAGGTGGTCGGCTATGGCCTGGCCGGAGACGCCTTCCACATCACCGCCCCGGCCGAGGACGGCGACGGCGGCTTTCGGGCCATGAAGGCGGCCATCGCCCAGGCCGGCGTCGAGCCGGCCGACATCGACTACATCAACGCGCACGGCACCTCGACGCCGCTCGGCGACGAGATCGAGCTGGGCGCGGTCGAGCGTCTGTTCGGCAACGCCGCCGCCAGGATCACCATGTCGTCGACCAAGTCGGCCATCGGCCATCTGCTGGGCGCCGCCGGAGCGGTGGAGGCGGCCTTCACCGTGCTGGCCCTGCGCGACCAGGTCGCCCCCCCGACGCTCAATCTGGACCATCCCTCGGTGGAAACGGCGATCGATCTGGCCCCCCACCACGCCCGCCCGCGCGAGATCCGCGTGGCGCTGTCCAACAGCTTCGGCTTTGGCGGCACCAACGCCAGCGTCGTGTTCAAGACGGCCCCGTGAAGCCGAGGCGCGGCCGCAAGACCCTGATTCCGCTGGGTCTGGCCATGGGCGCGGCCCTCCTGCTCGGCCTCTGTCAGGCCGCGTATTTCGGCTGGGGCCCGGGCGTGCGGGGCGGGCCTCCGACACACGTGATCCTCAGTCCGGGATCCGGCGTCGGCGGCGTCGCCGCGAGCCTGAAACGCGCCGGTGTGATCTCCTCGCCCGCCACCTTCATGATCGCCGCCCAGCTGACCGGCGCGGCGCACGAGCTCAAGGCCGGCGAATACGCCTTTCCCGCCCGCGCGCCTCTGGCCTCGGTGCTGGCCGCGATCCGCGCCGGCGCCGTGGTGCGCCATCTGGTCACCATCCCCGAGGGCCTGACCTCGGCTCAGGCGGCGGCCATCGTGGCCGGTGTAGACGTGCTGACCGGCCCCGTCGTCGCGCCGCCAGAGGGGTCGATCCTGCCCGAGACCTACGAGGTCCGTCGCGGCGAGAGCCGCGCCCAGGTGCTGCGGCGCATGCGCGCCGACCGCGACCGTCTCCTGGCCGAGTTGTGGCGCGCCCGCGCGCCGGGCCTGCCCTACCGCTCGCCAGCCGAGGCGGTGGTGATGGCCTCGATCGTCGAGAAGGAGACGGCCAAGCCCATTGAGCGGCCGCGAATCGCCCGGGTGTTCCTGAACCGCCTGGCCCAGGGCATGCGCCTCGAGAGCGACCCGACCGTGGTCTACGGCCTCACCGGCGGCGAGCCGCTGGGACACGGCCTGCGCGTGTCCGAACTGCGCTCGCCCAGCCCCTATAACACCTATCTCGTCGCCGGCCTGCCGCCGACGCCGATCGCCAATCCCGGCCGCGCCGCCCTCGCCGCCGCCCTGACGCCGGCGCCGGGCGATGATCTCTACTTCGTCGCCGACGGGACCGGCGGCCATGTCTTCTCGGCCGACCTCGCCACGCACCTGCGCCATGTCGCCCATTGGCGCGCGATCGAGCAGGCCCGCGCCGGTGGGGCCGGATGAGAACGAGGCGCGGCCTGATGCTGGTCCTCTCCAGCCCTTCGGGCGCCGGCAAGACCTCCCTGACCCGGCGCCTGATCGAGGCCAGCCCAGGCCTCTCCCTGTCGGTCTCGGCCACCACCCGGCCGCCCCGCGCCGGCGAGCGGGACGGTCGCGAATACCATTTCATCGGCCGGCCGGCGTTCGACGTCGCCGTCGCCGCCGGCGACTTCCTGGAGTGGGCCGAGGTGCACGAGCACCGCTATGGCACCCCCCGCGCGCCCGTCCTGACTGCCCTCGCCGAGGGCCGCGACATCCTGTTCGACATCGACTGGCAGGGCGCAGCCGCCATCGCTCAGGCCCTGCCGGACGACACGGTGCGCGTCTTCGTGCTCCCGCCGACCATGGCCGACCTCGCCACCCGCCTGCATGCCCGGGCCGAGGACGCGGAGGATGTGATCGCGAGGCGCCTGGGCCGCGCCAAGGGCGAGATCGAGAAATGGGCCGACTACGACTACGTCCTGGTCAACGACGATCTGGCCCGCGCGCAAGGCGAGCTGACCGCGATCTACCGCGCCGAACGCCTCCGTCGCCCCCGCAACCCCTGGCTGGCGCGCCTAGTCAAATCCCTCCTCGCCGAACCGCTGCCCTGAGACCCTCGCAGCCCCGCGAGCTTCAGCCTTGCGGCGCCCCTTCGATCCGTTCCAGCCAGCATCGCGCCAGACGGAGGAACCCGGCCACCGGGATCGTTTCGGCGCGGGCGTCTGGGTCCAGGGCCGCGGCGGCGCAGAGCTGTGCCCCGCCCAGAGCGCGCAGGGAGGAGCGCAGCATCTTGCGCCGCTGGCCAAAGGCGGCGCGGGTGACGGTCTGCAGCGCGGCAATCAGGTCGTCGGCCGGACGCTTCGCGACGGGCGTCAGGCGCACTACGGCCGAATCCACCTTCGGCGGCGGGGTGAAGGCGCGGGCCGGCAGGTCCATCACCACCCGCGCCTCGGCCAGCGCCTGCGCCAGTATGCCCAGCCGGCCGTAGTCGCCGCCGCCCGGGGCCGCGACGATCCGCGCCGCCACTTCCTTCTGGAACATCAGGGTCAGGCTACGCGGGCGCAGCGGGCTGGTCAGCCACTTCACGAGAAGCGGCGTGCCGACATTGTAGGGAAGGTTGGCGACGATCGACGCGTTCGGCCCGGCCAGGGCCGCCTCATCCGCGCTCAGGGCGTCGGCCTGCACGACAGTGAGCCGCCCGCCGCTGGCTTCGCCCAGCGCCACCAGCATCGGCAGAAATCGGCCGTCGCGCTCGATCGCCGTGACCCGCGCTCCGGCTTCCAGCAGAGCCCGGGTCAGGCCCCCGGGCCCCGGCCCGACCTCGATCACCGCCTCGCCGTCGGTCAGCTCCGCCAGCCGGACGATCTTGCGGCAGATGTTGAGATCGAACAGGAAATGCTGGCCGAAACGCTTGTCGGCGTCGATCCCCGCGGCCGCCAGCGCGTCTCGCGGGCTGGGCAGTCCCTCCAGGTTCACGGCCCGGCGCGGCGGGCGGCGATGGCGGCCGCCATGCGGATCGCGGCGATCAGGCTGTCCGACCGCGCCACGCCCCGGCCGGCGATGTCGAAGCCGGTGCCGTGGTCGGGCGAGGTGCGCACGATCGGCAGGCCGAGGGTGATATTCACCCCGCCCCAGAAATCCAGCATCTTCACCGGGATCAGGGCCTGGTCGTGATACATGCACAGGGCCGCATCGAAGCGCAGCCGGGCCTCGGCGTGGAACAGGCTGTCGGCCGGATGCGGCCCGCTTGCCGCTACACCCAGGCGGCGCAGGGTCTCGATCGCTGGGGTGATGATCTCGATCTCCTCGCGCCCAAGCGCCCCCGCCTCGCCGGCGTGGGGGTTCAATCCGGCGACCGCTAGTCGCGGGGCCGCGATGCCGAAATCCTGCGCCAGGGCCCGGGCCGTCACGAGGCCGGCGTTGACCACGAGGTCGTGGCCGATCAGCGCCGGCACGCGGGCCAGGGGCTCGTGGATCGTCACCAGGGCCACGCGCAGATCGCCGGCCGCCAGCATCATCAGCGGCCCGCGCGCGGTTTCGTCCGCCGCCGGCGGCGCGAGGGCGCCCAGGAATTCGGTGTGGCCGGCGAATTCGAACCCGCCGGCGTAGAGGGAGGCCTTGGCGATCGGCGCGGTCACCAGGCCGGCGGCCTCGCCCGCCAGCGCCAGCCGGGCGCCCTCCTCGATCCAGCCAATGATCGCCGCGGCCGCCGAGGCGTCGGGCCGGCCGGGAGTAGCTGGGTGCGGCGTCGGGCGATCGAGGATGGGCAGGCCGCCCGCGAACGCGGCTCGGCCTTCAGCAAGGCTCGCCAGCGGGCGGAGCGCGATCCCTTCGGCGCCCGGCGCTCGCTCTAGCGCCCCGGCGTCGCCGATGACCACGAAGGCGGGACCTTCGGTCCGCAGCGCCTTCCAGGCCGCGACCACGATCTCCGGGCCGATCCCGGCTGGATCGCCCAGGCTTACGGCCAGCGGGGCCGAGGTCACCGCGATTCGATGGTCGCCGAGGTGCGCAGGTCGCGGAGCTGGCGCTTGGCGATCATCGCCAGTTCCTGGCCGAACAGGCGACTTTCGATCTGTTCGTGCGTCAGGGCTTCGGCCCCGCCCTGGCGCCGGGCGCAGACGGCGATCAGGTGCAGGCCGGCGTCGGTGCGGATTGGGGCCGAGACCTGGCCGACCTTCAGGGCTTCGGCCGCCTCGCGAAACGCGGGGGCCAGATCCTTGGTCTCCGCTTCGCCCAGGTCCCCAGCGACCACACCCGAGACCTTGGCCGCCTCGGCCGTGATGTTGTCGCAGCCGTTGAGCGTGGCCCGCAGAGCCTCCAGCTTGGTCCGGGCGGCGGCGACCTCGGTCTCGGGCGCGCCTTTAGGCAGCGCTATGGCGGCCTGTTTTAGCGTCACCAGGCTGGCCGTTCCGCCCGCCCGCTTGTCGCGCAGTTGGATGATATAGACCCCGTCCTTCACCGGGATGGGGGCCGAGATCTGGCCTGGGCGCAGGGCGTCGAGGGTCCGGTCCACTTCCGGCGCCATCTCACCTGTGGAGATCCAGCCCACGTCGCCGCCGGCGGCCGCCGAGGGCGAGTTGGAGAACTGCCGCGCCACCGCCGCGATCGGGGCGCCCTTCTGGATCTGGGCGATCAGCTGGGTGGCGCCCTGAAGGGCGGCAGCGGCGCCGCCGGCGCGGCTCGCGTCGATGAAGATCTCGCTGATCTGGTACTGAGGCTTGCCCGATTCGGCCTCGAGCCGCTTCTGATAGGCCTTGATCTGGTCCTCGCCGATGACCACGCGGGAGCCGTAGCGGCCGCGGATCCAGCCGCGCCAGCTGATCTCCGCGCGCAGCTGGTCGCGGAAGGTGTCGGCCCCAACGCCCTGGGCGGCCAGCTGGGCCAGGAGCTGGTCGGCGCTGGTGTTGTTGCTGCGGGCGATGTCGGCCAGCTCGTCGTTGACCTCGGCGTCGGAGGCGATCAGGTCGAACTTCTGCGTCTTGCCCTGGTTGCGCAGCTCCTGCATCTCCAGGTGCTCGTCGACAAGGGACCGGGCGGCCTCTCGCTGGATGTCGGGCAGGTTCTGCTCGGTGGGCTGGATGCCGGAGGTGACGATCAGCAGGCGCATGCGCTGGATGATGTCGTAGGTCGAAACCATCTCGTCGTTCACCGTGACCACCACGCCCTCGGTCAGTGGCGGCGGCGCGGCGGGCGCCGCGGCCGGCGCGGCGGCGTCGGGCACGGTGGGAGCGGTGATCTGGGCCGGGACGGGGCCGGCGGCCAGGGTGAATACGCACAGCGCCGCGCCCGCGGCGGACGCGAAGAAACCAGGCTTGATCATCGAAATGTCGGCATCCTCATCGATCGCGCCGGGACCCTTCGAGCTTGGGGGCGCGCCGGCGAACGGTTAGCGGCTGTAGCCTGAATTGCCCAATGTGGCGAGCGTTAGGCGGAACACCACCGAGCTGGACGGACCGAACTGGGGCCCGCTGAACGTCTCGTCGTGGCGGTAGAGCACCTCCATGCGCACGCAGTCGTCGCGATAGACGACGCCGAAGTCGCGCCGCCGCCACGCGCCCTGGTCGACGATGGCGTAGACCGATGCGCCCCAGTGGCGGGTGGCGAACACCTCGCCGTGCAGGTCCAGGCTGCGCACGCGCTGGCCGGTCGGCGAGTTGGCCTCCTGCAGATAGCTGATGTAGCCGTTGGCCCGGCTGGTGGCCAGATCGACGCCCGCCTCCAGCCGGTTGATCGAAAAGTCGCCTGAATCCATGCGCCAGCGGGTGAACAGGCTGACGCCCTTGAGCGGCGTCGCCTCGGCCGCCAGTATATAGTCGGAGGCTGCGGTGCGCAGGCCGGTCCGCGCGGGCAGGGCAGGATCGTCTCCGGTTCGGAAACTGCGTCCGATGAGGAGGCTGCCGCTGCGCCCGTCGGGCAGCATGGCCGTGGCCCGGCCGCCGATATTGATCCTCTGGCCGCCTTCATAGAGATCGAAGCCCGGCGACTTGTTGGGCTGGAAGAGATTGGTCTCGTCGAACTCCCAAACCTGACTGTCCTCGTTGGGAATGCGTGGATCGAGCTTGGTGTCGGGCGACAGGTCGATCTGGCCCAGCGGCTCGAGGATGTAGGTGACGCCGGCGCTCTGCTTGATCAGCGGATAGCTGATATCCAGCCCCAGCGTGCCGAAGGCCCGGGTCACCGTGGCGTCGGAGGGCTCGGGCGCGGGCAGGCCGGAGAGGCTGTAGAGGTCGGCGCGGCCGAGGATGAAGGGCGAAAGTCGCACGCCATTGCTCAAGGTGAAGGTGCGCCGCCAGTCCAAGCCGGCCGTGGCGCGGCGACTGTCGGCGCCCGGATCGCCGGGCGTGTTGGGCGACTGGTCGCGGGTCAGGGCCACGGCGCTGGCGTCCAGCCTCAGGCGCCCGCCCACGATCGGCTGGGAGGGTTCAAACCTGGCTTCGATCAGCGGGGCGACCGTAGGAAAGGTGCTCTGGTCGTCGTTCGGCCTCAGGCCCTGCACGCTGATCGCGGCGACCGAGACATAAGACTGCTCATCCTGGCGCACAGCGTACAGCTGGGAGATCAGGCGCCGGTCGTCGGCGGCGTAGAGGCCCCGGTCGCGAAAGACATCGCCGATCGAGTATTTGTCGAAGATCAGCTTGTCGGAGGCGCGTTCGGCGGTAAAGCCCCACTGCCAGTGCGGGCTCAGGTCGAATACGCCCGACCCGAGGATATAGCTGCGCGAGGTTAGCGCGCCGAACCGGTCGCCACCGGACGTGAAGTCCTTTTCATAGGTGTAGCCGGCGCGGATGTCGGCCACGCCGCTGTAGAAGCGACGGCGATATTCGAGGTTCAGGAACGGATTGACCTTCGAATTGATCTGCGGCGAGATCTCGATGTCCTGCGACGGGGTGATCACCTGGTAGTAGGGCTGCTCGTAGCTGAAACCGCGCTTGCCGGAGATGGTCACCACCGGCAGCAGGAAGCCCGATTTGCGCACCGCCGAAGGGTCGGCGGTCCAGAAGGCCGGCAGATAGATCACGCCGACGCCCATCACCTGGATTACGGCGTCCTGGAAATAGATCGTCTTGTGGGCGCGGTCCTCGACCACCTTGCGGGCGCGGATCGACCAGGTCGGCTTGCCGTGGCCGTTCTCGGCGCACACCTGGCAGGGGGTGTAGATCACCCGGTCCAGCTCGGTCACCTCGGCGCTCTTTCGCTCGGCCCGGGCCGCGGCGATCTTGATGTCGCCGTTCAGGCGGGTTGAGAACCCCAGGGCGACGCCGGCGCTCATGTCCTTGTCGAGGGTGATCTCGCTGGCGAACTGGCTGCTGCCGTCCGGATTGAGGATGGTCACGTGGCCGCGCGCGGTCACGACGCCGCTTTGGGTCTCATAGTCCAGCTGGTCGGCGCGCAGGGTGCGGCCGCGATAGCGCGCCTCGACCTTGCCCTCGGCGATCACATGGTGGCTGGCGTCGTTCTGGGTGACGCTGTCGGCCTCCAGATAGAAACCGCCGCCCGCCAGGCCATCGTCGGCGACCGGCGCGGCCGGCCTGGGCGGCGGGGCGATCGCGCGGCCCATCGGCGGAGCCGCCTGGGCGGCGCCCGCCAGCAGCAGGGCCGACAGCAGCAGCGGTAGGGCTTTCCGCATCGCCTAGCCGTCCTCGGTGTAGAACAGCAGGGTCACCCCCGCGAGCAGGGCGAGGGTCGGCGGCGCCCACGCGGCGAGGGGTGCGGGTATCACTTCGGTGGCTCCCAGGGCGCCGCAGAACTCGTTGAGGAAAAACACCGTGAAACCCAATCCCACGCCCGCACCGGCGAAGCCCGCCAGATCGCCCAGCCGCGTCAGGCGCAGCGAAAAGGCCGCGCCCAGAATCGACATAGCCGAGAACAGCAGCGGCGTCGCCAGGAGCTGTTGCAGCCGCAGCCGATAGCCGGCCGAGGAATAGCCCGCCAGTTCGGCCGAGCGGATCGTGGCCGGCAGACGCCAGGAGGCCACCGCGCCGGGGGGCACGAACTTTTCCATCGCCGTGCGGTGGTCCAGCATCGAGGGGATGGAAATCTGGTCGGCATGGATCGAGCCGGCCCCCGGCAAGGCCTCGCGCACGTCGGTCAGGCGCCACGATCCGGGCGTCAGCCGCGCCTCGGCAGCCTCGATGCGGCGCGAGAAGCCGAGCGCCCCGGTCGGCGCCACCGACTGGATGAAGAACGACACGTCCTTGAGCCGGACCACGTCGCCGACAGTGTCGTGCGAGCGCGCATGGATCACGATCTGCTCGCGCTCGTCGCCCTGGCGCAGCCAGATTTCCCGGCCGGCGTCGCGGGCGCGGCCCTGGGTCAGGCTGGCGCGCCGGTCCTCGAAACCGGCCGTCAGGGCCGAGGCGAGCGGATTGAGGATCGTCACCGTGATCACGCCGATGCCGAACGCGGCGGCGGCGGCGGGCAGGGTGAAGCGCCAGGCCGAGACGCCGGCGGCCCGCATGGCCACCAGCTCGCTGCGGCGGTTCAAGGCCACGAACGCGCCCATCGAGCCGAACAGGAACACGAACGGGGCCAGGAGCAGGATGGTCGCCGGCGATTTCAGCGCCACCAGACCCAGCAGCTCCTGGAAAGACAGGTCCACATGGCCGCCCAGGGTGCGCGACAGCTCGACGAAATCGATCAGCATGATCACCGAGGCAACCACCGCCAGGGCCGTTCCCACCCCGATCAGGGCGCGGCCCAGCACATAGGCCTGAAGGCGTACGGGCGCGCGCGTCACGCCGGGAACAGGATCATCGCCGCCGCCGCCAGCGCCGCCAGCGGGATTAGATATTGCAGGGCGTTGAGGGCGGGCGAGGCGGCCGCCGCCGCCTGCGCCCCGAAGCCCAGGGTGCGCGCCACCAGCGCGGCCAGGGCCACCGCGCCGATGCGCGCACCATAGCCCAGCCGGCTGAACGGCCCGCCGATCACCGCCGCCAGGGCCATCGCCGCGAACGCCAGGGCGTAGAGCGGCGCGGCGAAGCGCGAATGGCCTTCGGCGAGCATCCTGGCGATATTCGCTCGCTCCCAGGCCCCCGCCAGGTCGGGAAAGAACAGTTCGTGCGGATAGCGGTCGGACAGCTTGTACTGCACCGGATGGTCCAGGGCCATCAGGGGGCGCATGTCGAGCACATATTCGTCGAACGACAGGAAATTGAGCGTCCCGGCGGCGGAGAATTCCTGGTTGGCCCCGTGGCGCAGGACCAGCATCGGCAGGCCCCGACGGGTCTCCAGCCGGCCCTCTCGGGCGGTGACGGTGACGTCGCGCCCGTGGCCGTTGTCGCGATCGATGAACAGGTTGTGGATCGAGCCATCGTCGTCCACCGACTGGGCGTAGACCGTCACCCCCGCCGCCGGATGCGAGAAGGCGCCGGGCTTGACCAGGGTCGCCACCAAGTCCGCCCGCACGCCGTCCAGCGTCTGGCGCAGGGCGCGGTAGCTCAGCGGCTGCACCCACAGCGACAGCACCAGACAGACCAGGCCGGCGCCGGCGGCGAGCTGCAGGGCCGGGCTGATCACCGCCCAGCGGCTCATGCCGCCATTGTAACAGATCACCACCTCCTGCTCGGTGTGCAGCCGGTTCATGCCCACCAGGGCCCCGATCAGCACCGCCACCGGCAGGATCATGGCGATCAGCTGCGGCATGGCTAGCAGCACGATCCTGACGAACACCACCGGGCTCTGGCGCTGGTCCACCAGCACATCCAGCGCCGAGAGGCTCTCGCTCAGCACCGCCACCCCCGTCAGCGCCGCCGTGGCCAGCAGCGTCGGACCGAGCAGCTGGCGGAAAAGGTAGCGGTCGATCAGGCGCATGGGCGGGCTGTTGTAGCCATGGCCAAGCCGGCGAACAACCAAGCCGGACCTCAGGGTATGGCGGGCGGAGCGCCTGGCCGGATCGCTCCGAACACGGGGCAAAAGGCGGCGGCGAGGGCGGCGTCGGCCTCGGCTATCGAGACCATCCGCCCCAGGTCGGCCAGGCTGGTGACGCCGTGCTCGGTCACTCCGCACGGCACGATGCCATCGAACTGCGCCAGGTCCGGATCGACGTTCAGGCTGATCCCGTGAAAGCTGACCCAGCGGCGCAGGCGCACGCCCAGGGCGGCGATCTTGTCCTCCCGCGCCGGCGCTCCCGCCTCGGCGGGCCGCGCGACCCAGACCCCGACCCGGTCGCAGCGCGTCTCGCCGGCGACGCCCAATCTGGCCAGGGCGGCGATGACCCAGGCCTCCAGCGCCCCGACGAAGGCGCGGGTGTCCCGACCCCGGACGCGCAGATCCAGCATCACATAGGCCACCCTCTGGCCGGGCCCGTGATAGGTGTATTGCCCGCCGCGCCCGCTCTTGAAGACCGGAAGCTGGCCGGGCGCGATCAGGTCGCGCGGCTGCGCCGAGACGCCGGCGGTATAAAGGGCCGGATGCTCCAGCAGCCATACCAGTTCGCTGGCCGCGCCCTCGGCGATGGCCCCGGCCCGGGCCTCCATCGCCGCCACCGCCGCCTCATAGCCCACCGGAGCCGGCGAGAGCGCCCACTCCACCGCCGCGCCGTCGGGGCGAAGGAAGCGGGCGACAGGGGTGGCGGCGGGTCGGGTCATGGCCGACTCAATGTGGGCCACGGCCACGCGCGCGCAAAGCGGCGGCTTCCCAAGGCCGGGGCCTTTTGCTACGCCCCCCGGCTCACCACGCGCGGTCGTGGCGGAATTGGTAGACGCGCAGCGTTGAGGTCGCTGTGGGGTAACCCGTGGAAGTTCGAGTCTTCTCGACCGCACCAGTGACGCGCGCCGCCCTGGCGCTGGCGGCGACGCTGATCGCGGCGCCGGCGGCGGCCCGCGAGGCCTGTCCGCCCGGCCTGGTGGAGATGCGCACCGCCGAGCTGATGTTCGGCCTGATGGCGCAGGGCGGCGAGGCGGTGGCGGAGGCCGACTGGCGCCGTTTCATGGATGCCGAGGTGACGCCGCGGTTCCCCGCCGGCCTCACCGTCTGGGACGCCGCCGGCCAGTGGCGGGCGCCCGATGGCGCCCTTACTCGCGAGCCGGCCAAGGTGCTGCTGCTGGTGCTCGCCGGCGCGCCCGACGAGGCGGCCCGCATCGGGGCCGTGGTCGACGCCTACAAGCGCCGCTTTCATCAGCGATCGGTGCTGGTGGTCGAGAGCGCCGCCTGCGCCGCGTTCTGATCGCCGCACGTTTCAAAGAGCCCCCGCCAATGAAAAGGGCCGCCCCATCGCTGGGACGGCCCTCCATCGTCGTGACCGCGGCGGCCTCGGCCCCAAGGAGCCGATCGGCCGCGACCTTATCCGTCTAGCGTCGAAACGCCGTCAGGAGAGAACCTCGATCTTAAGGCTCCAGGTCGCTTGCGACCGCGGTTGGAGACAATGAGACACTGGACCACCTCCTTTCAGCTGTTGAGACAGGGCCCCCAATATGCCCAGCTTCGCCGGCGCGCGCAATCGGGTCGTCACCTTGACACGAAGGGGGCCTCATGCGCCTTGCGCGCCTCTCCACAGCCCGTCTTTCAAGGACCCAGAGCCGGACGATGCACGCCTATCGCAGCCATACCTGCGGCGCCCTGCGGCTGGCGGACGAGGGCCAGGCGGTGCGCCTGTCCGGCTGGATCCATCGCAAGCGCGATCACGGCGGCCTGCTGTTCGTCGATCTGCGCGATCACTACGGACTGACCCAGCTGGTGATCCATTCCGGCGCTCCGGGCTTCGCCGCCCTCGACGGGGCCCGGGCCGAGAGCGTGGTGCGCATCGATGGCGAGGTGGTCGCGCGCACGGCCGAGACGGTCAATCCGGCCCTTCCCACCGGCCAGATCGAGGTGCGGGCGCGGGAGGCGACCGTGCTCTCCGCCGCCGCAGAGCTGCCTCTGCCGGTGTTCGGCGAGCCGGACTACCCCGAGGAGATCCGGCTGGCGCACCGCTATCTCGACCTGCGCCGCGAGACCCTGCACCGCAACATCGTGCTGCGCTCGCGCGTGATCGAATCGATCCGCCGGCGCATGATCGGCCAGGGCTTCACGGAGTTCCAGACCCCGATCCTGACCGCCTCCAGCCCGGAGGGCGCGCGCGATTTCCTGGTCCCCTCGCGCACTCACCCCGGCAAGTTCTACGCCCTCCCCCAGGCCCCGCAGCAGTTCAAGCAGCTGCTGATGGTCGCCGGCTTCGACCGCTATTTTCAGATCGCCCCCTGCTTCCGCGACGAGGACGCCAGAGCCGACCGCTCGCTGGAGTTCTATCAGCTCGACGTGGAGATGAGCTTCGTCACCCAGGACGACGTCTTCGCCGCCATCGAGCCGGTGCTGCACGGCGTGTTCGAGGAGTTCGCGGCCGGCAAGCCGGTGACGCCTTATCCCTTTCCGCGCATCCCCTATCGCGAGGCGATCGCCAGGTACGGCTCCGACAAGCCGGACCTGCGCAATCCGCTGGTGCTGCGGGATGTGTCCGAGGCCTTCCGGGGCGGCGGCTTCGGCCTCTTCGCCCGCATGCTGGAGACGCCGCGCAACGCCGTCTGGGCCGTGCCCGCCCCAGGCGGCGGCTCCCGCGCCTTCTGCGACCGCATGAACGCCTGGGCCCAGGCCGAGGGCCAGCCGGGCCTGGGCTATATCTTCTGGCGCGACGGGGAGGGGGCCGAGGGCGGCGCCGCCGGGCCGATCGCGCGCAATCTGGGCGAGGAGCGCACCGAGGCTCTACGCGTGCAGCTGGGTCTCGGCGTCGGCGACGCCGCCTTCTTCGTCGGCGGCGATCCCAAGGTGTTCCACCGGTTCGCCGGCCTGGCGCGCACCAAGGTGGCGAGCGAGCTTTCCCTGATCGACGAGGATCGCTTCGACTTCTGCTGGATCGTCGATTTTCCGATGTTCGAGATGAACGAGGAGTCCAACCACGTCGATTTCTCGCACAACCCGTTCTCCATGCCCCAGGGCGAGCTCGAGGCGCTGGAGACCCAGGATCCGCTCGACGTGCTGGCCTATCAGTACGACATCGTCTGCAACGGCTACGAGCTGTGCTCCGGCGCGGTGCGCAACCACCGTCCCGACATCATGCTCAAGGCCTTCGAGATCGCCGGAAACAGCGCCGCCTTCGTGGAGGAAAACTTCGCCGGCATGCTCAGCGCGTTCCGCTATGGCGCTCCGCCACACGGCGGCCTCGCGCCGGGCATCGACCGCATTGTGATGCTGCTGGCCGGCCAGACCGCGATCCGCGAGGTGATCGCCTTCCCGCTCAACCAGCAGGGCCAGGACCTTATGATGAACGCCCCCTCCGCCGTGCGCGACGCCCAGCTGAAGGAACTCTCCATCCGCCTCGCCCCCGCCGCCAAGCCCTGACCGCGCGGCCGCCGGCGCCGCTCTCGATTAAGGCCTTGAATTCGGCGCGTTCCAGGGGCAGAGGATCGCGCCTGTCCCATGAGCCTTCCTGTAGGGCGCGCGGTCGCCGGCGCGGCGGGCGCGTTCTCGGCGGGCTTGGCGGGCGGTCGCGCGTCCCCCTTCGCCCCAAGACTTCCGGGTTCTGAATGTTTTCGTCCCTGTTCGGCGTCATCTCCAGCGATATCGCCATCGATCTGGGCACCGCCAACACCCTCGTCTACATGAAGGGCAAGGGCATCGTGCTCAACGAGCCCTCGGTTGTGGCCCTGCGCACCGCCGGCGGGCGCAAGACGGTCTATGCCGTCGGCACCGAGGCCAAGATGATGCTGGGCCGCACTCCAGGCCACATGGAGGCCATCCGGCCCATGCGCGACGGGGTCATCGCCGACTTTGAGGTCGCCGAGGAGATGATCAAGTATTTCATCCGCAAGGTGCACAACCGCAAGGGCTTCGTGAATCCCAAGGTGATCGTCTGCGTGCCCTCGGGCGCGACGGCGGTGGAGCGGCGGGCGATCAACGATTCCTGTCTCAACGCCTCGGCCCGGCGCGTCGGCCTGATGTACGAGCCCATGGCCGCGGCCATCGGCGCCGGCCTGCCGATCCACGAGCCCACCGGCTCGATGGTGGTCGATATCGGCGGCGGCACCACCGAGGTGGCCGTGCTGTCGCTCTCGGGCATCGTCTATTCGCGCAGCGTGCGTGTCGGCGGCGACAAGATGGACGAGGCGATCATCAGCTACATGCGCCGCCACCATAATCTGCTGATCGGCGAGACCACCGCCGAGCGGATCAAGAAGGAGATCGGCACCGCCCGCTCGCCCGAGGACGGCGTCGGCCTGTGCATCGACGTCAAGGGCCGCGACCTGATGCAGGGCGTCCCGCGCGAGGTGCGCATCAGCGAGAAACAGGCCGCCGACGCGGTGGCCGAGCCGGTCTCCCAGATCATCGAGGCGGTCAAGGTGGCCCTCGAGGCAACGCCGCCCGAACTGGCCGCCGACATCGCCGACAAGGGCATCATGATGACCGGAGGCGGCGCCCTGCTGCGCGGCCTGGATCTGGAGATCCGCGACCACACCGGCCTGCCGGTCACCGTGGCCGACGATCCGTTGTCGTGCGTGGCCTTGGGCTGCGGCAAGGTTCTGGAGCATCCCAAATGGATGAAGGGCCTGCTGGAATCGAGCCTGTTCTAGGCGCGCGCCTGGGCCCCGGGAGGGCTTGAGTGTCGCTGCGCGAGAGCTCGCTGGGCGATATCAGGCCGCCGCGCGCCTGGCTGGCGGCCGCCGCCGTGGTCCTGGTCGCCATCCTCTGTTTGGCCCTGTTCATCGTCGACGGATCGTCGGGCGCCGCGCGGCCCGGCCCTCTGGCCGGCGCGAGGCGGGCCGCCGACGGGGTGGCGGCGCCGGTAGGCGGGGCGATCGCCACGCCCCCGCGCTGGGCTGGGGAGGGGATCGACGCGGTCGGGGCCTATTTCCTGGCCGGCTCCCAGAACCGCCGCCTGCGCGCCGATCTCGCCGAAGCGGCCGTCTGGAAAGACCGGGCCCAATCCCTGGCCGAGGAGAACGCCCGCCTGCGCGGTCTCCTCGGCCTGCGCACCGATCCGCCCCTGCCGATGGTCGCCGCCCGGGCTGTGGTCGACGCCCGCGGCCCGTTCTCCAACAGCCGCCTGGCCGACGCCGGCTCCGACCGGGGAGTCATGGAGGGCAATCCGGTGCTGGGCGAGCGCGGCCTTGTGGGCCGCATCGTCGGCGTCGCGCCGCGCGTCAGCCGCATCCTGCTGCTCACCGACACCGAGAGCCGCGCCCCGGTGATGGTCGCCCGCACTAACGGCCGCGCCATCCTCACCGGCGATGGCGGGCCCAATCCGGCCCTCGCCTATCTGCGCACCCACGACGCCCTGCGCGAGGGCGATCGCATCCTCACCTCCGGCGACGGCGGGGTGCTGCCGCGCGGCCTGCCGGTGGGCGTGGCGGTCAAGGGCTATGACGGCGTCTGGCGCGTGGCGCTGGACAGCGATTTCGCGCCCATCGATTTTGTCCGTATTCTGATCTTCAAGGATTTCTCCCAGCTGGCCACCCCGGCCGAGCTCGCCCCGCGCCAGCTTCCCACCACCGCCACCCAGCCACCCGACCCGCCTCCGCCGGCAGTGGCCAACGTCGCCGCGCCCCCGGCGCCGGCGCCCGCCAAGCCATGATCGCCCGGCCCGGCCGCCCTCTGCCGGCGAGCGTCTGGCTGCTGGGGCCGCTGCTCGCCAGCGCCGCCGCCGCCGTCGCCTTCGCCACCCCCCTGCGCTTCGCCGGACTGCAGGCGCCGGAGCCGGTATTCGCCCTCGTGCCAGCCTTCGCCTGGGCGTTCGTGCGGCCGTCGCTCTGGCCCTCTCTGGCCCTGGTCGGGGCCGGCCTGTTCCTCGATCTGCTCTGGGGCGGCCCGCTCGGCCTATGGCCCTTGTGCCTCCTGGCCGCCCATGCCCTGGCCGCCTCCCAGCGACGGCTGCTGTCGGGCCAGGGGTTCTGGGGCGTGTGGGCGGGTTATGCCGCCGCCTGCGCCGTGGCCATGGCCGTCGGCGTGGCCCTGACCGCGATCCGCGCCGGCCATGCGCCCGGCCTGCTGGGCGTCTTCTGGCAGTTCGCGGCCAGCGCGGCGTTGTTTCCCTTCGCCTGGCGCCTGCTCGAGCGCTATGACGACGCCGACATGCGCCCCCGATGATCGAACCGGCGATCCATTTCGACGAAGTCAACGAACGCCAGGCGATGTTTCACCGGCGGACGTTCCTGTTCGCCGGCGTGGCGGGACTGGGCCTGGCCGCCCTCGGGGCCCGGCTGGCCAACCTGCAAATCCTCGAGAGCCGGCGCTATCGCATGGCCTCGCTGCACAACGAGTTCGAGTTCCGTCTCACGCCGCCGCCGCGCGGCCTGATCCTGGATCGCGACGGCGTCGTCCTGGCCTCCAACCGCCCGGCCTTTCGCCTGCTGATCGCCCGCGACGAGACGACCGACGTCGAGGCCCTGCTGGCCGATCTGGCCCGGCTGGTGCCGATGGACGAGGCGCGCCGGGCCAGGCTCGCCGCCGATATCGCCGCCGCGCCGCGCAAGGCCCCGGTGGCCGTGGTCGAGGACATGAGCTGGGAGGAGTTCTCCCGCGTCAACGTGCGCGCGCCGGAGCTGCCCGGAGTCACCGCCGACATGGGCGAGGTGCGGGTCTATCCCTACGGCGGGGCGTTCGCCCACGTGATCGGCTATGTGGCCAAGGTCAACGCCCGCGACATCGCCGCCAGCGGGCCCAACGCCGACCCGATCCTGCTCAACCCGGGCTTTCGCATAGGCAAGCAGGGGGTCGAGAAATCCTACGACCTCGCCCTGCGCGGCAAGGCCGGGGCCAAGAAGGTGGAGGTGGACGTCAAGGGCCGCGTCGTGCGCGAGGACCCGTCCGGCGACGTGGCCTCGACCCCCGGCGCGCCGATCCGCCTGACCCTGGACGCCGACATCCAGAACCGCGCCCTCGAGGTGTTCGGCGAGGAGAGCGGGGCGGCGGTGATGCTCGACTGCCGCAGCGGCGATGTGCTGTGCCTCGTCTCAGCGCCCAGCTTCGACGCCAACGGCTTCGTCAAGGGCCTGACCGCGCCCGAGTATCACGCCCTGACCGGCTATGACCGCAAGCCGCTGTTCAACAAGGCCCTGACCGCCACCTATCCGCCCGGCTCGACGTTCAAGACCATGGTCGCCCTGGCGGCGCTGGAAAAGGGCGTCGATCCCGCCACCACCCACACCTGCAACCGCGCCTGGGCCTGGGGCGGACGGGTCTGGCACTGCGACGCCGCGCACGGCACGCTGAACATGCACGACGCCATCCGCACCTCGTGCGACATCTATTTCTATCAGACCGCCCTGGCGGTCGGGCCGGAGCGGATCGCCGCAATGGCCCGCGCCTTCGGCCTGGGCCAGAGCTTCGACATCGGCATTCCCGGCCAGAAGACGGGCATCGTGCCGGACGCCGCCTACAAGCGGCGTGCGTTCCCCCACGATCCGGTCTGGCATCCCGGCGAGACGCCCAGCATGGGCATCGGCCAGGGCTATGTCAGCGTCAACGCCCTGCAGCTGGCGGTGATGGCCGCGCGCCTGGCCAATGGCGTCACGGCCCTGCAACCCCGCCTGGTGCACGCCATCGGCGACGCCGTGCAGCCGTCGGGCGCCCTGGCCCCCGCCCTGCCGGCGGCCAGGGAGCATCTGCGCTTCGTGCAGAACGCCATGGCCGCGGTGGTGGTCAGCGGCACGGCGGCCAAGAACGGCGCCGCCGATCTGGGCATGGGCCCGGTCAAGATGGCCGGCAAGACCGGCACCGCCCAGGCGCACGACTACGGCGGCGGCCGCGGCGCGCACGGCGCGAAGGGCGCCTGGGCCCTGCGCGACCATGCCTGGTTCATCGCCTTCGCCCCGTTCGACGATCCGCGCTACGCCATGAGCGTGCTGGTGGAGCACGGCGGCTTCGGGGCCGAGGCCGCGGCGCCCCGGGCGCGGGAGATCATGCGCGTGGCCCTGCTCAAGGATCCCGAGGTGCGCGCCCGCATCCTCGCGCCGCCCGCCCCGCCGCCGTCGGCCCCGACCGCCACATGACCGCCAGCGCCATCACCCGCGCCGGCGAGCGCGACCGGCTGATCGTCAAGCTCGGCCAGATCGACTGGACCCTCACCGTCCTGCTCTGCGCCATCGCCGGCGTCGGCGCCCTAATGCTCTATTCGGTCGCTGGAGGCTCGTGGAGCCCCTGGGCCGGCCACCATCTGGAGCTGTTCGGCCTGTGCCTGATCGCCATGCTGGTCCTCGCCATGGCTGACCTGCGGATCTGGTTCGCGATCGCCTATCCGGTCTATGGCCTGGGCCTGCTCCTGCTGCTCGCAGTGGCCGTCGTTGGCCATTCGACCATGGGGGCCCAGCGCTGGCTCGATATTGGGCCGGTGCGCCTGCAGCCGTCGGAGATCGTCAAGGTCGGCCTCGTCCTGGCCCTGGCGCGGTTCTACCACAGCCTGCCGGCTCGCTCCGCCGGCCTCTCCTGGTGGCTGCTGATCCCCGCCGCCCTGATCGCCGTCCCGGCCGCCATCGTCGCCCACCAGCCGGATCTGGGCACCGCCGTCCTGATCGCCGCCACCGGCGGGGTGATTATGATCCTGGCCGGGCTGAGCCTGCGTCTGGTCGGCGCCGGCCTGCTCCTGGTCGGCGCGGCGGTTCCCCTGGCGGCGAGCTTCGTGCTCAAGCCCTACCAGCGCGCCCGCCTGTTCACCTTCCTCAACCCGGAGGCAGACCGCTCGGGCGCGGGCTACCACATCATCCAGTCGAAGATCGCGCTCGGCTCCGGCGGCCTGCTGGGCAAGGGCTTCGGCCTGGGCAGCCAGAGCCAGCTCAACTTCCTGCCGGAAAAGTCCACCGACTTCATGTTCGCCTCCCTGGCCGAGGAGTTCGGCTTCGTCGGCTGCGCCTCGGTGCTGGTGCTCTACGCCGCCGTGATCTTCATCGGCCTGCGCATCGCGGCCCTGGCGCACAGCCATTTCGGCCGGATGGCCGCGTCCGGCGTGATCGCCACCTTCGCCCTCTGCGTGCTGATCAACGGGGCTATGGTGATGGGCCTCGCCCCCGTGGTCGGCGTGCCCATGCCGCTGCTCTCCTACGGCGGCACGGTGATGATCACCATGATGGCCGGCTTCGCCCTGGTGATGGCCGTCCGCGTGCACCGCTACTCGGAAGTCGCCAGCGGCCGCGGGGCGCTGATCTAGATCACGCCGCGAGAGCCTGATCCGTCGCGCGGACCAGGGCGTCGACGATGCCGGGTTCGGTGGAGGCGTGGCCGGCGTCCCAGACGATCTCGAAGCGCGCCTCGGGCCAAGCCTTCTTCAGGGCCCAGGCGCTCTCCAGCGGCGTGACCACGTCGAACCGGCCCTGGACGATCCAGCCCGGAATCGCGCGGATGGCCGCCACCTGCTTAAGCAGCCAGCCGTCCTCGGCGAAGAATCCCTTGTTGGCGAAATAGTGGCACTCGATACGCGCGAAGGCGACGGCGAAGTCCACCTCGTTGAACTTGGAAGGCCGCGCCTGCGGTCCGCGCAGGGAGAGGGTGTCGCCCTCCCACTGGCTCCAGGCGGCCGCGGCGCGGGCCCGCTCCTTGGGATCGGGGCCCGTCAGCCGGCGGTGATAGGCGCCCACCATGTCGCCGCGCTCGGCCGGCGGGATCGCCGCCGCGAACCGCTCCCAGGCGTCGGGAAACAGCATCGAGGCCCCGTCCTGGTAGAACCAGTCCAGTTCGCGCTGGGTCAGCAGAAACACCCCGCGCAGGATCAGGCCGGTGACCCGCTCCGGGTGGGTGACGGCATAGGCCAGGGCCAGGGTCGAACCCCAGGAGCCGCCGAACACGCACCAGCGTTCGATGCCCAGATGCCGGCGCAGGCGCTCGATGTCCTCGACCAGGTCCCAGGTGGTGTTGTTCTCCAGCGACGCGTTGGGCCGGCTCTTGCCGCAGCCGCGCTGGTCGAACAGGGCCACCCGCCAGCGGGCCGGGTCGAAGAACCGCCGCATGGTCGGGTTGATCGCCCCGCCCGGGCCGCCGTGCAGCACCACCGCGGGCTTGCCGTCGCGCGAGCCGCACTCCTCGAAGAAGATCTCGTGCCGACCTTCGGTCTTCATCCACCCCGAACGGAGCGGCTCGGTCTCGACATACAGGCCCCGCCGGCCGGCGGCGGACATCGGGGCGGGGTGAGGGGTGCTGCGGTCCATCGCGCCTTCTACGCCGGAAAGCGCCTCGCCAGCCAGTCGAGCATGGCCCGATTCACCGCCTCCGGCTGTTCCTGCTGCGTCCAGTGACCGGAGTCTGTTATCAGGACCTTCTCCAGGTCCGTCACATAGGCCTCCATGCCGTCGGCGGCCGAGGGCGGCAGCACCGCGTCCTTCTCGGCCATGATCATCAGCGAGGGCACATCGACCCGTTCGCGAACCCCCTCAGAGGCGCGCCAGTTGCGGGTGAAATTGCGATACCAGTTGATGCCGCCGGTGAAGCCCGTCCGCTCGAACGTCTGCACAAACACCGCCGTCTCTTCGGGGGTGAGGAAGCGTTCGCGCGGGTCGAACGCCGGGTCGTAGAGCTGCAGCAGCTTGACCAGGGCGAAGGCGGATTCGCCGGGCGCCGCGGTCTCGCCGTCGGCCAGCACGCTGCCGGATATCCCGCCCTCCGCCGGCGCCTCGCCCGGCAGCGGCCGGCGCATGAAGAAGTCGAACGCCTTGGCCACGTCGCCGTCCAGTATGGCGTCGGCCTCGCCCGGTTTCTGGAAATGCACGATGTACATCTCCTCGCCGAACCTTCGGCGCATGATCTCGATCGGATCGGCCGGCGCCCGGGCGATGAACGGAGTGTTCAAGCCGATCACCCCGGCCACGCGCCCGGGATGCAGCAGTGGGGTCTGCCAGACGACGATCCCGCCCCAGTCGTGGCCGCAGAGTATGGCCTTCTCCACCCCCAGGTGGTCGAGCAGGCCCACCACGTCTCCGGCCAGGTGCGCCATGTCGTAGGCTTCGACCGCGGAAGGCCGCGACGAGAGGCCATAGCCGCGCTGGTCGGGCGCGATCACCCATCGGCCGGCGGCCGCCAGAGCCGCGATCTGGTGGCGCCACGAGAACGCCAGTTCCGGAAAGCCGTGGCAGAAGACGATCGGGGCGCCGCGCCGGGGGCCGGCTTCGTAATAGGCCAGGCGCACGCCGTTCACATCGGCGTATTGCACCGCCGGCATCAGGCTCTCGAGGGCGGACATGGGGGCCTCCGTTTCGGCTTGGGGGTGAGGATCAGACAGGCGGCGCCGGCCGGGGCGCGATCGCCCGCGTGGCGAAGGCCAGCACGATCCAGCCGGCGATGAACGCCAGGCCGCCGATCGGCGTCACCGCCCCGATCCAGCGCGGCGCCCCGAGGGCCAGGGCGTAGAGCGAGCCGCTGAACAGCGCCGCGCCGGCCAGGAACAGCGGGGCCGCGCTCCAGGCCCGCTCGCCGCCCAGGGCCGCCACGGCCGCACAGGCGAACACCGCCAGGGCATGGCTCATCTGGTAGGACGCGCCGGTGGAGAGCAGGCTCCGGGCGGTGGGATCGGCGACGCCGTGGGCGCCGAAGGCGCCGGCCCCCACGGCGATCGCGCCGCTGATCGCGGCCAGGCTCAGCCAGAGGCGCGGCGGGAGCCGGCTCATGCAGCCACGCGCATCTCCGCCGCCAGTCGCCGCCAGAGCTCCAGCTGTACGACGAGCTTGGCGTGCAGCGAATCGTAGAGTTCGCGCTGCTGGCGGGTCGGCGGGGTGTCGGCGTCCTCCAGGGTGGAGGCGAAAGCGGCGAACTGCTCGTTCAGCATGCCGGGAAAGGCGAGATTGGCCTCCGAGCCCTTCATGTTCACCTGCATCAGCGCCTCTTCGATGGTGTCCATCCGCGCCGCCTCCGGGCCCGCCCCGCCCGGCCGCGCCCGGGCGGCGCGGATGGCGTTGACCGCCTTGTGCAGAGTGTCGATGTCGGTGGCGGTCGCCACCGCCAGGGCCGTCTTGGTCGCGATGGCCTCGTCCGCCCCGGGCGCGCGGGGATCGGCGATGATCGTCAGGGGCGCGGTCCGCGTCTGCCCGGCCAGGGTCAGCCGCACCTGGTAGCGGCCGGGCGCGACGATCGGCCCGCGCGGCGCGACGCCCTCATAGAAGGCCCCGGGGATCTGCGCCGGATCGTCCATGCGCAGGTCCCAGACCAGCCGGTTCATGCCGGCGCGCGCCGGGATCAGGTCGCTGACCACGATCTGGTCGGGCCACTCCGGCGGTTGCGGGTCCTTGGCGGTCTTGGTGCTGGAAAGGTGACGGATCACCCGGCCCTGGCTGTCCAGTATGTCCACCGTCAGCTCGCCGGAGGGCGCGCTCGGCAGCACATAGTCGATCAGGGCCCCCGCGGGCGGGTTCTCGCCCACCGGGCGGCGCGCGTCGACCTCGTCGGGGTAGTACAGCCGCACCGCGGTCTCGGGGGCATAGAGCGTCAGGGCGGCCGGCCCCGCGGCGGCCTGGCGCAGCGGCGTCACGTCGTCGAGGATCCAGAAGCCGCGCCCATGCGTCGCCGCCACCAAATCATCGCCCTTGACCACCAAGTCGTGGACGGGCGCCGCGGGCATTTCCAGCCGCAGCGACCGCCACGCGGCCCCGTCGTTGAACGATACGTAGACGCCCCGTTCGGTCGCCGCATAGAGCAGGCCCCGGCGCACCGGATCCTCGCGCACCGCGTGCACCACCGCCCCGGCCGGCAGGCCGGCGACGATCGACGTCCAGGTCGCGCCATCGTCCTTCGTCTTCCAGGCATAGGGCGCGATGTCGTCGAGCTTGTGCCGGTCCACCGCGACATAGGCGGCGCGCGCGTCGAACCGCGAAGGCTCGATCAGGCTGATTGTGCTCCAGGCCGGAAGATCGGGCGGCGTCACCGCCCGCCAGGCCGCGCCTTCCCCATTCCGCAGATTGACCAGGCCGTCGTCCGAGCCGGCCCACAGCTTGCCCTTGACCAGCGGGCTCTCGGCCAGGGCGAAGATCGTGTCGTAGTACTCGACGCTGGTGATGTCCTTGGTCAGGGGCCCGCCGCTCGCGGTCTGTCTGGTCTTGTCGTTGCGCGTCAGATCCGGGCTGATGATCGTCCAGCTGTCGCCGTGGTCGGCGCTCTTCCAGACCACTTCGGAGCCCGTGTAGAGCACGTCGGGGTCGTGCGGCGACAGCATCAGCGGCGAGGTCCAGTTGAACCGGTGCGTGAGTTCGCTCGCCGGGTGGCCGGAATTGTCGATCGGGTCGGGGCTGATGTTGCGTACCTGCATGGCGCGGCGGTCGAAGCGGCCGTACTGGTTCTCGGCGTTGCTGTAGATGATCTGGGCGTCGCGCGGGTCGGGGACCACGAAGCCGGATTCGCCGCCGCCGGCCGGATACCAGTCGCGCGGGCCGATCACGCCCTCGTCGCTGAAGCTGGCCACCGCGAGGTTGGAATTGTCCTGCTGGGCCCCGTAGACGAAATAGGGAAACCGGCTGTCGACGGCCACGTGATAGAAGGCGCCGGTCGGCTGGTTCTCCTGGGTGGACCAGGTCTTGCCGCCGTCGAGCGACACGCTGGCCCCGCCGTCGTTGCCGTTGATCATGGCTTGCGGATTGGCCGGGTCGATCCACAGGCCGTGGTGATCGCCGTGCGTCGCCGCAACGAGGCTGAAGCTCTTGCCGCCGTCGGTCGAGCGCAGCATGCCCGTATTGAGGGCGTAGACCGTATCCACCGCTTTCGGATCAGCCCAGATCTTGGAGAAGTACCAGGCCCGCTGGGTGAGGCGGCCGTCCTGGTTCACCCGCGTCCAGTGGACGCCCGCGTCATCGGAGCGATAGAGTCCGCCGTCCTTGGCCTCGATCATCGCCCACACCCGCTTCGGGTCGGCTCCGGAGACGGCCACGTCGATGCGGCCCAGCATCCCGCCCGGCAGGCCGTTGCCGCTCAGCCGTGTCCAGGTGACGCCGCCGTCGGACGAGCGATAGAGGCCGCTTCCCGCCCCGCCGCTGCTGAACGACCACGGCTGGCGTCGCACCTGCCACAGGGCGGCGTAGACGATCCTCGCGTCGTGCGGATCGAAGGTGACGTCGATCGCTCCGGTGTCCGCGTCCTTGTAGAGCACCCGGGTCCAGCTCTTGCCGCCGTCGGTGGTGCGGAACACGCCCCGCTCGCCGTTGGGGCCGAAGGCGTGGCCGATGGCCGCCACCAGCACGATGTTCGGATCGGCCGGATCGACGATCACAGCCCCGATCTGGCGGGTGTCCTCCAGCCCGACGTGGGTCCAGGTCTTGCCGCCGTCGCCGGAGCGATAGACGCCCTCGCCCCAGGTGATGTCGCCGCGCAGCGCGCCCTCGCCGGTGCCGACATAGAGCACGTTCGGATCGCTGGGGGCCACGGCTATGGCCCCGATGGACGCGCTCGCCTCGCCGTTGAAGATCGGCGTCCAGCGAGCTCCGGCGTCGTTGCTCTTCCAGACCCCGCCCGACGCGGCCCCGAAATAGAACAGGTTCGGCTGGCCCGGGACCCCGGTCACCGCCAGCGCCCGGCCGCCGCGATAGGGGCCGATGCCGCGCCAGTGCAGGGCGCTGAACGCCTGGTCCGATATGGCCGGAGACGCCGCGCCCGCCGCCGGCCCCAGACCAAGGCCGAGCAACAGGGCGGCCGCGATCGCCGATCCAGGAACCATCCGCATGCTGCTCGTCTCTCCAGGTTGAACGGCCGAACCTTAGCCGGATTTGCTCGCGGCGCCAGTGACCCAGGGTGATCGTTGCCAAGCCGATCGCTTCGATCCTAGGCTCGCCGCGACCAGGAGGCGCGCCATGGCCCTGACCAAGGGTGACGACTATCCGATCCATCAGACCAGCGAGCCGATCGCCTATTCCGGCACCGACCGGAACTTCTACGATCGCTATTTCTTCAACGGCTATGGGGCCGAGGGCGGCGATTTCTTCGCCATGGCGTTCGGGGTCTATCCGCACCTGAACGTGGCCGACGCCAGCTTCTGCGTCATCCGCGACGGCGTCCAGACCGCCCTGCACGCCAGCCGCTGGCTCCGGATGGAGCGCATGGACCTGTCGGTCGGACCGATCTCGATCGAGGTGGTCGAACCGCTGAAGCGCCTGCGCCTGAAGGTCGACGCGCCGGACCAGGGGCTGAAGGCGGACGTGCTGTTCGAGGGCCGCGCCTTTCCGCTCGAGGAGCCGCGCTTCATCCGCCGGCAGGGCCCGCGCATCCTGATGGATCTGACCCGCCTCACCCAGAACGGTCGTTACAGCGGCTGGATCGAGCTCGACGGCCAGCGTCGTAGCGTGGACGGCTTCACCGGCACGCGCGATCGTTCCTGGGGCGTGCGGCCCGTGGGCGCGCCCGACGCCCAGCCGCACGCGCCCCCCGCGCCGTTCCAGTTCTACTGGATGTGGTCGCCGTCCAACCTGCCGTCCGGCGGCTTCTTCTTTCATCGCAACGACGACGCCCACGGCGAGCCGTGGAACCGGCGGGCCGTCTGGGCCCCCGACGGCGCGGCCGCCGCCGATCTGCGCGAGACCTCCGCCTGCACGATCGACGTGGAATGGGCCCCCGGCACGCGCCACGCGCGCCGCGCCGTGGTCACTCTCGACGGCCAGGGCCTGCCGCTTCGGGTCACCTTCGAGCCGCTGCAGACCTTCTTCATGCTGGGGCTGGGCTATGGCCATCCCCGATGGGCGCACGGGCTCGAGCATGGGCCGCTCGCCGTCGAGCGCGAGGACCTGACCCTCGCCGATGTCGACGTCCGCCTGCCGCACCACCTCCATATCCAGGCCCTGAGCCAGGTGACCGCCACCTGGGCCGACGGCCGCGAGGAGGTGGGCCGAGGAGTGCTGGAGCAACTCGTCGTGGGGCCGCACGCGCCGTCGGGCTTCGCCGACGTGCTCGACTTCGCGCCCTCGCCCGCGTGACCCTCGCCGATCGGCTCGCGGCCTATCTCACCCGCGTTTCCGGGGTTCCGACCGCCGTCGAGTCGCTCGCCCGCATCTCCGGCGGCGCCAGCCGCGAGACCTATCGGTTCGACACCCTGGCGGGCGTCGAGCGGGCCGGCTTCATCCTGCGACGCGATCCGCCGGAGAGCCTGATCGATACCGACCGCCGCCTGGAGTTCCTGGCTCTGCGCTCCTTCCACGGCAAGGGTGTCGCCGCTCCCGAGGCGCTATGGTTGGAGACGGACGGCGCGGAGCTCGAACGCCCGTTCTTCATCATGCGCCGGATCGACGGCGGCGCGCCCGGCAGTCCGTTCGCCGCCGAGCCGTTCGGCGACCAGGCCGGCGCTATCGGCGAGCGGTTCTTTTCGATCATGGGGCGCATCGCCGCCGAACCGCTCGCGGGCCTCCCCATCCTCGAGGCGGCCCCGATGCCGGCCCCGGAAGACTGCTGGCGGCGCGAACTCGATTATTGGGCCGGCGTCATCGAGGCCGACGAGCAGCATCCCCAGCCGATCGTCCGCGCCGCCATCCGGCGCCTGCGCCGGGCGCCGCCGCCGCCGGCCCAGAGGCTGTCGGTGGTGCACGGCGACTATCGCTCCGGCAATTTCCTGCACGATGGCGAGGGCGGCATCGTCGCCGTGCTCGACTGGGAGATGGCGCATCTGGGCGATCCCCTCGAAGACCTCGCCTGGGCGATGGACCCCCTGTGGACCCATCCCGGCGACCGCCGGATTTCGGGCATGATCGAGCCCGAGGCGGCCTTCGATGTCTGGCGCGACGCCAGCGGCCTGCGGATCGACCCGGCGGCCCTAGCGTGGTGGCGCCTGTTCGCCTCGGTCAAGGGTCAGGCGATCTGGACCTCGGCGGCCAAGGCCTGGCGGGACGGGGGCATGGTCGAACCGGTGCTGGCCTTTTCCGGCTGGTATACGGCCAGGCGCCAGGACGAGATCCTGGCCCAGTGGCTCGCCACCCCCGAGGCCGCATGACGCCCGCCTTGCCGGACATTATTCTGGGCCAGGCCCTGGCCATGGGCGCGCCGCAATCGCCGGAGGCCGGCGGAGACTATCTCGCCGGCCGGCTGGGCCTCCTGGGCATGCTCGCCATGCTGTCGGCCCAGGAGGCGGAGCTGGGCGTCGCCGCGCGCCTCTGGGAGAACCGGACGATGCGGGCTCTTTTCGCGCGCGTAGCCGCCGATCAGGATGCGACCCTGGGCGCCGCCCTGCGCCTCGCGGCCCTGGGCGAAGACACCGATTTCGCCTGGAGCGCCCTCGACGCGGCCAATGCGGATCTGCGCCGCCTTCTGATCCTCCTGCACGAGGCCGCCGAGGCGGGCGCCGACCCTGCCCTGGATCGCGAAATCCTGGCGCTCTACCAGGAGATGGCGAGCCGCCGGCGCCTGGACCTTCCCGCCGGCCTGGCCGGCTAGATACGGAGTTATTGCATGCGCGCCCTGCAGCTCGTCGGCGATATCGGCCTCGACCATCTGAGCGTGGTCGATCTGCCGGAGCCGTCTCCCGCCCCCGGACAGGCGCTGGTGCGCATGCGCGCGGTGTCGCTCAATTACCGCGACCTCCTGATGATCAACGGCGTCTATGGCCGCGCGACACCCTTGCCGCTGACGCCGTTCTCCGACGGCTGTGGCGTGGTCGAGGCGGTGGGCGAGGGCGTCACGCGGGTCAGGGTGGGCGACCGGGTGGCGACCCTGTTCTTCCAGGACTGGATCACGGGCAAGCCCACCCTGGCCGGATTGATGAGCGCCCTGGGCATGCCGATACCGGGCGCCGGACGCGAGCTCGCGGCCTTCAGCCAGGACGGCCTGAGCCTCGTGCCGGAGTTCCCGACCGACGAACAGGTCTCGACCCTGCCGTGCGCGGCCCTGACCGCCTGGCGCGCCCTGTTTGAGGACGCGCGCCTCGAGCCGGGCGACACCGTGCTGCTCCAGGGCACCGGCGGCGTGTCGATCTTCGGCCTGCAGTTCGCCAAGGCGGCGGGCTATCGCACCATCATCACCTCCTCCTCCGACGCCAAGCTTGAGCGCGCGCGGGCGCTGGGGGCCGACGAGGCCATCAACTACAGGACGACGCCCGACTGGGGCGCGGCGGCGCGAGCGCTCACCGGGGGCCGGGGCGTCGACTTCGTGATGGAGGTCGGCGGCGGCGGGACCCTGACCCAGAGCCTCAAGGCGACCGCCCTCTCCGGCCACATCGCCGTCATCGGCGTGCTGGGCGGGGCCGCCGAGCCGCTGTCCATGGGAACGATGATCAGCACCGGCGCGAAGCTTCAGGGTGTCAGCGTCGGATCACGCACGATGTTCGAAGCCATGTGCCGCGCCATCGAGGCGAGACGCATCGCCCCGGTTGTCGACAAGGTCTACCCGTTCACCGAGGCCGTGGCCGCCCTCGAAGCCATGCGGGCCGGCGACCACTTCGGCAAGATCGTGCTGAAGTTCTGAAACCTCGGCGGCGGTTCAGGTCAGGCGGGCGACGATGACCTCGGCGGCGGCCTCCGCCGACATGGCGCTGGTGTCGACCCGGATCTCCGCCGCCTCGGGCGCCTCGTAGGGGCTGTCGATGCCGGTGAAGTTCTTGAGCTCGCCGCGCCGAGCCTTGGCGTAGAGACCCTTGACGTCGCGCTGTTCGGCGGTCGCCAGCGGCGTATCGACGAACACCTCCAGGAACTCGCCCTCGGCCATCATGTCCCGGGCCATGCGCCGCTCCGAGCGGAACGGGCTGATGAACGAGACCAGCACGATCAGCCCGGCGTCGACCATCAGCTTGGCCACCTCCGCCACGCGCCGGATGTTCTCCACCCGCTCGGCGTCGGTGAAGCCCAGATCGCGGTTCAGGCCATGGCGCACATTGTCGCCGTCCAGCAGATAGGTGTGGCGGCCCTGGGCTAGCAGCTGCTTTTCCACCAGGTTGGCGATGGTCGACTTGCCGGCCCCGGACAGGCCCGTGAACCACAGCACCGCCGGCTTCTGGCCCTTGGCGGCGGCCCGAGTCGCCTTGTTCACGTCCACCGCCTGCCAGTGGATGTTCTGCGACCGGCGCAGGGCGAAACGGATCATGCCCGCCCCGACCGTGGCGTTGGTGATGCGGTCGATCAGGATGAAGCCGCCCATGTCGTGGTTGGCTTCGTAGGGATCGAAGGCGACGGCCCTATCGAGGCTGAGGTTGCACACCCCGATCTCGTTCAGCTCCAGCTGCCGGGCGGCCAGGTGCTCCAGCGTATTCACGTTGATCTTGTATTTGGGCTCGGTGACCGTCGCCGAGACCATCGTCGCCCCGCTCTTCAGCAGATAGGGCCGGCCGGGCAGCATCGGCTCGGCGGCCATCCATACGATCGTGGTCTCGAACTGGTCGGCCACCTCGGCCGGAGCGGCGGCGGCCGCGATCACGTCGCCGCGCGAGCAGTCGACCTCGTCCGCCAGGGTCAGGGTGACCGACAGCCCCGCCTGGGCGCTCTCCAGATCGCCGTCCTTGGTGACGATGCGCGCGATCCGGCTCTCCCGGCCCGACGGCAGGATACGCACCGCATCGCCCCGCCGCGCCACGCCCGAGGCGATCTGGCCGCTGAAGCCCCGGAAATCGAGGTTGGGGCGGTTCACCCACTGCACCGGCAGACGCAGGGGTCCGGCCGCCGGGCCGGAGGCGTCGATCTCCACCGTCTCAAGGTGGCGCATGAGCGAGGGGCCGCGGTACCACGGCGTGCGATCGCTCAGGGAGGCGATGTTGTCGCCGCGCAGGCCCGAAATCGGGATCGCCAGTATGTCGGTCAGGCCGATCTCGCCGGCGAAGGCGGTGTAGTCGGCGACGATCTCGTCGAACCTGGCCTCGTCGAAGCCCACGAGGTCCATCTTATTGACGGCCAGCACCACATGCCTGATCCCGATCAGCCCCACCAGGAAGCTGTGCCGCCGCGTCTGGGTCAGCACGCCCTTGCGGGCGTCGATCAGGATCACGGCGAGGTCGGCGGTGGACGCGCCGGTGATCATGTTGCGGGTATATTGCTCGTGGCCGGGCGTGTCGGCGACGATGAACTTGCGCCGGTCGGTAGAGAAGAAGCGATAGGCCACGTCGATGGTGATGCCCTGCTCGCGTTCGGCGGCGAGGCCATCGACCAGCAGGGCGAAGTCGATCTCCCCGCCCTGGGTGCCGACCCGCTTCGAGTCCGCTTCCAGCGCGGCCAGCTGGTCCTCGAAGATCATCTTGGAATCGTACAGCAGCCGCCCGATCAGGTTCGATTTGCCGTCGTCCACGCTGACGCAGGTGATGAACCGCAGCAGCGATTTGTGCTGGTGCGCGTCCAGATAGGCTTCGATGTCCGACGCAATCAGGTCCGAGACGTGGGCCACTAGAAGTAACCTTCCCGCTTTTTCTTCTCCATCGAGGCGGACTGGTCGTGGTCGATCGCTCGGCCCTGGCGCTCGGAGGTGGTGGTCAGAAGCATCTCCTGGATGATCTGCGGCAGGGTCTCGGCGTCGCTTTCCACGGCCCCGGTCAGGGGATAGCAACCCAGGGTGCGGAAGCGCACCTTGCGCATCGTCGGCGTCTCGCCCGGCAGCAGGCGCATGCGATCGTCGTCGACCATGATCAGGGTTCCGTCCCGCTCCACCACCGGCCGTTCGGCCGCGAAATACAGCGGCACGATGGGGATCGCTTCCAGCTGGATGTATTGCCAGATGTCCAGCTCCGTCCAGTTGGAGATCGGGAACACGCGCAGGCTCTGACCCTTGGTGTGCCGGGTGTTGTACAGCTTCCACAGCTCCGGCCGCTGGTTCTTCGGATCCCAGCCGTGCGAGGCCGAGCGGATCGAGACCACGCGCTCCTTGGCCCGGCTCTTCTCCTCGTCGCGCCTCGCCCCGCCGAACGCGGCGTCGAAGCCGTATTTGTCCAGCGCCTGCTTCAGGCCCTCGGTCTTCCACAGATCGGTGTGGAGGGACCCGTGGTCGAACGGATTGATGCCGCGCGCCTTGGCGTCCGGATTCTGGTGCACCAGCAGCTCGAACCCGAGCGACTTGGCCATGCGCTCGCGCATCTCGTACATCGCCTGGAACTTCCAGGTGGTGTCCACATGCAGCAGAGGGAATGGCGGCGGCGAGGGGAAGAAGGCCTTCGCCGCCAGGTGCAGCATCACCGCCGAATCCTTGCCCACCGAATAGAGCATCACCGGCTTTTCGCACTCGGCGACGATCTCGCGCAGGACGTGCAGGCTCTCGGCCTCCAGGCGCTGCAGATGGGTCAGCGGCGAGGCGGCGCCTTGGCGAGAAGCGGGCGCGAGATCGAGCGACATGGGGCCTCGGGCTCTGCGTCGATTGAACAAAATCCGCCGCCGGCTGGCCGCGAGCGACGGATGACCGCCGCGCGCCGACTTAGGGGAGCCGGCGAAGGAGCGCAAGGGAATGGCCGGCCGGCGGGCCAACCCTCGGGATTATGACTGGACACGAGCGCGCGGCCCGATCAGCCTGCACGCGGACGGGGCAGGGGGGCTGGCGTATCGCCTCGGGGCAGAGGGACGAAGAGGGCCAGCTGCGCATCGCCCGGATCACGGTGACGCCGGGGGTGATCGATCCCGCCAATGTGATGCAGACCCACACCGACGCCCTGGGCCACACGATGTATCACGAGCGCAGGACGGCGGCCGGCGCGGCCTACCCGGAATACTATCACTCCACCGATGGCCTGCGGCCCGAGACGGTGGTGGATTTTCAGTGGAGCCAGCCGGCCAGCGGCGGAGCGGTGTTCCAGTGCTATCGGGACTATGTGCTGGGCCCCGGGCCGGACGAGCGCTGGGCCTGGCGCGACATGGACGGGACGTGGCGCTATCCGCAGTCGGCCCGTTCCTCCAGCAACATGTCCCGCAACCATGTTACCGCCCGCCCGCCGCATAGCGCCCGCCGTCGACGGCGGGGCTCGCACGAGCCACGCATTATGCGATCCCAGCAGAGGCCAGCGAAGCCCAGCGGAGCGGCGCCGCCGTCCAGCGTGGTCGAGCGAGGAGGCGCCGTTCGCCAGCGGCTCCGCGTCATTCTCGAGCGGGTTTTAGCAGATTTAAGCAGTTTCTAGTCACTCCGTCGCCCCGGGAGGCGTCGATTTTCGCCTTGCGTTCAATCACATATTGCAATATCCTGTTCGGATCGTCAATCGAGAATCGCACCAAAAATGCCGCTCTTCGCCTTCCGCAACTCAGGCCCCGTAGGCGCGCAGCAGCGCCTCCACCGCCTTGGCGGCGTGTTCGCGCAGGCGGGCGGGGCGGGCGTCGACCGAGGCGCCGATCAGGGCGCGATTGACCAGGTCCGCCTCCAGCATGCCGCGCAGGTGCATGGCCACCATCCACGGGTCCTCCGCCCGCAGACGCCCGGCGGCCATCTCGCCCTGCAGGAAGCTGGCCATGCGCGACCACAAGACCTTGGCCCCGCGATCATAGAGCCGCTCGCCTACGCCGGCGCGAAGGCCCTCGGCGATCGAGTTGCGCCGCACCGAGAGCGAGCGCTCGGAGAGGTTGAGGGCGAGGAACCGCGCCCCGAAGCCCTCCAGGGTGAGGCGCAGGTCGGCGGAGGGGCGCAAAGTGTCGAACACCGCGTTGGCGTCGTCCAGCACCGCGTCCAGCATCAGGGTGATGAACAGATCCTCCTTGGACGGGAAGTAGCGATAGAGCGTGGCCTTGGAGCCGCCGGCGCGCTCGGAGACGGCGCTCATGCTGGCCCCGGCGAAGCCGTGCTCTCGGAACACGGCCGCCGCCGCGTCGAGGAGGGCCCGGCGCTTGGCGTCGGTCTTCGTGCGCATGGCCGCCTCCCAAAACGAAACCCGATGGTACTCTTTTCACTTGACACCGCCAAGGGTGGTCAGCATGAAAAAGCCGCGCCCCGCCGGCGCCGTTCTGAAAGGCGCGGCATTCGTGCACCCCATCGACGCAGAGGTTGGCTCGGGCAAGCGCGTGTCGGGCCTGGCGCGCTGGCGCTGGCCCCTGATGATCGGCGGGCCCCTGATCATCGTCGCCGTCGTGGCATGGTTCATCCTCACCGGCGGGCGCTCCCAATCCACCGACGACGCCTATGTGCAGGTCGGCAAGGCGCCGATCAGCGCCGCGATCGCCGGGCGGGTGATCGAGGTCGACGTCGTCGAGAACCAGCGCGTCCGGGCCGGCCAGGTGCTGTTCAGGCTGGACCCCGCCGACCAGCGCACCGCGGCGCTCAGGGCCGAGGCCTCGGTCGAGGCCGCTCGGTTGCAGGTGACGGCGCTGCGGGCCGCCTACGACCAGCAGAAACTGCTGCTCGGCTCGGCGCTCGAGACCCAAGCCTTCGCCGCCCGCGAAGCTACCCGGCAGAAGGCTCTGGTCGCGGCCGGCGTGGCCTCGCGTGAACAGTCCGCGGAGGCGGCGCACAACGCCGAGGTCGCCGCCGCCCAGGCCGCCGTGGCGCGCCAGCAGGTCGCGACGGCCCTGGCCAATCTGGGCGGGGCTGCGACCGCTCCCGAAGCCTATCCCAGCGTGCTGCAGGCCAGGGCGACGCGGGCGGCGACTGAGGTCGATCTGTCGCGCACGGTGATTCTGGCGCCCGTGGATGGCATCGTCGCCCGGGTCGATCAGCTGCAGGTCGGGGCCTATGTCAACGCCGCCCAGACGGTGTTTTTCCTGCTCTCGGGGCAGCCGTGGGTGGAGGCCAATTTCAAAGAGAACCAGCTGGCCAAGATGCGCGTGGGCCAGGCCGCGAAGATCAAGATCGACGCCTACGGCGATCGCTCGCTCGCTGGCCACGTCGCCAGCTTCAGCCCGGGCGCCGGTTCCAGCTTCTCCGCCCTGCCGGCCCAGAACGCCACCGGCAACTGGGTCAAGGTCGCCCAGCGCCTGCCGGTCCGCATCGCCTTCGACCGGCCTCCGCCCGACGTCGCCGGCCGGGCGGGTCTCTCGGCCAAGGTGACCGTGGACGTGCGGGGCGCGCCGCCTTCGAGCGCCAGGCCGCGCGGCTGAGGCCACACGCTGTCCTCCGCCTCCGACATCTCCAATCGCGTGCCGATCACCCTGTCGCTGATGCTGGCGACGGTGATGAACTCGCTCGACACCACCATCGCCAACGTCGCCCTGCCGCACATCCAGGGGAGTGTCGGCGCCTCGACCGACCAGATCACCTGGGTGCTGACCTCCTATCTGATCGCCACGGCGATCATGACGCCGCTATCGGGGTGGCTCTCGATCCGCATCGGCCGCAAGCGCCTGTTCATGATCTCGATCGCCGGATTCACGGTGGCGTCGATGCTGTGCGGCATCGCCACCGGCCTGGGCGAGATCGT
This sequence comes from Caulobacterales bacterium, assembly GCA_038226475.1. Lineage (GTDB taxonomy): Bacteria > Pseudomonadota > Alphaproteobacteria > Caulobacterales > Caulobacteraceae > Acaudatibacter. The sequence continues at coordinate 100,749 of JBBRQK010000007.1, read as the reverse complement.
CCTCTTCCGCCTGTTGCAGGGACTGTTCGGCGCCTCGCTCATCCCGCTGTCGCAGGCGACCGTGCTGGACCTCTATCCGCCCCGCCAGGTCGGCCAGGTAATGGCCCTGTGGGGCGCCGCGGCGATCCTGGGACCGATCTTCGGACCGGCGCTTGGCGGCTGGCTGACCGACAATCTCTCCTGGCGCTGGGTATTCTACATCAACCTGCCGATCGGCGCCCTGGCCTTCACCGGCGTCGCGGTCTTCATGTCGTCGGAGGGCGGCGCCGCGGCGCGACCGTTCGATTTCATCGGCTTCGGCAGCCTCACGATCCTGGTCAGCGCGCTGCAGCTGATGGTCGATCGCGGCCCGACCCTCGACTGGTTCTCCTCCACCGAGATCTGGACCTGGGCGGTGATCGGCGTCGGCGCCGTCTGGGTGTTCCTGGTCCAGAGCCTGACCGCCCGGGATCCGTTCGTGCCCCGCGCCCTGGCGCTGGACCGCAACTTCGTCACCTGCACCCTGCTGGGCTTCTTCGTCGGCATCCTGCTGTTTTCCAGCATGGCGCTCCTGCCGCCGATGATGCAGCAGCTGATGGGCTATTCGGCCCTCGAGAGCGGCCTGGTCACCATGCCCAGGGGGCTCGGCTCGTTCGTCGCCATGTTCGCCGTGGGCCGGCTGATCGGCAAGGTGGATACGCGCTTCATCCTGCTGGCCGGGCTCCTGCTCAATCTGATCGGCCTGTGGATGATGACCGGGTTCGACCTGTCGATGAATTCGCGCCTGATCATCGTCAGCGGCGTCATCCAGGGTCTGGGAGTGGGTCTGATCTTCGTGCCGCTGAGCGCCCTGGCCTTCGCCACCCTGCAGCCCCAGCACCGTCCGGAGGCGGCCGGGATCTACAACCTCACCCGCAGCCTGGGCGCCAGCGTCGGCATCTCCGTCATGCAGGCGGTGTGGACAGCCAACACCTCGGTGGTCCATTCCACCCTGGTCGAACACATCCGCCCCGGAGATCCGGTGGTCCGCGCCGCCCTGCCGCCCGCCTTCGATCCCGCGACGGGCGGCGGCCTCCAGGCCCTGAACGGCGAGATCACACGGCAGGCGGCCATGGTCGCCTATGTCGACGATTTTCGCCTGATGATGATCATCACCCTGGCGGTGATGCCGCTGCTGCTGTTCATGCGCACCCCCAGGATCGCCGCGGAGGCCGTGCATGCGATGGTCGAATAGCCTGCGCCTTGCGCGCGCGGTGAGCGCCGGCGTCTCCGCCCTGGCCCTGGCCGCCTGCGCGACCGTGGGTCCGAACTTCAAGTCCCCGGCAGTGGCCCCGGCAGGCGGCTACGCCATGGCCGCCGACCCGGCGCCCGGGATCGCCGCCCTAACGCCGGACGCCCGCCTCGCCGGTCCGTGGTGGCAGTCGCTGGGATCACCCCAGTTGAACGCGGTGATGACCGAGGCCCTGGCCGGCAATCAGACCGTCGCCGTGGCGGTCGCGACCCTGGAGAAGGCGGGGGAACAGGAGCGCGCCGCTCGGGGCGAGCTCGCGCCGAAGCTGGACGCCAACGCAGGCGCGGAGCGCGAGCGCCTCGACTTCGCCGCCTTCGGCTTTCCCAACCTGCCCAACCCGACCTTCAACCTCTTCAGCGTCGGCGGCGTGGTCAGCTACGATCTCGATCTCTTCGGCGGCGGCCGGCGCCGGGTGGAAGCCGCCGCGGCCATGGCCCAGGCCCAGGCCCGCCGCGCCGACGCCGCCTATCTGAGCCTCACCGGCAACGTCGCCCTCCAGGCGGTGCGGATGGCCGGCCTGCGCGCCCGGATCGACGCCCTTCACCAGATCGCCGCCGACGACCAGCGGAACATCGAGATCGTGCGCCGCGCCGAGGCGGCCGGCGGAGAGGCCCCCTCAGCCGGCGCCAGCGGCAGCGCTCAGCTGGCCGAAGACCAAGCCCTGGTCCCCCTGCTGGGCCGCGAGCTGGCGATGGCCCGCCACGCGCTCGCCGCGCTGGTCGGCCGCTCGCCCGCGGACTGGACCGCGCCCGATTTCGCCTTCGCGGCCTTTTCGCCGCCGGACCGGATCCCGGTCAGCCTGCCGTCCACCCTGGTCCGCGCGCGGCCGGACATTCTGGCGGCGGAGGCCGACTTCCACGCCGACACCGCGCGGATCGGCGTCGCGACCGCCGATCTCTATCCCGATATCCGACTGTCCGCCGGCCTCAGCCAAGGCGCCCTCACGCCGGCCTCGCTGTTTTCGTACGACTCCACGGGCTGGAACCTCGGCGCGGGCCTGACCGCGCCGATCCTCAACGGCGGGTCCCTGCGGGCCCAGCGGCGGGCGGCGGAGGCCCAGGCCCGCGTTTCGCTGGCGCGCTATCGCCTTGCGGTGCTCACGGCCTTCTCGCAGGTGGCGGACGTGCTCGCGGCCCTGGCCCGGGACGACGAACGCCTGGCGGCGGAGGAGCGCGCCGAAGCGGTCGCGACGGGGTCGCTGCGCGACTCCCGCAACGCCTACGCCCTGGGCGGCAGCGCGTTCCTGCAGGTGATCGAGGCCCAGCGTCGCCTGGACCGTGCCCGCCTGGCCCTGGTCGAGGCGCGCGGCCAGAAGCTGAGCGACATCGTCGAACTCTACGCCGTCACCGCGACCGACTGGCGCGACCCGCCGCGCGCCAGGTGACCGCCATGCGGGACGTCGGGCCGAGGCATCGGAGCCGTTGCGACGGCGGCGCGGTCGTCCTAGGAAGGAGGCTTCCGGAGCCGGCGGCTCGTGGCGTAACGGTAACCGCGGTGAGGGCGAACACGATGCCGGACGGGCATGGGGTAGCAGGTTCGGCGATCATCCAAGGTCTGGAATCGCCCCCCACGCGGCATCGGTCCTTGATCTCCTGGGTCGAACAGATCGCGGCCTTGACCCAGCCGGACCGCGTGCACGGGTGTGACGGTTCGAGTGCCGAGTGGGACACTCTCACGCGCCAGATGACGGCGGCCGGGACCCTGATCGCGCTTGACCCGGTCAAGCGGCCCAACAGCTTCTACGCGCGCAGCGATCCCAAGGATGTCGCCCGGGTCGAGAGTCGCACGTTCATCTGTCCTGCCAACGAGGTCGACGCCGGCCCGACCAACAACTGGCGCGAGCCCGAAGGGATGCGGGCCGAGCTGCAGAGCCTTTTCGACGGCTGCATGCGCGGACGAACGATGTACGTGGTTCCGTTCTGTATGGGCCCATTGGGCGGGGCGATCAGCGCCCTTGGCGTCGAGATCACCGACAGCCCCTATGTGGTGGTCTCCATGCGCATCATGACCCGGATGGGAAGCGCGGCGCTCGAGGCCATGGGCGACGACGGCTTCTTCGTCCCGGCGGTGCATTCGGTCGGCAAACCGCTCGTCGACGGCGAGAAGGATGTGCCCTGGCCGTGCAGCGAGACGAAATACATCGTCCACTTCCCCGAGGCGCGCGAGATCTGGTCCTACGGCTCCGGCTATGGCGGCAACGCCCTGCTCGGCAAGAAGTGCTATGCCTTGAGGATCGCTTCGGTGATGGCCAGGGACGAGGGCTGGCTGGCCGAGCACATGCTCATCCTCAAGCTCACGTCGCCGGCCGGCGCAGTCCATTTCATCGCCGCCGCCTTTCCGAGCGCCTGCGGCAAGACCAACCTGGCCATGCTCGAGCCCACCCTGCCGGGCTGGAAGGCCGAGACGGTGGGCGACGACATCTGCTGGATGCGGTTCGGCGACGATGGGCGCCTGTGGGCGATCAACCCGGAGGCGGGTTTCTTCGGCGTCGCGCCCGGCACCGGCGCGGCCACCAACGCCAACGCTGTCGCCGCACTGCGCGCCAACAGCATCTTCACCAATGTCGCCCTGACCGCCGACGGCGACGTCTGGTGGGAGGGCCTGACAGCCTCTCCGCCCGAAGGCCTCACCGACTGGAAGGGTCGTCCCTGGAGCCCCGCGTCGGGCGACCCGGCCGCTCATCCCAACGCCCGCTTCACCGCGCCCGCCAGCCAGTGCCCGTCGATCGCGGACGAGTGGCAGGATCCGCGCGGCGTGCCGATTTCGGCCATTCTGTTCGGCGGTCGCCGCGCCAGCGCCGTCCCGCTGGTCACCGAAGCCTACGACTGGCGCCAGGGGGTGTTCCTGGCCTCCAACGTCGCGTCGGAGGGCACCGCGGCGGCCGAAACCCGGATCGGCGCCCTGCGTCGCGATCCCTTCGCCATGCTGCCGTTCTGCGGCTACAACATGGGCGACTATTTCGCGCACTGGCTGAAGCTTGGCGATCAAGCCGACCCGGCCAAGCTGCCGCGCCTCTATTTCGTCAACTGGTTTCGCAAGGGACCGGACGGCAGGTTCCTGTGGCCGGGCTACGGCGAGAACAGCCGGGTGCTCAAATGGATCGTCGAGCGCCTCGAGGGCGAGGCGGAGGCGCGCGACACGCCCATCGGCAGAGTTCCGGCGCAGGGCGCTTTGGACGTCGCCGGCGTGGCCCTGAGCGAAGCCGCGCTCGGCCTTCTGCTCGACGTCGACGCCGAGGTCTGGCGCGAGGAGGCCGCCCTCATCGCGCCCGACTACGCGAAGTTCGGCGATCGGCTGCCGGCGGCGCTCTGGCGGGAATACGAGGCGCTGCTGGCGCGCCTCGGCCCGCGAATTCAGTAGCCATCGGCCCGCGCGGGGATAGAGTGACAGACAAGCATAATTCGCTGACGGAGGAAGGCCCCCATGCGTGAAGCAGTGATCGTATCCTATGCCCGAACCGGCCTGGCCAAGTCCGGGCGCGGCGGGTTCAACATCACGCCGACGGTGTCCATGGCCGCGCACGCGGTGAAGCACGCGGTTCAGAAGGCGGGCGTGGAGACCGAGGCGGTGGAAGACTGCTTCATGGGCAATGTCGCGCATGGAGCCGGCAACCTCGGCCGCACCGCCGCCCTACTGGCGGGCCTGCCGATCACAACCTCGGGCGTCACGATCAACCGGTTCTGCTCCTCGGGCCTGCAGACGATCGCCATGGCCGCCCGCTACGTGATCGACGACGGGGCCGAGTGCGTCGTGGCCGGCGGCGTCGAATCCATCAGTCTGCAGGGCGCGGGCGGTGGGGGCGGGGGCCATGACCCGCGCCTGACCGAAATGTATCCCGACATCTTCATGCCGATGATCGACACGGCCGACATTGTGGCCAAGCGCTATCACCTTTCGCGCGAATACCAGGACGAATATTCGCTGGAATCCCAGCGCCGGATGGCCGCGGCGCAGCAGGCCGGCAAGTTTCGGGACGAGATCGTGCCGATGCCGACCAAGATGAAGGTCGTCGACAAGAACACGAAGGAAGAAAGCATCGTCGACTACACCGTCGATCGAGACGAGTGCAATCGGCCGGACACGTCCCCCGAAGGCCTAGCAAAGCTGACCCCGGTGCGCGGCGAGGGCAATTTCGTCACCGCGGGCAACGCCTCACAGCTTTCCGACGGCGCCGCGGCGGTCGTGATCATGGAGGCCAAGGAAGCGGCGCGGCGAGGACTACAGCCGCTTGGCGTGTTCAAAGGCTGGGCGGTCGCGGGTTGCCGCCCCGACGAGATGGGTATCGGCCCCGTGTTCGCCGTGCCGCGCCTGCTCGAGCGTCACGGCCTGAAGGTCGAGGACATCGACCTCTGGGAACTCAACGAGGCGTTTGCCAGCCAGTGTCTCTACAGCCGCGACACCCTCGGCATCGATCCTGAGAAGTACAACGTCAACGGCGGATCCATCGCCATCGGCCATCCGTTCGGCATGACCGGCGCCCGGCTGTCCGGCCATGTGCTGCAGGAGGGCCGCCGACGCGGCAACGTCAAGCATGCGGTCGTGTCGATGTGCATCGGCGGCGGCATGGGCGGCGCCGGTCTGTTCGAGATATTGTGATCAGGCGACGCTTGCGATCGCACGAGGCATGACCGATCGCTCGATCGACAGCTTTTGTGGAGTAGCCTGATGAACCGCTTTGCCTGGAGTCGGGGTCTCCTCGTTCTGGCGGCGGTGGCTCTCGTCGCGCCGGCGATCGCCGAGCCGTCCCATCGCCCGGTCGCGGTCGGCAGCCTCGAGGTGAACGGCGCTCCACAGCCGATGAAGGCGCACCACGGCCACCGCGGGCCGCCGCCGGCGGCGCTGGCGGAGCCTGCCGCGCAATCCCCCCTCGCACGGTCTCCCCGGGTCTACTCGGGCGCGCCGATCGACGTGCTGACCTACCACAATGACAACTCCCGCACCGGCTGGAACCGGCGCGAGGCCGATCTGACCGCCGCCAGCGTCGCCTCCTCCAGCTTCGGGAAAATCGCCACCCTGAACGTGGACGGCAATGTCTTCGCTCAGCCGCTTCTGGTGTCCGGCTACACTCTGCCGAGTGGCGCGGTGCACGATGTTCTGATCGTCGCCACGGGTCACAACTCCGTCTATGCCTTCGACGCGAAGACCTATGCGCAGCTTTGGAAGGTCAACCTCGGAACGGCGCAGGCGACCAACGACGTGGGCTGCGGCGACGTCAATCCCGAATACGGCATATCCAGCACGCCGGTCATCGTGCGCTCCGGCCCTAGCGCGGCCACGCTCTATGTGGTGGCGGCGACGGAGCCCGCGTCATTCTCGTTCCACACCCAGCTGCACGCCCTAGACGTCGGCACCGGCGCCGACCTCCTGCCGGCGGTGGAAATCGCGCCGTCGGCGCAGTTATCAGGCGGCCAGACGGTCGGCTTCGATCCGCAGAACCAGTGGAGTCGCGCCGGATTGGCGTTCGCCGGCGGCGCGATCTACGTCAGCTTGGGCTCGCATTGCGACAACAACGCGGGGTCCATTTCCGGATGGTTGCTTCGCTACGACAACAAGCTTAACTTGAGGCACGCGTTCAATACCATCGAAACCTCGGCGGGTTACGAACTTGCGAGCATCTGGATGACCGGTTTCGCGCCGGCGGCCGACAGCAAATCAAACCTGTTCGTGGTCACCGGCAACGGCGCGTTCCACACCGGCGTCGGCGCCCAGAACTACGGCGAGAGCGTACTGTCGCTCTCCCGAACTCTTCTGGCGGTGAACAGCACCTTCACCCCCGCCGCCTGGCAGAGTCTCAACGACGGCGACGTCGACTTTGGATCGGGCGGCATCATGCTTCTGCCGACGATCTCCGGTCAGACGGCGCCGCCGCTGGCGGTGACGATGGGCAAAGACGCCACGCTGTACCTGTTGAATCGCTCCAGCCTGGGCGGCCTTCAGAGCGGCGACGCCGGCGCTCTGCAGTCGATCCGCCTCGCGGGCAGTGGCGGCGGCATCTGGGGGGGGCCGGCCTACTTCGTCTCCCGCGGCCACGGCATGGTCTATGTCCAGATCGATTCCGATGTGCTGCGGTCGTTCCAGGTTTCCGTCGGCGCGACGCCCGGCCTCACCCCCGCCGCCGTTGGCACGAGCCACGCCGGCTACGGCGGTTCCCTGCCGATCGTGTCCTCCAACAACGAACGGGACGGAACCGGCGTCGTGTGGCTCGTCCGGCGCGGCGCCACCGAGCAGCTGGAGGCCTACGACGCCGCGGCCCTGGGCGCTCCGCTTTTCGCGGCCAATGCCGGCGTGTGGTCGAGCCCGGGCAACGGGAATTCGTTCGTGACTCCGATGGAAGCCAACGGCAGGGTCTACGTCCCGGCCTACAAGACCGTGACCGTGTTCGGATTGACCCAGTAGAACCCGCCACTCTCCGGGGCCAACACCTCCGCCGGCCTTTTCATCGTTTGGAATCCTGGTACCACCACGCGCGAAGGGACGCGCCCGGTGTCGGATCTGATCGAAGCGGAAGCGGCCTACGAGCGGTTCGTATGGAAGAACCTGCCGCGCAACTTCGCTGGCCATTTCATCCACGGCATGCTGGGCATGACCGGCTTTCGCCTGTTCAACGCGCCCACGTTTCTGCCGGCCTATCTGCACCTGCTCTCTGGCTCGACGTTCATCGTCGGCCTGGGGCAATCCCTGCAGCAACTGGGCGGTGTCGTCTCGCCGGTGATCGGGGCGACCCAGATCGAGCATCGCAAGCGGGTCCTGCCCGTCGCGATGCTGATGGGCACCCTCATGCGGGTCCAGATCCTGGGCGTCGCCCTGGCCGGCTTCTTCCTGCACGGCCAGACGCTGCTGATCGCCGTCCTGGTGTTCCTGTTCCTGCTGGGCGTGTTCTCCGGGCCTCAGCAGGTGGCATTCCAACTCCTGCTCGCCAAGGTCATTCCGATCGCCCGGCGTGGTCGGCTCCAGGCCGTGCGCAACGTCACCGGAGGGGCGATCGCCGCCGGTCTGGCCTGGGTCGCCGGGCGCTACATCATCCAGCGAAACCTGTTCGGTAACGGCTACGGGACGACCTTCCTCCTGGCGTTCGTGCTCACCAGCCTGGGCCTGACCGCTCTTCGCATCCTCATGCGCGAGCCCGAGCCGCCGACGCTGCGCGCGAAGGGCCGGCTGATCGATCGGCTGCGGGATTTCCCGACACTGCTGACCCAGGATCGCGGCTTCATGTATTTCATGATCGCCCAGACCCTGGCGACGGCCGCCAGGGTCGCCGCGCCGTTCTACATTCTCTATGCCGGCCGCTCCCTGGCGCTCGACGGTAAGAACCTCGGGCTCCTGTCCCTGGCGTTCCTCGGCGCCGACACGGTGACCAACATGATCTGGGGCCTCGCCGGAGATCGCTTCGGCTTCCGCTCGACGTTCGTTGGGGCGCTGGTGGTGTGGATTGCCGCGACGCTGCTGCTGGTGCTCGCCCCCGCGATCGCGGCGTCCTCGCACGGCGGCCTGGCCCCGTTGCTGGACGTCCGGGGTTGGATCCTGCTGGCGTTCTTCGGCCTCGGGGCGGCGCAGTCGGGCTTTCTGATGAGCTCCCAGACCATGGTGCTGGAGTTCGGGGCGCGCGAAGACATGGCAATGCGCCTTGCCCTCACCTCGACCTCGCAAGGGGCCGTATCGGCGGCCGGACCCCTGGTCGGCGGTCTCGTCGGCGCGACCCTCGGCTATCAGACGCTGTTCGGCCTCTCGATCGCTTTCCTCTGCGCCGCCCTGGTCGTGCTCCTGGTCCTGGTGGAGGAGCCGCGCTTCCGGGATATCGCCTAGCGCGCGAGCCTCGTGCTAACAGGGCGACCTCAGCGGTTTGGAGATCGGCCACCTCATGCGCATTGGCGTGCCAAAGGAGATCAAGACCCTCGAGTTCCGTATCGGCGCCACGCCCGGGATCGTGCAGCGACTCCGCCACGAAGGGCACGAGGTCTTCGTCGAGACCGGGGCCGGCGCGGGGATAGGGCTTGCCGATCAGGCGTTCGTCGATGTCGGTGCGACGATCCTGCCGGACGCCGACGCCGTGTTCGAGGCCGCCGAGATGATCGTCAAGGTGAAGGAGCCTCAGGCCGTCGAGATCGCGCGCCTCAGGCCCCGCCACATCCTGTTCACCTATCTGCATTTGGCCGCCGATCCCGCACAGGCACTGGGCCTGATGGCGTCGGGGTGCACGGCGATCGCTTACGAGACCATCTCTGACCGTTTCGGGCGCCTCCCCCTGCTGGCGCCGATGAGCCAGGTTGCCGGGCGCATGGCGGTGGACGTCGGCGCCTATCACCTGCTGAAACCGGCCGGTGGTCGGGGACTGCTGCTGGGCGGCGCGCCAGGCGTTCTGCCGGCGAAGGTGCTCATTCTGGGCGGCGGCGTCGCCGGCAAGCACGCTGCCCAGATGGCGCTGGGCCACCGCGCGGACGTGACGTTGTTCGACATCTCCGCGGCGCGCCTGGAGGAGCTCGACGACCAGTTCGGCGGTCAGCTCAAGACCTGCTACTCCACCCACGACCTGGTGGCCGAGGCCCTGCCCACGGCCGATCTGGTGATCGGCTGCGTGTTGATTCCCGGCGCCGCCGCTCCCAAGCTCGTCACGCGCGCCGATCTTGGCCGTATGCGCCCGGGCTCGGTGCTCGTGGACGTCGCCATCGACCAGGGCGGCTGCTTCGAGACCAGCCATCCCACCACTCACGCCGACCCGACCTTCATCGTCGACGAAGTGATCCACTACTGCGTCGCCAACATGCCCGGGGCCGCGCCCCTGACATCCACCTATGCGCTGAGCGCCGCTACCGCCCCCTACATCCTCGCTCTTGCCGACAAAGGCGTCGACAAGGCCCTCGCCGACGATCCGGGCTTCGCCGAAGGTCTGAACGTCAAGGCCGGCAAGGTCGTGCACAAGGCGGCCGCCCGCTCGCTGGGGATGTAGACTCTCAGATCACGGCGTCTACCGCCTCGATCCAATGGCCGACCGGCGCCGGCGATACCTCGGCCAGGTGCATCCAACAGCCGATGTTGGCTGTGAAGATTGCGGTGGGCTTACCGGCCATGAGCGCCGCTACCTTAAGGGCGCGCAAGCGACCGGCGAGGTCGGGTTGGAGCAAGGCGTAGGCCCCGGCGGAGCCGCAGCACATGTGCGCGTCGGCAACCGGCTGGGGGTCGTAGCCCAGACTGGCCAGCAGCGTCGCCACCGCGCCGTCGAGGCCGGGGCCGTTGCGAAGGGTGCACGGGTCGTGGACGGCGATGCGCCGTTGGTCCGGGACCCGGCGAGCCGTCGGCGGGGTCTGGGTCAGAACCTCCACCGGATCGCGCACGGCATGGGCGATGCGAGCGGCCTTCGCGGCGTAGGCCGGGTCGTCGATGAGTAGGTCCGTATAGTCGCGTATGAAAGCCGCACAGCCGCTGGCGTTGACCACGATGGCCTCCGCGCCTGCGTCCAAGGCCATCGACCAGGCGTCGATGTTTCGCCGGGCGAACGCGCGGGCCTCGTCGGGCGCGTCGAGATGAAAACTCAAGGCCCCGCAACAACCCGCCGACGCCGTCTCGTCCAGGCCGATGCCGACGGCGTCGAACACACGGCGGGTCGCGGCGTTGAAGCGCGGCGCCGCCACCGGCTGAACGCATCCGACCAGCAGCGCCATGCGTCGCGAATGCGCCTCGCTCGCTGCCGCGCCGGCGGGATCGGGGCGGACAAGCTTGGCGGCCAGACCCGCGGGCAGAGCGAAGCGAAAGGTCCTTCCCAACGCGAACAACGGCGCGAGGCGTCGGCGATGCGGCACGACAGCCCTAAGGACCCATCGCGTCAGCCGCTCGCGCCACGGTCGCCGCACCTTCGCCGCCACCTCGGCGCGCCCGACGTCGAGCAGGCGATGGTACTCCACGCCCGACGGGCAGGTCGTCTCGCAAGCGCGGCAGGAGAGGCAGCGGTCAAGGTGGGTCTGGGTGAGGCGAGACGTCGGCTGTCCCTCCAGGGACTGCTTGATCAGGTAGATCCGTCCGCGCGGTCCATCGAGTTCGTCGCCGGTGATCTGGTAGGTCGGGCAGGTGGCGTTGCACATGCCGCAGTGGACGCAGGCGCGAAGCACCGCCTCGGCAATTGCGCCGGAGGCTGTGTCGGCCAGTGGTCCTTCGATGTGAGTGCGCACGACCTAGAGATCCTCGTACATCCGGCCCGGATTGAACACGCGCGCCGGATCGAAGGCGCGCTTCAGACGCTGATGTAACGCCAAAAGCGCAGGGTGCAGCGCCTCGAACACGGGTTCGTCCGGGCCAGCCCCTCTGAAAAGCGTGGCGTGGCCTCCCGCCGCCAGCGCCGCTTCGCGAATCGTGTTCGGCGCCGCGTCGGTTGCCAGCCAGAGCTGCGCACCGGCCCAATCCCACACCCGTTCGCCGCCCAGGCCCTCGAGCGCAGCCCCGCGAGGGACGCTCAAGCGCCACAGGCGCTCTGATTGAAGCGGCCAAACACGCAATTCGCGAAGGGCGTTCCACATCTCGGGCCCGGCGACATCGCCGCCTATTTCCACGGCGGCCTCGGCTACGGCCGCCTCGCCGCCGCTCAGCCGCAGGTGCAGCCGTTCGCCATCGTGGAAGGCGCCGCTCAGAGGCAGTGGGCGGCGCATCAAGCCCGCCAGCCGCCGGGCTGCGGCCGGCCAGTCTTCGTCGAAGGCGAGACAACGCTCCTCGCGGGGGCGTGGCATGACGCGCAACGAAACATCGAGCAGTACGCCCAGACATCCCAAGGCCCCGGCCATCAGGCGAAAAGCGTCAAAGCCGGCCACGTTCTTGAACACGGACCCACCGAAGCGGAGGGTGCGGGCGTGGCCGTCGAGGATCGTCACGCCCAACACGAAATCGCGGACCGCGCCGGTGAACGGGCGCCTGGGTCCGGCGAGGCCGCTGGCAACGGCCCCGCCAAGGGTCGCGTCGCCGCCGAACACGGGGGGTTCGAACGCCAACATCTGCCCGTTCTGTGCGAGCAGAGCTTCGATCCGCGCCACCGGTGTGCCGGCCCGCGCGGTGATAACCAGTTCACTGGGCTCGTACGACACCACGCCCCGGTGGCCGGCGAGGTTCAGCGCCTCGCCTTCCATCTGGCGACCGTACCAGGCCTTCGTGGCGCCGCCGACGATGCGCAGCGCCCGCCTATCCGCACCTGCGGCGCGAACAGTCATGGAGAGTGCCTCCGACAGATCGGCATCGGCCTCGGCGACGAAGGTCAACGCTAAAGCCGCTCGAGATGGGCGAAGGGCAGCTGCCCGGCGTGAACATGCATCGCGCCGAATTCAGCGCACCGAGCCAGGGTCGGGATGGCCTTGCCCGGATTGAGCAGGCCGGCGGGATCGAAGGCGGCCTTGATCGCGTGGAAGGTCTCGACCTCGGCGGTCGTGAACTGCGCGCACATCTGGTTGATCTTTTCGCGTCCGACGCCATGCTCGCCAGTGATCGTGCCGCCCACCGCGACGCATAATTCCAGGATTGCGCCGCCGAGGGTTTCGGCCCGCTCCATCTGCCCGTCCGCGTTGGCGTCGTAGAGGATCAGCGGGTGCAGATTGCCATCGCCGGCATGGAACACATTGGCCACCGGCAGGCCATAGCGCTCCGAGAGCCGTCCGATCTCCTCCAGAACGTCGGGCAGACAGCGGCGCGGAATCGTCCCGTCGATGCAGTAGTAGTCCGGCGCCAGGCGACCCATGGCGGGGAAGGCGCCCTTGCGGCCGGCCCAGAGGCGGGCCCGCTCGGCCCCGTCGCGCGCCAGGCGCACCTCGGTGGCCCCGGCCGCCTGGCAGACCGCCGCGACCCGGGCCAGGGTCTCCGCCACATCGCGCGTGGCGCCGTCGATCTCGCACAGCAGGATCGCGGCCGCACTTGTGGGGTAGCCGGCGTGCACATGGCTCTCGGCGGCCGTCAGGGCGAGGCTGTCCATCATCTCCAGGCCCGCCGGGATGATTCCCGCGGCGATGATCGCCGCGACTGCCTCGCCGCCGTGCCGAACATCGGCGAAGGCGGCAAGCAGAACCTGCGCGTGGACCGGCTGGGGCAACAGCTTGACCGTGATTTCCGTGATCACGCCCAGCAGTCCCTCGGAACCGGTCATCAGCGCCAGAAGATCGAAGCCCGGCGCGTCGAGAGCGGCGCCGCCAAGCCTCAGGCGTTCGCCTTCCAGGGTGATCATCTCCAGCGCCTGGATGTTATGAACCGTCAAACCGTATTTGAGACAATGCACGCCTCCCGCGTTCTCGGCGACGTTGCCGCCGATGCTGCAGGCGATCTGCGAGGATGGATCGGGTGCGTAGAACAGCCCGAATGGCGCGGCCGCCTCGGAGATCGCCAAATTGCGCACTCCCGGCTCGACCCGCGCCGTCATGGCTTCTGGATCGACTTCCAGGATTCGCGCCATCCGGGAGAGACTGAGCAGAACGCACCCCGGGAACGGGAGCGCGCCGCCGGAGAGCCCCGTCCCGGCGCCCCGCGCTACCACAGGTATGCCCTCTTCGTTGCAGACCCGAAGGACGCTCCCGACCTCCTCCGCAGTGCGCGGTAGAGCCACCCAGCCTGGCATGCCTCGATAGGCTGCGAGCCCATCGCTTTCGAAAACTCGCATCGCCTCCGGGGCCGACAGAAGCCCATCGGCTGGCAACGCGGCTTTCAATCGCTGGTCCGCCCTCGCGCGATCGGACGCCCTGAAGGTCGGATCGAGCGCCTTGTCGAACTGGTCCAGCAACGCGCTAGCCGAAATCCGGCGCGAAGCGGATATTGTCGGCGCGCAGGCCCGCGAGGACGACCTCGAGCCCGCCCGATTTAATCATCCACTCGAGCCGGTGGTCGCGATATTCGCGCTTGAACAGGCCCTGGGTCACGAGGTCGGAGACATTCGAGGTCGTGATGTCGAAGGCGCGCGCCTCGCCGATGGTTTCGGACACCGAGGGCCGCTCCATCGCCCGATCGAACCAGCCGATCAGAGGCGAGCCTTCCATCGGGGCGTTGCCCAGTGTGATCGAGGCGCCGACATAGGGCGCGACGCACAGGTCGCCCCAGCCGAACGTTTCGCCGTTGAACCATGACCTTGCGCCAAGCTGTCCCTCGAGCCAGCGAAAGAAACCCTGCGTCTGGCGCGCGGCGCTGGCCAACAGCGTGGCCGCCAGTTCCCCGTCGGCGCGCCTGAACCACCCCACCTCGCCCAGGCCCCAGTTGATGGCCTCGTAGTGGGTATCCATGATCTCCTCGATCATGCGGACGCGCGCGCGCTCGCCGGCCCGTGCCGGCAATAGCGGCGGATCCGGCCACCGATCCTCGATGTATTCCAGGATTATAGTCGAATCGAAAACGGCTGTGTCGCCGTCGACCAGGGCCGGCACCTCCGCTCGTGGACTGGCGGCCAGAAAGGCGCCGGCGGCGGCGCCGGCGCCCAGACCGTCCGGCAGGGCTAGGTCGAAGGCCACGGCCTTCTCACGCAGCGCGATCTTCACCTTCTGGGCATAGGGCGAGAGCGGGTGTTCGTAGACGGTGACCATCGATCCCTAGTCCTCGTTGCCGAAAATGATCGTGCCGGCGGCGCCGAACATTCCGCCGACCCCGTGACTCACCGCGATCTTAGCGCCGTCCACCTGGGCCGCGGCTATGCCGCGCATCTGACGCACACTCTCCTGCAGGGCGTACATCCCATACATCCCCGAATGCATGTAGGAGAGCCCGCCGCCGTTGGTGTTCAAAGGCAGCCTGCCGCCGGGCGCGGTGTTCCGCTCACGAATGAAGGCGGCCGCCTCGCCCGGCTTGCAGAAGCCGAGGTCTTCGAGCCCATAAAAGGGCAAGTGGGCGAAGGCGTCGTAGATCATCAGGTGGTCGACATCGGCGTGGCTGACGCCAGCCTCGTCGAACGCCTTTCTGCCCGAGACGCGGAACGCGCGAGACGAATTGAAATCGGCCATCTGGGAGACCAGCGGCGTCTCGACGCTTTCCCCCGTTCCCAGGACAAAGACCGGCTTGGTCGGGAAATCCCGCGCCCGCTCGGCGCTGGTCAGGATCAGCGCGCCTCCGCCATCGGTGACCAGGCAGCACATCAACATTCGAAATGGCCAAGCGATCATCGGCGAGTTCAGGACGTCGTCGACCGTGATCGGCTCACGATAGCTAGCTCGCGGGTTCTTGGCCGCCCACTCGCGCTGAATGACCGCAACCCAGGCCAAGTCCTCCTCGGTCAGGCCGTGCGTCTTGAGATACCGCAGCACCGGTACGGTGAACATGGTGGGCGGCGTGGTGACCCCGAACGGCGCCTCGAACTGTCCCATCAGACTGGCCGGCTGGCGTCCGAACCCGCCGCCGCCGCCGCCAACGCGAGAACGCCCGCTCTCGCCGTGTGTGATCAGTACGGTTGAACAGAGCCCTTCGCTGATCGCCGCCGCTGCGTGCCGCACGTGCAGCATGAACGAGCAGCCGCCGACCTGCGTCCCATCCACCCACGTTGGAACGATGCCCAGGTAATGCGCAATGGCTGTGGGGCTTTCGCCCGCCGTGGCGAGACCGTCGATCTGGTGCGGCTTCAGGCCGGCGTCGGCGAGAGCGTTGAGGGCGGCGTCGGCGTGGAGCCCGATGACGGACATATCCGGGATCTTGCCCAGCCGCGTCGTCTCGGCGGCGCCGACCACGGCGATGCTACGGGGTTTCATGCGGTTAAGCCCCCGACGGCTTGAACAGCGGTAGGGACATCTCGCCGAACCTCTGAAACGTCACCTCGACTGGCATGTCCAACACCAAGGCCTCGGGGGTCTGTGGGCAGCCCACGATGTTGGTCATCATGCGCGGCCCCTCGGCCAGTTCGACCACGGCGATGGAATGTGGCACATGACCCATATCGGGTCGCGGACGGTGATTGATCACATAGCTGTAGAGCGTGGCCTGGCCGCTGGCTGCGAAGACCGCGATATCGCGCGATCCACAGCGTGGACAGAAGGATCGCGGCGGGAAATAGCTGGTGGCGCAATCGGCGCACCGCTGCAGGCGGAGTTCGCCCACCTTGCAGCCGTCCCAGAAATGCTGCGTCTCGGGGGTTGGTTGCGGCAAGACCCGGTCCATCGGCGCTTCCTTGGTGTCCACCGCTGCGCGTTGTTTTCCGGCGGGACGCTGGCTCTAGTCCGGTTTATTCCGCTCCGGAAGGCAAGGGGACGTTGACATGGAAAATAACATCCCGGAGGCGGACGCCGAATGGTGGCGCGGCGCCGTCATCTATCAGGTCTATCCGCGCAGCTTCATGGATACCGACGCCGATGGCGTCGGCGACCTCAAGGGCGTGGTGCAAAAGCTGGACTATATTGCCTCACTCGGCGTCGACGGTCTCTGGCTGTCACCGTTCTTCGCCTCCCCTATGAAGGATTTCGGCTACGACGTCAGCGACTACCGCGCGGTGGATCCGCTGTTCGGGACCTTGACTGACTTTGATGATCTGTTGACCCAGGCTCACAGTCGGGGCCTCAAGGTCATCATCGATCAAGTGTGGTCACACACCTCCGATCAGCACCTGTGGTTTCTGGAGAGCGCCGCCTCGCGCGACAATCCCAAGGCCGACTGGTACGTCTGGGCCGACGCGGGCGAAGACGGCACGCCGCCCAATAACTGGCTAGGGTCTTTCGGTGGGCCTTCGTGGACATGGGGGCCTCGCCGCCGTCAGTATTACCTGCACAACTTCCTTAGCTCCCAGCCGGATCTCAACTATTGGAACGCCGAGGTGCAGGACGCGATACTGGATGTCGCGCGCTTCTGGCTGGATCGCGGCGTCGACGGCTTCCGCCTCGACGTCATCAATTTCATCTTTCACGACGCTAGCCTGGCCGACAATCCGGTGGCGCCATATGGTGGTCCGCCCGCCACGCCGACGCGGTTCCAGCGGCACGTGAGGGACCGCTCTCGCCCCGAAGCCCTCGAATTCATTTCGCGATTGCGTCGCGTGGTCGACGGATACGCCGACCGCATGACCGTCGGCGAGGTGGTCGACAATCCGCCCCTGCCACGGCAACTCGAATACACGGCGGGCAGCGATCGTCTGCATACTGCCTACAGCTTTTTCCTGCTCGACGCGCGCGAGGCGAGCCCTCGCCTTTTCGCTGAGGCCATCGAGACCTGGGCCGGCGCCGATGGCTGGCCGTCCTGGTCTCTCGGCAACCATGATGTGGAACGGTTCGTGACGCGTCTGGCGCACGGGGAGGATCGTTTGGCGCGCGCCTTGCTCGCCGTGCTGCTGTGCATGCCAGGATGTATATTTCTGTATCAGGGGGAAGAGTTGGGCCTGCCGCAGGCGATGCTGCCTCTGGACCGCCTGCGGGATCCGTTCGCGATCGCCGCGTGGACCGGCGGATCGGGACGGGACGGCGCGCGCACCCCGATGGTCTGGAGGGTGGACAACGCCAATGCCGGCTTTTCCGCGTCGTCTGATACCTGGCTGCCGGTCGACGCCGCGCATCGGCCCCTTGCCGTCGACGGGCAGGAGCTCCCGAAAGACTCTTGGTTGAACCTGACGCGCCGACTGATCGGCCTACGACGCAGATACCCGACTTTGAGACTTGGACGAGCCAAGGTTTTATCGGCGCCCGCGAGAGTACTCGCCTTCGAGCGCGTCGGCGCTAATGCGCGTTTACTGTGCCTGTTCGAGTTGGGTGGCGTGTCCACCGAATACACACTCGATAGCAAAGCTGAACTTTTGTTCGGCCTCACCGGCGCTGAGTCGGTGTTGCCGAACCGAGTAAGGCTGCCAGCCTTCGGCGCCGCCATACTTCTGCACGGTTTATAAAACCGGGCAGGTGAAACGTTAATCAGCGTATACCGATTTTATGCGGCTGATCGCACAATTGTTGGCCATCGGCATGAGTGCACCAACTTCCGCGCGGTTACGCATCGGAATCTGCCTAACAAAAGTTTGCCACTGGAGGAACCTGCGCCGCTCGCATCCTTTTCAGAATTGTCGACAGCACACAGCATCGTTGGCTAGGCAGCCACCGGGCGAAACAGGGAGCAAAACAATGGCGACGATACAGTGGGCGACCCCAGTAAACGGCTTTTTCCAAGACGATCTGCGATGGACGGGCGGCGAAACGCCTGGGCCGAGCGACACCGCGGTCTTGGGCGCTCTGGGTGGCGCGCACTATACAGTGGTGTCGCGTTCGGGCGTGCTAGGCTTGGCGTTGGGTGGAACCCAGACCGTCGGATCCCTGCAGACGGCTTCCAACGCTGAGCTCGAAGTTACCGGGGACGTGGACGCGCTCGATCTGCTTGCCGGTGACACTACCTTTCACGTTAATAACGGTGTCGTGAATGCCGGCACGATCGTGGTGCAAAACGCGGTACTGGCGATCAAGGTGCTTGGGGTCGACCACCTTCTGGGCGCCACCGCTGACCTAAACGTCGGCGGCGCGATCGACAATACAGGAACCATACGGCTCAATGGACAGCCGCATCTTCTGGGCCTCGCTGACGCCGATCAGCGAACCTACCTATCGATACACGGGACGACGACCCTCACCGGCGGCGGCGAGGTCACTCTGTCGAACGATAACCTGAACGTCGTCCGCGGCTCGGGCGCGGCCGCGGATCTCGCCAACGTCGACAACACCATATCGGGCGCCGGTTACTTCGGCGCAAAGACCCTCACGTTCCACAACCAGGCGCAGGGCGTGGTGGACGCCAATCAAAGCGAAGGGCTCGTCATCCATACAAAAGGCGTGCTCGACAACGCGGGCATGCTCGAGGCAAGCGGCAAAGGCGTGATGGTGATCGCCGCCACGACGGTGGACCAAAGCTCTGGCGGTGTCATCCGCGCCTTCAGCGGCGCTCGCATCGATTTCGAGACGGCGCATATCGAGGGCGGGACGCTGCAGTCGTCTGGAACTGGCGTCCTAGTGAGCAATGATAGGGGCTCGGTCATTGACGGAACGAAGGACGATGTCACCATAATCGGTGTGCTTCGTGTGGCCAACGGGACGGCGATTACGCTCCAAGGGGCCATCGATAACACCGGGACGATTGGCATAAACGCCGATGTGCTGGGCCCAAACCTGACCGACCTGAGGATAGGCGCCGGCGGCGCGACGCTGAGCGGCGGCGGCAAGGTCGTTCTGTCGGGCCTGGCGGACGACCGTCTCTACGGCGTGAGCAGCGACGACACCTTGACCAACGTCGATAACCACATCAGCGGGGGCGGCCTCCTCGGCGCGGGTCACCTGACTCTGGTCAATGACAGCAAGGGCGTGATCACCGGCACGTCAACCGTCGCCCTGCTGATCGATACCGGTTCGGGTGGACTCAGCAACGCCGGCTCGATCGGCGCAAGCGGCATCGGATCGACCACCATTCAGGGCGACGTCGCCAACAGCGGCGTGTTGTTCGCGGCGGGCGGTGCTTTGACTGTAAACGGCACGGTGACGGGGGTTGGACGGGCGGCGATAAACGGCGGCACGATCGATTTTGCCGCCGGCTTTGCTGAGAACGTCAGCTTCAACGGGTCCGCCGGCAGGTTGGAACTGGGGCAATCGGTCGGATACACAGGGGTCGTGTCGGGCTTCTCCCATACCGGCGGCACGTCTTTCGATCTGGATGATATCGCCTTTACCAAATCGACTACGGCGAGCTACTCGGGAAATAAGAACAGTGGAGTACTGACGGTGACCGATGGCGTTCATATCGCGCACATCAAGTTGACAGGCGACTATACCTCGGCGGCCTTCAACGTAAGCTCAGACGGTCATGGCGGAACCGTTGTCGTCGATCCCACGGCAAAACGGTCCACATCCGGCCATGCCTTCGTCTCAGCCATGGCGGGTCTCGGCGCTAGCCCCGGTTCGGCCAGCCATATCGAAGCGCACCACGGCCCCGACCTCAGGCTACTGGTGCGCCCGGCCGCCCACTTCGCCTGAGCCCCCGAGGGCGGCGGTCGCGCTTGCCACCGCCGCCCAAGCCGGCCAGCATGGCGCTGACGATGGGGCGCGAAGAGGTGGGATAATTTGTCCGGATCCTTGGCCCACCCGGCGGATGTCGCGCTCATTGTCGATGCTCTCAAGATGCGAGCGCCGCGGACTGGTCCATTTTTTATCGGCGTGACCGGTTCGGTAGCGTCGGGGAAAACGACCCTGGCCCGAGCGCTGGCCCGGTCGTTCAAGCGACGGTCCAGCAGTCGGCGTGTAGAACTCATCGCCACCGACGGTTTCTTGTTGCCGAACTCTGTCCTGAGCGAGCGCGGGCTCGACGCGAAAAAGGGCTTTCCTGAGAGTTTTGATATGGCGGGCATGGGCCGGGCTCTACACGAGTTGCGGAGACGGCCGATCCTGGCGCCCGCCTACTCGCATGTGACCTATGACATCGATCCGAATGGCGCCCGTTGGATCGAACCCCCGGATATCCTCCTTGTGGAGGGCCTCGGCCTGGGAATCGCTTCCGTTCCGGCAAACCCTGAACCTTTGGTGGACGCACTCGTTTTTCTCGAGGCCGACGAGAGCGACCTGGAGGCGTGGTTTATCAAACGCTTCCTGGGCTTCTGGCGCGCCGGCCGCACGGATGCGTCGTCATTCTACGCCCGGTTTCGCGATTTGGACCCTGCCGGCGCGACGAGCCTCGCGAAGGCGGTCTGGGCCGGCGTGAATTTGCCGAATCTCCGGCTGCATATAGCGCCGGTCAGAGCCGTCGCCGACATCGTCGTTCGGCTGGACGCGCGTCATCGGCTGACGGAGATTTTCGGTCAGCCGGCGACCGCTTCTGATTGAACCAAAGCACGCCGCGGGGGGTTGATGTAGTCGCTACGGAGGCCCGCATGTTCATCGTTCCCGACCTGCCCTACGACTACGATGCGTTAGAGCCGACGATCTCGGCCGAGACACTCCAGTTCCACCATGACAAGCACCATGCGACCTATGTGAAGACTTTGAACGAGTTGCTCGGGGACAGGCCCGCGCAGTCCCTCGAAGATGTTGTGCGCGATGCGGCGGCGGCCGGCGAGGGCAAGCTGTTCAACAATGCCGCTCAAGCCTGGAACCACGGATTTTTCTGGACCTGCATGAGTCCCGACGGCGACGGGCCTCACGGTGATCTCGAGGCCGCCATAGAGATGGCATTCGGGACCTTAGAGGTTTTCAAGGCGGCATTCGTCAAGGACGGGGCCGCTCACTTCGGCTCCGGGTGGGTGTGGCTGGTGGCGAAGGCGGGCAAGCTGGCGATTGAAACCACCCATGACGCGCACGACATGTTGACCGAGACACCGGTCATGCCGCTGCTTGTCTGCGACCTTTGGGAACACGCGTACTATCTGGACTATCAGAACGACCGGAAGGCCTTTCTCGAGGCATGGATCGAATCGGTCGCCAACTGGAAGTTCGCCACGGCTCAGTGGCGTGCTGCGGAGGCGTCCGAGAAGGGCTGGCGCTATCCGAGGCCAGCACCTGCGGCCGCGAAGGGGGCGTGAGCGGGTCCGCGATCCGCCTTTTGTTGGCGGACGTCGACGGAACACTTGTCACCGCCGAGAAGACACTCACGTCCGACGCCATCGCCGCGGCCCAGGCGCTTGGCGACGCCGGGATCGCATTGGCGATCACCAGCGGACGACCCCCTCGCGGCATGACGATGCTCATCGCGCCGCTCGGCCTGAAAACAGCGATTGCCGGCTTCAATGGTGGCGTTTTCGTCAACCCCGACCTTTCGGTCATCGAGGCCAGTGCGCTTGAACCCGATGTCGCGAAACAGGCCCTCGATCTGATCCTGGCGCATGAATTGGATGCTTGGATCTACACCGCCGAGGATTGGTTCATTCGGGACGCGAAGGCGGCCCATGTCGATCGAGAAGCCTGGACGGTGAAGTTCGATCCGGAGCTCCGTGAAGTGTTCACACCGTCAGAGTTGGCCAAAGCGGTTAAGATCGTCGGCGTTTCTGACGACTTGGGCGCGGTGGCCGATTGCGAACGCGCGATGAACGCGGCGCTCGGCGCGTCGGCCAGCGCGGCCCGGTCGCAGCCCTACTATCTCGATGTCACAAGCCCTCGCGCCAACAAGGGTGAGGTAGTTCGGGTTCTCGCGCGCCGACTGGGCGTGGCAACATCGGCCATCGCGACGATCGGCGACATGCCCAACGACGTACTGATGTTCAGAGCCGGCGGACTATCCATCGCCATGGGCAACGCCTCCGACGATGTGAAGTCGGCTGCTAATCTGGTCACGGAGAGTAACGAGGCCGAGGGCTTCGCCAGAGCTGTCGAACAGTTCGTACTGCCCCGGGCGGTCAAAGGAGCTACGATATGACGCCACGGGTGGCTGAGATCCTCGACAACTACGGCGCCGACAGTCCGGGCACGCTGACCAATCTCGCCCGGATTCTGAACCACGGTCGCCTGGGCGGCACCGGCAAGCTCGTGATCCTGCCGGTGGACCAGGGCTTCGAACATGGACCGGCACGCTCTTTCGCTCCCAATCCACCCGCATACGATCCGCTCTACCACTATCAGCTCGCCGTCGACGCCGGCTGCAACGCCTATGCGGCGCCGCTGGGTTTTCTCGAGGCCGGGGCGCGCCGGTTCGCCGGCGAGATCCCCCTGATCCTTAAGGTGAACGACGCCGATTCGCTGCGCGCCGACGCGGACCCCTTGCAGGCGACCACGGGGAGTGTCGCCGACGCCCTTCGTCTAGGCTGTTCGGCGATCGGGTTCACTATCTACCCCGGCTCGGCCCACGAAGCGGAGATGTTCGAACAGGCCCGGGCGATCGCGGAGGAAGCCAAGATGCGGGGCTTGGCCGTGGTCGTGTGGTCCTATCCACGAGGGTCGGGGCTGTCGAAGCCAGGAGAGACCGCTATCGACGTGGTGGGCTATGCCGCGCATATCGCGGCGCAGCTGGGTGCGCACATCATCAAGGTGAAGCTTCCCAGCGGCCATGTAGAGCAGGACGAGGCGCGCAAGATCTATGAGTCTCAAGCTATCCCGATCGCCACGGGCGCGCAGCGCGTGGCCCACATCGTACAATGCGCCTTCGCCGGTCGCCGTATCGTGATCTTCTCCGGCGGGGCTACGATCGCCGACGACGAGGCGTTTCTGGAGGAAGTCCGAACGATTCAGGGCGGCGGCGGTTTCGGGTCCATCATCGGCCGCAATACGTTTCAGAGGCCGCGCGAGCGTTCGCTGCGCCTGCTCGCCGCCGCCATGGATATCTACGCCAAGGGGTCGGCCTAATCGCTCAGAGTGGCAGGTCGCACACGAGCCGGTCGTCTTCCCAAACTTCGGTCCGAAAGTAGTGGTCTGAGGCGCGGAGTCGGTCGGCGGCGAGGGCCTCGGCGCCGGTATCATCGACGGCGGAGATCACCTCGAGGTTGGGCGTGGCGTACCGGTCGTCGTGGATATAGAGCAGATAGGTGGTCAAGCGATCTTCCAGCCCGCGCCGAAGGCATGCTGACTATCCCAGCTTGGCTGTAGGATGTGTCGGCGCGCCGACAAACGAAGCGAACAAAGCGATCCACGTCGCGCGAAACTGTGTATTGCGCGCTCTGGCGATTCCGGATCGCCGCGTGCTCGAGCCCGATATGACGTTCGTCGAACTGGCGTCCGGCGATGTGCTGTACGAACCGGGCGATGCCGTGGACTGGGTATACTTTCCCTCGACCGCGGTTCTCTCCGTCATCACGATCATGGGCGACGGTCGCAGCGTTGAAAGCGGCACAGTCGGCCGGGAGAGCGTCGTCGGCGTGCTGGCCGCCTTGGGGTCCGCCGCGGCGTTCAGCCGCACGGTGGCCCAAATCCCCGGTCACGCGATTCGGCTTTCGTCGTCTCGGCTTCGCAACCGGGCCAACGAAAGCGCGCATCTGCGTGGCCTGCTCCTGCGCCATTCCCTCGCCAATCTGGCGCAGGCCGAGCAGTCGGTGGCCTGCAACGCATTGCACGACGTCAGGGCCAGGCTCTGCCGCTGGCTGCTGATGTCGCAAGATCGCACCGACAGCGACATCGTTCGCCTTACCCAACACTATCTGGCGACCATGGTCGGCGTGCAGCGCACCACCGTGACGCAGTTGCTGGCCGATCTCGCCGCCGAGGACGTCATCAGGAAGGGGCGTGGCCGCATCGAAATCCTCGATCGAAAACGGATGAGGGCCGGCGTATGCGAGTGCTACGCCATCATGCAGAGCACGTTGGAGCGCTTGATCGGTGACGCGCCCACCCTGGCCGCCGAGTGATGGTCGGCGCATTGTGCCGCCTAAGGATGACAATTTCCCCGATCAGGGCTTGGCTTTGGCGTGGAATTGGCCATTGTCCGGGCATCGGGGCTCGCGCGTTCGGCGCGCGGTAGCCATTCCCAGGAGCGAGAACATCAAAATGCCGGAGACCACTCCGAAAAAACCCAACGGCCTGCAAAAGGTTCTGAAGCCCTCCACCGAGTTGTCGGCTGTCATCGGGCCCAAGGAACTTTCGCGTGGAGAGGTCGTGTCGAAGATGTGGGCATATATAAAGTCGAATAATTTACAGAACCCCGCGAACAAACGCGAAATCTTGGCCGACGCCAAACTGAAGCCGGTGTTTGGGGGCAAAGACAAGGTCGATATGTTCGAGATGAACAAGCATCTGGCCAAACATCTGAAATAGGCGCCGCCAGCCGCCGCGCGGGGCGGCGATTCGGTGTTCAGAGCAATCCGCGGACTTTCAGCAGTTCGGGGAAAAACGCGGTCTCGAGGTTGGCGGCGAGATACGCCAGTCCCTGGCTGCCGCCGGTCCCCATCTTGCGGCCGATGATTCGCTCTACCGTCTTCAAGTGGCAGAAACGCCATTGCTGAAAGCGGTACTCCAGGTCCACCAGTTTCTCGGCCAGTTCGTAGAGATCCCAGTACACCGTCGGCTGGCGATAGATCGCGAGCCACGCCGCCTCGATGGCGATCCCGTATGCGTTCGGGTCGCCCGGATGGCCGGGCGCCTCCGCGGCGATGTCGAGGCCGCGCCGCGCCAGCAGATGGACCGCTTCGTCATACAGGCTTGGCGCCGCCAAGGCCGTGCAGAGGTCGGCATGGATGTGCGGCGTCGCCTCGTGGGCGCCCAGGACGGCCGGGTTTTTCGCTCCCAGCAGGAAGTCCAGCAGGCGGTACTGGTACGACTGGAATCCGGAGCTTTGCCCCAGGGCGGGGCGGATTGCGCCATACTCGGTCGGCGTGAGCGTGGCCAACACGTCCCACGATTGGATCATCTGCGCCTGAATCTTGCCCACGCGCGCGATCATCTTCAGCGCCGGCGCCAAGTCATCCGCCGCGATCCGGCCGCGCGCGGCGGTGAGTTCATGCAGCATGAGCTTCATCCATAGCTCCGACGCCTGATGGATGACTATGAACAGCATCTCGTCATGCTGGTCCGAACGCGGCTTCTGCGCCGCGAGGATCTGGTCGAGCCCCAGATAGGCGCCATAGCTGAATTCCGGCTCAACCCGCATCGCCCGTGAGACCTTTCGCGACCCGATCTTCGCATGTTCGCCCCTGGCCGCATAGGCGGTCGGCGCGAGCAGAACCCGTTGCTTGACAGCCATCGCGGTCACCCTAAGAGTGATCACAGTTGGGGGCCCGTAGCCCCCCGGCGTCGTGCCCGCCGCCGTTCCGGAGTGTCGATGGCCCCTCGGTCGCCCCTGATCGCCGACCCAGACGAGGCCCGCGCATTTCTGGATGCCCACCCGGGCGTCCAGTTTTTCGAAATCCTGTTCACCGCCCTCTCCGGCGTGCCACGCGGCAAGCGCCTGCGCCGTCATGAACTCATGGCGGTCTACGAATATGGCCGCTTTCTGCCGGGCTCGATCCTCGTCTGTGATGTCACAGGCCGCGATTGCGAAGAGACGGGATTGGTCTGGGAGGACGGCGACGCCGATCGCCTAGCCAAACCCGCGCCCGGAACCCTGGTGCGCTCACCGTGGCTCGGGGACGACGTCGCTCAGGTCATCACCTCGCTGTACGAACTCGATGGACAACCGAACGATCTGGACCCTCGACATGTCCTCGTCCGGGTGCTGGACCAGTTCGCCGCTGACGGCCTGACGCCGGTCGTCGCCTGCGAGTTGGAATACTATCTCGTCGATCCCAGACGCACGGCGGACGGTGGTGTCGAACTCGCTGGAGCCGGCGCGGCCGGCGAGCGGCCGACTCTGCACGGCGTCTACGGCCTGCGCGAATTGGAGGATTTCGCTCCGTTCCTCCGCGACTTGTGGGCCGCGGCCGATGTCCAGGCCGTGCCGCTCGAGGGCGCGATCAGCGAGTACGCGCCAGGGCAGTTGGAATTGACCCTGAGGCATGGACCCGACGCCCTGCGCGCCGCCGACGAGGCGGTCATGTACAAGCGCATAGCCAAGGGCGTCGCGGTCCGCCACGGCGTCGAGGCGACCTTCATGGCCAAGCCGTTCGCCGCGCGCGCCGGAAGCGGCCTGCATCTGCACGTGAGCGTGAACGACCAGGCGGGGCGCAACCTCTTTGCCAGCGAGGACGCGGCAGGCACGCCCGCCCTGCGCCATGCCGTTGGCGGCCTCAAGGCCGGTCTGGCCGATGGCATGGCCATCTTCGCGCCAGGCGCCAATTCCTATCGCCGCTTCCGGGCCAACTCCTATGCGCCGGTGGCCCCGACCTGGGGTGTCAACAACCGCACCGTCTCTCTGCGCGTACCGGCAGGCCCCGCGTCGGGCCGCCACATCGAACACCGGGTCGCTGGCGCCGACGCGAATCCCTACCTAGCCATGGCCACGCTGCTGGCAGGGGTGCATCACGGACTCACGCACCACACCGATCCGGGCGCGCCGGTGGAGGGCGACGGATATGCCGCGGCGGCCGCGAGCGACCTGCGACTGCCGTCCAACTGGTTCGCCGCGGTTGATCACTTCGAGCGCTCCAGCATGCTCCGCGACTATCTCGGTGACCGGTTCGTGACCATGTTCGCCAAGGTCAAGCGGGCCGAGCAGGACAGGTTCAACGAAGTGGTGTCGGCCCTCGATTACGACTGGTACCTGAAGAACGCGTGACGTCGCGCCGCTCTCTTCTGGCCGGACTCGGGGCCGCGGCCGTGGGGCTGACGCTTCCGGGGCTCGAGGCGTGCGCGCCCCGCGCCCGAATGGGCGCCAACGGCGAGGAGGCCAAGCTCAACCTCTATAACTGGGATACCTACACCGGGAAGACTACTCTTGCGGACTTCAAGGCGGCGACCGGGATCGACGTGAACATGAGTCTGTTCGCCACCAATGATGAACTGTTCGCCAAGCTCAAGGCAGGCAATCCAGGCTTCGACGTCATCGTTCCATCCAACGAATACGTAACCCGGTTTCGTATCGCTGGGCTACTGGAGCGGCTCGACCTTGCGAGGATTCCGAATCGGGTGAACCTGCTGCCGGCGTTTCGCGATCCGCCGTTCGATCCCGGGAGGCGCTATTCGATGCCCTATACCTGGCTCGTGCTCGGTATTGGCTACCGCAAGTCAAAGATGATTGGTGTGCCCGACAGCTGGAAGTGGGTCATGGATTCGGATCGGTATCGTGGCCGTATCGGCCTCTTCTCCGAGGCGGACGACATGATCGAGTTGGGCGCCAAGTACCTGGGCTATTCGGTACGTAATATTCCCCTGTCGGTGATAGACGAAGTCGCGCGGATGTATATCCGTCAAAAACCGTACATAAAGATCTTTCATCACGATGAGGGCCAAGACCTGCTGCTCTCGGGCGAAGTCGACATCGTCATGGAATACAACGGCGATATCGCGCAGGTTATGACCGAGGACGCCGACCTCGACTTCGTCGTGCCGCGCGAGGGCAGCATCATAAACTCCGATTGCCTTTGCATTCCCAAGGGTGCGCCGCGCCCGGACAACGCCCACCGGTTCATCAACTTCCTCCTGGACGGCAAAAACGGGGCCGAGGTCTATGACACGATCAAATATCCCACGCCGAACGCCGCGGCTCTGGCCCTGATGCCGCCTGCCTACCGTGACAACCGGGTCATCTTCCCACCACCGGAGGCCATGGCTCGGTGCGAATACGCCGATTTTGAAGGTCTCGATCGCGCGCACCTGTATGACGAGACGGTCACACGGATCTTCGCCGCATGAATCCGTTCAATCGCGGCGGCCGCCATGGATGAGCCCTGGAGTCGCGCCCGGGCCGTGTTCGCCGCCGTCGGCGGACCACCGGCGGCGTGGCTTCTGGCGTTCTTCATCGTCCCGCTGGCGATCATCTGGGCCTATAGCTTCGGCCACAACGCCAGCCTGACGTCGATCACGATCGACGGCACATTCTCCAACTACGCCCATGCCCTGCGCCCGCTGTATCTGGGCATCATCTTCAAATCGTTCTGGTTCGCGGCCCTCACCACGATCCTATGCCTGGTGGTGGGTTTTCCCGTGGCCATCGCCATCACCTTCGCGCCGGAGAAGACAAAGGCCTGGCTGCTGCTGCTGATCATGCTCCCTTTCTGGACAAACCTCCTGATCCGCACCTACGCCCTGATGGCCGTGCTGCGCACCGAGGGCTACATCAACTTCACCCTGGCGTTCGTGTGGAACGGCGTCGGCCATCTGACCGCCGCGCTCGGCATGCCTCTGGCCCCGTTTCATCCCCTGGAGCTTCTGCACAACAATTTCGCGGTGGTGTTCGGCCTGGTCTATGTCCAGCTGCCGTTCATGGTGCTGCCGCTGTATGCGGCCCTCGACCGGTTGGACCGGTCCCTTCTGGAGGCCAGCCTGGACCTCGGGGCGGGTCACCTCACCACTTTCGCGCGCGTCGTGGTCCCTCTGGCCGCGCCGGGCATCGTCTCAGGCGTCCTCGTCACCCTGATCCCGTCGATCGGCGCCTACCTGACGCCCGATCTCCTGGGCGGACCCTCCAGCCAGATGATCGCCAATGTGATCGAACGCCAGTTCAAGACGGCCAATGATTGGCCGTTCGGAGCCGCCTTGTCGTTCCTGCTGATGTACATGACCTTCATCGCCATCGCCGTGCAGGCCGTGGTGGCGAGGGGCCGCCGAGGGGCGAAGTCGTGAGCGCGAAAGGGGCTTCCGCTCCCGCCGGACCGCTGGAATATCTGCGGCGCTGGCCGATCCAGGCGTGGCTGATCGGCGTGGCGGTCTATCTCTATGCGCCCCTGCTCACCCTGATCGCTTTCAGCTTCAACGATAGCCGGCGCAACATCGTCTGGCGCGGGTTCACGCTCAAATACTATGCCCAGACCTTCGCCGATTCCGACCTCATCCTCGCCTTCGGCAACTCCCTGACCATCGCCGCGGTCTCGACCGTCGCCAGCGTCGTGCTGGGCGCCCTGACCGCGCTGCTGCTGTGGCGCTTCCGCTTCCCCTTCAAGCCGGCGCTGGAAGGCGCGCTCGCCCTTCCCATCGTGGTGCCGGAAATCTGCATGGGCGTCGCCATGCTGGTGTTCTTCACTCAGGTGCTGCCTTGGCCGACCAGTCTGGCCTGGCCGCTGAACCTGGGCGCGATCATCATCTCGCATATCTCGTTTTCATTCAGCTTCGTGGCGATCGTCATCCGCGGCCGGCTGGCCTCGTTCAACCGTGAGCTGGAGGAAGCGGCCAAGGATCTGGGCGCGGGCGAGTGGCGAATCTTTTGGGATGTACTCGTGCCGCACATGCGTCCCGGCCTGCTGGCCGGGGCCCTGTTGGCGTTCACGCTCAGTCTCGACGACTTCGTGATCACCTTCTTCACCTCGGGGCCCGACACCACGACCTTTCCCGTGAAAGTCTACTCGATGGTCCGGTTCTCGGTGACGCCGGAAGTCAACGCGGCCTCGACGATCCTGATCGTCCTCACCGTCGCGCTGACCGCCATCGCCCTGCGCATTTCCGGCGGCGATGTCGCCCGCGCCGAAGCCGCGGAGGGTTTGTAGGCCGCCATGGGCGCCGCGCCCTCCAAGACCATCATCCGCTTCGAAAACGTGACCAAGCGTTTCGGCAAGGCCCTGGCCGTCGACGGCGTGAGCCTGTCGATCCAGGAGGGTGAATTCTTCGCCCTGCTAGGACCTTCCGGCTGCGGCAAGACCACCCTGCTGCGCATGCTGGCGGGCTTCGAGACGCCGTCCGAGGGCAGGATTCTGATCGACGGCGAGGACGTCAGCCGCACACCTCCCAACCGACGCCCGGTGAACATGGTGTTTCAGTCCTATGCCGTCTTCCCGCACATGACGGTCGCCGACAATGTCGCCTACGGCCTGCGCGTCGATGGGGTCGCCGCGGTCGAGCGCGCCAGGCGGGTGGAGGAGGCGCTGGGTCTCGTCAAACTCGACGGTTACGGCGCCCGCAAGCCCGATCAGCTCTCCGGCGGCCAGCGCCAGCGCGTCGCCCTCGCACGCGCCCTAGTGAAACGCCCACGCGTCCTGCTGCTCGACGAGCCGCTTTCGGCGCTCGACGCCAAGCTGCGCGAGGCCATGCGATCGGAGTTGGCCCAACTGCAGGAGAAGGTCGGTGTCACCTTCCTGTTCGTGACCCACGACCAGGACGAGGCGTTGGCGATGGCCAGTCGCTGCGCCGTGATGAACCGAGGCTTGCTGCAGCAGGTGGCGACGCCGAGCGATCTCTACGAATACCCCAACTCCCGCTTCGTGGCCGATTTCATCGGGTCGGTGAATATGTTCGAAGGCCGGCTGGACGTGGATGAAACCGACCATGCGGTGGTCGTCTCGCCGGAATTGCCGACCCGCATATTCCTCGATCATGGTGTCACGGGTGCGCACGAAAGCACCGTCTGGGTCGCGCTGCGGCCGGAGAAGATCGAGCTGCACAAGCGGTCCGACGGCCGGCCGCCGCCGGTGCTGGAGGATACGCCGCCGGGCAGCAACCTCGTAGCCGGCGTCATTCGCCAGATCGCTTATCTCGGGAGCGAGTCGGTCTATGAAGTCGAGGTCGTTGGCGGGCGCGTGGTCAAGGCCCTGCGTTCCAATCTGACCCGCCGCGACCAGGAGGATTTCACCTGGGACGAGCCCGTCTGGCTGGCCTGGCACGCCTGCTCGCCGGCGGTGCTTCTGTCATGAGCGCGCGGCCGGTTCTGGGAGTGGTGTGCTGCACGCGCCAGGTCGGCATCGAGCCGGCGCAGGCGGTGATGGACCGCTACGTCGCCGCCGCAATGCGCTATGGTGACGTGGCTGCCCTGCTGGTGCCGTCTCTATCGGAGTTGATGGCCGCCCGCGACGTGGCGGCCCGGCTGGACGGTGTGTTGCTGACGGGCAGCCCGTCGAATTTGGAGGCGTTCCACTATGGCCAGGGCGGCGCGGACGACGCGGCCGGCCCGTTCGACCCGGGCCGGGACACGATGGCGTTGGGCCTCATCGAGGCCATGACTGATCTGGGCCGGCCGGTGTTCGGCATCTGCCGCGGTCTTCAGGAAATCAATGTGGCGTTCGGCGGCACGCTCCGCCGCGACACCAGCGCAAGCGCCGCTCTCATCGCTCACCATGCCCCCGAGAGCGCGGGTTTCGAAGCCATGTTTGGCCATGAGCACGAGGTCGCCCTGGTTCAGGGTGGGATACTCTCTCGGGCTCTGGGCCGTGATCGGCTGCGCGTGAACTCGGTGCATTTCCAGGGTGTCGATCGCCTGGGCGCCGGTCTGGCGGTGGAGGCGACGGCGCCCGACGATCTGGTCGAGGCGTTTTCCGCGTGGGTCAACGGCGCCCCGGTGATCGCCGCCCAATGGCATCCCGAATGGCGGACCGCCGATAACCCGGATTCGCAAGCCTTCTTCCGAATGCTCGGCGCCGCCTTGCGCGGCGAGCTGCCGGCGCCAATAACGTCTTGAAGGACCTCGATGTGACCCTGCGCAATCACGATATCGCCGAACTCCGCCGCCTCGATGTCGCCCATCACCTGCCGGCCCAGGCCGACTACGGCCTGCTCCGCGACATTGGCGGCAGTCGCATCATCACCAGGGCCGAAGGCTGCGTCATCCACGACGGCGACGGGGTTGCTCTACTCGACGCCATGGCCGGGCTGTGGTGCGTACAAGTGGGCTACGGGCGTGAAGAACTGGCCAGCGCGGCCTACGATCAGATGCTTGAACTCCCCTACTACAACACGTTCTTCAAGACGGCCGCGCCGCCCACGGTTACTCTGGCCGCCAAGATAGCATCGCTGCTGGGCGGTGATCTGCAGCACATTTTCTTCAATAACTCTGGGTCCGAAGCCATCGATACGGTCGTGCGTCTCACGCGGCACTATTGGCAGGTAAAGGGTGAGCCGGAGCGTAGCTTGATCATCGCCAGGGTGAATGGCTACCACGGCTCCACGATCGCCGGCGCCAGCCTTGGCGGCATGAAGGCTATGCACGACCAGGGCGGACCTTGGGCGCCGGGCATCGAGCACATCATGCAGCCCTACGGCTTCGGAGAGGGCTTCGGTGAGGATGAGGACGCCTTTTCGGCCCGCGCGGCCGACGCGCTCGAGGCGCGGATCCTCGCCGTCGGCCCGGCCAACGTGGCCGCCTTTGTCGGCGAACCGGTCCAAGGCGCGGGCGGTGTCGTCATTCCGCCCAGGGGATATTGGCCCCGCGTGGAGGCCATCTGCCGCAAATACGGCATCCTGCTGATCTGTGACGAGGTGATCTGCGGCTTTGGCCGCCTGGGATCATGGTTCGGCTTCCAGCACTTCGGCGTGATGCCCGACATGGTCAGCATGGCCAAGGGTCTTTCGTCCGGCTACCTGCCGATCTCGGCCGTGGGCGTGGCGAGCCACATCGTCGAGGCGTTGCGCGACAAGGGTGGCGACTTCGTGCACGGCTACACCTATTCAGGCCACCCCACCTGCGCCGCCGTGGCGCTGAAGAACATCGAGATCATGGAGCGCGAGGACCTGGTCGGCCGCACCGCCAGGGATACTGGCCCGTATCTCGCCGCCGCCCTAGCCCGCCTCGCAGGCCACCCGCTGGTGGGCGAGGTTCGATCGCTAGGCCTGATCGGCGCGGTCGAGATCGTCTCGCGCAAAGGAACCAATGAAAGGTTTGGGGGTGCGGCCGGAACCGCCGGGCCGATCGTGCGCGACCTGTGCATCGACAACGGCCTGATGATCCGCGCGGTCCGCGACACCCTGGTGATGAGCCCGCCGCTGATCGTGAGCCATGCCCAGATCGACCAGATCGTCGAGACGATCGGAGCCGCCCTCGACCAGGCCACGCCTCAGCTCTTGAGCCTCAGCGCCCCCATATAGTCCCGCTTCCCCAGAGGCACGCCTTGCGAGCGAAGAATGTCGTAGGCGGTGGTGGCGTGGAAGTGGAAGTTCGGCATTGAGAACGACAGCAGAAAGCCCTCCGCGGTGAACGGCATCTTGAAGTCGCGAAAGTGGAATATGACGTCGCGGCCGGCGAGGTCGTTCACCTCCTCGGGCGTGAGCTTGCCCAGGGCTTCGCGCGCTTCGGACACGAGGCGGACCATCCCGGCATAGTCCATCGGCGGGATGTTGCCAGGTGGCTGGAACTGGCCCGCCTTGACCCCTTCGATCGCCCCGATCGAATGGTGCGCCACCGATTGGATCTGAAACAGCAGCGGGAACATGTCGGGGAACAGCCGTGCCTGCACAAGAGCCTCCGGGTCTTCTCCCTTGTCCATGCAATGGGCAAGGCCCTTGTCGAGGAACCCGGACACAGCGCCCAGGGTCTGCTGAAATCCTGCCACGGTGGCGTCGAAGAGCGAGAGCGTCATCCGGGTTTCCTTCTGCCTCAGACCGTGCGTTTGACGCGGTCGCGTGCGTTGGCGCCCTGGATCGCGGCGCGAGCGGTCTCCCATTGCTCGTCGCTCCAACCGCGCAGGGCGGCAAAGCCGCCGCCGCCCGCCTGAAACGCGGCGCCGTCGATGGCGATCGTCTGGCCGTTGACGTATTCTGAGCCCGGGGCGAGCAGATAGACGGCGAGATTGGCCAGTTCGGGCATTTTGCCGACCCGCCCCATGGGGTTGCTGGGAAGCTGGCTGCCTTCAGCCTCCTCTGTCGCCTGGCCGGGGCTCAGCCTCGCCCACGCCCCTTCGGTGGGAAACGGGCCAGGCGCGATGGCGTTGAACCGGATATTCTTCGACCCCCACTCCACCGCCAGGGACTGGGTCATGATGTTGAGGCCGGCCTTGGACATCGCCGAAGGCACCGTGAACGGCCCGCCGTTCCAAACCCAGGTCGTCAGGATCGAAACCACCGAGGCGGCCGCGCCCTCCGCGATCCAGCGCTTGCCACAGTCCAGGGTGACGAAGAAAGACCCTCGAAACACGATGTTGGAAATGGCTTCGAAGCCGCGTGGCGAAAGATCCTCGGTGCGGCTGATGAAGTTGCCGGCCGCATTGTTCACCAGCCCGGTCAGGGCTCCGCCGTCCGACCAGATAGCATCGAGCATTTCGGAGATCGCCTCTGGAACGCGTATATCGCAGGCGATGGGGGCCACTTTGCCGCCGTGGAGCCGCATTAGCTCCTTGGCCGTCTCCTCCAGGACTCCGCCTCGGCGTCCGCAGATATAGACCGTCGCGCCCAGCATCAGGAACGCTTCGGCCATGACCTTGCCCAGGCCCGTGCCGCCGCCGGTGATCAGGATGCGTTGGCCGTTCAGCACCCCGGGCTTGAACATCAGATCGTCGAGCGTCATCGTTCCCTCCGTCCAGACCTGTTGGCCCAGATTGGCCTGCAGTGACGCCCTGTCGCTGGGTCAGGTCAAGCCACGACGAGGCGCCGGCTAGGCGCGTAGCCGCCGGTTGAGCCGCTGCATGCCGCCGATCCAGCGACCATAGTCTCCGCTCTTGCGCCGCATGTACTCCAGCACCTCCGGGTGGGGCAGGATCAGGAAATCCTCCGCTTCGATCGCGCGCGAGCAGGCCTCGGCCACCGCCTCCGGCTCGATCATCCCGTCGACCCCCGCCGCGCCTATGTCCGCTCCTTCGGTCATGGCCGTGCGCACGGCCTGCGGGCAGAGCACCGAGACCTTGATCCCCTGGTCGCCGTAGGTGATCGCCAGCCATTCGGCGAGGCCGACCGCGGCGTGCTTGGTCACCGAGTAAGGGGCCGACCCGATCTGGGTTAGCAGGCCGGCAGCCGAAGCCGTGTTCATCAGATATCCGCCGCCCCTCGCGATCATGCGCGGAACCAGATGCCGCGCCGCCCAGACATGGGCCATGACGTTGATGTCCCAGATCCGGCGCCACGCGGCGTCGGTGGCCTCCGGCCCACCGTCAGCGCCTATGCCGGCGTTGGAGCAGAACAGATCGATCGGGCCATGGTCCGCCTCGACCGTCTCGATCATTCGCTGAATGTCGCCCTCGACGCCGACGTTGGTAGTGAAAGCGAGGCCGCCCACTTCCTGGGCTACAGCCTTCGCGCCTTCCCCGTTCAGATCGGACGCGACGACCAGCTTTGCGCCATCGGCGGCGAATCGGCGAACCAGCGCCCGGCCAATGCCGCTGGCGGCGCCCGTCACCACCACGATCCGATCCTTGACCAGCATGGCCGATTTCCTCCCGGCGCCGACGTTTGCTTCAGGCCCTGCTCGGTCATAGCGGGGCTGTTTCAGCCAGACCAGCGGCTACGGCCGATCAGGCCCATGCCGTCGGCGATGTCGGAGGCGATGGCGGCCCGCAGAGCGTCGCCGTCGCCGTCCTCGATGGCGGTCAGGGCGATGCGGTGCTGATCGACGAGGTTGGCGGTGCCGTAGCGGCCATAGACAACGCGCATGAACGGGCCGAACCGCAGCCAAAGGGTCTCGATCAGGCGATTCAGGGTCTCTCGGCCATTGGCCCGGTAGAGGTTGAAATGAAAGGCGAAATTGTTCTCCATATAGCCGATCACGTCGCCGTTCTCCATCGCCTGGTCGAGCGCGGCGTCGATCTCGCGCAGACGCCGCAGCTTGGCCGCGTCGATGTTGGGCAAGGCGAGGACCGCTGCTTCCGGCTCCAGCATCAGGCGGCAGTCCAGCAGATCGGTGAAGCGGTCCTCGGTCATGGCCGGGGCCTCGATCCGGCGCTTGGACCGGATCTCCACGGCGCCCTCGGCGGCCAGCCGGCTCAGGGCGTCGCGCACGGGCATCTGGCTCACGCCGAGCTCCACGGCGAGCCCGCGGGTCGAGAGGCCGACGCCCGGCGTGATCTTGCCGGTGATCATCCGCCGCCGAAGTTCCTCATAGACGCTGGCGTGCAACAGGGGTTCGTTCGTCTGCATCGGCGACGCTGGCGCGGTCATGCGGGTTCCGTCCTTGGCGGCGTTGCGATCTCAGCTTGGCGTCAGGCGGGCCAACACTCAAGGCTGGCATTGACGAGCTCCGCCCGAAGGCGCGATCGTCACGCGCGTCCGTCTGTGATGCCAGGAGGGTGAATGTCGCAACTCGAACGCTGGATCCAGGAGCGGGGGATCACCGAGCTCGAGTGCCTCATCCCCGACATGAACGGGGTTCTGCGGGGCAAGGTCGTGCCGGCGGGCAAGCTGATCCAGTCGGACCGCGACGGATCCTTGCGCCTGCCCAGCAGTGTGTTCGCCGTCACCGTCACCGGCCAGTATGCCGGACCGGACGACGCCGAGGCCTATTCCGATCCCGACATGGTGCTGCGGCCCGACGTCGCGACCCTGCGGGTGGCCCCGGGCCTCAAGACCCCCACCGCCTTCGTGTTCGCCGATGCCCATCACCCAGACGGCGCGCCGTGGGCCTCATCGCCGCGCCATGTGCTGCGCCGGGTGCTGGAGCTCTACGCCGCTCGGGGCTGGCGCCCGCTGGTAGCGCCGGAGCTGGAATTCTATCTGACCTCGATGAACCCGGACCCGGACCTGCCGCTCACGGCGCCGGCCGGACGCTCGGGACGCGCCGAAACGGCGCCTCAACCGTATGGGCTGGAAGCAATCAATGAGTACGAGGACCTGATCGACGCGATCTATGAATATTCCGACATCGCTGATCTGAGCGTCGACACCATGATCCATGAATCCGGCGCGGCGCAGCTGGAGATCAACTTTCGCCACGGCGAGGCGGTCGGGTTGTGCGACGAGGTCAGCGTGTTCAAGCGCATCGTGCGTCAGGTCGCCCAGCTGCACAGCCTCTACGCCACCTTCATGGCCAAGCCAATGGAGAATCAGCCGGGCAGCGCCATGCACCTGCACGTCTCGGTGGTGGACGCCGCTGGCGGCGCGAATCTTTTCGCTGACGAGCACGGGGCCGACACCGCCTTTTTCCGCCACTTCATCGGCGGGCTGCAGACCTATCTGCCCAGGATCGCGCCGCTGTTCGCGCCCAATGTGAATTCGTTTCGCCGCATGCGGCCCAGCCATAGCGCTCCGATCAATGTCCAGTGGGGCCGGGACAATCGGTCTTGCGGCCTGCGCGTGCCGCTCGCCGACCGTCACAACCGCCGCATCGAGAACCGCCTGCCGGGGGCGGACGCCAACCCCTATCTCGCCATGGCCGCGACCCTGATCTGCGGCTACCTCGGCGCGGAGGAGGCGATCGCGCCTTCGGCCGAAGCGGTCGGCAACGCCTACAATCACGCGCGCACCCTGCCGCGAACCCTCGAGGAGGCGCTCGAACGCTTCGCGGGCTGCGCCCAAGTGCGCGAGCTGCTGGGTGAGCCGTTCGCCAGCGCCTTCACCGCGATCAAGGAGGCGGAGCTGGAGGCGTTCCAGGGCGTGATCAGCTCGTGGGAGCGCGACCATTTGCTGCTCAAAGTGTGAGCATGGGCTTCAACGACGGGCTGAACATGGCGGGGTCGTACTACACGGCCACCGCCGATCCCACGCCGGCCTGGCCGCCGCTCGAAGGCGAGATCGACGCGGACCTAGTCGTGGTCGGCGGGGGCTGCACCGGCTTGAGCGCGGCCCTGCACGCCGCCGAGCGCGGCCTTTCGGTCGTCGTTCTGGAGGGTGGGCGGATAGGCTGGGGCGCCTCGGGCCGAAACGGCGGCCAGATCATTCCCGGACTGCGCAAAGGGGCCGCCGAGCTCGTCCGCGCCTATGGCGTCGAGCGGGCGCGGGCGCTGTCGACGCTGGCCTGGGAGGCCCGCGGCCTCATGCTGGGGCTGATCGACCGCCACGCCATCGCGTGCGACCTCAGGCTCACCGGCCACCTGCTGGGCGCGGTGAAGGCCGCCGACGTACGCTCGATGGCGGCGGAGGTCGAATGCCTGACCGAGGTGATGGGTTACGGCGAGGCGCGCCTGCTCTCGAAGACGCAGGCCAGGGACGAGGTCGATACGCCCTACCACGGGGCCTTGCTCGATCGCGGAGGGGGCCACATGCACCCGCTGAACTACACCCTGGGGCTGGCCCGGGCCGCCGCCGCGGCGGGGGTCGTGATTCACGAGAGCTCTCCCGCGATCTCATTGGCGCCCAGCCCGCGGCCCTGCGTCGCCACGGAGGCCGGAGCTGTGCGCGCCCGGCACGCCATCCTTGCCGGCGACGCCCTGCTCCGTGGCCTGGCGCCGGATGTCGAGACGGCCATCATGCCGGTAGCCAACTATATCGTCGCCACCGCGCCGCTGGCGCGTCCTAGGGACCTGATCGCCAACGACATGGCGGTTTCAGACAGCCGGTTCGTGGTCGACTATTTTCGCTTGACCAGCGATGGCCGCCTGCTGTTCGGCGGCGGCGAGCGCTACAGCCCCACGCCGCCGCCCGACATGGCCAGTTTCGTCCGACCCTATTTGCAACGGGTGTTTCCCAGCCTTCGTGGTGTGGCGATCGACCATGCCTGGGGCGGTCTGGTCTCCGTCACCCGCACCAGGCTGCCGCACGTCGGGCGCCAAGGTGCGGTGCTGTTCGCGCACGGCTACTCGGGAATGGGCGTGATCCTCTCGACCCTGGCGGGCAAGCTCCTGATCGAGGCCCTCGCCGGAGAGCCCGAACGGTTCGATCTCTTCGCCGCCGTGGCCCCGCCCGCCTGGCCGGGCGGAGTCGCCCTGCGCGGGCCGCTCCACACCCTCGGCATGCTTTGGTACGCCCTGCGCGATCGCCTTTGACCCTCTCTGGAGACCCCATGGGCAAATCCCTCGACGAAGCGGACAAGGCGCTTGGCATGGACCGGCCGATCGGGCGCCGCGATTTTCTCAACGGCGTGGCGGTCGGCGCGGGTTTGCTGGGAAGCGGCCTGCCGGGCGCGCGCGCCGCCCTGGCGCAAGCCGCGGCCCTGCCCGGGCCGCAGGACCAGCCCGGCTACTATCCGCCGACCCGCGTGGGCCTGCGGGGCAGCCACCCCGGCTCGTTCGAGGCGGCGCACGCCCTGCGCGACGGGGACTTCTGGTCCGGCGCCGGGAAGCCGCGGGAGACCGGCGAGGCCTACGACCTGGTCGTCGTCGGCGCCGGGATCAGCGGCCTTGCGACCGCGCATTTCTATCGCGCCGCCCGGCCGGACTCGCGCATCCTCATTCTCGACAACCATGACGATTTCGGCGGCCACGCCAAGCGCAACGAGTTTGACCTCGGCGGCAAGCTCCACCTCATGAACGGCGGCACTCTGGAGATCGACAGTCCGCGTCCCTACAGCGCCGTCGCCGGAGGCCTGCTGCTGACGCTGGGCATTGATCCCGTGGCGCTCGCCAAGGCGTGCGATCACAATGATGTCTATCGCTCCCTGGGCCTGGGCCACGGCGTGTTCTTCGACCGCGAAACCTTTGGCGCCGATGCCCTGGTGGCTGGCGCGCCCAGTCTCGACGATGGCCAGAGCGGCTCCTGGCCCGCGTTTCTGGCCCGCACTCCATTGCCTCCGGCCGTCAGGGCCGACATCGAACGCATCGAGACCGGGGCGGTCGACTATCTGCCCGGCTTGACCTCGGCCGAGAAGAAGGACCGCCTCTCGCGGATCAGTTATCGCGATTTCCTGCTCACCCTGGCCAAGGTCGATCTGGTCGCCGCCGCCTTCTATCAGAGCCGTACCAAGGGCGAGTGGGGCGTAGGCATCGACGCGGTCTCCGCTCTCGATTGCTGGGGCTATGGCCTGCCGGGCTTCCAGGGCCTGAAGCTGGACCCGGGCGCCGCGCCGCGCATGAGCTTCACGCCCGCGGGCTATGTCGAAGGCGGCTCCTACGTCTTTCACTTTCCAGACGGCAACGCCTCAATCGCCCGTCTGCTGGTGAGGGATCTGATCCCCGGCGCCGTGCCCGGGGCCGATTGCAGAGACGTGGTCACGGCCCAAGTCGACTATGGTCGCCTGGATCAGCCGACAAATCCGGTGCGACTGCGCCTCTCCAGCCTCTGTGTGCGAGCGCGCAACATCGGTCACCCGGCCGATCCCCGCGGCGTGGAACTCGCCTATGCTCGCGGCGGCAGCGTCTGGCGCGTCGAAGCTCGGGCCTGCGTTCTGGCCAGTTGGAACATGATGATCCCCTACATGTGTCCGGAGCTGCCGTCCCCGCAGAAGGCCGCCCTGCACAAGCTGATCAAGACGCCACTCGTGTACACCTCGGTCGCGCTGCGGAACTGGACCGCGTTCCGAAACCTCGGCGTCGCCAGCGTCTCGGCGCCCGGCGGCTATCACACCTCGTTCCGCCTCAACTGGCCGGTGGATATCGGCGCCTATGCCGCCGAGCGAGGGCCGGAAAAGCCGATCCTGCTGCACATGACCCGCACGCCCTGCCATCCCGGTCTGCCTGAATTCGAGCAGAGCAAGGCAGGCCGGGCCGAGCTGATGACGACCTCGTTCGAGACGTTCGAGCGCGAAATCCGCGGCCAGTTGGGGCGGGCGCTGAAGGATGGCGGTTTCGATCCGGCGAACGACATCTCCGCCATCACCGTCAATCGCTGGCCGCACGGCTACGCGCCGGAGTGGAATCCGCTCTGGACGCCCGTGCTTCCGCACGACGAGTTGCCCAATGTCATCGGCCGCGCGCGCTTTGGCCGCATCGCGATCGCCAATTCTGACGCCGGCGCCGCGGCCTATACAGACATCGCCATCGATCAGGCCCACCGCGCGGTGACTGAAATCCTGGCGTTGAAGGCTTAGATCTGGACGGTCGGAGGCCGGATCACACGTTTAGCAACAGGAACTCGCGCTCCCAGGGGCTGATGACGCGCATGAAGGTCGCGAATTCGGCGCGCTTGACGGCGGCGAAGGTGGTGACGAAGCCGCGGCCGAACACCTCGCCGATCTCTTCGCTTGCCTCGAACAGGTCAACCGCCTCCAGAAGCCCGACCGGCAGGTCGAACTCGTCGCCCCGCGCGCTCCCCTGGACGGGCTCCGACGGCGTCAGATGCCGGGTCAGGCCCAGGTAGCCGCACGCGAGGGAGGCGGCCAGAGCGAGATAGGGATTGGCGTCGGACGACGGGACGCGATTCTCCACCCGCCGGTTGGCCGGCGACGAAGGCGGGATTCTCAGGCCGGTGGTGCGGTTGTCATAGCCCCAGGCGACGTTCACCGGCGCCGAGAGGCCCTTGACCAGCCGGCGATAGGAATTGACGTAGGGCGCGATCATGCACATCACCGCCGGCACGAAGCGCTGCTGTCCGGCCAGGAACTGGAAGAACTCCGGCGTCGGCCGCCCTTCCTCGTCGGTGAAGAGGTTCTCGCCGCTGGCCGTCGACAGGACCGACTGGTGGATGTGCATGGCCGAGCCCGGCTCGTGGGCGATCGGCTTGGCCATGAAGGTGGCGTAGATGTCGTGCGCCAGCGCCGCTTCACGAATGGTGCGCTTGAGCAGGAAGACCTGGTCGGCCAGCGCCATCGGATCTCCGTGGCGCAGATTGATTTCCATCTGCGCCGCCCCCTCTTCGTGGATCAGGGTGTCGACCTCCAGCGCCTGGGCCTCGGCGAAGGCGTAGATGTCCTCGAAGATGGCGTCGAACTCGTTGACCGCGCTGATCGAATAGGACCGCCGCCCGGCTTCCGCCCGGCCCGAGCGGCCAATCGGCGGCTCGAGCGGATAGTCGGGGTCGATGTTGCGCTTGACCAGATAGAACTCCAGCTCCGGCGCAACCACGGGGGTCCAGCCCTGCTCGGCGTAGAGGTCGATCACCCGCTTGAGCACCTGACGCGGCGCGATCTCGACGGCGCGACCGTCGTGGTAGACCGCGTCATGAATGACCTGCGCCGTCGGGTCGCGCGCCCAGGGCACGGCGCACAGCGTGGTGAAATCGGGTCGAAGCTCGATATCGCCGTCGGAGGGATCATAGCGAAACTCGCCATCCTCCTCTGGATATTCCCCGGAGATGGTCTGCATGAAGATGGATGAGGGCAGGGCCATCGCCGTGTCGTCGAAGAACTTGGACGCAGGCATGATCTTGCCGCGCGCGACCCCGGCCAGATCGGGCACCAGGCATTCGATCTCGGTCACGCCGCGCGCGCCGGCCCAGGCCCGGGCCTCGGCGACGTTGGTGATGGGGCCCGGAGCGGGCGGGGCGGGCTTTTTTTTCTTCGGCATGAGGCGCTCGGAACGTCACCCTAGCCTGACGCGGGCGTGGGCGCCAGCCGCCGGCCCCGCCTGCTTGTGATCACAGACGCTTGACGACCCCGCGTCGGAGTGGAAACTCATCCGCCGGTGCATCAGCGAGGGGAGCCGACATGGCGAACGGAAGAGCGCGCGTCCTGGCCTGTCTGGCGTCGGCCGCCCTGGCGCCCCTGGCGCTGGGATCCCGCGCTGCGGCCCAGAGCGCCGACAGGCCCACGGCGGGCGCCGCGACCGAGGTCGGCGAGATCGTCGTTACCGCGACCCGCCAGGCGCAGAACCTGAGCAAGGTGGCCGGGAGCGTCAGCGCCTTCACCGCCAAGAGGTTGGATATCCAG
The DNA here is from genome assembly GCA_038226475.1 of Caulobacterales bacterium. GTDB lineage: Bacteria > Pseudomonadota > Alphaproteobacteria > Caulobacterales > Caulobacteraceae > Acaudatibacter. The sequence continues at coordinate 57,803 of JBBRQK010000007.1, read as the reverse complement.
GGCATCAAGTCGTTCGCCGACGTCGCCAAGTTTACGCCGGGAATCAAATACGACGAGGATCGCCACGACATCTCGATCCGCGGCATCGAATCCACCGCCGGTTCGGGCACCACCGGTATCTATGTCGACGACACGCCGATCCAGGCTCGGGCGCTGGGCCTCAACGCCAACAACACCCTGCCGGCGGTGTTCGATCTGGAGCGCGTCGAGGTGCTGCGTGGGCCGCAGGGCACCCTGTTCGGCGCGGGTTCGGAAGGGGGCACCGTCCGCTACATCACCCCGCAGCCCAGCTTCGACCACTTCAGCGCCTTCGCCCACGCCGAGGTCGCCTACACCGAGGACGGCTCGCCCAGCTATGAGTTCGGCGCCGCCGCCGGCGGGCCGATCTTCGAGGACAAGCTCGGCTTCCGCGCCAGCGCCTGGGGCCGGCGCGATGGCGGCTTCATCGATCGGGTCGACTATCTGACCGGAGCGGTCACCGACGGCAACGCCAATCGCGCCGACACCTATGTGTTGCGCGCCGCCCTCGCCTGGCGTCCGATCCCGAACCTGACCATCACCCCGGCGATCAACTATCAGAAGCGCGACCAGCACAACTACGACAACTACTGGGTGTCGATCTCCAATCCCGGCGACGGCCGGTATCGCACCGGCACGCCGGACCGCCAGGCCGATCCCGACCGGTTCTACCTGCCGACGCTGAAGGTCGAATACGATCTGGACAAGGTGAGGTTCATTTCCAATACCTCCTATTACAACCGTCTGGAACGGGTGAACGGCTACAGCGGCACGATCTACAATCTCTCCTACTTCCAGCAGATATTTCAGGGGGGAACCGACCCCTTGGGCGCCGATTGCCTTCCCGGCGCCAACTGCCAGAATCCGTTTCCGCTGCTGACGCCGACCGGACCCAACCTCCCGGTGATCGATGGCGTCGATCTGCGGCACTACACATCCACCGCCCTGATCACCAACAAGCAGGAGAACTTCACTCAGGAGTTCCGCATCCAGTCGGCTGATTCGAGCGCCCGACTAACCTGGGTGGCCGGGGTGTTCTACGCCCGCAACACCCAACGCAGCACCGAGGAGATCCGCGACCCTCAGCTTCCGGCCCTCACTCAATATCTCTGGGGCGAAAGCGTGCTCGACGCCTGGGGCCAGGACCTGCTGCCCAACGGCGACGACTACATCAACGACACCCAGGCCAAGGATACCCAGACCGCTCTGTTCGTCGACGCCAACTTCAGCGTCACCAGCAAGCTGAAGATCACCGCGGGCGTGCGCTACGCCTGGACCCACTTCGACTTCGGCAATCTGAACGACGGACCGCAGGATCTGCTCGCCAACGGCGGCGTTCCGGCTACCGCCTCTGGCAAGAAGGACGAGACTCCGGTCACGCCCAAATTCGGCGTCTCCTACCAGCTTACGCCGGACGACCTTCTCTACGCCACCGCCTCCAAGGGCTATCGCATCGGCGGCGCCACGCCGCCGCTGCCGGTCGACGCATGCGGTGCGGGCTTTCCCACCTCCTATGATTCCGACAGCCTTTGGAGCTATGAGGTCGGAACCAAGGATCGGTTCTTCGAACGCACGCTGCAGGTCTCGGCCAGCGCCTTCTATGTCAAATGGAACAACATTCAGCAGGCCTTTTATGTGCCGTCTTGCGGCATCCAGTTCACGACCAACGCCGGCGAGGTGATCAGCAAGGGCTTCGACCTCCAGGCCCAGTGGCACGCGACCCGCCAGCTCGATCTGGAGCTGAGCGCGGGCTACACCCACGCTCGGTTTTCCAAGGACGCCCTGCTCGATGCCGCGGGCGATCCGACCGACCCGAACAATGTGCTCGATCGCAAAGGCGATACGCTCAATGTCGCGCCGTGGACGGTGACGCTGGCGGCGCAATACAATTTCCAGGCCATGGGCCGCGACGCCTTCGCCCGGGTGGACTACGAGTTCCAGAGCAAGCGGACCGCGCCCATCCCGAATGAGGACCCGGGCACCGCCTTCTACGACGGCGGCCTCGTGGCTGACCCGGAGACGCACCAGGTCTCCGCCCGGGCCGGCGTGACGATCGGGCGGTGGGATGTGGCGCTGTTCGTCAACAATCTGCTGAACGCGCACCCTCAGCTGTCCCTGCAGCATCAGGACAGCGGCACCACCCTCTACGAGGCCCAGACTCTGCGCCCGCGGACCGTGGGACTTTCGGCCACCGCGCGCTATTGAGGCGTCTCACCTGTCCGGAGGCGAAGCCATGGATACCCGCAGCGTCAACTCTCTCGAAGCCTTCTGGATGGGCTTCACCAACAACCGGGCGTTCAAGGCCGATCCGCGCCTGCTCGCCAGCGCCAAGGGCATGCACTACTTCACCCCTGACGGCCGGCCGGTGCTGGATGCGGTGGCGGGTCTATGGTGCGTCAACGCCGGCCATGGGCGCGAGAAGATCATCGAGGCCATTCGCCGCCAGGCCGGCGAGCTGGATTTCGCCCCGACGTTCAACCTCGGCCACCCCCTGATCTTCGAGCTCGCCTCGCGGCTGAGAGGACTCTTTCCCGAGACCCTGGATCATTTCTTCTTCTGCAACTCGGGCTCGGAAGCCGTCGACACGGCGCTCAAGATCGCCCTGGCCTATCAGAAGGCGATCGGCCAAGGGACGCGCACTCGCCTGATCGGCCGCGAGCGGGGCTACCACGGCGTCGGTTTCGGCGGCATTTCCGTTGGCGGCATGGTCGCCAACCGGCGCACCTTTGGGCCGTTGCTGACGGGCGTCGATCACCTGCGCCACACCCACGGCGCCGGCCCGCCGTTCACCCGCGGCCAGAGCGAGACCGGCGCCGACCTCGCCGACGACCTGGAACGCATGGTGGCCCTGCACGGGGCCGACACCATCGCCGCGGTCATCGTCGAGCCGGTGGCCGGATCCACCGGCGTGCTCGTGCCACCCAAGGGCTATCTCGAGCGCCTGCGCGAGATCGCGACGCGCCACGGCATCCTGCTCATCTTCGATGAGGTGATCACCGGCTTCGGGCGCCTGGGCGCGGCCACGGCGGCGGAGTACTTCGGCGTCACGCCCGACCTCATGAGCTGCGCCAAGGGCCTCACCAATGCCACGGTGCCCATGGGCGTCGTGGCCGCCGACGCCCGCGTCTACGAGGCGGTGGTCAACAACGCCGCCCCGGGCATCGAACTCTTCCACGGCTACACCTATTCGGGCCATCCCCTGGCCGCCGCCGCGGCACTGGCGACGCTTGACGTCTATGCCGAGGAGGACCTGTTCGGTCGTGCCGCCTCGCTCAGCGGCTATTGGCAGGATGCCGTGCATTCCCTCGCCGCCCAGCCGCGCGTGGTCGATGTGCGCAACCTGGGCATCGTCGCCGGCATTGAACTCGAGCCCCGTCCCGGCGCCCCCGCCGCCCGCGCCGGCGAGGTGTTCCAGCGCTGCTTCGAACAGGGCCTTCTGGTCCGCTTCACCGGAGAGACCATCGCCCTGTCTCCGCCTCTGATCCTGGAGAAGACCCACATCGACGAAATTGTGGGCAAGCTTGGCGACGTGATCGCGGCCGTGGCTTGAGCGCCGCTGTCCTACGGCGGTCACAGTCGGCGGCTAGAGTATCCTTTTTGCGGGAGAGAGACGATGAGCACGACCGAGGAAATCGCCAAGGATCTCGTGGCCATGTGCCAGGCGGGTCAGTTCGGCGAGTCCGGTGAGAAGTACTGGGCCGATGATGTGGTCAGCATCGAGGCCATGGCGCCGCCGGGTGGCGACCCGGTCAGCCACGGCAAGGCGGCCGCGCGCGCGAAGGGCGAGTGGTGGTCGTCGGCCCATGAGGTCCACTCCGGCGAAGCCCAGGGCCCCTATGTCAACGGCGATCAGTTCACGGTGCGCTTCGTGATGGAGATCACCGTCAAGGAAAGCGGCCACCGCATGACCATGGACGAGATCGCGCTCTACACCATCAAGAACGGCAAGATCGCCGAAGAGCGTTTCTTCTACGGCGGCTGAGTCCTCGATGTCTTCCACGCGCTGGGCGCGGCCGCCGCGCGTGGCTCTGGTCACCAGCTCGTACAACTATATTGCCGACGGCGTCGCCCTGACGCTGAACCGGCTGGTCGGCTATCTTGAGGCGCGTGGCGTCGATGTGCTGGTGTTCGCGCCCGTGGCGGCGGCCCGGGCCTTCCCGCATGTCGGCCGGATCGCGCCGGTGCCCTCGATCGCCTTGCCCTTGCGCGCGGAATATCGACTGGCCATGGGCCTGCCGGGCGAGGCGCGCCGACGGCTGGAAGCGTTCGATCCGGATCTGATCCACATCGCGGTCCCTGACTGGCTGGGTCACCAGGCCCTGGCGCTCGGCCGGGCGTGGGGGCTGCCGGTCGTCGCCTCCTACCACACCCGGTACGAGACCTATCTGAAGGACTACGGCCTCGAGTTCGCGCGCGGATTCCTTCTGGCGCGGCTGCGCGCCTTCTACGCCGCCTGCGACGAGGTCTACGCGCCGTCGGACTCGATGATCGCCAGCCTGACTGCCGACGGCTTCGCGCCGAACCTGCACCTCTGGCGCCGGGGCGTGGACACCGCCCGTTTCGATCCCGCGCGGCGCGACGAGGCCTGGCGCTCGGGCCTCGGCGTCGGCGAAGGCGAGGTGGTGGTGGCCTTCATCGGCCGCCTGGTGCGCGAAAAGCGCCTCGACACGGTTGCCCAGGTCCTAGAGCGGCTGCGCGCGGCCGGCGTGCCCCACCGCGCCCTGATCGTGGGCGAAGGCCCCGACCGGGCGATGCTGGAGCGCGCCGCGCCGGAGGCGATCTTCACCGGTTTTCTCGGCGGAGAGGATCTGGCCCGCGCCTATGCGTCGTCGGACATCTTCCTCTTTCCCAGCGATACCGAATCGTTCGGCAACGTCACTTTAGAAGCGATGGCCAGCGGCCTTCCAGCGGTTTGCGTTGACGCCACCGGCAGCCGCTCGCTGGTCGTGGAGGGGTCTACCGGCTATCTCGCGCCGCCCGGCGACGCCGAGGCCTGCTTCCGCTTTTTGGCGACTCTGGCACGGGACCCCGCCTTGCGCTCCCGCATGGGCGCGGCCGCGCGCGCGCGCAGCCTTGAATTTTCCTGGGAAGAGAGCATGGCCGGACTGTTGCGTCGTTACGAGGCGCTCACTGCGGGTCGGGAACAGGCAGCGGCATGAACACCAAACTCATCGTCGGCGCCAGTGGCGTGATCGGCGCTCCGGCGGTGGAGCATTTCGCCAGCCTGGCCGATTGGCGCGTCATCGGCCTGTCTCGGCGAAGGCCCGATGTCGCGGCGGGCACGCGGTTCGAGCACCTGGCCCTCGATCTGCTCGATTCGGCAGCCTGCCGAAGCGCGGTTCAGGGTCTGGACGATGTGACCCATGTGGTGTTCGCCGCGCTCTTTGAGAAGCCGGGTCTGGTCGCCGGATGGTACGAGGCCGATCAGATGTCGACCAACCTTGCGATGATGCGCAACCTGATGGACCCGCTCTTCGAGCGCGCGCGCGGACTGCGGCATGTCAGCGTTTTGCAGGGCACCAAGGCCTACGGCGCTCACGTCCACCCGCTGGCCATCCCGGCCAAGGAACGGGCGCCGCGCGATCCGCACGACAATTTCTATTGGCTGCAGGAAGACTATATCCGTGACGCTCAGGCGGGCGCCGACTGGAGCTTCACCTTCTGGCGACCGCAGATGGTCTATGGCGGGGCGACCGGCGTGGCCATGAACCTGATACCGGTGATCGGCGCGTATGCCGCGGTCTGCCGCGAGCTTCGCCTGCCGTTCCATTGTCCGGGCGAGGCCGACAACATCATCGAGGCGGTGGACGCGGACCTTATCGCCCGGGCCCTGGCCTGGGGCGCCGAAGCGCCTGCGGCCCGGGGCGAGACCTTCAACATCACCAACGGCGATGTGATGGTGTGGAAGAACGTCTGGCCCGCCATCGCCGCGGCGGTGGGGCTGCAGCCCGCCTTCGGCCAGCCTCTTTCCCTGGCCGAGTTCCTTCCCGCCCACGCCCAGACCTGGGATGCGATCGTGGCCAGACACGGTCTTCGCCCGATCCCCATGGCCGACCTGCTGGGCGAATCCCATCACTATGCCGACCTGCTGTTCTCCTGGGGCGCAAGCCGGCTGGTGGCCTCGACCCTGGTCAGCACCATCAAGCTGCGTCAGGCCGGCTTCGGCGATTGCGAGGATACCGAGGACATGTTCGCCAAGTGGCTCGACCGCCTGGTGGAGCGGCGTATCCTGCCGCCGCCCGGGTTCGTGTCATAGGTCCGCCTCCTAGTTGAAGATCGCTGACGTATCGGGCTTCTACTCCGCCGCCGGCGGGGGCGTACGGCGCTATGTCGACGACAAGTTCGAGGCGGCGGCGCGCCATGGCCACGAACTGGTGGTGATCGCGCCGGGCTCGCGTAGCGCCGTGGAGCCGAGGCGCGGCGGCAAGGTCGCCTGGGTGAGCGCTCCACCGATGCCGGGCGACGCCCGCTATCGGATGTTCTGGAACGCCCGGGAGGCCTGGGCGGTGCTGGACGCGGAGGCGCCGGACATGGTCGAGGGCTCGTCTCCCTGGCGCGGTGGCTGGATCGCCGGCGCGTGGCCGGGGAAGGCGGCGCGGGCGCTGGTCTTCCACCAGGATTTCGTCGCCGGTTATCCGTTCACGGCGCTGGGCGGGGCCCTCTCGCTAGGGGCGATCGACCGCCTGTTCGCGCCATACTGGGCCTATGTCCGCCGCCTGAGCCGACGCTTCGACGCCACCGTCGCCGGCGGTGAGTGGCTGGCGGCGCGACTGGCCGGCTTCGGCCTCCAAAATCCGGTGGCCGTACCGTTCGGCATCGAGCGCGGTCGCTTTGCCGCCGAGCGACGCGACGAGGGTCTGCGCCACTCGTTGCTGGAGTTGTGTGGGGTCGGGCCCAGGGGCCGGCTGTTGCTGGCCGTCGGCCGGTTGCATCCCGAAAAGCGCCATCGCACGATCATCGAGGGCTTCGTGCGCGCCAAGGCGTCGAGGGCCGATCTCGGTCTGGCGATCGTCGGCGATGGCCTGACGCGCGGCGCGGTGGCGCGCCTGGCTTCGGGCGACGGAAACGTCGCAATGCTCGGCGCGATCGAGGATCGCGACGCCTTGGCGCGCTGCTACGCCAGCGCCGACGTCCTCGTGCATGGCTCGGCGGCGGAGACCTACGGCCTCGTGGTCGCAGAGGCCATCGCGTCTGGTCTGCCGGTGGTGGTCCCCGACGCCGGCGGGGCGGCCGACCTGGCGCCGCGCGGCCGTTCGAAGACCTATCGAACGGGCGATTCGGTGGCCTGCGCGGCGGCCATTCTGGCGATCCTTGCAGACGGCGGCGATCCGCCGACCGCCAGGCCGCCCGGTTCAGCCGACGATCACTTCACCGCCCTGTTCGAACACTACGCCAGCCTGGTGCGGGCGCGGCGCGCCTGACGCCAGCCTACATCCGCTCGATGATGACCGCCGGGGCCATGCCGCCGGCGGCGCACATGGTGACGAGGCCGCGCTTGAGGTCGCGACGCTCCAGTTCGTCGAGCATGGTGCCGACCAGGATCGAGCCGGTCGCGCCGATCGGATGGCCGAGCGCCATGGCCCCGCCGTTGACATTGACCTTCTCCCGATCGAGCCCGAGATCGCGGATGAACTTCTCGGCCACCACCGCGAAGGCTTCGTTAATCTCGAAGAGGTCGATGTCGTCCAGGGTCAGGCCGGCCTTCTCGAGCACCTTGCGCGCGGCGGGAACCGGAGCGTTGAGCATCAGGGTCGGAGAGTCGCCCATGTTGGCGAAGGCCACGACGCGGGCGCGGGGCTTCATGCCGTGCTTCCGGGCATAGGCTTCCGAGGCCAGCAACACCGCGCCCGAGCCGTCGACCACGCCCGAGGAATTGCCCGCGTGGTGGACGAACTCGATATCGAGGTCCGGATACTTCTGCAGGATCAAGCTGCGATAGGTGGTGCCCTTGTCATCCAGCGGCACATCGGCCAGCGCCGCGAAGGCGGGCTTCAACCCGGCCAGGCCTTCGCGGGTCGTCTGAGGCCGCGGGAACTCTTCGTGGTCGAGGGCCAGAGAGCCGTCCTCGCGGTAGACCGGCACCAGCGAGCGGTCGAAATGGCCGCCGGCGATCGCGGCGGCGGCGCGTTGCTGGCTGACCAGCGCCAGATCGTCCACCGCCTCGCGGCTGATCCCTTCCAGGGTGGCGATGGCGTCGGCGCACACGCCCTGATTGGATTGGGGGTGCAAGGCGCGCAGGCGCAGATTGCCGCTGTCCATCATCGGCGGGCCATCGTCGCTGGTGCGCCGCCCGGCCATGGACATCATCTCGGTGCCCCCAGCGATGACCAGATCCTCCATGCCCGACATGATCGAGGCCGCGGCCATGTTGACGGTGGTGATGCCCGAACCGCAGAAGCGATCGAGGGTCACGCCGCTGGAGCGGATATCGTAGCCGGCGTCGAGCGCCGACATGCGGCCCAGATCCCCACCCTGCGGCCCGCGCTGGGAGCTCGTGCCCCAGATCACGTCATCCACCTCGGAGGTGTTGAGGTTGTTGCGTTCCTTCAGGGCCTTGAGCACCGTGGCGCCCAGCTGCTGGGGGTGGATCTCGGCCAGTGCGCCCTTGCCGATCTTGCCGATGCCCCGGGGGGTTCGGCAGGCGTCGATGATCCAGGCTTCGCTCATGATGGTGTCTCGTCCCTAAGGGTGGCGCGGTCGCGGCATACTCCCTCAATGTTGTGGGAGCGGCGGCCGGCGGATGCAAGACCAAAGCCTCGCGGCGTCGGGCTTGCGAGCTGCGGCGCCGCTGGGCCATAGGGTTGAAGATCGCGCCGCTGTCCGATGGAAGATCCCGCTCATGAATATCGACGAGGCCGTGCGAGCGCGCCGCTCGGTGCGCGCCTTCCGCCCCGATACGGTCGAGCGCGAACTCGTGGAGGCTATCCTGGCGGACGCCGCGCGGGCGCCGTCGGGCACGAACATTCAGCCCTGGAAGATCCATGTCGTCGCCGGCGAGACGCGGGCGAGGCTGGAGCGCGAGGTTCTCGCCCATCGTGAAGCCGCCCCGACCGACACCCAGGCCGAGTTCCAGCGCTCGGCCAAGCGCAAGGAGCCCTACATCGGTCGCATGCGAAAGCTGGGCAAGGACATGTACACCCTGCTCGACATCCCCAAGGGAGACCAGGTCGCCGCCTGGCGCCAGTGGGGCCGCAACTACCAGTTCTTCGATGCGCCCGTGGGCCTGATCCTCACCATCGACAAGGACCTGGACGCCATGAGTTTCCTCGACGCCGGCATGTTCGTCTACGGCATCATGCTGGCGGCAAAGGCGCGGGGCCTCGACACCTGCGCCCAGGGGGCGTGGAACAACTACTGGACCGTCACCCGCCGGGTGCTGAAGGTGCCCGACGACGAATGGATTGTGTGCGGACTGTCGCTGGGCTGGGCCGACGACTCCGCGCCGGTCAACGCCCTGGTATCGGAGCGCGAGCCGGTTTCGTCCTTCGCGACGTTTCACGGTTTCTAGCGGCGCGCACTCAGCCCGCCAGTTTCAGGAACACGGGATCGCGGAACGGCGCGCCGGCGGTCATGCGTTCGTGGAAGCCCGGGATGCGCGGTCCCGCTGGTCCGGGGCGTGGCTCATAGATCGCGTCGGCGCCGAAGAAGCGCAGAGACAGGGTGCGCCGACGCTGTCCAGCCGTGGTGGGGGCCCCGCCGTGCAGCGTGGCGGGGTGGAAGACGATCACATCCCCCGGCGCCGTCGGATAGGCCACGATATCGAATGCGTCGCGATCGGCTTCGATGTCCGGCAGGCGCGGCATGGCCGAGCCCGGGTGCAGCGGGGCGGTGTCGTCGTCGAGCTCGAACCGGGAGCCGTCATGCAGGACGCCCAGGTGCGATCCGCGGACGAATTCCAGCGCCCCAGCCTGCTCGACGGGGTCGAACGCGATCCAGACCACGGCCAGATGGCGTCCGGCGATGGCGAGATAGGAGCTGTCCTGGTGCCAGGGCGTGCGCCGGGCGTGGCCACCCTCCTTAAGGAACACCTGCTCGTACATGAACCACACCTCGGGTGCTCCCCAGAGCCCGGCGACCAAGGCGGGCAGGGGCGAGGCCTCCAGCATCGCGCGGTAGCCCTCGAGACAGCGCGGATTGTAGAGGTCCTGATAGAAGGTCGCCTCGGAATGCTGGGCGAAGCGGCTGGCGAACGGACCCGGTTCGGCTAGGCTCCAGTCGTATGCCGCCTTGGCCTTGGCCAGGGCGCTGGCGGAGAGGGCGCCCTTCAGCAGCACCACTCCATCCTCGGCGAAGGCGCGCCGGGCGGCGGTCAGATCAGCAGCCATGCCGGCCCCTTCGACTGCGCGAGCGCGCGAAAGCATCATGGCATGCGCATCGAGGCTTTACACCACCGAGAAACGCTCTAGCTTGACGAACAAGCGTTTCGTCGATTGTGGGCCGCAAAGCCCAGGGCGACGAGCCAGACATTTCGCCGGCCAACGGTGGAGTTTTAGTGGAGGAGGGAAGTTCATGACTCAAGGGAAGATGGCGCTGTTCTGCGCCGGAGCCGTCGCCGCGCTGTGTGCCGGCGCGCCGGCCGCCGCCTATGCCGCCGAAGCGGCCGCCGCCGCGACCGCGTCGGGTAATGTCACCGCCGTAGGTGAACTGGTCGTCACCGCCCAGAAGCGCGAAGAGAACATCCAGAGCGTCGGCATGTCGATCAGCGCCGCCTCGGGCGACAGGCTACAGAAGCTGGGCATCCACGATACCGCCGATCTGCAGAAGATCGTGCCCGGCTTCCAGGCGACGCCCAACTATTACGGCACCAACGTCTTCACGATTCGCGGTGTCGGATTCCAGGACACCTCCCTGGCCGGCAGCCCGACCGTCAGCGTCTATATAGACGAGGCCCCGCTGCCGTTCTCGGCCCTCACCAACGGCGCCTCGCTCGACCTCCAGCGGGTCGAGGTGCTCAAGGGGCCGCAGGGCACCCTTTTTGGAGAGAACGCCACCGGCGGCGCAATCAACTACATCGCCAACAAGCCGACCGACCACTTCGAGGCCGGCGTCTACGCCAGCTACGGCCGCTTCAACGACGCCGACATCACAGGCTATGTCAGCGGGCCGGTGACCAGCACCCTCGACGTGCGTCTGGCTGGCCGCATCAACGAGAGCGGCCCTTGGCAGAACGGATATGCCCTGCAGCAGGGCCAGAGCGTCGGCGGGAAGGATTTCATCGACGGCCGCATCTCCCTCCAATGGAAGCCGACGACCCGCCTCAAGGCCCTGTTGACGATCGATGGCTGGCGCGACAGGGGTTGGTCGCAGTTCGGACAGTTGTTCGGCATCGCCGAGCTGAGCCCGCTCGCCCCGCTCGCCCCGGCGATCAAGAACTATCCCTTGGCGCCTCACGACAATCAGTCGGCCGGGTTCAACACATGCGTGAACAACTCGCCCTTCGACCCCATCGCCAACCAGGAGCTGGGTCACCTGGAGCCCAACCAGAACCCGACCGTGCCGAACAATCCGCCCGAGTCGATGGGGCCGGGCTCCGTCGTTCAGGCGGGCGGCCAGCCGACCAGCTGTGAGCCGGCGCGCAAGAACAACAGCTACTACAGCGGTGTTCTGCGCCTCGACTACGATTTGGGCGGAGACCTGACGTTGACCTCGCTCACGTCCTACCAGAAGTTCAGTCGTCACCAGGGCGTCGATGGCTCCGGCATGGCCATCCAGGACTATCAGAGCCTGCAGCACGGCAAGATCACCAGCGTCTATCAGGAGGCCCGCCTGAGCGGTAAATTCTTGGGCAAGGGCAACTGGCTGGTGGGCGGCAACTACGAGCACGACGAAAGTTGGGATCAGTTTCTGCAGTCCTACAACGCGTCGACCGCAAGCCCGACCCTCTTCGCCTATAACGCCAACCTCGGCGTCAATGTCGGTTTCCCGCTCGGTCCGACCAAGCCGACCGATGTCCAGACGACCAACACCTACGCCGGCTATGTTCACGCCGAATACCCGATCCTCGAAAACCTGACGATTCTGGGCGGGGTTCGCTACACCGAGGAGGACAAGCTCGGTGGCACGTGCGGCAACGACGGCGGCGACGGCAACTGGTCGTATGTCGCCTACATCCTCCAGATCGCGCAGGGCAGCACCTCCCCGGTGCTCTCGCCCCCCGGCAGCTGCGCCTCGACCGGGCCTGGGCCGACGTTCAACTCTCCGGGCGGCGGGTCGAGCCTGTTCTACACCCAGCTGAACCAGCACAACATCTCCTGGCAGGCCGGCGTGAACTACAAGTTCAACCCTGAGACTTTGCTCTACGTCAACGTAAGCAAGGGTTACAAGGGCGGCTCATTCCCCACGGTCGCCCTCGCCACCTTCGTGCAGGCCAACCCGGTCGTGCAGGAGGCCTTGCAGTCGTACGAGGTGGGCTTCAAGTCGTCGTTCATACACCACTCTCTACAGGTCAATGGAGCGTTCTTCTACTACGACTATACAAACAAACAAATACTGGGCGCGGTCAGTGATCAGTTGTTCGGAGCTCTGCCTTCACTGGTGAACGTTCCAAAATCACATGTCATCGGCTTCGAGGTGTCCGGCTCCTACGCTCCGGATTGGATCAGGGGGCTGACAATCACGCCTGCCGTCAGCTATCAGTACAGCCGCATCGACACATCGTCGAAGAACACCTGCGCTCCGCCGCCGGCCCAGACCAATCCGGCCACGCCCGGGGTCGTCAATTGCGTCGCTGGCCACTACTATAATTTCGACGCCTTCAACCAGTATGCCGATTTCACCAATGAGGCCTTTCCTCAGGCGCCGGAATGGCAGGGGTCCGTCGATGCTCAATACGACTGGACGCTCTTCAATGGCATGCACGCCTTCTTCGGTGGCAGCGTCAGCTTCGTCACCTCGACCAGCAGCTTCTTCGTGAACCGCACGCCGACGCCGGCCTTCTACAATGCGGGGGTGTCCGGTACAGTCCCTGTCTTCGGAGGCTATGTGACCTGCACCGGCGCCGCGTCCCCGACGCCGGTCGGTCCTTGCCCGACCAACCATCCCAACGACCCGCTGAACGTCCCGGGCTATGCCTTGGTCGACCTGCGCCTGGGCGTCTCGAACGGACCCTGGACGTTCCAGGTCTGGGGCCGCAACGTCACCGACAAGTGGTATTGGACGGCCGCCGACCACGTCAACGACGTGCTGCTGCACTACACCGGCCAGCCGGCCACCTACGGCGCGACCTTCATCTACAACTTCAGATAGGGGCGCAGGCCGCCCGGCGTCCAGCCGGGCGGCCTCGTGCTCTCTGGCTTTTAGGTCATCGACTTAGCGAGCGCGCCGGCCGCCAGGGCCTCCCGCAACTCACGCTTCAGCACCTTGCCTGACGCGTTCTTGGGGATGTCGCCCACGAACACGACGCGGCGCGGGGTCTTGTAGCCGGCGATGCGCTCGCGGCAGAAGAGCGTCAAATCGGCCCCGCTGGCCGCGGCGTCCGGACGCAGGCGGATGATCGCCACGACGGTCTCGCCCCACCGCTCGTCCGGGGCGCCGATCACAGCGGCCTCCGCCACGGCGGGGTGCTGAAACAGCACCTCCTCGACCTCGCGTGGATAGACGTTCTCGCCGCCGGTCAGGATCATGTCCTTCTTGCGGTCGACGATGTGCAGATAGCCCTCCTCGTCCCAGCGGCCGATATCGCCGGTATGAAACCACCCGTCCGTGAAAGCGGCCTCCGTCGCCTCCGCGCTGCGCCAATAGCCGCTCAGAACCTGGTCGCCCTGCACCACGATCTCGCCCGCCGCGCCGGCTGGCGCATCGGCGCCAGCGTCGTCCACCACCCGCACTCTCGCCAACGGCATCTCCTTGCCGACCGAACGCAGGATCTCCAGCCCACCCTCCGCCGCCCGCTCGTGGTCGCGTCGGCCCAGGGCCATGACGTTGCCGGCCAGCTCGGTCATGCCGAAGCCGGTGTTGAAGGCGAGGTTCGGCCAGCGCGCGCGGGCCCGGCGCAGCACCTCGCCCGGCATGGCCGCGGCCCCGTATCCCAGCCGGCGCAGGCCGGAAAGGTCATACCGATCCGTGTTCGGATCATCGAGCAGCATCGCCAGCATGGTCGGAGCCATGGCCGTCGTGGTGACCCCGTGCGCCTCGACATTGGCCAGCAGGGTCGGAGGGTCGAACGCCCGCATCAACACTACCGGGCGCGAACGCAGATGGTACATCAGCAGCACATAGCCGGCGACGTGGAACTGGGGGAAGGTGAACATGCACACCTCCTCCTCGTCGGTCTCCCAGGTGGTCATGCTGTTGACCACGCCGGCCATCAGATTGCGGTGCGAAAGCATGGCCCCCTTGGGCAGGCCCGTGGTGCCGGAGGTGTAGAGCAGCCAGCACAGATCGGTCTCGGCGGGTCTTTGGCGCGGGGGCGAGGGCTCGCCGCGCTCCAGGAAGGTCTCGAACGGGACCGTTCCCCGCGCCTCGCCCCCGATCAGGAGCACGATCTCGACGGACGGGATCGAGGCGCGGATACTCTCGATGGCCGGCAGATACTTCGGCTCGACGATTAGAATGCGCGGCGCGGAATTTCCGATGATGAAGGCCAGTTCGCGCGGCGCGAGGCGGTAGTTGAGCAGGGTGAGGGCCATGCCGGCGCCGGGAACGCCGTAGTAGCAGACGACGTATTCCGGGCAGTTCTCGGCCAGGATCGCCACCCTGTCGCCGGGCTCGCCCACCTCGGCGAGCGCGCTGGAAAGACGCCAGCAACGGTCGCGCAACTCCGCATAGGTCGTCACATCGCCCTGGAAGATGATCGCCGGCGCGGCTGGCGCGTGGTGAGCGGCAAGGACCGGTATGTCGCTCAGCAGCATGGCCCTCGCCCTCGGCTCTTGCCGGTCAGGGTGTCAGCAAAGCCTCGCCTGATCAATCCGATGGCTGGACCCCGCCGGGTCCTTGGGCGTAGGCTTCCGACAGCACTGAGCGCGGCCGTTCGAGGTCGGGCCTTATAGAGGAGACAAGATCATGGCCGCCGCCGCCCAGACCAGCGAGAAACCCAGCTACCTCGGCCTGCTCAACGCCATCTCCCTGGCCGAGAGCGCGGCCGGCGTCTATCTGGAGGCGTGGGCCGATGTGACGTCCTGCGAGGAACTGGCCGCCACCTTGCGCCTCGTCGCGGCGCGCGAGCGCAGCCATGGCGAGGTGTTCTGCCGCCGCATCGCCGAGCTGGGCTTTTCCCTGCGTCGCAAGCCCGACCCCGCAGCGGCCGAGCGCTTGGCGAAGCTGGCGGATCCGCGCGTCAGCGACCTGGAGAAGATGCCGCCCAGGGGCGAGGAAGACGTCGATCCGTTCGCAGAAATCCGCCGCCGGATGGCCGAGGGCGATTTCGACCCCATGACCGTCAATCTGATGAACTGGTACATCGCCGAGGAGAAGGATAGCGCCCGGCGCCTGCGGGCCGTCTACGACGGCGTGCGCGAACAGGCCGGCGGCAAGAAGGGTCAGGTCCGCGCGGCCGGACCCAGCCCCGACGCCGAGGCGATGATGGCCTGCATGACCGCCGGCTTCGCTAGGCTCGAGAAGTCCATGGAAAAGCTGGTCAAGGCGTCGCGCTAGCCTGGCCGGCGCGCGCCGGCCCTTGCCGGGCGACGGCGCTGGGCGCAAGAATGACGCCGCCGTCACCATGACTTTGGGCGGCGCGGGAGAGACGGCGATGGACGACGCGGGCAACGACCTTCGGCGCGAGGCGCGCAGCCGGGCCTATTCGATGCCGCTGGAAGAGATCTCGCCCGCCGATCCGGTGATCTTCCAGAACGACACCCTCTGGCCCTACTTCGAGCGTCTGCGCGCCGAAGACCCGGTGCACTACGCCGTGGACGAGGAGACGGGCCCCTACTGGTCGGTCACCAAATACAACGACATCATGGCCGTCGACATCGACCACGAGGCGTTCTCGTCGCAGCCGGCGATCACCATCTTCGATCCGGAAGACGATTTTCGCCTGCCGATGTTCATCGCCATGGATCCGCCCAAGCACGACGCTCAGCGCAAGACCGTCAGCCCAATCGTCAGCCCCAGCAATCTGATGAACCTCGAACCGGTGATCCGCGAGCGGGCGGCCGAGATCCTCGACGACATCGCGATCGGCGAGGAATTCGACTGGGTCGACAAGGTCTCGATCGAGCTGACCACCATGACGCTCGCGACCCTGTTCGACTTCCCCTGGGAGGACCGGCGCAAGCTGACGCGCTGGTCGAATGTCGCCACGGCGCCGGCGGTGCCGGGCGGCATCGTCGAGACGGAGGATCAGCGGCGGGCCGAACTCTTCGAATGCGCTGACTATTTCCTCAATCTGTGGAACGAGCGGGTGAACGCCCCGCCGCGCAACGATCTGATATCCATGCTGGCGCACGGCGAATCCACCAAGAACATGGATCGCATGGAATATCTGGGCAATCTGATCCTGCTCATCGTCGGCGGCAACGACACCACCCGCAACACCATTTCCGGGAGCATCTTCGCCCTCAACCAGAACCCGGACCAGTACGCCAAGCTGCGCGCCGACCACGGCCTGATCCCCGCCATGGTCTCCGAGACGATCCGCTGGCAGACGCCGCTGGCCTATATGCGTCGCACCGCCACGCGCGACGTGGAGATGCGCGGCAAGACCATCCGCGCCGGCGAAAAGGTGCTGATGTGGTACGTCTCCGGCAACCGCGACGAGGAGGTGATCGTCGAGCCCAACCGCTACAACATCGAGCGCGCGAGGCCGCGGCAGCATCTGTCGTTCGGCTTCGGCATCCACCGCTGCGTCGGCAATCGTCTGGCCGAACTGCAGCTCAAGGTGATCTGGGAGGAGATCCTGCGCCGCTTCCCGCGCGTCGAGGTCGTCGGCGAGCCGCGCCGGGTCTATTCCAGTTTCGTCAAGGGCTACGAATATCTCCCGGTCGTGGTGCCGGAACGAAACGCGGCACACTGACGCAGACGCTTTCCGGCCAGTATCAGGCTTGCGGCTCGACGCAATGTCGCCTAACTCAGCCCGGTCAAAGGGACAGTCCGTCCCGAAATTTTAGAGTTCGAGGCGTGCAATGAAATCGACCCTGGTCCTGGCGGCTCTCGGCGCCCTGGCGTTCGCGGCCCCTGTCGCGGCGGCCGAACTGCTCACCAACGGCGATTTCGAGGCCACCGGCTTTGGCGGTACGGGCGGCTACTACAATCTGGGCAATGTCGGCGCCGATCACCCCGTGCCGGCCGATTTCGGCTGGGCCGTGCCGGTCAACAATGTCGATATCGTCGCCAACGGGGTCTACGGGCCGTACCTCGCCTCGGGCGGCGCCTACAGCCTCGATCTGGTGGGCTATGGCGCCACCGGCGGCATCAGCCAGACGTTCAACACCGTCGCCGGAAAGACCTACACCGTGAAGTTCGACTACTCGTCCAACAATGGCATCGACAATCCTACGGCCGATGTCTCCGTCGATGGCGGCTCGATCGGCGGCGTGACCGGCAGCCACTCCTGGCAGTCCTTCACCACCACCTTCGTCGGCACCGGCGCGGCGACCACCTTCGCGATCACCGAGGTCTACGGCGGCGGAAACGCGGGCGTGTTCCTCGACAACGTCTCGGTCTCCGGCGCTGTCCCTGAGCCGGCGTCCTGGGCCCTGATGATCACCGGCCTCGGCCTCGCCTGCGCCGCTCTGCGCCGCCGCTCCGCCAAGGCGCTCGCCGCCTAGCGCGGCGGATTCCCCTCAGGCGGAAATGCGCACCGGCAGGGTCTCGTAGCCCTGGACGAAGTTGGAGGTGACCCGCACCGGCTCGCCCACCACGTCGACGTGCTCGAAGCGGGCGAGGATCTCCTCCCACAGGATGCGCAGCTGCAGTTCGGCGACGCGGTTGCCCATGCAGCGATGGATGCCGAAGCCGAACGACAGGTGATGGCGCGCCCGCTCGCGGTCGATGATGAAATCGTCCGGCGCCTCGATCACCGTCTCGTCGCGGTTGCCCGAGACGTACCACATGATCACCTTTTCGCCGGCGCGGATCTGCTTGCCCTCGAACTCGATATCGCTCAGGGCCCGGCGCCGCATGTGCGCCAGCGGCGTCTGCCAGCGGATCATCTCGGGCACCATGTTGGGGATCAGCGAGCGATCGGCCTTCAGCTTGGCGTACTGCTGCGGAAACAGGTTGAGCGCCAGCAGGCCGCCGGAGATCGAGTTGCGGGTGGTGTCGTTGCCGCCCACGATCAGCAGCATCAGGTTGCCCATCAGCTCCATGGGGTTGTCGACCATGCCGCGCGTCTCGGGATTGTGCGCCATCAGCGAGATGAAATCGAACGCCGGCGGCGCCGCGGCCCGGGCGCGCCAGAGCTCGGTGAAATAGGCCAGGCACTCCATCAGGACCCGTTCGCGCTTGGCCATGTCGGCGCCCGCGACGCCGACCGTATCGGTGGTGGTGGTGATGTCCGACCAGTAGGGCAGCAGGTGGCGATCTTCCCAGGGGAAGTCGAACAGGGTCGCCAGCATCTGGGTCGTGAGTTCCTTGGATACCAGCTCGACCCAGTTGAACGTCTCGTTGCGGGGCAGGGCGTCCAGAATGGTGCCGGCGCGCGCGCGGATCAGCACCTCGAGTTCGAGCAGCCGGCCGGGCGAGACGGCCGGATTGGCCGCCTTGCGCTGGGCGTCGTGCTTGGGCGGGTCCATGGCGATGAACATCGGCGGCGCGAAGTCGTCTTCCTGATCCCCGATGACGATATCGCGGTTGGACGAGAACACCGCATGATTGGAATCCACCGCCACGATGTCGTGGAATTTGGTGATCGACCAGAACGGGCCGAACGGGCTCTCGGCGCAATAGTGCACCGGGTCGTCGCGCCGCAGGCGGCGGAAGTATTCGTGGTGGGCGCCGCAGGCGAACAGCTCGGCGCGGCTGGGGTCGATGCGGTCGAGCGGCAGGGTCCAAGGATCGGGTGATCCGGACGCGGCCGGCGGCGCGAAACCATCCATGTCGAAGTCTCCCAGCGGTTTATTGTTCTGCTTGGCCGCGACGTTAACCCGCCAGGTTCCGCTTGGAAAGGCGCGCCGCGCCGCCGCTGGGGGGATGAAACCGTCACGTGTCCGTGTCATAAGTGGCCCACAGTCAGGCGGAGCTTCCATGACCGTTCCCTCGCGGCGCGACCTCGTCATCGGCCTGCCGAGCGCCGGCGCGCTCCTCGCCGCCCCGCCTGGGCGAGGGTCGGGAATGAGAGCCTCTCCTTCCTGGCCGTGGGCGATTGGGGCCGGGATGGCGCTTCGCATCAGCGTGACGTCGCGACCCAGATGGGTCTGGCCGCCGGCCAGATCGGCAGCCGCTTCGTCGTCTCGGTCGGCGACAATTTCTATGAGAACGGGGTCCAGTCCGCGCGCGATCCGCAGTGGAAGAGCTCGTTCGAGGATGTCTACACCGCCCCGTCGCTGCGGACCCCCTGGTACACCGTGCTCGGCAACCACGACTATCGCGGCGCGCCCCAGGCGCAGCTCGACTACGCCGCCGGCAATGCGCGCTGGCGCATGCCCAGCCGCTACTACAAGCTGGCGGGCGTCGAGGTGGGCGCGCCACAGGTCGATCTCTTCTTCATCGACAGCTCGCCCCTGGTCCATCAGTACCGCGAGAACGTCGAAGGCGCGATCGCCCGCAACGTGGCCAGCCAGGACGTCGCCACCCAGCTCGCCTGGCTCGACCGCGAACTGGGCGCCTCCCGCGCGCCTTGGAAACTCGTGTTCGGCCACCACACGATCTATTCGGGCGGCAGCGCGCACGGCAACACCGTCGAGCTCGTGCAGCTGGTCAAGCCGCTGCTCGAGCGCCACGGCGTCCAGGCCTACATCAACGGACATGAGCACGACCTGCAGCACATTCGCGTCGGCGGGGTCGACTACATCTGCACGGGTGCCGGCTCGGAGGTGCGACCCACGGGCCGCATCCCGGGCACGCTGTTCGCCCTGTCGCGCTCGGGGTTCGCCGCCTTTCGGGTCGGGCCGGAGCGGCTGGACATTGAGTTTCGCGATTTTGCCGGCGCTTCGGTCTACGCCGCCGCCCTGACGCGGTCGCGCGCCGCGGCGCCGACTTGATCCTTCCCATCGCCGTCGCGGCCGGGGTCACCGCGGTCGTGCTCACCATCGGCGGCCTGGTCACCAATGTCGGCCCCTGGTACCGGCAGCTGCGCAAGCCGCCGTGGAACCCTCCGAACTGGCTGTTCGGACCGGCGTGGACCGTGATTCTCGGCCTTGCCGCCTGGGCCGGCGTGCTGGCCTGGAACGGCGCCGGAGGCGATAGCGCCGCTCAGGTCCGGATCGGCGCGCTCTACGGCGTCAACATCCTCTTCCACTTGCTGTGGAGCCCGTTGTTCTTCAACCTGCGCCGGCCGGACTGGGCCCTGATGGAGGTACCGTTCCTGTGGGCGTCCATCCTCGCTCTGATCGTCGGTCTCGCGCCATTTTCGGTGTTCGCGGCGGTGCTGTTGGCGCCCTACCTTCTGTGGGTCAGCTTCGCCGCCTTCCTCAATCTGACCATCGTCCGCCTCAACCCGTCGGGGTTCGGCTGAGGCTGTGAACGCGAGGGCAATTTCGCTGGCCCTGCTGTCCGCCGTCCTGTTCGGCGCCAGCACGCCGGCCGCCAAGCTCCTGCTGGGGAGCGTCAGCCCCTGGCTGCTCGCGGGGCTGCTGTATCTGGGCTCGGGGCTCGGTCTGGGCGCCGTCCTCGCGGTTCGCAAGCTGGCCGGCCTGGGTTCGGACGAAGCGCCCATCCGCCGGCGCGACCTGCCCTGGCTCGCCGGGGCGGTGCTGGCGGGCGGGGTGGCGGGGCCGGTGCTGCTGATGCTGGGCCTGGCGCACACCCCGGCCGCCACCGCGGCGCTGCTGCTCAATCTCGAGGGCCTGGCCACCATGGCTATCGCCTGGGTGGTGTTCCGCGAGAACGTCGATCGCCGCCTGCTGCTGGGCGCCTTCGCCATACTCGCCGGCGCCACCCTTCTCGCCTGGGGCGGCGCCCCGGCGGGCCGCGTCCCCATCGGCTCGCTTTTGATCGCCGGGGCCTGCGTCCTCTGGGGCGTCGACAACAACCTGACCCGCAACATCAGCGGGGCCGATCCGGTGCGCATCGCCTGCGTCAAGGGCCTCGTCGCCGGCGTGATCAACGTCGCCATCGGTCTCGTTCGCGGCGCGACCTTCCCACCCCTCGTGTCGGTCGCCGGGGCGGGGGTCGTGGGACTGCTGGGCTACGGCGTCAGCCTGGTGTGCTTCGTGCTCGCGCTGCGTCACTTGGGCGCGGCGCGCACCGGCGCCTACTTCTCCACCGCGCCGTTCGTCGGGGCGGTCCTGGGCGTGGGCCTGTTCGGCGATCCGGTGACGCTATGGCTGGTCCTGGCCGCGGGTCTCATGGGCCTGGGCGTCTGGCTGCACCTGACCGAACGACACGGCCACATGCATGCGCACGAAGCCCTGGAGCACGAGCACGCCCATGTGCACGACGAGCATCACCGGCATCGTCATGACCGGCCCGTCGACGAGCCGCACAGCCACCGCCACCGGCACCAGCCGCTGCGCCACCGCCACGCCCACTACCCCGATCTCCACCACCGCCACGAGCACGAGCCCGGATAGCGCCGGGCCGCGTCACCGCACGCCGGTCTCGATCGCCAGGCGGACGAGGTCGGCGGCGCCGGAGACGCCGAGCTTGGACTTGATCTGGCTGCAGGTGTTGGCCACCGTCTTGTAACCGACGCCCAGGGCCGCGGCGATCTGCGCCAGGCTCGAGCCCTGGGCCAGCAGGCGCATGATCTCCAGCTCCCGGGGGCTGAGATTGTCGAACGACGAGACGCCGGCCCCGGAGGGCGCGGCCAGGGCCTGGGCCAGCTCCGCCTCGACGTACCGGCCCCCGGCGCCGACCCGCCGGATGGCGGTCAGAAGCTCGTCCGGCGAGGCGTTCTTGGTCATATAGCCCGCCGCCCCGGCTTCCAGCGCGCCCTTGGCGTAGAGCGGCTCGGCGTGCATCGAGAACACCAGGATCGGCCCGGCCCCGGCCTGCTTGAGCCTGCGCAGCAGCTCCAGTCCGCCCAGGCCCGGCAGGTTCAGATCGAGGATGATCAGGCCGGGCTTCTCGGTGCGCAGCATCGCCAGGCCCTCGCGCCCGCTGGCCGCCTCCAGCACCGGCGCGTCCGAGAGGGTCGCCAGCAGGCGCCTCAGGCCCGCCCGCACGATCGCGTGGTCGTCGATCAGAAGGGTGCTCATGCCGCCTCGGTCAGGGCCGGATCGGTCGCCGGCAGGCGTGCGACGAGGCTCCAGCCGCCCAGGGCGCCGGCCCTGGCGATCGTCAGCTCGCCGCCCGCGGCGGCCACCCGCTCGCGCATGCCGATCAGACCATAACCGGCCTGACCGGTCTCGCCCGACGGCGCGCCGTCGTCGCTGACCCGCGCCACAACCTCGCGTCCGGCGGTCAGGGTGATCTCCACCTCCACCCGGCCGGGGCGGCCGTGCCGCACGGCGTTGTTGAGCCCCTCCTGGATCAGGCGGTAGAGCGCCTCGCGCCGTCGCTCGCCGATCGCGCTCTCGTCGGCCGGCAGGCGCACGTCGAAGCGGATACCGGGGTGGCGGCCACGCCAGAAGGCGACCAGCTCGTCCACCGCCGCGGCCAGGCCCAGCTCGATCAGCTCGGTGGGGCGCAGGCGTCCCAGTATGTCGCGCACCAGCCCCTGCATGTGGCCCACAGAGGTCTGGATCGCGGCCACCGGCTCGATCGCTTCGGCCGCCCGGCCCTCGCCGATCAGCCGCCGGGCCATCGCCGCGTCGACCTTGACCGCGAACAGGTGCGGGCCGATCTCGTCGTGCAGGTCGCGGGCGAGGTCGGCCCGCTCCTCCTCCTGCAGAGTCTGCAGCTGGTCCTCGAGCGCGTGCGTCTTGGCCTGCATGGCGTGCAGCCGCCCGGCCATTTCGTTGACCCCGCGTCCGAGGCGCATCAGCTCCAGCGGTCCGGCCTCGCGCACCGTCGCTTCATAGTCGCCCGAACCGATGCGCAGGAACGCGGCCGAGAAATCGGCCAGCGGCCGCAGCGCCCGACCCACCATCAGCCACATCAGCGCCGCCCCGGCCACGAACGAGGCCGCCAGCACCCCGCCCAGCGCCAGGAACTCGCGCCAGAGGGCGGCCACGTCGTTGGCGAACACCGGCGCCAGCGTCACCCACGCCCCGTCCGCCGCCAGGCGCAGCGGCGCCACGTCCGGTCTGAACAGGGCCGAGAACCAGGGCGGCGCCGGCCGCACCGGCAGGGGCCGCGAGACCGCGATCGCCGCGCCGTCCTTGTCCAGGGCGCTGGCCACCAGATGGCGGTCGCCGTCGAAGGCGCGCACCAGGCGGGTCAGGGCGCCGCGCCGGTCATGGGTCAGGGGGAGGGCGGCGAGCGTGCCGGCCGCCGTCTGGCGCCCGCCCGCCAGAGCCGCCACCAGCTCCTCGCGCAGCACCGTGCGCGCCTGCCAACCGGCCAGGCCCGCGCCCACCACCGAGGCGAACGCCAGCACCAGGGCGATGGCGGCCACGACCCGAAGACGCAGAGACATGGCCAACGCTCTTAGCCCCGCTCGCGCCCACGTCACAGGCCCCGGCGAAGATCGGGAAGTCTTCCCGGTCCGATCGGGAACTTACGCCCTGGGCCGGGGCCGGCCCGGCGGCCTATCCCAGCGACCGATATCTGTCCGGAGCGAGCATGATGCGGCGAGACGCGAGACGGGCGGCCGGGCCGCTCCTGACGGCGCTCCTCGCCGCCACCGCGCCGGCGGCGGCGTGGGCCGCAGACGCCGTCGCCGCGCCAGGGACCACGGTCGGCGAGATCGTGGTCACCTCCCGCAAGCTCAACGAGGCGCGCGCCTCGATCCAGCCCCAGATCGGCGCGTCGGTCTACACTATCGACGCCAAGGCCATCGCCGCCATGCCCGGCGGCGACAACGTCCAGCTCAATCAGGTGGTGCTGCAGGCGCCGGGCGTGGTGCAGGATTCGTTTGGCCAGCTGCACGTGCGTGGCGAGCACAACGGCCTGCAATACCGCGTCAACGGCATCATCCTGCCCGAAGGCCTGAACGTGTTCGGCCAGGCGCTCAATCCCAGGCTGGCCGAGAAGGTGCAGCTGATCACCGGCGCCCTGCCGGCGGAATATGGCCTGCGCACAGCCGGCATCGTCGACATCACCACCAAGAGCGGGGTGTTCAAGAACGGCGGCCAGGCCTCCCTCTATGGCGGCAGCCACGGCGAGATCGAGCCCAGCCTCGAATACGGCGGCGGCTCGGGCAGCCTCAACTACTTCGTTTCCGGCAGCTATCTGCGCAACGACCTGGGCATCGAATCGCCTGACGGTTCCTCGACCCCGCTGCACGACCACACCGACCAGTTCCAGGGCTTCGCCTATCTCGAGGACATCATCGACCCGGCCAGCCGGGTCTCGGCCATATTGGGCGCCTCGAACGAGCGCTTCCAGATCCCCAACGTGGCCGGCCAGACGCCGTCGCTGATGTTCGGCCCCGATGGCGATCAGCCGCTGGTGGTGCAGGGCCAGACGACCTACCCCAGCGAGGCCCTGAACGAGAGCCAGAAAGAGGCCACCTACTACGGCGCGCTCAGCTATCTCCACACCACCGACCGCTTCACCGGCCAGATCTCCCTATTCGGCCGCTACAGCACCCTGAAGTTCGTGCCCGACCCTTTGGGCGATTTGCTGTTCAACGGCATCGCCCAGCGAGCCTACAAGCGCGACGTGGCCGGCGGCCTCCAGGCGGAAGGCGCTTACCGCCTGGGCGAGGCCCATACCCTGCGCGGCGGGGTGATCGTGCAGATCGACCGGGCTTCGAGCGACACCGCCTCCGATGTCATTCCGCTGGATGCGACGGGCGCCCAGACCGCCGACCAGCCGATCACCATCGTCGATACCGGCGCCAAGACCGCCAAGACCTTTAGCGTCTATCTGCAGGACGAATGGAAGCTGCGTTCGAACCTGACGCTCAACTACGGCCTGCGCTTCGACCAGTTCGACGGATTTCGCGACGAAAACCAGCTCAGTCCGCGCGTCAACCTGGTGTGGCTGGCCACGCCCGAGACCACCGTCCACGCCGGCTATTCGCGCTATTTCTCGCCGGCGCCGTTCGAACTCGTGGGCTCCGAGACCGTGGCGCGGTTCGAGAACACCACCGCCGCCCCGGCCCTGACCACCGACACCACGCCCTACGCCGAGCGCGCCAACTACTTCGACGCCGGCGTCTCCCAGCGCCTGGGCCCGGCGCTCACCCTCGGCGTCGATGGCTACTACAAGCGCGCGCGCCACCTGATCGACGAGGGCCAGTTCGGCGCCCCGATCATTCTCGCCCCGTTCAACTATCAGGACGGCAGGCAATACGGCATCGAGTTGAGCGGAACTTTCGTCCGCGGACCCCTCTCGACCTATGCCAACTTCGCCTATGTGAAGAACCAGGGGCGCGCCATCGTTTCTAGCGAATTCAACTTCGACCCCGCCGATCTGGCCTATATCGCCAACCATTACATTTATCTGGATCACGACCAGACCTACACCGCCTCAGCCGGCGCCTCGTATCTGTGGCGCGGAACCCGGCTGAGCGGCGATCTGATCTATGGCAGCGGCCTGCGCACCAGCGGCCCGGGCGGGGTGCCCAACGGCGCCCATCTGCCGGGCTACGCGCAGGTCAATCTCTCGGTCTCGCACCGCTTCGAGACCGCGGCGCTGGCCGGCGTCTCGGTGCGGCTCGATCTGATCAACGCCTTCGACCGCCTCTACCAGATCCGCGACGGCAGCGGCATCGGTGTCGGCCCCCCGCAATACGGGGCGCGTCGGGGCGTCTTCGGGGGCGTGACGAAGGAGTTTTGAGGGCGCGGCGATAAGACCAAGTCGCCCGGGCGACTTCGCCGAAGTCGCTCCGTTCCGCCTCTGTTCCGTTCCGCTTCCGCTAAGTCGTTGAAAACATGGTGGGTGCAGTAGGGATCGAACCTACGACCCGCTGATTAAGAGTCAGCTGCTCTACCAACTGAGCTATGCACCCATGCTCCCATCCCTGGGCCGGCGAAATCCGGCCTGGGCGCGAGGCGGCGGACCATAGTCAGATACCCGCGCCGTTGTCCATCGTCACCAGGGCGGCGTCGTGGGCCGCGGCCTCGGCCAGGATCCAGGCGACGAAGGCCTTGACCTGGGGCAGGCGGCCCTTGGCCTTGGGGTGCACCACATAATAGGCGAAATCCACCGAGGTGGTGATCGGCACCGGCACGATCAGCCGCCCTGCGTCCAGGTCGTCCTGGGCCAGGGTGCGCTTGGCCAGGGCGACGCCCCGGCCGCCCACCGCCGCCTCGATCACCAGGCTCGACTGGTTGAAGCGCGGGCCGCGGTTGGCGTCCACGCCCTTCACGCCCCTGGCCGCCAGCCACATCAGCCAGTCGGGGCAGGAATCGTCGGCGTCGGGCGAGCCGTCGTGCAGCAGCACGTGCGAGACGAGGTCCGCCGGCGCGCTGACCGGGTGGGCGGCGGCGAGCTCGGGGCTCATCACCGGCACCACCGTCTCGTTCATCAGGTGCACCGCCTCCAGGCCGGGATAGGGCCCGGCCCCGTAGCGGATGGCGAGGTCCACGTCGCCGGTGCCGAAATCCACCAGGTCCATGTCGGCGGAGAGCCAGACGTCCACCTGCGGGTGCGTCGCCTCGAACCGGCCGAGCCGGGGCACCAGCCACTTTGCCGCGAAGGAGGGCGCCGCCGTCAGGGTCAGGCGCCGGCCGTCCACTGGCGCGGTGAGCAGGGAGGCCGCCTCGGCCAGGCGGTCGAACGCCTCGCGCAGGGCCGGCAGGGCGGTCTGCGCCGCGTCGGTCAGGAGCAGGCCGCGCGGCGTGCGCTTGAAGAGCGAGGCCCCCACATAGTCTTCCAGGTTCTGGATCTGCTGCGAGACGGCCCCGGGGGTCACCGAAAGCTCGTCGGCGGCGCGGCTGAAGTTCAGGTGGCGCGCCGCCGCCTCGAAGGCGCGCAGGGCGTTGAGGGGCGGCAGGCGTCGTCGCGTATCCACAGTTTTGCTGATACCCCCGGCAGAAGTCCTTGGCTTGCGAAATGGGGTCGTGCGCCCCAGCTTGCAACCAGGGAGAAGGCCGCGCCGTTGACCTTTGACCGTTAGAGTTCCTTCAAAGGCCACGCCGTCGATGCCCTCTTCCTCCGTCCCTGCCGCCGCAGCCAGCGACCGCCGCGCCGCCGGCGCGCGCCGGCTGATGCTGCTGGCCGGCGGCCCGCCCGCCGCCGGCCGGCCGGAGGGTCGGGTGTGGCTGGTCGGGGCCGGCCCGGGCGATCCGGAGCTGCTCACCGTCAAGGCCCTGCGCGTCCTCTCCGCCGCCGATGTGGTGGTGCATGACGGCCTGGTGTCGGAGGCGATCCTCGATCTGGCCCCCGCCGCCGCCCGCCGCATCAGCGTCGCCAAGCGCAAGTCGCGCCATTCCTACGCCCAGGCCGAGATCGACCGCATGCTGGTCGCCTTCGCTCGCCAGGGCCTCGCCGTCGTGCGCCTCAAGGGCGGCGACGCCTTCGTGTTCGGCCGCGGCGGCGAGGAGCTCGAAGCCTGCCGCGCCGCCGGCGTCGCCTGCGAGGTCGTGCCGGGCGTAACCGCCGCCCTAGCCGCCGCCGCCTCCGCCGGCGCTCCGCTCACCCATCGCGGCAGCGCCCAGAGCGTCACCTTCGTCACCGGCCACGCCAGCGCCGGGGCCGATCCTGATCTGGACTGGCCGACCCTCGCCCGGGCCAACCAGACGGTGGTAATCTACATGGGCCTCTCCAACGCCGCGGCCATCGCCGCCCGCCTGATGGCCGCCGGACGCGCGCCCGCCACTCCGGCCCTGATCGTCGAAAACGCCAGCCTGCCGACCGAGCGTCGCGTCACCGCCACTCTGGGCGACCTGGCCGACGCGGCGGCCGGCCTGTCCGGCCCGGCCCTCCTGATGGTCGGCGAAGCCATGGCTCTGGCCCAGGCGGGCGCCGCTCCCGCCGTGGCCGCCCCGCTGAGGGCCGCCGGATGAAGGCCCTCACCGCCAACCGCCTGGACGACGGCGAGGTCGTGTTCTGGAACGCCGGCCATTGGGTCGAGCGGTTTTCGGGCGCCCAGCTGTTCGACGCCGACGAGCCCGCTCTCGAAGCCGAGGGCCACGCCAAGGCCGATATCACCCATCTGGTCGATCCCTACCTCATCGATGTGGTCGAGGCCCCGGGCGGCGTCGCGCCCCTGAGCTACCGCGAGCGCCTGCGCGCGCTTGGCCCCACCAACAGGCTCGATCACGGCAAGCAGGCGGCCGGCGGGGCCGATGTCGAGGTGCTGGCCCAGGCCCACGGCGCGGCCCGCTCGACCGGCCGTGTCAATCTGATCCGGCGCAAATAGGGGCCGGCAAGACATGTACCGCTACGACGCCATCGACCAGGCCATGCTCACCGATCGCGCGGCCGAGTTCCGCGAGCAGTGCCGGCGCCGCCTGGCCGGCGAGATCACCGAGGATCAGTTCAAGCCGCTGCGGCTGATGAACGGTCTCTATCTGCAGCTGCACGCCTATATGCTGCGCATCGCCATCCCCTATGGCACGCTGAACGCGGCCCAGCTGCGCACCCTGGCCCACGTCGCCCGCACGTTCGACAAGGGCTACGGCCACTTCACCACCCGCACCAATCTGCAGCTGCACTGGATCCGTCTGCGCGATGCGCCCGATATTCTGGACGCCCTGGCCAAGGTCGGGCTGCACGCTATCCAGACCTCCGGCAACTGCATCCGCAATCTCACCGCCGACCCCCACGCCGGGGCCACGGCCGAGGAAGCCGACGATCCGCGCATCTGGGCCGAGGCCATCCGCCAGTGGTCGACCTTCCACCCGGAGTTCTCCCACCTGCCGCGCAAGTTCAAGATCGCGGTCACCGCCGCGGCGAAGGATCGCGCCGCCATCAAGGTCTACGACATCGGCCTTCGCCTGCACCGGGGCGACGACGGAGCCCTGAGCTTCGCCGTCCATGTCGGCGGAGGCCTTGGCCGCACGCCCTATCTAGGCCCCCTGATCCGCGAGCGCCTGCCTGCGCGACATCTCTTGAGCTATCTGCAGGCCATTCTGCGCGTGTTCAACCGCCACGGCCGGCGTGACAACATCAATAAGGCGCGCATCAAGATCCTGGTCGCCACCCTGGGGGCCGAGGAGTTCGCCCGCCAGGTCGACGAGGAATGGGACAGGAGCGACAAGGCCGCCGCCGACCTGCCCGATCTCGAGCTCGCCCGCATCCGGGCGGCCTTCGCGCCGCGCGGCTTCGAGACCCTGCCGCCCGTCTCCGCGCGCCTCGCCGAGGCCAAGGCCGCCGACCCGGCCCTGGCCCGCTTCGCCCGCAACAACGTCGTTCCGCACAAGCAGCCCGGCTACGGCCTGGTCAATGTCTCGCTCAAGGCTCCGGGCGAGACGCCCGGCGACGCCTCGGCCGATCAGATGGACGCGGTGGCCGATCTGGCCGAGCGCTATTCCTTCGGCGAGGCGCGCGTCACTTACGAACAGAACCTGATCCTGCCGCACGTGAAGCTGGACGACGTGCCGGCGGTGTTCGCCGGCCTCGCCGCCGTGGGTCTGGCCAGCGCCAACATCGGCCTGATCAGCGACATCATCGCCTGCCCGGGCCTCGACTACTGCGCCCTGGCCAACGCCCGCGCCATTCCCATCGCGCAGCACATCGCCACCCGCTTCGCCGCCCCCGAACTCGCCGAGACGATCGGCGAGCTGAAGATCAAGATCAGCGGCTGCATCAATGCCTGCGGCCACCATCATGTCGGCAATATCGGCATCCTCGGCGTCGACAAGAAGGGCGAGGAATACTACCAGCTCAGCCTCGGCGGCTCGGGCGAGGACGACGCCAGCCTGGCCCAGATCCTGGGCCCCGCCGTGCCGGCCGAGCGTGTCGTGGGCGCCGTCGACCAGATGGTCGAGGTCTATCTGCGCGAACGCCAGGCCGGCGAGCGCTTCCTCGACACCTATCGCCGCACCGGCATGGCCCCGTTCAAGGAGGCCGTCTATGCCGACGCTGATTAGGTGGCAGGCCGGCGAGGCCGCCGCCGCCGACGATCCCTTCACCGCCGTGGCCGACGACGAATCCGCGCCCAAGGGCGACGTCATCGTCTCCCTGGCCCGCTTCCAGGCCGAGGGTGAGCGCCTGCTGGGCGAGGGCCGCGCCGTGGGCGTGCGTCTGGCCCCGCACGAGGCGGTCGAGGCCCTGGCCTACGACCTGCCGCGCATCGCCCTGGTGGCGCTGGAGTTTCCCAAGTTCCGCGACGGCCGCGCCTACAGCGCCGCCCGCATTCTGCGCGAGCGGCTCGGCTTCGCCGGCGAGCTTCGCGCCGTGGGCGATGTCTTGGTCGAACAGGCCCCGATGATGGTCCGCTGTGGCTTCGACGCCTTCGAGCCGGCCGACGGCGCCACGCCGGAGGCCTGGACGGCGGCGGCCCATCGCTTCCGCCACGTCTATCAGCGCGCCGCCGACGACCGGCCCCCGGCGTTCGCCGAGCGGGAAGGGGCCTGACCATGGCGTTCGACCAGCTCGACCGCCCGCTCAGCCTGGCCCAGAGCCTGAGCGCCCGCCTGCGCGACGCCCACCCCGCCGAGGTGATCGAGGCCGCCGCCGAGGCGTTCGGCGACCGTCTGGCGCTGGTGTCCTCCTTCGGGGCCGAATCGGCCGTGCTGCTGCACCTCGCCGCCCAGGTGAAGCCGGATATCGCCGTCCTGTTTCTCGAGACCGGCATGCTGTTCGCCCAGACCCTCGACTACCGGCGCAATCTCGCCCTGCGCCTGGGCCTCACCAATGTGCGCGACCTGCGCCCGCGGTTCGAGGATCTGGCCGTCGGCGACCCGGACGCCGATCTCTGGAAGCGCGACACCGACGCCTGCTGCCACATCCGCAAGGTCCTGCCGCTCGACGCCGCCCTCGAAGGGTTCGACGCCTGGATCACCGGCCGCAAGCGCTTCCACGGCGGCGACCGCCTGCGTCTCTCGGTGGTCGAGGAGACCGACGGCAAGGTGAAGTTCAACCCCCTGGCCAACTGGACGAAAACGGACCTGGACGCTTATGCGGCCGCGCACGATCTTCCCGCCCATCCCCTGGTCGCCGCGGGCTTTCCCTCGATCGGCTGCTGGCCGTGCACCCAGGCCGTGGAGGAGGGCGCCGACGCCCGCGCCGGCCGCTGGATGGGTTCGCAAAAGACCGAATGCGGCATACATGTCGCCCGCGCCCCCGGCGCCGCCCCGTTCCTCGGCGGCGATCTCTAGCGAGCCCGCGCCGCCAGCCCGCCTTGCAAGGAGTTTCGAGTCTTTCATGGATGACGCCACCCTGACCCGAGAGATCGCCGCCCCGCCGCCCAAGGCGAGGGGCGCCTTCCATGTCGAGCGCGTCACCTGGGTGCGCCACTGGACGCCGTCGCTGTTTTCCCTGCGCACGACGCGCGATGCGTCGCTGCGCTTCGCCAGCGGCCAGTTCGTCATGCTGGGCCTGGAGGTCGAGGGCCGGCCGCTGCTGCGCGCCTATTCCATCGCCAGCGCTCCGTATGCGGATGAACTGGAGTTCTATTCGATCAAGGTCGCCGACGGCCCGCTCACTTCGCGCCTGCAGAAGATCGCGGTGGGCGACGAGATCCTGATCGGCCGCAAGCCCACCGGCACCCTGGTGCTCGACGGCCTGCGTCCGGGCCGTAACCTCTACATGATCGGCACCGGCACGGGGCTCGCCCCCTTCCTCAGCCTGGCGCGGGATCCGGAAGTCTATGAGCGTTTCGACAAGGTGATCATCACCCACACGGTGCGCGAGGTGGCCGATCTCAACTACCGCGAGTTCCTGTCGCACGACCTGCCCAACGACCCCGACCTCGGCGAATGGGTCGCTCCCAAGCTGATCTACTATCCCACGGTCACCCGCGAGCCGTTCGTCAACCAGGGCCGGATCACCGACCTGATCGCGTCGGGCAAGCTGTTCAGCGATATCGGCCTGCCGCCGCTGGACCCGGCCCGCGACCGCCTGATGCTGTGCGGCGGCCCCTCGGTGCTCGCCGACCTCAAGACCCTGCTGCTCGCCCGCGGCTACGAGGAAGGCTCCGTCGCCAACCCCGGCGACTTCGTCCTCGAACGCGCCTTCGTCGAGACCTGAGCGGCGAGCGGCACTCGCGATCAGGAAAGGGCGAGGCGCCTGGGCGAAGCCAGGAAGAGCGCCTCTCGGGCGTGCGTGAGCGCACAGGCCCCGGACTCGGCGCCGGAACCGCCGCTTCTCATCCAGGCCATGGCTTCGGCGAACCGCAGGCGCCCGGCGTGCGAGGTGGTCGCCGGCGGATCTCCCACAATGATGCGGCCATAGAAGCCGGATCCCGCCACCGTGCTGGTGACCGAAAGCACCGCCTGCAGGGTCAGGGTGTCGGCCCCGAGCGCCTGGCCGCCGGCAAGCGATCCAAGATCGATGGCGTGGTTGGTGAAGTAGGTCTTCGCCGCGGCGCCGCTGGCAAAGGTTTCGTGGATCACGTTGCTCCCGTCGGCGTAGAGGTCGAAAGCGACGCCGGTGACGCCGTTTCCGAACGACGCGCCATTGTAGAGACCCACGACCAGATCCTGGCGCAACGCCAACTGCGTCAGATCGACCGACTCCTGGAGGATGCTGGTGGAGGTCTGGCTCGCCGTTCCGGAGCCGGAATGGCGGCCGCCCAATTCGCCAACGCCAAAGAACACCGGAGAGCTCCCAAAGGCGGCCTTGATCTTCGTATTGCCCGCCAGCACAGGGTCGGTGGCGACGGCCGTGGGCGCGCCCGATATGAGCGCGATCGCCTGGGCGTCGGTGAAGAAACTCAAGGCGCCGGCCACCACCGCGCTCGTCCGGGCGAGGCTGGTCCCCTCCACCTGCGCGGTGGCGCTGGCGGAGACTGTCTCGACAAGCTTACCTGGAACCAGGCCCGTGCTGGAGGCTGCGCCGGCCACGCCGCTTGCGCCGGTCGCGGTGGTCGTCGCCGTGGCGGCGCCGGCGATCGTCGAGCCCAGCCCACCGTGCGCGCTCGCCTGCGCATTGACGTCCGCGCCACTGGTCGCGGTCGTGGTGGCACGAGCCGCGCCGCCGCTTCCGCCCAACGCGGCCGAGGTTCCGCCGGCGCCCCCGGTCGCATTGGCGGCGGCCGTGACTCCCGTGGCGCCGGTCAGCGTGAGCGCGGCCGTCGCTACGCCGCCTGCGCCTCCGTTGGAGACACCCGTTCCGCCGCCGCCCGCGCCGCCGTTCGCCTCGACGGTGGCGCTCGTGGTGAGACTGGCGTGGACATTGAGCGTATCGTCGAAGGTCATGGCCGAGTCCGCCTTGCCGCCAGTCCCGGCCAAGCCGCCGTCGCTGGATCCGCCCGAACCACCGCTGGCGGTCTGGGTCAGTTGGAGCGTTCCCTTGTTGGTCGCGCCAATGACGCCGGCCGTCTGGCTGGTGGACATGACGCTGTCCGCGCCATTGCCGCCATCGGCGCCGCCAAACCCGTAGCCGCCGTCTCCGCCCCTCTGGGTCGCGACCACATTGCTGGATGTTCCACTCGCCGTGCCTTTAGCGGCGGCCGAGGCGAGCCCACCGGCGCCACCCGCGTGACCCGCTCCATTGGCGGAGCCGCCCGCGCCGCCGACCGCCGCCACGGTCAGGTCAACGGTTTTTCCAGCGCCGGAGAAGCTGGCGCTCGCCGTTCCACCGTTGCCGCCGTTGGCGTCCTTCTCTCCCGTCCCACCCCCGCCGCCGATCCCCGTGACCTTGCCGGACAGGGCATGGGCGCCCACGATCGACGCCGCGCCGGCGCCCTTGCCACCGTTGGCGCCGGCCGACCCACCCGAGCCCGCCCCGCCTAGCCCGCCAGTGGCGTTGGATACCGTGTAGAGGGTGGCGGTCGCCGCCGCGTTGAAGACCAGGTTTGAGTTTCCCGTGCCGCCGACGCCGGCCAGGGCGCCCTCGCTCGCGCCGCCGCCGCCGCCGTTAGCGTCTTGCAGGAGGGCAAGGCCGCCGCCCGCCACCGTGGCCGTCGCCGCATTGGTGAGCTTGCTGAGCGCGCCCGCGGCGCCCGTGGCCCCGCCCACGCCGTCGCCGCCGTGGCCGCCGGTCTGGAAGACGGCGACCGAGGCGTCCGTGCCGGTCGCGGTGACGCTCGCGCTGGCCGTCGCCGTGCCGCCCTGGCCGCCCGAGCGGCCGGCGCCCGATGCGGCGCCGCCATAGCCGCCCAGCGAGATCGCGGTGGCGTAGACATTGACCCCGGTCGCGGTCGCATTCGCTTGTCCCTTGCCCCCGGCGCCGCCCTTGCCTGACCCGAGGCTGCCGCCGCCCTGGCCACCGGCCGCATTGGCCGTGCTGGAGACGGTCTGGGCCCCGGTGAGGTTGCTCGCGGCCGTCGCGTCGCCGCCGCTCGCGCCGGTGACGCCGTCTCCGCCGCCGCCGCCGTGAGCGGTGGTTGAGCCGCTCAGTGTGGAGCTCTGGGTGGCGTTCTGTTTCATATCGTCGAAGGTCAGGGACGAGCCGGCTATGCCGCCGGCGGTTCCCGCGCCGCTGGTTCTAGCGCCGCCAAGGCCGCCGGTAGCGGTCTGGCTCAGCGACAGACTGCCGCCCGCGGTCATGCCGCTGACCGCATCGGTCAGGACGCTCACGCCGGCCGTCCCGGCCGCCGCGCCGCCTATGCCCTCGCCGCCGGCGCCGCCGGTCTGTTCGGCGCTGGCGGTCGCCCCGCCGGCGCCGGTGGCGACCGCCCTGGCGCTGGCGGTCGCGAGCGCCCCGTCGCCCCCCGATCCGCCGGCGCCGGAACCCTGGCCGCCGCCACCCGCAAGGGCGGAGGCGCTGGCGTTGGCCTCGTCGGCCCCAGTGGCCGAGGCTGTGGCGCTCGCCGCGCCGCCGTCGCCGCCCGCGCCGTCCTTGGCGACATCCCCGCCGCGGCCGCCATCGGCGATGGACCCACCAAGCGCCGACTCGGCGCCGAACGCGACGGTCGAGGCGACGGCCTGACCACCCGCGCCGCCCTGGTGTGTGCCATTCCCGCCGTAGCCCGCGACGGCCGTGGTGCTTGTGTTCACCAGTTTGGCGCCCGTGATCGTGCTATCGGCGTCGGCCGCGCCGCCCGCGACCCCTGCCGACCCGGCGTAGCCGCTCCCGCCGCCGCCGCCCGACGCGGTGTTGGTGACGTAGACGCCGGTGCTCTGGGTGGGCTTGAGGGTGTCATCGACCGTCAGGTCCGAAATTCCATCCCCCGCCGCGCCGGCGAGGCCACCGGTGCTGATGCCGCCGCTGCCGCCGATGGCGGTCTGACGAAGGTCCAGGCCCCCTCCGTTCGTGTAGGTGTTTGCCACCGCATCGATCAGCTTGCTGGTGGCGCCGGCGCCGCCGTTGGCGCCGGTTCCATAGTGATCGCTTCCACCGGCGCCGCCGACCTGCTCGGCAGTGACGAAGGCGCCACCGCCCACGCCCGAGGTATGCCCTCCAGCGCTCGCGGTCGCGGTGGCGCCGTTCCCGGCGGAGTGTCCCGCTCCATCGGCGTCACCCCCGGCGCCCCCCGCCGCGTGAGCGTGGACGGAAATGGAGGCCCCGACACCCAATGCGGAGGAGGTTGCCGAAGCGCCGTCGCCCCCGTTCGCGCTCGCAAGGCCATGGCCCCCGCCACCGCCCAGCGCCTCGGCGACGATGGTGACAGCACCCGACCCGGTGATGGTGTCGCCGGCCACACTCGTGGCGCCGGCGACGCCGTTGACGCCGGGGCCATAGCCTGTGCCGCCGCTACCGCCGATCGATTCCACGGCCGAAAGGATGCCGATGCTCTGGGTCGTGTTCTGGGTGATGTCGTTGAAGGTCAGGGTCGAGATCGCGTCGCCCCCTTCCCGGCCAACCCCCCACCGCTGGGACCGCCGCTGGCGCCGCCGCTGCCGCCGATCGCGGTCTGGTACAGGTTGAGGCCGCCCTTGTTGGACTGGCCCTTGACCGCGTTGACCAGGTGACTGCTTGCGCCGGCGCCGCCGTCGGCCGGCCCTCCGGCGCCACCGCCTGTGCCGCCGGTCTGGTGCGCGGTGGCCGTGGCGCTGGCGCCCACGGCGCTGCTGATCGCGCTCGCGCTCGCCGAGGCGAACGCGCCCGCTCCGCTCACCAGACCGGAGCGCAGCGCGTTGCCGCCGCCGCCGCCGACTGCATCGGCCTCGGCGGTGCTGTCGCCTTTGGAATTGCGGTTGCTGGCGGTTGCGGTTGCCGCCCCGCCTGCCCCGCCCAGGGATCCGACCCCCGACGGCGCCCCGGCGCCCCCTTGCCCGGACGAGCCGCCCCCGCCGCCCAGCGCGACCGCCTTTGAACTCGTCGCCGAAGCGGAGCCGAAGGTGTTGTTCACGGTGGCGGCCGCCGCGCCGCCCCTCGCCCCCGCGCCACCGTTTCCGCCCGCGCCGTCAAAGGCTCCATGGCTGTCCTGGTGACCGATGGCGCCGTCGCCGCCGCTTCCTCCCGAGCCGCCGGTGGCGGTGGCGCCGTTGTCGATCTGGCCGCCCGCGTTGGTTGCGGTGATGCTCCCCCCGGTGGTTCCGTTGTGGCCGGACCCTCCAGGCGGGGTTCCGGCGGCGCCGTTAAGTCCCGCCGTTCCGGTCTTGATCACGTCCATGGATGAACCGCCCCGTTATTTGCGCGCTGGCGCCTTGATGTCGCATGCAGTCTGCCCGGGCGGATCGAAGAGCGTCTGTAGACAGTTGTGAACGGAATGAGGCATTTTCCGGCGTCGAATGCCGGCGCATGACGACGGTTCGCGAGGGTGCGTGAAAGTCAAAGTGCTTGTGGTCGAAGACGAGGACTTCACGCGCCGCGCCCTTTGCCTTGCCCTGACGCACGAGGGCTTCGAGGTTGAAGAGGCGGCGGACGCGGCGACTTGCCGCACCCGGCTTCGAGACAAGACCTTCGAAGTGGTGGTGCTGGATCTGGGCCTTCCAGACGATGACGGTGTCACCCTCGCCGGGGAAATTCGCCGGCGCGGCGACCTCGGCGTGGTGGTGGTCACGCGGCGCGGTGAGCCGGAGACCCGGATCGAGGCGCTGGAGATCGGGGCCGACGACTATCTGGTCAAGCCGGTGCATTTCGGAGAGCTGGCGGCGCGCATTCGCAGCGTCATGCGCCGGCGCGGATCGACCGGCGATCAGCGCCGGGTGGGGCGCCTGGTGGTGGATCTCGCGGCGCGCTCGGTGGTCGACGGTTCGACCCGCATTTCCCTCACCCGCGGAGAATTCGCCATTCTGGCCAGACTCGTCACCGCGGATGGCGCGGTCGTCGGCCGCGCGGACCTTCTGGGCACGATCAGTCGCCACCCCTCCGATGCGGACCTCAGATCGGTCGATGTGCTGATCAGCCGCATCCGGCGAAAGCTCGGCCTTGCACCTGACGCACGCTCGCTGATCGTCTCCGTGCCGGGAGTTGGCTATCAGTTGGGCGTGACCGTGGATGCGAGGCCATCCTGAACGCCGCTCTGGGCCAAGGCGCTCGACAGTCGTGCTCGGGCGGGAGCTGTCGGCTCGTCCGATCGCAGGCGCCGCTCAAAGTCGTCGGCGGCCTCGGCGATGCTCGACCAGCCGAACTGCGCTGCGAGGCCGGCGATCGCGTGTGCCTCGGCGGGATCGACAGCCACGCCGTCCGGCGTCCGGAGGAGGTCGCCCGCGCGCCTGACCAGTTCGCTCTGGGCGGCCGCCGCCAGCGCCCGCATTTCGGTGTCGAAGTCCAGATCGGCGCTCGCCTCGGTTTCGACCGGCCTTCCGAACAGGCTGCCCAGCGCCAGGCCAAGCTCACGCGCGGAAACCGGCTTTCGCAGCACCAGGGACGCGCCGGCGAGCGCGTCGCCCGCGTGCATCGCAAGATCGCTGGACGCGGTCAGGATGATGATCGGCAGGGCGGAAAGGGGGGCGGGTCCGGCGCGAAGACGCGCGATCAGATCAACACCACCGAGCCTTGGCATTACCAGGTCGATGATGGCGAGATCAAACCCGCCGCCATCCAGCGCTTCGGCCGCGACGGCCCCGTCCGCGGCTTCAACCACCTCATGACCCTGTCGTCGCAGGATCGCGGCGATCACCCGCCGCACAGGCGCCGTGTCATCGGCGAGCAGGATATTCAGGGGCGGGGCGGTGGCGCATTGGGACGGTGGCGAGGCGGCTGGAGTGAGTGGAAACCGAAAGTCGAACCGCGCGCCGCCTCCCGGCCGATTTTCCGCCGTCAGGGCGCCGCCGAGATGCTGGGCGATCCGGCGTGACAGAGTAAGTCCAAGTCCAAGGCCCTTGCCGTCGCCGACTCGCGCGCCGCGGACAAACGGCTCGAACAGTTGCAGGAGGTCCGCATCGCTCAGCCCCGGCCCGCGATCCTCGACGCTGATCGAAAGCTGATCGCCCGCCGGTCGTGGGACCTTCACTCTGGCGAGGCCGACCCGAATCTCGCAGCCCTGGCCATATTTGACGGCGTTTGACAGCAGATTTCTCGTAACCTGCGCGACCCGGGACCCGTCTGTCTCGATATCGGCCGGAACATCGTCGCCCACCTCGAAGCGCAAGGTCGCTCCATTCGCGGCGGCGAAAGCCGCGGCGGCCGCGCATTCCGCGCCGATCAGATCGATTATCGCCGTCGGACGCTGGATCGCCGGCGCCTGTCCGCTCGAGAGCGCGCCGAAATCGGTGAGATCGTTCACGACCGCCTTCAGGCCGCCGAACACATCGCGCACCGTCGCTAGGTCGGCCGCGGCGGGGTCGTCAACGGCCAGGTCAAGCAGGCCCTGGAGGGTCTGCATGGGCGTGCGCAGTTCATGGGCGACGTCCGCCAGCAATCTCGATTTGGCCCGATCCGTGCGTTCCGCGGCGAGCGCCTGCGCCTGGGCGTCAAGCAGTCGGGTCGCCAGGTCTTCCTGTCGCGTCGGATCGCTTTGGGGGGCGAGCTTGGCGACCGCCCCCCAGATCCGCCAAATGGATTGAGCGTCCTGCTCGAACCCCTCCGCAAGCCGGGCCTCGCCGGCGGCGCGGGCGGCCCGCGCGGCGCCTTCGGCGGCCAGCCCGGCGTCCAGCCGCGAGGCGGCGGACTTGGCGACCGCGACGGCGCGGGCATAGGCCGGCAGGCAAGCTTTGGGGCCGGCGCGATGCGAGAGCATTTCCGCCTTCAACAAAAGCAGTTTTCCCTGGTGATCGCTGGGGTTGAGGCGCACGGCGCGTTCAATGAACGCCACGTCCGCCCGGCGCGCCCGCCGCCCGGTTCTGAGCCGGGCGAGCGAGGCGAGAAAGCGCCAGACCACGCCACCGGGATGACTGTCGAGTGAGCGCCCGAAGGGCGCATGTCGATTCACGATTTCCGCCGCGTAGGCCCAATCGCCGCGCAGCGAGGCGGTCTCCAGCGCGACAACGCGCTCCCACACGGAAAGGCTCTCCGGCGCCCGTTGCGGCGGCTGTGTCCGGCTCGGTTCCGGCATCGCGCTCAATTCGGCCACCGCCTTGCGCACAGCGGCGATACCTTCGATGACGCCAACGTCGCCGAGGCGTTGAACATCGCGTTCCGCCTCGCGAATCTCCTCGGTCAGGTTTGGTAGCGTGACGCCTGTCCGCCATCCAATAATGATCCAGTTCCGGATCGCGATGGCGGCCTGCACGAGATCACCTTCCGCCATCGCCAGATCGCGAACCTCCAGGCAGCGTCCACGCAACGAGGCTGCGGGCTGGGTCCAGATCGGACCCCAATAGAGGGCGCGATAGAGCGTCGCGGAGCGGGCGAAGCCGTCATGGTCCGGCCGTCCGGCGACAGTGGCGGCCAGGCTTCCCAGCCGGGCGGCCTCCGTATAGTCGCCCGTTGAAGCGCACAGAAACGTGTCGGTCGATGACCAGAAGGCGGTGCGGGGCGCGCGGTAGGCGCGCCGGGAACCCTTCAGGGCAACCAGGGCCGCCATGCGCGGGCTGTGCTCATAGGCTAGGCCGGCTGTCGCATTCGCCACCCGGGTGTAGGCGTCGGTCGCCACATTGACCGCGATGTCGGTCTGTCGGCCCCTCAGCCGGCGCGTCACCTGCCAGAGCATGGCGGCGATCAGAACCGACGCGACTCCCGCCTCCGCCGGCAGATCCACATTGAACCGCTTCATCCCTTCCTTGGCGAGGGTCCAGGCGCGCCCTGAATCGCCAGACAGGCGCAGGGCCGCGATTGCCAGCTCATAGGCTTCGCCGAGGTCCAGGTCGTCGCGGCAGCTCGCCAAAAGCCGTCGCGTCCGATCGAGCACCGCCTCCGGATCGTTCCGATCGGCCGCCGCCAGAATCGATTCGCGCAGGATCTTGCGGTCGATGACCGGGTCGGCGGGCCGTAGGCGTTCGCGCAGATCCAGGGCGATTTCCGCGAGCCGGATGGCTGACTCGAAGTCCATGCGGGATCGGGCGTCCACGGCGCCCTGAGCGAAGCGATCGCGCCACGGCTCGGTCTCGACGTCGTCCAGCCCGCCGAGCTGTCGAAGGTGAAGGGCCGCCGCGGAAATCTCGGGCCATTCAGTGTCGGGCAGGCGGACAAGCCGCTCGGAAAGCATGCCGGCGAAGGGGGGGATCGCGCGGTCTGTCGCCTCCAGGATCGCCTCTCTCACCCGATCGTGCGGAAAACCGATCTCATCGCCGCGGATCTCCACCATCGCGGCCCGTTCGAGGGACGCCAGGGCCGAACTGAAACGGGCCTCCGCCAGGCCCAGCGCGCGCGCCAGGCCTCGCCTCGGCGCGACAGTCCCCCAGAGCGCCGCCGCCAGCGCGACCTGCCGAGCGTCATCGGATAGGGTCCCTAGTCGATCGGCAAGGTGGGTTGCCGCATCGCCCAACCCCAGGCGCGCCGCCGCCACCACGTCGACGCGCCAGGCCCCGCCTTCCCAGACCACGGCCTCGCCGTCCCTCAGCGCGCGCGCGTCGGCGATGACATCAAACGGCAGGCCGGGGCCGCCAAGCCCCGTCCAATCGAAGCCAGGCCCGAAGGGCCCGCCCAGCTCGGCGCACAGAAGCGCCCCACGATCTTCGAGGTTCAAGGCGCCCACCCAGATCACCCGGGCGCCGGCCGCCGCCATGGCCGGATCGGACGGCTGATCGTCACGCTCCGCCAGAATGAGCGTCAGGCGCAGGTCTACAGCCTCGCCGGCCAGGGCGAGAATGATCGACCGGGCCAGCGCGCCGCCTCTTGGCCAGTCGTCGATGAACAGGATGATCGGACGATCGAACCGCGCCAGCCAGCGCACCAGTTTGAGAGCCGCTTCGATGATCCGCGCGCTTCGCTCCCGACGTCCGATGGCCAGGCCCCGATCAGAGGTCGATGGCGTGGTGGTGGCCTCAAATCCCGCGGCGGCCAGCACGCCGGCGGCCGGTCCGAGCGCGTCTGCCATCGCCGCGGCGACAGGCTCGGGCTCGTAAAGGGAGTCCAGCGCCGCGCCGACCGCCCCGGACAGCGCGCGCATCACTGGGCCAAAGGGCGGCTGGATGTCTCCCTCGCCATATTTGCCCGATCCACCGAATGCGCCGACCTTCTGGGCTTCAAGCAGGCACGCTTTGGCCAGAACCGTCTTGCCCGCGCCCGCCGGACCTCTCAGAACCGCGATCGCGGTCGAGGGGTCGTCCAGAGCGGAATGCAGGTCCGCGCGTTGCTGGTCCCGGCCGAACAGCCTGTCAGTCACGGTCGCTCGGCCCTCATGCGCGGTTGTGTCGACGCGCCAAGCTTGGCGCGCCTAGCCTCCCGGCGCCACCAAGATCTTGATCTGGCGCTTGTCGGTCTGCAGCGCCGTGAACGCCGCCGGGGTCTGCTCCAGGGTGACCACGCCGGTGATGATGTCGTTGTAGCGGGTCGCGCCTTCGGCGAGGTTGCGCAGCGAGGCTTCGAATTCGCCCGGGCTATAGCCCAGCACATAGCGCAGCTCGATCTCCTTTGTGATGAACACCAGGG
Organism: Caulobacterales bacterium; assembly: GCA_038226475.1. Lineage (GTDB taxonomy): Bacteria > Pseudomonadota > Alphaproteobacteria > Caulobacterales > Caulobacteraceae > Acaudatibacter. Next base: position 15,842 of record JBBRQK010000007.1, on the reverse strand, counting down.
GCTCGATCTTGTCGATCTCCATGCACACGCCGGCGACCACGATCCGGGTTCCCGCCGGCGCGGCCTGGGCTAGTGACTGCACCACCCCTGGCGCCCCGACGCACTCAAAGATCAGCGGCCGCTTGACGGTGATTCCTTGGGCCGCCGCGATCAGGCCAAGCGCGTTCGAGGCCGGCACGCCAAAATCCGACCACGAGTCATGGGGTGAGACCGCCGCGGGATCGACGATCCGATCTGCGCCCATCATCTCGGCCGCCGCCCGGCGCTCGGGCGAAAAGTCGGCCGCGATCACGGGGCCCAGGCCCCGCGCCTTGAGCGAGGCGATCACCGCCAGGCCCACCGGCCCGCAACCCACCACCATGAACACATGGTCCGACGTCGGCTCGGACTTGGCCACCGCGTGCTCCCCCACCGCCAGGGGCTCGGTCAGCGCCGCATGCTCGGAGGAGAGCCCATTGGGCACCTCGTGCAGCAGCATGTCGGAGAGCACGATGGTCTGGGCGAAACCGCCCGGTATGCGGCTGGAATAGCCCACCGTCTCGAACCCGGCGTCGGTGATCAGGCCGGGGATCGACACCACTCGCGTCCCGGCCTTGAACCGGCCGCCGCCGGGGCCGGACTCCAGCACCTCGCAGCAAAATTCGTGGCCGAACACCGTGTCCTGGCCCTTCTTCATGGCGCTGGCCCCGCCCATGCGTTCGGAAAGCTCGATCATGTGATCGTAGTGTTCGAGCGCATGCAGGTCCGAGCCGCAGATGCCGCACACCAGAGTCCGGCACAGCACCTGGCCGGCCAGCGGCGTGGGCGACGCCATCTCATCGACGACCAGCGCGCCATCGCGCCGAATCACCGCCCGCATCGACCTACTCCGCCGCGGCCGGGGTCTTCACCGGGGCCAGGCCGAAGGCGGCGGCGATTTCGGGCTGGATGTTGCCGACACCTTTTTCCGCCGCGTGCTGGGCGATGCGGGCGCCCATGGCGGCCATCACCTGGCCGCTGAACTCCTCCTTGTGGCCGCCGGTCCAGTGCATCGAGGCGTCACGGTTGACGTTCAGCTGCTGGAACCTCGGCGCGACATAGCGGGCGAACAGTTCGTAGCTCCGCTTGGTCGCCTCCCACGGGGCCCAGTTGTGGGCCATGAACAGAAACGCGCCGAAGCCGCCGGACTGGTCGATCAGGGCCTGGATTTTCTCCGCCGCCTCGTCGGGCGTGCCGATCACCGCCAGGCCGGTTTCCATGAACGCCTCGATCGGGTCGCGGTCGCCGGCGTCGGGCACCACCGGCAGGTTGGCGATCTCGCGGAAATAATACAGCCACTTGGCGAGCCCGAAGCGCACCTCGGCGATGGCCTGGTCCTTGGTCGGGGCGATATGCATCGGCCCAACGAGGCGCCAGGCCGCGCGGTCCATGGCCTGTCCGTTCTCGCGCGCCAAGTCCTCGGCGATGGCCCAGTTGGAGGCCAGGGCGTTGAACCCGCCCACCGAGGTCGCCCCCAGCGAGAGCAGGCCCACGCCGTTGCGCCCGGCCGCGCGCGCGCCGGTCGGCGAGATCTGGCTGGCCACGGCGATATCGACGCTGGGCCGGCTGAACGGGCTCATCTGCAGGCGCGCCTCGCGCAGGGTGAACCAGTCGCTCTTGTGGCTCACCGTCTCGCCGCGCAGGAGGCGGATGATCACGCCCAGGGCCTCGTCCATCATGTCGCGCTGCTTGGCGGGGGCGATGCCCATCATCATGGCGTCGGAGACCAGCGCCCCCGGCCCGGCCCCGAACATCGTGCGGCCGCGCGTCATATGGTCCAGCTGATTGATTCGGTCGGCCAGCATCAGCGGGTGGTGATAGGGCAGGGACGAGACTCCGGTGCCGAGCTTGATGTGCTTGGTGCGCTCGGCGGCGGCGGCGATGAACACCTCGGGGCTGGCGATGATCTCGAAGCCGGCCGAATGGTGCTCCCCGATCCAAGCCTCCTCATAGCCCAGCGCGTCCATCCACTGCACCAGTTCGAGGTCGCGCTCGATGGCCAGGGTCGGGTTTTCGTCGGTGGGATGGAAGGGGGCGATGAAGGCCCCAAATCGAAGTTTGCGCGTGAACATGGCGGAGCGGCGCCTCCCTGGCGTGGTCTTGGCGCCACCCTAGCCGCCGCGGGCCGCCCGGGGCTAGCCCTCCGTGGCGTCGACCGCCAGCAGCTTGAGCAACGCCAGTTCCGCCGGCCGCCCCTCCCGCATCAGGCCACGCGGCAGGGCGCCCGCTTCGAACGCGCGGAACACCGCTGGATGGATATAGCAGGCGCGGCACACCGACGGCGTGTTGCCCAGCTGCGCCGCGACCGTCTTGACGCACGCCGCCAGCACCCGCTTGGCCTCGGTCGCGCTCGCCGGGGCCGGCTGCTCGGCCAGGAACCGCGCCGCCGCCAGTGTCCCGGACCAGGTGCGCACGTCCTTTGCGCTGAACGCCTCTCCCATGGCCCCGCGCAGATAGGCGTTGACGTCGAAGCTCTCGACCGCATGCCGCTCGCCGGCCTCGTCGACATACTGGAACAGGCGCTGCCCGCTCAGGCTCTCGCAACCGGCCAGCAGCCGGGCCAGGCGCCGGTCGCGAAAGCCGGTGCGGTGCACGACGCCGCTCTTGCCGCGAAACTCGAACACCGCCCCCGCGCCCGAGAGCGACAGGTGCCGCTTGCGCAGGGTGGTCAGGCCGAAACTCTTGTTGGTCCGCGCATATTCGGTGTTGCCGACCCGGATCAGGGTGATCTCCAGCAGCCGCACGACCCCCGCCAACACCTTCTCGCGCGGCAGGCCTCGAAGGCCCAGATCCGCCTCGACCCGGGCGCGCAGGCGGGGCAGGGCGCGGCCGAACGCCTGCACCCGGTCATACTTGTCGTCGTCGCGGAACGCGCGCCAGTCGGCGTGATAGCGGTATTGCTTGCGCCCGCGTGCGTCGCGGCCCACCGCCTGGATGTGACCCGAAGGATCGGCGCAGATCCAGACATGGGTCCAGGCCGGCGGGATCACCAGGGCTCGGACGCGTTCCAGCACCGTGGCGTCGCGCACCCGCCGCCCGCCGGCGTCGCGCACGATCAGCTCGCCGTTTTCAAGGACGCGCGTGAGGCCCGGATCGTCGTCGTGCACATAGGCCAGGCCATGGGCCTGAGCCACGTCCAGGGGCATGTCCTTGGCCATCGTCACCTCCTGCCGCGCTGGCTGGCGCAACGTGCCGAAGACAGGGCCGTTCCGCCGCGCTATCGGCGGGGGTGAATTATCGTCACGCCTTCCACGCCGGCAATTTCGCCGACCTGCTCAAGCACGCTGTGCTGGGCGAACTCCTGAGCGCCGCGCTCGCTTCGCCGGCGCCGTTGACGGTGATCGACACCCACGCCGGCGCCGGCCTCTACGATCTGGCCGGGGCGGAGGCGCGGCGCAGCGGCGAGACGGAGGCGGGGATCGCCCGGCTGATGGCCGATCCGGCGGCGCCCGCGCCGTTCGCCGCCCTGAAGGCCGCGGTCCGGCGCGCCAACACCGGCGCCGTGCGCTGGTATCCAGGCTCGCCCCTGCTCATCGCCGACGCCCTTCGCGCCCGCGACCGCCTAATCGGCTGCGAGCTTCGGCACGACGACCACGCGGCTCTGAAAGCCGCGCTGCCACGCCAGCTGGGCGCCCTGGTGCTGCGCGAGGATGGCTGGGCCGTGGTAGCCGCCCGCACGCCGCCGGCCCCGGCCGCGGTGCTGGTCCTGATCGACCCGCCGTTCGAGCGGCCGGACGATGGCGCTTCGGCCGCATCGGCCATCGGCGCCGTGCTGGCGCGCAACCCCGCCGCGGTGATCGCCGTCTGGGCCCCGATCAAGGACCTGGCCGGCTTCGACGCCTTGCAAAGCGCCTGCGAGGACGCCGCCCGCGGCCGTCCGATGCTGGTCGCCCAGGTGCGCCTGCGTCCGCTGGCCGATCCCATGCGCCTCAATGGCTGCGCCATGATCGTGGTGAACCCCCCGCTCAGCCTCGCGGCGCCGGCGCGCATGGCCGCCGACTGGATCGTCGCCGCCGTGGGCGAGGCCGGCGGCGAGGCGCGGGTGGAAGCCCAGGCGCCCTGAATACGGCGTGCGAGATTTTGCGTGTGCGAGCGCGAGTCTTGGGTTATGCTGCGATGCAACATCATTCCCGACGGAGAGCGACCATGACCTGGTTGACCGATATGCAAGACACCAGCCTGGCGCCCGGCCAGGCCTCCAGGGCCATGGGGATGCCGATCGGCATGGCCTCGCCCTTGTGGCTCGCGTTCGGCGCCGCCACCACCGCCGGCGTCGCCTGGTGGCTGATGACCCGCTGGACCCAGGCGCTCAATCTCGAAGCCCTCGCCGTGCCCGGCCTAAACCATGCCCCGCGTGCGCCCACCCCGGTCCTCGACTTGGCCGCGCCCCTGCCCGCGCCCGTCGAACTCGCTCCCGAACCCGCGCCCACGATCGAGCCGGCGCCCGAGCCCGTGGCCCTGGCCGCTCCGGAACCCGAGCCCGAACCCGAAGCCGCCGCCGAGCCCGACGACCTGACCCTGCTGGTCGGCATCGGCCCCAAGCTCGCGGACGCCCTGGCGGCCCGCGGCGTCAGCACCTTCGCCCAGCTCGCGGCCTGGACAGCCGAGGATCTGGCCATGTTCGATTCCGTTCTCAGCCTCAAGGGCCGCGCGGTGCGCGACGCCTGGGTCGCGCAGGCTCAACGCAGGCTGTAAGACTGGGGGTCCCTCCAACCGGCCCCCGGGCCTGATCGGACCCCATGGCGCGCATCCCCTATTTCGACACGGCCCAGGCCACCGGCCGGGCGGCGACCGCCTATGCCAAGCTGCCGCCGCTCAACATCTTCCGCATGATGGGCCATTCGGGCGAGCTGATCGACGGCTTCACCCGCCTGGGGACGCAGATCCTCAACTTCACCAGCCTCGATCCGGTGCTGCGCGAGATCGCCATCATCCGCGTCGGCGTGCTCTCCAAGGCCTCCTACGAGGTCTGTCAGCATGAGCGCATCGCCCGGCGCATGGGCATGGCCGAGCCCCTGATCGCCGCCATCCACGAAGGCCCGGGCGCCGGCGCCTTCACCGAACTGCAGCGCCAGGTGATGGCCTTCACCGACGATGTGGTGCGGAACGTCCGCGCCGGCGACGCTACCTTCATCCCGCTCGAAGCCGCCCTCGGACCCAAGGCCCTGCAGGAGCTGACCATCACCATCGGCTACTACATGCTCGTCTCGCGCTTCCTCGAGACATTCGACGTCGACATCGAGGACGGCCCCGCCCCCGACGTCACGGTTCGCTGAAGACCCCAACCTCCGCCAGCACCGCGTCGGTGTCCGCGCCCAGCTCCGGCGGGTCGCGGCGGATTGTGGCGGGCGTGCGAGCGAAGCGCAGGCCGGGCTTCATAGCGCGGTAGGTCCCTTCGCCCTCCAGAGTGCGCTCCTCGAACAGGGTCTGGGTCAGCTGCGGATCCTCCAGGATCTCCCGCGCGTGCCTGGCCGCCATCACCGGGATCGAGTGCTCGGCGCACAGGGCCATCCAGTCGGCGTTGGTGCGCGTCGCGGCGGCCTCCTCCAGCATTTCGTTGTAGACCGCCACCTTGCCCTTGGGCGCCTCGGCCGAAACGAACCGCTCGCTCTCATAGGCCCCCGGCAACCCGCCCAGCTCCAGAAACCGCGCCGCCTGTGCTCGTCCGGCCGGCATCACCATCAGCCAGCCGTCCAGGGTGCGCAGGGGCTTGCGATAGGGGGTGATGGTGGTGGTGTGCCCAAAGGCCCCGGTGGCCGGCACATAGGTCTCGCCATAGAGGTGCTCGGCCATGATGAAGCCGGTGAAGGTCTCCAGCATCGGCACGGCCACATACTGGCCCTCGCCGGTGCGCTCCTTGTGTCGCAGCGCCGCCAGGCAGGCGATGGCGGCGAACAGGCCGCAGGTCTTGTCGGCGATGATCGAGGGCAGGGGCCGCAGCGGCGCCGCTGGGTCCACCAGCGCCTGCAGGCCGAACGCCCCGCTCGCCGCCTGGATCAGGTCGTCGAACGCCTGGCGCCCGGCGTAGGGCCCCTCGGCGGCATAGCCCATGGCCTCCACATAGACGATGTCCGGCTTGATCTTCGCCACCTCGGCATAGTCGAAGCCCAGCCGGGCGACGGATTCGGGCCGCATGTTGTGGATGAAGATATCGGCCGTCTTCACCAGCTTGCGCAGCGCCCGGCGCCCCGGTTCGGCCTTCAGGTCCAGCACCACGGAGCGCTTGTTGCGGTTCAGCGCCACATAGAGTGGCCCCATGGTCTTGGAGCGCGGCGCCTTGCCCGCCCGCTGGCGATCGCCGGAGGGCTCCTCGATCTTGATCACGTCGGCCCCCAGGTCGCCCAGGGTCTGGGTGGCGTAGGGCCCCAGCACGAACTGGGTCAGGTCGATCACCCTCACGCCCGCCAGGGCGCCCGCGCTCGGCTCGTCCATGCCGCGTTTCTCCTCCGCCTCGGCCGTTCTCGCCCCTCGGGGCCGCCTATTGGGCCGCCCGGCATGAGGAAGGCAATCCACTTTGAGCCCGCGCGTCGGCTGTGTAGGATCGCCGCCTATGGGGCGGAAGGTCGGCGCGATCCTCGGGCTGCTGTGCGCCGCGACGATCGCCGGCCACGCCTCGGCTGCCTGCACCCTCTTCAGGGTGGCCGAGTTGCCGGTGACCATGACCGACCTGAGTCCGATCGTGCATGCGAACATCAATGGCGACGATGTGCGCTTCATCGCCGCTACCGCTATCAGCGGGGAATGATCCGCTGGAAGGCCGGAAAGGACGCCGAGGCCAAAAGCGATTTCGACGCCGCCATCGCCCTTTCGCCCGACGACGATTCCGCCCTGCTGGCGCGAGCCGGCCTCGCCGTAGAGAGCGATGACGCCAAAGCGGCCGTGGCCGATCTCGACCGCGCCGCGATGCTGGTGCACGAGGCCGCCGACGTCAGGCTCGAAATCGGCGGCCTCTACCTGCGCGCCGACGCCTATGCGGCGGCCATCGGCCAGTACGACCTGTGGCTGAAGGCCCACCCAATCGATGTCGGTCGCGCCGAGGCTCTCGACAGCCGTTGCTGGGCGCGCGCCGTGTTGAACAAGGACCGAGACCAGGCGATGGCCGACTGCAACGCCGCCCTGCGCCTAGTGCACAAGGCCTCGTCCGTGCTCGACAGCCGCGGCCTCGTGCGACTGCGCCAGGGCGATCTGGACGGCGCCATCGCCGACTATGATGCGGCCCTCGCTGCCGACCCAGGGATCGCCTGGTCCCTCTATGGCCGCGGCGTCGCCAGGGCTCGCAAGGGCCTGGTCGCCGACGGCCAGAAGGACATAGCCGCCGCCGTCGCCCTCGACGCCAAGTTGCCCGACAAGGCCAAGCGCCTCGGATTGGAGCCCTGAGGCGATGACGCGATTGGGCCGACTGGGTCTCGCCCTGCTGTGCGGCTCGGGTATCGCAGGCGGAGCCTCGGCCGCCTGCACCCTGAGCAAGGTCGCCGAGCTGCCGGTCACCATGTCGGGTCTCAGCCCTACCGTCGTCGCCAAGATCGACGGGGTCGAGGCGCGCTTCATCGCCGACAGCGGCGCCTTCTACAGCGTGATCACCCCCTCCGGGGCCGCGCAGTTCAAGCAAGGCCAACGGCAGGGTATTTGAAATCTACGTCGAAGGCGTCGGCGGCTTGGCCCAGATGGCCCTCGTCAAGGTCAGGCAGTTTACCCTCGCGGGTGTGCCGATCCCGGGTCTGGAGTTCCTGGTCGGCGGCAGCGAGAACGGCGACGAGACGGTCGGCCTGCTGGGCCAGAACGTGCTCGGCTTCGCCGACGTCGAATACGATCTCGCCAACGGCGTCATCCGTCTGTTCGACGCGAAGGGCTGTGCCGGCAAGTCCCTGGCCTATTGGGACACGACCCGGCGATATTCCGACATGGCCATCGTCGCGCCGACGCCGGAGGCGCCGCACACGCGCGCCGATGTGTTCGTCAACGGCGTCAAGCTGCGCGCCATGTTCGATACCGGCGCGGGCGACTCGACCTTGACCGTCGCCGGATCACGCCGTGCCGGCATCGATCTGAGGGGCCCGAAGGTCGTGTCCGGTGGCTTGATCGGCGGCATCGGCCGGGGCCAGGCCCAGAGCTGGATCGTGCCGGTGCAGAGCTTCAAGGTCGGTCAGGAAGAGATCCAGCACACGAGGCTTCGGGTGGCCGATACACGGCTGTTCGAGGATGCGGAGATGCTGGTCGGGGCCGACTTCTTCCTGTCGCACCGCGTCTATGTCTCCAAGGATCAGCGAAAGCTCTATTTCACCTACAACGGCGGCCCGGTCTTCAATCTCGAGGCGGATCCCGCCGCCGCGTCTTCGCCTGTGCCCGCGCCGTCGTCCGCCGCTTCGGCGGGCCAGGACGCCGCCCCGGCGCCGCCGCCGCGGGACGCGGAAAGCGTGGCCCGCCGCGCCGCCGCCGAATCCGCCCGCCGCGAGTTCACCCAGGCCATCGCCGATTTCGACCGCGCCCACGCCCTGGCCCCCGACGAGCCCCGCTATCTCTACCAGCGCGGCATGACCCGCTGGCAGGCCGGCGACACTACCAAGGCCAAGGCCGATTTCGACGGCGTCCTGGCGCTGCGGCCCGATGACACCCAGAGCCTGATGGCCCGCGCCCGGCTCGCGCTGGCCGAAGGACCGTCGCCCGCGGCGTCGGCCGACATCGATCGCGCGGCGGGGCTGCTCGATGCCGGCGCCCAGGCGCGGCTGGAGCTGGCGGATCTCTATGTCCGCGCCGAAGCCTATGCGCGCGCGATCTCCCAGTTCGACCTGTGGCTGAAGTTCCACCCCGCCGACACCCGCCGCGCTGAGGCGCTGAACGGGCGCTGCTGGGCGCGGGCGGTATGGGGCCAGGAGCTGCCCCTGGCGCTCGCCGACTGCAACGGCGCCTTGAAACTCATCCACGACAACGCCTCGATTCTCGACAGCCGTGGCCTGGTCCACCTCCGCCGGGGCGACCTCGACCTGGCCATCGCCGATTACGACACCGCCCTGGCGTGGAACCCGCGCATCGCCTGGTCCCTTTATGGCCGCGGCGTCGCCAAGACGCGCAAGGGCCTCTCCGCCGACGGCGCCAGAGACATCGCCGCCGCCGTTGCCCTCGACGCCAAGCTGCCCGACAAGGCCCGGCGAGCCGGACTGGAGCCCTGAGCAATGACGCGTTTGGGCCGACTGAGTCTCGCCTTTCTCTGCGTCGCGACGATCGTGGGCCGTGCCTCCGCCGCCTGCACTCTGGATAAGATTGCTGAACTGCCGGTCACCATGTTGGGCCTCGAGCCGACGATATCGGCCAAGGTCAACGGCGGTGAAGCCCGCTTCGTCGCCGACAGTGGCGCTTTCTACAGCCTGATCACCCCGTCCGGCGCCGCGGAGTTCAAGCTGAAGACCTTCGCGCCATGGTACGGCATCGAGATGCAGGGTGTGGGCGGCAAAGCACGGATGACCATCGCGACGGTCAAGGAGTTCACGCTCGCCGGCGTGCCTCTTCACGACATCCAGTTCATGGTCGGCGGAACCGAAGAGGGCAGTGAAACGATCGGGCTCCTCGGTCAGAACGTCCTCGGAATAGCCGATGTCGAATACGATCTGGCCGACGGCGTCATTCGCCTGTTCAGGCCCAAGGACTGCGAGCGGGCCATGCTGGCCTATTGGGACAAGGACAGTCCGTTTTCGCAGATCGACATTCTGCCCGCCACGCCGCTCTCGCCGCACACCCGCGGCGATGTCTACTTGGACGGCATCAAGTTGCGCGCCTTATTCGATACGGGTGCTGCAGTCTCTACATTGACGACGGCGGGCGCAAGGCTGGCAGGCATCGATTTGAAAGGCTCTCACCTGACCGTGGCCGGCTCATCCGTCGGCATCGGTCGGCGTGAGGCCAAGACCTGGATCACGACCGTCGACAGGTTCAAGATTGGCGACGAGGAGATCCGCCACGCTCAGTTGAGAATCACCGAGATATCCTCCTTCGACACGGATATGTTGATCGGGGCGGATTTCTTCTTGTCTCACCGTGTCTATGTCGCAAAGAGCCAGAAGAAACTATATTTTACTTACAACGGAGGGCCTGTTTTCAATCTCGGCACGTCGTCTGCAATGGCGCCCGCGCCGGCCAAAGCCAAAGCTGGCGTCGAACCAGCGGCGGCTGTCGGCGCCGCCGCGCCGATCGACGCGGGAAGCCTGGCCAGGCGCGCCGCCGCCGAGGCCGCCCGCCAGGATTTCACCGAGGCGTTGGCCGATTTCGATCGCGCTCACGCCTTGGCGCCGTTGGACGCTCGCCTTCTCTATCAGCGCGCAATGACGCATTGGCGGGCGGGCCATGATGCGCTCGCCAAAGCCGACTTCGACGCCGCATTGGCGCTCCAGCCCGACGATGCGCCCGCCCTGCTCGCGCGCGCGCAATTCGCTGCGGCCCACGACCACGCCCGCGACGCAACGGCTGACATCGATCACGCCGCCGCGGTCCTCGATCCCGGGGATGAGGCGCGCATTGATCTGGCCGCTCTGTACATGGACGCGGAAAACTATGCGGCCGCGATCCCGCAGCTAGACCTGTGGTTGAAGGTTCACCCGGCCGATGCTCGCCGCGCCAAAGCTCTCAATCGACGATGCTGGGCTCGGGCCATGCTGGGCCGGGACCTGCCGATGGCCCTCGCAGACTGCAACAGCGCCATGAGGCTTTCCTCCGGCTCCGCATTGCCGCTCGATAGCCGGGGATTCGTTCATCTGCAGCTCGGCGAGTTCGATCTGGCTATCGCCGACTTTGACGCCGCCCTGGCCAAGGACCCCCGCATCGCCTGGTCCCTTTATGGCCGCGGCGTCGCCAGGACGCGCAAGGGCCTCTCCGCCGACGGCGCCAGAGACATCGCCGCCGCCGTTGCCCTCGACGCCAAGCTGCCCGACAAGGCGAAGCGCGCCGGGATCGCCCCCTAGAAGCGCGCCCGGAGGAGACCATGACCGATCAGCTGATCGAGACGCTCGAGGATGGCGTCGCCACCCTGACCATGAACCGGCCGGAGGCGCGCAACGCTCTCACGGCGGAGATGCAGGCGGCCCTCTCCGAAGCCATCCCGCGCCTGGTCGCCGACCCTAGGGCTCGCGTGCTGGTGCTGACCGGCGCCGGCGGGGCCTTCTGCGCCGGCGGCGACGTCAAGGGCTTCGCGGCCCGTAACGCGGCCGGCGGCGGGGAGGGGAGCGAGGGCTTCGACCTGGAGGGCCGGGTCCAGGGCCTGCGCGCGGGCATGGAGGTGGTGCGCTGGCTGCACGAGGCCCCCAAGCCCACCCTGGCGGTGATCGGCGGACCGGCCGCGGGGGCCGGACTTTCCCTGGCGCTGGCCTGCGACCTGCGCATCGCCGCCGAAGACGCCAAGCTCACCACCGCCTTTTCCAAGGTCGGCCTGGCGGGCGACTACGGCGGCTCGTATTTCCTCAGCCAGCTGGTCGGGGCCGCCAAGGCGCGCGAGCTCTTTTTCACCGCCGACGTGATCCTGGGCGCGGAGGCCGAGCGTCTGGGCATCGTCAACAAAGCCGTCCCCGCCGCCGACCTCCCGGCCGCCGCGGCCGCCTACGCCCGCCGTCTCGCCGGCCTGCCAACGCTCGCGGTCGGCTATATGAAGCGCAACCTCAACGCCGCCCTGCACGCCACGCTCGGCGAGGTGCTGGATCTAGAAGCCCTGCACATGGTCCGCACCATGATGACCGCCGACCACAAGGCCGCCTCCCAGGCCTTCGTCGACAAGCGCGCGCCGGTGTTCGAGGGCCGGTGAGGCGCGCCTCGATCTTCGGTCATCCGGCTTTGACAGCTCGCCCGCGCCGGGAATAGGCTTTCGACGGCAGGCTCACAGGAAACGCCGATGTTCGACTATCTCATCAAGAACGGCACGGTGTTCGACGGCAGCGGCGCGCCCGGCGTGCGCCGGGACGTCGCCGTCCAGGGCGGCCTGATCGTGCGCGTCGAGGAGACCATCGACGAGCCGGCGGGCGAGGTGATCGACGCCGCCGGCGCGATCGTCACACCGGCCTGGATCGATATCCACACCCACTACGACGGCCAGGTCACCTGGGACGGCGATATGAACCCGTCGGCCAGCCACGGGGTCGGCACGGTGGTCATGGGCAACTGTGGCGTCGGCTTCGCCCCCGTGCCCCCCGGCGGCGAGCGGCACCTGATCGAACTGATGGAGGGGGTCGAGGATATACCCGGCACGGCGCTCTACGAGGGCATGCCCTGGGGCGCTTGGGAGACCTATCCGGAATATCTGGATTTTCTGGGCCAGCGGCGCTTCGCCCTGAACATCGGCTCGATGATCGCCCATGGGGCGGTGCGCAACTATGTGATGGGCGAACGGGGCCGCGACAACGCCGATGCGAGCCCCGCCGATGCCGCCGCCATGGCCGGCATCGTCGAGGACGCCTTGCGCGCCGGCGCGGTCGGCTTCTCCACCTCCCGCATCATGGGTCACCGCTCGATCCACGGCGATCCGGTGCCCGGCACCCTGGCCGACGAGTCGGAGCTGATGGCCATCGCCCAGGCGATGAAGCGCGCCGGGGCCGGCGTGTTCCAGATCATTCCCTCGGGCACCCTGGGCGGGGTGGGCGAGGGCGCGGACCCGGTGAGCCTCGAATCGGAGGTGGGCCTCATGAGCCGCATCAGCTGCGCCAGCGGCCGGCCGGCCACCTTCACCCTGTTCGAGACGGCCGACGATCCGCAGAGGTGGCGCGAGGTGATCCGCCTGGTCAAGGCCGGCAACGCCGCCGGCGCCAGGGTCTATCCCCAGGTCGGTAGCCGCCCGACGGGCCTCGTCTATGGCATCCGATCCTACAATCCGTTCATGGCCAAGCCGACCTTCGTCCGCCTCCGCGCCCTGCCGCATGAGGAGATGCTGGCCGAGCTGCGGCGCCCCGAGATCAAGGCGCGCATCCTGGCGGAGGAAAACATCCCGCCGGAATTCCCGGGCAAGATGGAGAGCGTGATCGTCGCCGCCGATCTGTCGATGGAACTCACCTACGCCCTCGTCGACGATGCCTCGTACGAGCCGGCCGCCGACCAGAGCTTCGCCGCCCTGGCCCAGGCCGCCGGCCAGCCCGACGGCCTCTCCTACCTCTACGACTACCTCGTCGCCGGCGAGGGCGAGAGCTTCGCCATCGTCTTCTTCACCAACTTTGCCGGCAATGGCCTGGACCCGGTGCGGGAGATGCAGCTGGACGAGAGCACGGTGGTCGGCCTCTCCGACGGCGGCGCCCACGTCGGCCTGATCTTCGATGCGGTCAATCCCACCTTCCAGCTCACCTACTGGGCCCGCGACCGCGCCCGCGGCGAGACCCTGCCGCTGGCGTCGGTCATCCACAAGCAGACCCGGCGCAACGCCGAGCTGTTCGGCTTTCTCGATCGCGGCCTGATCGCGCCCGGCATGCGCGCGGACATCAACGTCATCGATTTCGACAACCTCCGGATGGGCGAAATGGCCCTCCACAACGACCTCCCGGCCGGCAGCGCCCGCCTGCTCCAGCCCGCCCACGGCTACCTCGCGACGCTGATCAACGGCGAGATCACGCGGCGGTACGATGCGGACACCGGCGCGAGGCCTGGGCGGCTGCTGCGCGGCGCGGGAGGGGGAGCAACCGCGCTGGCGGCTTAGGGCGGCGTCAACTCTCATCCGCCAGCCGCCCTGGATCGAGACTGATTGACATCGGCCTGTCCCACGTCATCCTCTCTGGCGCAGAATGTTTTACTGGCGTCAGCCGCGAAATTCCCCGTAACGAGCCCCTCCGTCGCCGAGCAAGTGAAAGGTGACGAGCCGGCGAGCCCCCCTCACGCGAAGATCGCTACGGTCTGGCGCATCGCCAGCACGGGGGCGCCCTCGTCGTCCCAGACGGTCATCGCCTGCGCCGAATAGCCGTGCGCCGCGGTCTGGGCGGTCGCGCGCACCAGCCACCAGCCGGAGGCGCTGGCGGGCGTGTCGGTAAGCACGTCGATCGACCAGGTCATGGTGCTGATCGGCCCGCCGCTAGGCGGGAAAAGGATCATCGCCGCGGGCGGCAGCACGTCGGCCAGGGCGAGCAGCTGGGCCATGGTCGCGGCCTCGCCGCCGTCGCGGATCCTCAGCCACGCGGTCACGTCCGGGTCCGCTTCGGGAGTGAAGGGGCGGGCGCCCGCCGCCAGCCGACCGTCGAAATGCTGGAGGAAGCGGCGCGGATCGTCGGCCCTGAAATAGGCCGGGCAGTCGTCCCAGTGGGCGACGGGCGGGGCGGGCAGGTCGGTCTGGTCGAGTCCCGAAGCGCGCGTGGCGCCGAAACACAGCAGGCCGCGCACCGCCAGAGCGTCGTCGCCGTGCAGGTCCACGCTGTGGAACGCGGCGGATTTGCCCCGGCGGAGCAATGTGGGCTCGATTCGCAGGCGTCCGCCGGCCGGCCCGACGAAAGCGAACTGAGCCGAGCGCAACGGCGGCGGCGCGTCGCCCGTCCGTCGCGCCGCTTCCCAGCACAGGGCGGCCGAAAGCCCGCCAAAGGCGGTGCGGCCCTGCAGCCAGTCGTCCGGCAGGGTGATCGTAAACGATGTCCCTTCCGGCTCGAGCGCCGCCATCAGGCGCGAAAACGTGTGTTCCGACATGCCGCGGGTCTCCAGGCGGTGGGCTAGCGGGGTCCCGCGCCGAGCAGGGCGCGCACCGCCTCGTCCGCGCCGGGGCCGGGTCGATAGTGGATGCGGTCGCGCCCGACCGCCTGGCCCGTCTCGGGATCGATCAGCGCCAGCCGCAGTTCACGGCCGGAGTCTCTGTCGACCACCTCCACCGTCGGCGCGCCGTGTCCCGAAGCGTCCCAGCGGTCGCCCCACTCGCGCAGGGCGCCGATCACCTTCCACAGGTCGCGGCCCTTCTCGGTCAGGCGATACGCGTCGCGCGGCGGGTGCTCGCGATAGCGGGTCCGCTCGACGATCCCGTTGCGCTCCAGCGCCTTCAGCCGCACCGAAAGGGTGGTGTTGGGAATCCCCGTGCTGCCCTGGAACTGGTCGTAACGCGAAAGGCCGAGGCCCAGGTCGCGCAGCAGCAGCAGGGTCCAGCGGTCGCCGATCATTTCCAGCGCTCCGGCGACCGAACAGCGCATGCCGGCAAACGATCTGGTTTTCATTTGACGCCGTCCTTGTAACTCCCATAATGAGAGTAAAGATTTCGGCGGCGGATGGCAACCGTTGGACGAGCAAGGACAGGTGCGTTGGCGACGGTTTCGGCGAACACGGTCGGGCGGGCGGGAACGAGGCTCACGGCCGGCGTTCTCCTGCTCCTCGCGGGGCTCGCCGCCCTTGGGTCATTGGCCACCAACATCATCCTGCCGGCGTTTCCGCGCGTCGGGGCCGATCTGGGCGTATCGCCGCGGGAACTGGCGCTCACGCTCAGCAGCTTCTTCGTCGCCTTCGCGGTCGGGCAACTTCTGGTGGGGCCGCTTTCGGATCGCCTCGGCCGCAAATGGCTGGTGCTGGGCGGGCTCGCGACCTTCGTGCTCGGCAGTGTCCTGTGCGCCCTGGCCGGTGATATCTCGCAGCTCGTTATCGGCCGGGTCGTCCAGGCGTTCGGCGCCTGCGCCGCCTCGGTTCTGTCGCGCGCGATCGCTCGGGATCTGTTCGAGGGAGAGGCCCTGTCCCGCGCGCTCGCCCTGACGATGATCGTGATGGCCGCCTCGCCGGGCTTCTTGCCACTCATCGGCAGCGCGATTGACGGGCTGCTCGGTTGGCGGATCATCTTCGTCGGCGTCGCGGCGTTCGCGCTCGCCCTGGCCGCGATCTACTGGAGGACGCTGGGCGAGACCCACCCGCTC
>JBBRQK010000006.1:0-197752 GCA_038226475.1 Caulobacterales bacterium | reverse complement strand
GGCGGCGGCGGCGGGGCCGGCGGCCTGGGCGGCGGGCTGGTGACGTTCGGCGGCAGTGGCGGCAACGGCGGCGCGGGGGGCGCCGTGAACGTGCTCGACCTGGGAGCCAACGCCACCTCGGGCGCCGACGCCCCGAGCGTGCTGGCGCAGAGCATCGGCGGCGGCGGCGGGGCCGGGGGCGGCGCCTATGCGGGCTCGTCGTTCCTGGGCTTCGCGTTCGGCGGCAAGGCCGGCGGCGGCGGGGCCGGCGGCGCGGTCACGGTGAACACCGCCGTCGATCCGGTCACCGGCTTCCAGCGGCTGGACGGCTCGGCCACGACCACCACCGGCGATCGGTCGGACGGCGTGTTCGCCCAGTCGATCGGCGGCGGCGGCGGTCGCGGCGGCGAGGCGATCGCCGGCTCGCTCGGCGGCTCGATCGGCCTGGGCGGGGCGGGCGGCGGCGGCGGGGCCGGAGGGGCCGTGACGGTGACCGCCGGCGGAAACATCACGACCTCGGGCCTGGAATCGGTCGGCGTCCTGGCCCAGAGCGTCGGCGGCGGCGGCGGCGACGGCGGCCTGGCGTTCGCCGCCAGCCTGGGGGTCACGGGCCTGTTCGCCGGCTCGCTGGCGATCGGCGGCGCGGGCGGAAACGGCGGCGACGGCGGGGCGGTCTACCTGGGGAGCGGCGGCGCGATCTTCACCGCCGGCGACCGGGCCCGCGGGCTGGTGGCGCAATCCGTCGGCGGAGGCGGGGGTGACGGCGGCCTGTCCGTGGCCATCGCCGGGACGGGCGCGTTCGCGGTCAGCGTCGGCCTGGGCGGCTCTGGCGGCTCCGGCGGCAACGGACAGGCGGTCACCTACGTCGGCGCCGAGATCATCAGCACCAAGGGGGCCTTCTCCGACGCGCTCACGGCCCAGTCGATCGGCGGGGGCGGCGGCGACGGCGGCGTCTCCGTCTCCGGCGCGATCAGCGGCGGGGCCGGCGTGGCGGTCAGCCTGGGTGGGACCGGCGGCCTGGGCGGCCACGGCGGCGCGGTCAGCGTGCACGGCGGCTTCCTCAATATCCACACCCTGGGCGGCGAGGCCAACGGCCTGATCCTGCAGTCGATCGGCGGCGGCGGCGGGGCCGGCGGGCTGAGCGTGGCGGCGGCGCTCGGCGGCATCGGGGCCGGCTTTTCGGCCTCGATCGGCGGCACGGGCGGGTCGGGCGGATATGGTGGGGCGGTGAGCGACTCCTCCACCGTCGCGATCGTCACGGCCGGGGCCAATTCCGACGGCATACTGGCCCAATCGATCGGCGGCGGGGGGGGGTCGGGCGGAGCCTCGATCGCCGGCGCGGCGTCGCAGGGCGCGGCCCTGGCCCTCAGCATCGGCGGCACTGGCGGCATGGGCGGCGTGGGCGGCGCGGTCAGCCTGATCGACGGCGGCACGATCGTCACCACCGGTGCGCTCTCGAGCGGCGTGGTGGCCCAGAGCATCGGCGGCGGCGGCGGATCGGGCGGCCTAAGCGTCGGCGGCGGCCTGGCGTCGGGCGCGGGCCTCGCCATCGCGCTCGGCGGCAAGGGCGGCACGGGTCAGGCTTCCGGTCCGGTGAACTTGAGGTGGAAGGGGATGGTCTCGACCAGCGGGGCCGAAGCCGGAGGCCTGTTCGCCCAGAGCGTCGGCGGCGGCGGTGGTTCGGGCGGCCTCAGCGTCGCAGCGGCGGTGGGGCTGGCGGGCGCCGCGGTGTCGGTGTCGCTGGGCGGGCACGGCGGCACGGGCGGCGTCGGCGGGGCGGTCAGCCTGACCAACGCCGGTACGGTCAGCACCCTGGGGGCCAACGCCGACGGCATGCTGGCCCAGAGCCTGGGTGGCGGCGGCGGCAATGGCGGCGACAGTTTCGCGGCCTCCGGCGCGGACGCGTTCGGCGGCGCCCTGACGGTCGGCGGCACGGGCGACAGCGGCGGCAACGGCGGCAGCGTCACCCTGGCCAGCGTCGGCGACGCGGCGACGGGCGGCGCGTTCTCGATCGGGGTCGCGGCCCAGTCGATCGGCGGCGGCGGCGGCGACGGAGGTCTGGTGATCGGCGGCGCATTCGCGGTGAGCGGCTCGCTGGCGGCGGCGTTCGGCGGCGCCGGCGGCACGGGCGGCGCGGGCGGGGCCCTGGTCAGCCTCTCGAGCCAGGGCGCGGTGACCACCGGCGGCGTCGGGGCGACCGGGGTGCTGGCCCAGAGCATCGGCGGCGGCGGCGGCGACGGCGGCTTTGCGATCAGCGGCAGCGCGGCGTTCGGCGGCGCCGGCGGGGCCCTGTCGCTGGGCGGATCGGGCGGCATGGGCGGCCTCGGCGGCGCGGTGATGCTGACCAGCACCGGCACGGTCCAGACCAGCGGCTCCGACGCGGCGGGCCTGGTGGCGCAATCGATCGGCGGCGGCGGCGGCAACGGGGCCTTCAGCGTCGCGGTGGCGCTGGGCGATGCGCTGGGCGGTGCGGTCAGCCTGGGCGGCCCGGGCGGCTCGGGCAACGCCTCGAGTTCGGTCACCCTGATCAGCACCGGCTCGGTCACCACCCGGGGCGCGCTGTCGGACGCCATACTGGCGCAGAGCCTGGGCGGTGGCGGTGGCAATGGCGGCTTCAGCGTCGCTGGGGCGGTAGGGCTGAGCGGCGCCGGCGTGGCACTGAGCCTGGGCGGATCCGGGGCCAAGGGCGACACCGCCGGGGCGGTCACCGTCGGATCGACCGGCAACATCGCGGCGCTGGGGGCCGGGTCGTCGGGCATCATCGCCCAGTCGATCGGCGGCGGCGGCGGACACGGCGGCTTCAGCGCCACCCTGGCGGCTTCGGCCGGATCGGGCGCGCTGGGCCTGAGCTTCGGCGGCTCCGGCGGCGCGGGCGAGGACGCGGGGACGGTGTTCGTGGCCAACCACGGCACGGTGCTGGCCGCCGGCGACAACGGCCACGCCATACTGGCGCAGAGCATCGGCGGCGGCGGCGGCGACGGCGGATTTTCGGTGGCGGCGGCGACGAGCTTCACCAGCATCGCCGGATCGTTGTCGCTCGGGGGCTCGGGCTCGTCCGGCGGGGCCGGGTCGACGGCGTATGTCTACAACGCAGGCGACCTGACCACGGGCGGGGCCAACGGCGACGCCCTGGTCGTGCAGAGCATCGGCGGGGGCGGCGGCGACGGCGGATTTTCGGTCGCCGGCACGGCGGCGGCCGGCGCGGCCCTGGGCGTCAGCCTGGGCGGCTCGGGCGCGGGGGCGGGTAACGCCGGCCAGGTCACGGCCCAGTCCAATGGCGCGATCAGCACAGCGGGCGTCAACGCGGACGGCATACGGGCCCAGAGCATCGGCGGTGGCGGCGGCGGCGGCGGGTTCGCCCTGGCCCTGGGCTTCTCGGTCAAGGACCCGGCCCTGACGCTCAGCCTGGGCGGCAAGGCCGGCGGCGGCGGCTCGGCCGCGGCAGTGGTTTGTCAATTCGATCGGCGCCATCACCACCCGCGGCGCGCGCGGCGACGGCATCTTCGCCCAGAGCGTCGGCGGGGGCGGCGGCGACGGCGGTTTCGCGATCAGCGCCACGGCGGCCAAGGCAGCCGCGCTATCCCTGGCCCTGGGAGGCCTCGGCGGCCTGGGCGGGGCCGGCGGATCGGTGGGCGTGACCTCGTCGAGCGCCATCGCCACGGGCGGCCAGCTGGCCTATGGGATCGCGGCGCAATCGGTGGGTGGCGGCGGCGGCGACGGCGGCTTCGCCGTGACCGGCGGCCTCTCGACCAGCGGCGGCAGCCTCTCGGCCTCCCTGGGCGGGATGGGAGGTTCTGGCCAGTCGGGCGGGGCGGTGACCCTGAGTTCCACCGGCCAGATCACCACCGCCGGCCTCGGCGCGCACGCCATCCTCGCCCAGTCGGTGGGCGGCGGCGGCGGCGACGGCGGCTTTTCCTGCGCGGTGGCGATCGGCATCGGCCAGGCTCAGAGCAACGCGGCGATCAGCCTGGGCGGTTCGGGGGCCAGCGGCTCGGTCGGCGGGGTGGTGAACGTAAGCAATACCGGCTCGCTCTTCACCGGCGCGGACGGGGCCGACGGCATATTGGCTCAGAGCCTGGGCGGCGGCGGCGGCGACGGCGGGTTCAGCTTCGCGGGCGTGGCGGACACCGTCTCGCAGAGCCTGGGACTATCGCTGAGCCTGGGCGGCAAGGCCGGCTCGGGCGACCTGGGCGGCTCGGTGAACGTCGCCAGCAGCGGGGCGATCAGCACCACCGGCGCGAACGCCCTGGGCATCTCGGCCGCCTCAATCGGCGGGGGCGGCGGCGACGGGGGCCTCTCGGTGGCCGGCGCGATCGCCAGCGGCCAGCAATCGGTGACGGCGACCTTGAGCTTCGGCGGCGCGGGCGCGCAAGGCGGCCAGGGCGGGGCGGTGAGCGTCACCACCTCGGGCGCGATTGCCACCTCGGGCGACGCATCGGACGGCGTCGACGCCCAGTCCATCGGCGGCGGCGGCGGGCACGGCGGACTATCCGTCGCCGGGGCGGTCCAAGGGGCCCAGGCGACCAGCGTCGTGCTGGCCATGGGCGGTTCGGGCGGCACGGGCAATGTCTCGTCGGCGGCGAGCGTCACCAGCACGTCGAACATCCAGACCGCCGGGGCGGGCGCGCGTGGCATCTTCGTCCAGTCGGTGGGCGGCGGCGGCGGCGGCGGGGGCATGAGCGTGACCGGCATCATCGCCCAGAGCGCCAACGCCACGGTCGGGGTCAGCCTGGGCGGCGTCGGCGGCACGGGCGGAAACGCGGGCGCCGCCAGCGTCAGCAGCGGCGGGGCGATCGCCACCCTGGGCGAGGCGGCCGACGGCGTGCTGGTGCAGAGCGTCGGCGGCGGCGGAGGCGACGGGGCGCTGTCGGTGGCGGGCAATTTCACCAACGTCCAGGCCAAGAGCGGGGCGCTCAATCTGGGCGCCAGCGTGGCCATGGCCGGGATGGCGGGCAACGCGGGCAACGGCGGCGGCGTCAGCGCCACGATCACCGGCGCCGGCATCACCACCGCCGGGCGCAACGCCGATGCGGTGTTTGCCCAGAGCGTGGGCGGGGGCGGCGGCTACGGCGGCCTCTCGATCGCCGGCGGCATCGCCACCGGCGGTGAGCGCGCCACGACCCAGTTCGCTGTCGCACTCGGCGGCAGCGGCGGCATGGGAGGGCTGGGCGGCGCGGTGAAGGTGCTCGCCAGCGCCAACCTGACCACCACGGGCGACGATGCGGCCGGGGTGCGGGCGCAGAGCGTCGGCGGCGGCGGCGGGGTCGGCGGCGGAGCGATCGCCGTGCTGGTCGGGCGCAACGCCGCAGCCAAGGGACGCAACATCACCTTCGCCGTCAGCCTGGGCGGCGCCGGCGGAGCGGGCAACACCGGAGGCGCGGTCAGCGTCACCCAATCGGGCAGGATCGTCACCACCGGCCAGCAGGCGGACGGGGTGATCGCCCAAAGCATCGGCGGCGGCGGCGGCGTGGCCGGCCAGGCCAATTCGGCGGTGTTCGAACTGGGCAAGGAGTGCAAGCCCACCGACACCAAGAAATGCACCACCCCGGCGGCGGGCAAGAACCAGGACACGACCGTCTCTATCGGCGGCCACGGCGGAACGGGCGCGGACGGCGGAACGGCCAGCGCGACCAACAGCGGCCTGATCATGACCTCCGGCGCGCTCTCCGACGGCCTGTTCGTGCAGAGCGTCGGCGGCGGCGGCGGGCAAGGGGGGGCCGGGGCGGACGGACTTTCCAGTCTGGTTCCCAAGGTGGTGGGGATCAGCCCTCTGAAGATCCTGAGCCCGTTCATGAAGGCCCCATCGCGCAGCCTGAGCGTCCAGGTCGGCGGCGCCGGTGGTGAGGCGGGCAATGGCGGTGACGCCACCGGCGTCAACAGCGCCCAGATCACCACGGCGGGCACGGACGCCTGGGGCGTCATGGTCCAAAGCGTGGGGGGCGGCGGCGGGGTTGGCGGGCTGGGCGACGCGGGCGGCACGCCGGTCAAGCCGCCCAACGTCAAGATCGGCGGCGGCGGCAAGGGCGGGGCGGCCGGCAAGGGCGGCACGGTGGTCCTGACCAATTCCGGCTCGGTCGGCGCCCTTGGAGAAAACGCCGGGGCGCTGTTCGCCCAGAGCGTCGGCGGCGGCGGCGGCGTCGGCGGCGGCGCCAACGGCGGCTCGATCGCCGTGGGCGGAGCGGCGGGCGCCAGCGGGGCCGGCGGGGCGGTGACCCTAGCCAATACCGCGAGCCTGATCTCCACAAGCGGGCTGAACGCGATCGCCATCGAGGCCCAATCGATCGGCGGCGGTGGCGGCCAGCTGGCGACGATGGCCGCCGCCGCGGTCACCGGCCTGATCGCGATCGGCGGCTCCGGCTCCGGCGGCGGGGCCGGAGGAACGGTGAGGGTGAGCGACACTGGGGCGGTGGTCACGACCGGCTCCGGCGCCGTCGGCCTGCTGGCCCAGAGCATCGGCGGCGGCGGCGGGGTGGGCCAGGGCGCCACGGGCAAGACCACCCTGGGCCGGGCCGGCGGCGGCGGCGGGGCCGGCGGCCCCGGCGGGGTGGTGGCGGTGACCACCACCAAGGCCGGTTCGATCGCCACCAAGGGGGATTTCGCCGCCGCCCTGATCGCCCAGAGCGTCGGCGACGGCGGCGGCCTGGCCGGAAAGGGTGCGACCTTGGCCGTTCTGGGCGGGACGGCGGGCTCGGCGGGGGCCGGCGGCCACGTGGTCGTGACCAGCGCCGCCAGCCTGAGCACCACGGGGGCCAATTCGATCGGACTGCTGGCACAGAGCGTGGGCGGCGGCGGCGGCCTGATCGGCTCGACGTCGGGGGCGATCACCGAGGGCGGGGCATCGGGCGGGGCCGGCGGCGTGGTGGCCCTGACCAACAGCGGCGCGGTGACGACGTCGGGGGTCAACGCCGACGGCCTGCTGGCCCAGAGCGTCGGCGGTGGCGGCGGCATCGCCAATGCGGCGGCGGACGGCCAGACGGTCACCCTGGGGGGAACCGGCGGCGGCGACGGGGCGGCCGTGACGCTCGTCAACAGCGGCGCGGTAAAGACCTCGGCTGCCGGCTCTCGCGCTATCCTGGCCCAGAGCGTGGGCGGCGGCGGGGGCGTCGTCTTCACCGACGGCGGGGTGGAGACCTATGTGTCGGCGGCTGGGGCCAAGGGCTCTTCGGGCGCTGTCGCCGTGAACAACAGCGGCGCCCTGACTACCACGGCCGACGATTCGGACGGCATCTTCGCCCAGAGCGTCGCGGGCGGCGGCGGCGTCGGCGGCGGCTCGACCAGCGGCGGGGCCTTGGGCGTGGGCCTGAGCGGTTTCGCCGGAAGCGCAGGCGGCGAAGGCACGGCCGGGGCGGTCAGCGTGATCGACAAGGGCGCGATCTCCACCTCCGGGTCCTCGTCGAACGGCATCATCGCCCAGAGCCAGGCCGGGACGGGCGCCGCGGGCGCGGTGTCGGTGGATGTCCTGGGCGTGGTCCGGGCGACCGGGACCCTCTCGGCCGGCATCCGGGCCAGCAGCGTCGGGGCCGCCGGGGCCGGCGCGATCATGGTGACGGTCGAGACGGGGGGCGCCGTCTATGGCGGCGCCGGCGGCATCGGCGTCCGTTTCACCGGAGGGACGCAGAATACGCTTTCCAATAGCGGCGTGGTGGCCACCAACGGCGATTTCAGCGCCCTGGCGGTGCGCGCCGGAAGCGCGCCGCTGGCGGTCAACAACAGCGGCCTGATCGCCGGGTCGATCGACGCCAGCGGCGGCGCCCGCTTCGCCAATGCCGCCACTGGCCTGTTCGCCTCGGGCGCCTCGGTCAACATCGGCGCCGGGACCCTGACCAACGCCGGCACAGTCTCGCCGTTCGGGGCCGGGCTGGTGGGCGTGACCAAGTTCAGCGGGGCCTTCGTCCAAGCCTCGACCGGAACCCTGGCGGTGGACATAGACGGCGGCCTCGCGACCAGCGACCAGTTGCGCATCACCGGCCCCGCTACCCTGGCCGGCAAGATCTTCGCCAATCCGATCGATTTCGGCTCGGCCAAGCCCGGCGATCAGGTGGTGACGGTGCTGACCTCCACCAGTGTGCTCTCAACCGCCGGACTGACACTTGCTTCGCCGCAGACGGCCCTGATCACCTTCCGCCTGGTGTTTCCCACCACCACCAGCGTGGCGGTCGGCTACGGCGTCGACTGGTCGCCCGACAGCTTCGGCCGTTCCGGCAACCACTACGCCGTGGGCCATGCGTTCGACCTGATCGCCATTGACGGCGCCTCGCCCGGTTTCGCCTCGATCAAGGCGCGCTTCTTCGGCGTCGCCACCGACGCCGATCTCGCGGGCCTGTACGACACGCTCTCCGGCGAAGGCTCGAGCGGCCTGCAGCAGACCTCGCTCGAGGCCGCCGATCTCTTCACCTCCGCCACCTCGGCGCGCATCGACGCCTGGCGGCGCGACCCGGCGCGGACGGCCAGCGGCCCCTGGCCGGCCGGCGGCGCACGCCTGTGGGCGGCGGGCTACGGCGGCAAGGGCGGACTGGACGGCCAGGCCAGCCGGGAGACCGGCAGCCTGCACTACAGCGGCGCGGGCGCCGCCGCCGGGGCCGATTTCGACTTCGGCGAGCGGGTCGCCGCGGGCCTGGACGTCGGGACCGACGATTCCACGTTCGAGGTCGACGGACGCGCCACCACCGGCGACGTGCGCGGCACGCATGTGGGCGGCTATGCCGGCTTGCGCGCGGGGGCCGGCTATCTGACCGCCCTGGCCCAGGGCGATTTCTACAGCGACAAGACCGACCGCCTCCTGCACCCGCTGGGCGAGGCGCAGCACATCATGGGCGAGGTGAACGCCCGCGCCTTCACCGGTCGGCTGGAGGCGGGCTGGACGGCGCGCGCCGGACCCGCGGCCCTGACCGGCCTGGCCGCGATCCAGACCACAGACCTCACCATCGACGCCTATACCGAACGCACCGTCGCGGGCGTGGACCTGTTTTCGCTGGCGTTCGAGGCGCGCCACCTGACATCGGTGCAGTCGGACCTCGGCCTGCAACTGGAGCCGGCGGCCGGCTCGCTTGGGCCCGTGCGGCCGTTCCTGCGCCTCGACTGGCGCCACGAGTTCCACCCGGACCGCGCGGTGAGCGCTGACTTCGCGTCGCTCGAAGGGGCGGCGCCGTTCACCATCGAGGGGGCCTCGGCGGCCCGCGACCGGGCCCTGATTCAGCTGGGCGCCGACTGGCAGGTGAGCCGCCGGATCGTGCTGTTCGCCAACGCCCGCGGCCAGTATGGCGAGCGCGACCACGACACCGCCGCCCAGGCCGGCATCCGCTGGAGCTGGTGAGGCGAAGACCGTGTGGGCGCCCAGGCGGTTGAATTCCGCGTCTCGCCGGGCGATGAGTCGGGCATGGCGCGGCTCATCGCCTCGATCGTGTTCCTGGGCCTGATCGGCCTGGATCTGGCCTGGGCGCTGGCGCGGCCGGGCTGGCTGATGATTCCGGCCGCCCTGGCCGGCTGGTATGTGGCCGACCTGCTCTCGGGGGCCGTGCATCTGCTGCTCGACTACCTGCCCTGCCCGCCCGGCGTCGGTCTCGGCCGCCTGTTCCACTATCCCGGCTCGCGATCATCGGCCGAATACGCGGCGCTGAAGGCTCAGGCCCTGGCGCGCCTCGGTCCGTTCGAGCGGCTGGTGTTCGACTTCAAGATCCATCATCCCCGGCCGGACGCCCTGGGCAAGCGCGGGTTCTGGCATCTGGCCGGCTCGCCCGCCCTGATCGTCGCCCTGCCGCTGGCGCTGGCCCTGGGCGCGGCCAACCTGATCTGGCCGGTACCCGGCTGGGCCAGCCTGTTCGGGGTCGTCACGATCGGGGGCGGCGCCCTGGCGCAGTATTTCCACGCCACCCTTCACCGGGACGACGAGCCGCCGTGGCCGATCCCCCTGGGCCGGCGGCTGGGCCTGTTGATGACACCGTGGGCGCACGAGATGCACCACGCCACCCTGGCCGAGGACTTCGCCACCACCAGCGGCTGGTCGAACCCGCTGATCAACGCGGTGTTCCGGGCCCTGGAGCGGCGGGGCTGGATCTCGCCCGACGGGCTGGAGCCGGTCTGAGGCGCGCGGGAGGCGGGCCCGGATGGATGATGAAGGGATGACGATGGCGCCAGCACGGCAGGACCGTTTCACCGCCGCGGATGTCGAGACCTGGGAGCGGGACGGGGTGGCGCTGCTGCGAGGGTTCTTCACGCCTGAGGAGTGCGCCGCGGTGCGCGCCGATTTCGACACGGTGTTCGGGCGCACGGCGGGCGCGCCCGCGCCACTGATCAAGACCCGGGCGGAGGAGGTCGGGCGGTTCCACGTGGCCCAGTTCAAGACCCTGGAGATCGTGCCGCTCGACTGCTCGCCGGCGCTCAACCTGATCGGGGTGCATCCGGCCCTGATCGCCTTTGCCCAGGCGGCGTTGAAGACGAAAGCCGTGCACCTCTACCAGTGCCAGGCATGGGCCAAGTTCACCGGCGACGCCGACTACGACCAGCCGTTCCACTGCGATTTTTCGAACCACACCCTGACGGCGCCATCGGAAGACTCGGCCCGGAATTCGGTGACCATCTTCTCCTACTTCACCGACGTCACAGACGCGCACGGCGCGACCCACTATGTGACCCGGCCCGACAGCGACAAGGTCGCCGGCCCCGAGGCTTCGCTCGATGCCGATCCGGCGGCGCAGGCGCGCCTGCAGGCGGGCCTGAGGCGCTATGAGCGTTCGAGCGCGGCGCCGGCCGGGACCGCGATCGCCTATACCACCGACGTCTACCATCGCGGCACCAATCTGACCGCGCCAGGCGGCCATCGATACGCGGTGATGGCTTGCTTCAAGAAGGCCGGCGACGAGAGCATCGGCTTCACCGCCTGGCAGTTCCATCACACCCGGCCCTGGGCGCGCATCTTCGACCACGCCAGCCCCGAGCAGCTCGCCTGCTTCGGCGTGCAGCCGCCGGGCGATCCGTTCTGGACCCCGACGACGCTGACACGGGCGCAGGCTCGCTATCCCGGCTGGGACCTCTCGCCCTATCGCGCCGTGCTGAAATAGTGACCGGGACGCCGGTGGGCGTGATCCACGCCTTTACGATGGAGTCGCGCGACAGCGCCCTCTATCCCGGCATCCGGCGGATCGACAACGAGATCACCCGGCGGCGCGACGCCCATGGCAACCGTCTCGCCGCGGCGGCGCACGAACAGTCGGTCGCGGCGCCCTATACGCGCACGGTGTGGGTTTACGTCCCGCGGCAATATGTGGCCGGCACATCTGCGCCGTTCATCGTCGCGCAGGACGGATACCACTATCTGAACCGTCTGCCGCGTGTGCTCGACGGCCTGATCGCTCAAGGGCGAGCGCCGGGCCTGATCGCCATACTGGTCGACAGCGGCGGCGGCGATGCGCAGGGCTCGCAGCGCGGCCTGGAATACGACACCCTTTCGGGCCGCTACAGCGACTTCATCGAGACCGAGGTGCTGCCGCGCGTGATCCAGGAAACCGGCGTCATTCTGACGGAAGATCCGGAAGGGCGGGCGACGATGGGCGTCAGTTCGGGCGCCGCTTGCGCCTTCACCATGGCTTGGTTCCATCCGGAGCGGTATCGCCGCGTGCTCTCCTATTCGGGCAGCTATGTGAACCAGCAGTCGCCGCCCAATCCCGCCAGCCCGCGCGGCGCGTGGGAGTATCACGCCAGCCTGATTCCGGCGGCGGAGCGCAAGCCGTTGCGCGTGTGGCTCGAGGTCGGCGACAACGACCTGCACGCCGACGATCCCGAAGAGACCTGGCACAACTGGCCTCTGGCCAACCAGCGCATGGCGGCGGCCCTGGCGGCCAAGGGCTATCCCTGCCGCTTCACGCTCTCCCCCGGCGGCCGGCACGCCGACCCGCATGTGTTGGAGCAGACACTGCCGGGCGCGTTGGAATGGCTGTGGCAGGACTATCGGGGCTGACCCCGTCACCCCTCCTCGAGCGCTCGATCGAGCTTCGCGCGAACCGGGACCTGTTTACCGCCGAGGACGGCTCGCATAAGGCGACTCTGCGCGACCTGATGGCGGTCCAGTGGGGACCGAACCATCCGATGCTGGGCGGCCAATAGGGGTTCTGACATGAGACTTGCGACCTATGACAAGGACGGCCCGCGCGTGGGGATCGTCGTCGGCGAGACGATCGTGGACGCCGGCTTCGACGGCTCGATGATCGAGCTGATCGCCGGCTGGGAGGCGCGGCGGCCCGCGCTGGAGGCGCTCGCGGACAAAGCCGGCGGCTCCGCGCTCTCCTCGGTCAGGCTGCTCGCCCCCGTGCCGCGTCCCGGCAAGGTTTTCGCGATCGGCCTCAACTATGCCGACCACATCGCCGAATCGAAGATGGAGACCCCGGCGCGCCAGGTTTGGTTCACCAAGGCCCAGACCTCGATCAACGGCCCGTTCACGCCGATCCAGATCGCGCGAGGAGCACCGGCCGTCGACTACGAGGTCGAACTGGTGGCGGTGATCGGCAAGCGCGCCAAGCACGTGACGCTGGATCAGGCGCCGGGCCACGTGTTCGGCTATTGCGTCGGCAATGACGTGACCGAGCGGGTGTGGCAGCACGCCGGACCGCAATGGTCGCTCGGCAAGTCGTTCGACACCCATGCGCCCACCGGGCCGTGGATCACGACGGCCGAGGAGGCGGGCGATCCGCACGCGCTCGGCGTCCGCTGCCTCGTCAACGGCGAGGTGCGGCAGAACTCGAACACCCGTAATATGGTGTTCAATCTCTGGCGCCAGATCGAGCACCTCTCCGCCGCCATGACGCTCGAGCCGGGCGACCTGATCTTCACCGGGACGCCCGGCGGGATCGGCGCGGCGATGGACCCGCGCCAGTTCCTGAAGCCCGGAGACGTGGTCCGCTGCGAGATCGACGGCCTGGGAGCGATCGAAGCGCCGATGGTGGCCGAGCCTTGAGGTGAGTGACGCTCTCCACGTCGTAGCTGACCTGCGACGCTGGCTCGGCAAGCACGGCGCCGAAGCGGTCGTGGTGCGCCCCGATCGCTACATGTTCGGGACGGGCGACGCGGCGGCCCTGCTCGAGGCGTGGAGCGAAGCGCATCGCCCCTGAGGGCGTCGCCGGGGCTCTGGACGATGGGACCGGGCCTGTGGCATCACGGGCGCGGTCATCGCGGGTGTGGTGGAATTGGTAGACGCGCCGGACTCAAAATCCGGTTCCGCAAGGAGTGCCGGTTCGACCCCGGCCACCCGCACCATCCTGCTGCGCGGTCCCGAAAGCGGTCGGTGGGGTTTATCAGCCAGCCCCGTCGTCTTGTCCGGGCTGTGGCGCCTGAGGCGGGCGCTCAAAGCTTCGAGACATGGAATGCAGGACACCGCACGGCCGATGGTCTTCCGCCGTCGTGACGCGGGTCGGCGTCCGCCGGTGGGCCTGATCGCGCTGGCGCTGGCGCTGGCGGCAGCTGGGTGCGCCCGGGCCGCGAGCTGTCCGGTGATCGATGTCTATGCCCGGTTCGAGGCGAGCGCCGAGGCAACGCGCCACGCATCAGACCCGGAGCGGATTTCGGCGTTCGAGCGGGCGGTGGTCGATCCCTATCCCGACCTCTATTCGCGCGAGGTGATCGGGCTCGCGTCCGGCCCGGATCTCGAGCGCCTGATCCCCATGGCGGCGCGGCGGGTTCTGGTCGACCAGGACTGGCGCGCGGCGCATGCGCGACTGCAGGCGGCCGTCCCCGAGGTCGCGGCGCGGTTCGCCAAAGCCTTTCCGGATTTCCGCTGCGATTTTCCGGTCTATCTGGCTCCAACCTTCGGCTTCATGGACGGGGCCGGACGGGTGGTGGCGGGCCGGCCGGCCCTGGTGCTGGGCGTCGACACGGTGGCCGCGAACGAGACGACGGATCAGATTCCCGTCTTCCTCACCCACGAGCTGTTCCACCGCTATCACTTCCAGGCGGCGGGATTCAGCGACGACCCCGGCGATCGACAGGCGATCTGGCGGGCGCTGTGGGCCGAAGGGATGGCGACCTATGTGAGCGCGAGGTTGAACCCGGAGCGGCCGCTGGCCGATGCCCTCCTGCTGCCGCGCGATCTGGAAGCGCGCGCTGCGCCGCTCACGCCCCAAATCGCAAGGGCGCTGGCCGAGCGGCTGGAGGACGTGGATGCGCGCGCCTTCGGGACCTATTTCGAATATGGCGACGCCGAAGCGACGCGCCTCGGGCTTCCCTGGCGGTCGGGCTATTTTGTCGGCTATCTCGTGGTCCGTGATCTGGCGCGGGGGCGCGACCTGGCCACTCTGGCCCACATGAGGGGCCCGGCATTGCTGGCCGAGATCCGCGCCGCCCTCGTCAGGCTCTCGACGGCGGCGTAGCGATCGCAGCCCCGTTCACGCGGCGTTCACGCCGGCCGCATCATTGCCCACGTCTCGGCGGGGTTCTTCCAGGAGACTGACAGATGCGCATGCTAGCTTGCCTCACGGCCGCCGCCGCCGTAGCCGCCGGCGCCGTTGGAGCGGCTCCGGCCGAACGACCGATGAAGGGCGCCGAATTCGCGCCGCAGGCGAAGGTGACCCTGGCCAAGGCCCGCGCCGACGCCCTCGCCGCGCGACCGGGCGTAATCACCGACCAGGAGCTGGAGCGTGAAGCCGGCGGCAGCGGCCTGCGCTATTCGTTCGATATCAAGGACGGCGCCAAGACCTTCGAGGTCGGCATCGACGCCAAGACCGGCAAGCTGTTGGAAAACAAGGCCGAAGGCGCCAACCCCGACTGACGACCCTGACCGATCGCGGCGGCCGCCCCCGTCATTGACAGGCGGTCGGGCCAAGGCTCAGTCTAGCTAGGGGTGCAGGTCGCGCCCGGAGAGCGCGCCGATGAAACGACTGGTTGCAATAGCGAGTTGCATAGTGATCGGCATGCCGACACTCCTGCTCGCACAGCCGCGTCCGTCGCACCACCACCACCACCATCATCATCACCGGCCCAGCCACGGGCCGTCGTTCCACCGGCCGCCCTATCACAGGCCGCCCTATCACCAGTCGCCCTACCACAACCATGGGGCCAGCTATCGGCCCGGCTATGGGTCAAGCTGGGGCTGGAACGGCCACCGCTATCACGGCGGCGCCTTCCACTATCCGCCGGGCTACGGCTATCGGCGGTATGGACTGGGTATGGTGCTGCCGGCTCCGTTCCTTGCCAGCCCCTACTATTTCGATCGTTATGCGACCCTGGGTCTCGCCGCGCCGCCCTACGGCTACCGTTGGGTGCGCTATGGGCCCGACGCGCTGCTCGTGAACTTGCGCACCGGCGAGATCGTGCGTGTCGAGCGAGGCGTGATCTACTGACGGCCACGCTTGAACGCGCGTAGTGCGGCCGTTAGACTGGTGCTGGGCGTCCACCGCTGGAGACCGGGACCATGAGCCTTTCGCGTCGAACCACCCTGGCGGCGGCGATCGTCGTTGTGAGCCTGTTCGGACCCTTGGCCACGGCCGCGCACGCTTCGGCGCAACAGCTAGCATTGGACGGACAGAGGGCGCTGGACAAGCTCTACGCCACCGAGCCCAAGTCCCGCCTGTTCGGACGCAACGCCAAGGCCGTCCTGGTCTTCCCGTCGATCCTCAAGGGTGGCTTCGTTTTCGGCGCCCAGACCGGCAACGGCGTGCTGCTGGTGCACGGCCATCCGACCAAATACTATAACATCAGCGCCGCGTCGTTCGGCCTGCAGGCGGGCGGCCAGACGTTCAGCTCCGCCATCTTCTTCATGAACGACAAGGCTCTGGCCTACCTGGGCAACAGCGGCGGCTTTGCTCTGGGCTCGACTCCCAACGTGGTGGTGGTCGACCACGGCGCGGCGGTGACGGCCAGCACCACCACTTTGACGCAGGACGTCTATGTCTTCACCTTCGCCCAGAAGGGCCTGATGGCCGGGATCGACATCCACGGCTCGAAGATCACCGCGATCCATCCCGACTAGCCGGACTTCTCCGCGCCGCCTAGCCGCTCTCTGATTTCGCGCCAGTGGTCGGCCAGGTCGCCGCGCACGCTCGGCGCGGCGATGGCGATGATCGCCTCGGCCCGGGCGTCGGCGGCGAGGCCACGCAGATCGGCGGCGCCGTGCTCGGTTACGATGAGGTCGACCTCCGTGCGCGAGAGGGTGACGACGCTCTCCTCTCCCAGCCTGGCGCGGATGCGTGAGCCCGATCCGCCGCCGAAGGTGGCCGGCAGGGCGATCACGGACAGGCCGCCGCGCGAGAGCCGCCCCGCCCGGGCGAAGTCGGGCGAGCCCCCGGCCCCGCTGACCTGCCGGCCGGCGGCCGTCTCGAGGTTGCACTGGCCCAGCAGATCGACCTCCAGCGCCGAATTGACCGCGATCAGACCGTCGATCGCGGCGAGGCGCGCCGGATCGTGGGTGATCTCGACCCCCACGATGTCGATCGCCGTCTGCAAGGCGACCCAGTCATAGAGTTTGGCCGACCCCAGAAACATGGTGGTCACGTGGGCGAAGCCGGGATCGAGGCAGCCCGCTTCGACCAGATCGCGCGCGCCGTCGGACAGCATGCCCGAATGCAGGCGCAGGCCGCGCCGATCGGTGAGGGCGCGCATGAGGGCGCCGGGGGTCTTGCCGATGCCGATCTGCAGCGCCGCGCCATCCGTGATGAAGGGGGCGATGGCCGCAGCGATGGCGGCCGAGGCGGCGTCGGGCTCGCCCGCACCATAGGTGACCAGGGGGGCGTACCGCTCCAGCAGTTCGGCGAACGCTGACAGCGGGATAGCGGGGGCTCGGACGCAGCGCGGCACGCGCGGATTGACGACGGCGACCAGGCGCGGGCGGCGCCGCAGGATCATCGGCGAGAACTCGGCGACCGGACCCAGAGAGCAGAGGCCGCGCGCGTCGGGCGGCGCGACCTGGAGGACGAGGGTATCGAGGCTCGCCGGGCCGGCGAGATATCGGCCAAACGCGCTGTAGGCCATGGGCAGAGGGCGATAGGCCGTGCCCGGATAGGCGAACGGGCCGGCGACGCTGGCGTCCGGGGCCCAGCCTCCGGGCAGGCGGTTGACGCCCGGGACGAAGCTGGTGAGCACCCGCGCGCCGGACGTGGCCAGGAGCTCGGCCGCCGCGCCGGCGGGCTCGCCGCTGGCGCCCGGCAGGAACACCGCCTCGCCCGGGCGGAACATCAAGCCTCCGCCAGGATCGCCGCGTAGAGCGCCGGATCGACATTGCCGCCGCTGAGGACCGCGACGGCGCGGCGGGGATCGCCGGCGGAGGCCATGGCCCCGGCGGGGGCCGCGGCGCCGCTGGGCTCGGCCACCAGCCGCGCCTCGGCCGCGATGCGGCGCATGGCCTCCTTCATGGCCGCTTCGGAAACGGTGACGATCTCGTCCACATAGGCCTGGATGTGGGCCCACGGCCTCGCGCCCAGGCGCTGCACGCGCAGTCCGTCGGCCAGGGTGCGGCCAGCCTCCTCGGCCGAGATGGCGACCACCTTGCCGGCGCCGAAGCTCGCCCTGGCGTCGGCGGCCAGCTCCGGCTCGACGCCGACCACGCGCACGGCCGGGCGGGTGAGTTTGATGGCGGTCGCCAGGCCGCCGATCAGGCCGCCGCCGGATACAGGAGTGTAGACCGCCTCGACGTCCGGCGCCTGTTCGAGGATCTCGAGGCCCAGCGTACCGGTCCCGGCCATGATCGTGTCCTGGTCGAACGGCTCGATCAGGAAGAGACCGCGTTCGGCTGCGAGGGCGCGGGCTTCGGCGGCGCGCTCCAGGCTCTCGGCCCCGGTGAAGACGATCGTCGCCCCCTCGCGGCGCACGCCCTCGATCTTGATCGCCGGGGCGTTGGCCGGCATCACCAGGGTGGCGGCGACACCCAGCCGCGCGGCGGCGTAGGCGATCGCTCGGGCGTGATTGCCGCTGGAATGGGCGACGACCCCGGCGGCGCGCTCGGCCTTGGTCAGGCAGAGGATGGCGTTGAACGCGCCGCGCAGCTTGAACGCGCCCACGGGGTGCAGGCTCTCGGCCTTCAAGCGCAGGCCGCAGGCGTCCATGGCGATCATCGGCGTGACGGCGACGTGCGGCGCGATCCTCTCCCGCGCGGCCTCGATCTGATCCAGGCTGATCAGGGCGTCCACGGTTCAGCCCGCCGTCCAGCCCCCGTCGATCGAGAGATTGGCTCCGGTGATCTGTCGGGCCGCGTCCGAGCACAGGAAGACGACGAAGTCGGCCACCTCCTCCGACGTGACGAACTGCTTCGTCGGCTGGGCCTCGAGCAGCACATCGTTGATCACCTGCTCACGCGTCAGGCCGCGGGCCTTCATCGTATCGGGGATCTGGCGCTCGACCAGCGGCGTCCAGACATAGCCCGGGCTGATGCAGTTGACGGTGACACCGTGCGTCGCGACCTCCAGAGCCACGGTCTTGGTCAGGCCGTCCAATCCGTGCTTGGCGGCCACATAGGCCGACTTGAATGGCGAGGCGGCCTTGGAATGGGCCGAAGCGGTGGAGACGATCCGGCCCCAGCCGCGCGCCTTCATGCCCGGCACGGCGGCGCGCATGGCGTGGAAGGCGGCAGACAGGTTGATGGCGATGACCTGATCCCACTTCTCCGGCGGAAAATCCTCCACCGGCGAGACGAACTGGACACCGGCGTTGTTGACCAGGATATCCACGGCCCCGAACGCGCGCTCGGCGTCGGCGATCATGGCGGCGATCTCCCCGGCCTTGGTCATGTCGGCGGGGGAATGACGGCAGCGGACCTTGAACTCCGCCTCGATGGCCGCGCGCGCCGTCTCGATCTGGGCCGCATCGCCGAAGCCGTTGATTGTCACGTCCGCCCCCTCGCGCGCGAGGGCCCGGGCGACCGCGAGGCCGATGCCGCTGGTGGATCCGGTGACGACGGCGGCGCGGGAGGCAAGGGTCATTTCAGGTTTCCTGGTTTAGGCCCGCCGGATCAGGCGGCGGACGAGGTTCTCGTTGAAGCGGCGGAACGGCGCGTTGGTGAAGCCCGGCTTGCCCAGGCCCCAGGCCCAGCGCACGGAGCCGGCGTTGAACACCTCGGCGCCGGCCGCCGAGCGATAGAGGGTGGCCTCAGCCACGCCCGGCTTCCCCTCGGCGTCCACGGCCTCACCGCGAAACAGGACCTCGATGGCCGCCGGATCGATCGGCGCGATG
Organism: Caulobacterales bacterium; assembly: GCA_038226475.1. Lineage (GTDB taxonomy): Bacteria > Pseudomonadota > Alphaproteobacteria > Caulobacterales > Caulobacteraceae > Acaudatibacter. The sequence goes on along the minus strand of JBBRQK010000006.1, from coordinate 178,630 downwards.
CGCGAGCGGCCCGCGCTCCACAGGCGCGCGCCATCGCCGTCCGGATCGCGATTGTCCCACTCATACCCCACCACCGGCGCTGCCTCGTCGCCCACCTTCCAGCCCGTGCCGGCGAACAGCGGCGAACGGTCGCGCGCGACGCGATACGCCGGGGCTTGGTCGCTGGCGGGCTCGAACCAGCCCTGGTAGCCGCCGCCCATGAGCATGGTCTCGGGCCGCCGCGCGCCGTCACGAAAATTGGACGTGACGAGCAGGGCAGGATCGAGCTTGCCCGCCCGCCTGGCGATCGGATCGTCGGCGGTCTTGTAGCACACCAGCTGCCGGCCTCGGGGCGAGGCGCCAGGGGGCGCATCGAGATCGCCGTAACGCACCTGGCAGTAGGCGGCGTCCGCCCCCAGGAACGCGGTAGCGCCGCCGTGCGTGAAAATGCGCCGCTGGAAGGCGCCGAACTCCTCGCCGCTCCAGTATTCGTCGTGGGCGCCGGTGATCACCAGGGGGTACCGTTCGAGCAGGGTCGGCTCGGCGTGGACGTCGAAGTTGCCGGCGTAGTCCACCCCGCCCAGGCTCCCCGCCAGGGCCTCCAACCATTGGACGAGGTAGATGTCGTATTCGAACAGGGCCGGCGGCGTGGGGCGGTCGAACGAGACGATCAGGCCGCGCGCCTCGTCGTCGCCATTGGGATAAAGGCTGTGGCCGCCCCAGTCGTTGTAGGCCTGCCAGGTGTTGGTGCCCAGCCGCGCCAGCACGGCCCCGGAGCGGCGCGGATTGGTCACGATCCACTGGGCCGCGCGGACGTCCCGGGTGGCCGTCGTCTGCTCGACTACATCGGCGGTGTAGACGCCCGGCGTCCAGGCGGCGGTGTCGATCGCACCGAGGGCCGAGGGCCAGCCTGGGCCGATAGCGGCGGCGGAAGCGGTGGCGCCGCGCGCAGGAACATCGACGAAAGCGCTCGTCCAGACAAGCGTCGGCCCGGCGGCGCCGATGCGGAACACTTCCAGGCGGACGCGGCGTCCCGGACCGCCCGGACCGGCCGCCATCATCACGTGCAGCGGCTCGCCCGGGATGAGGCTCTGGCGATCGACATAGGCCCAGATGCGCTGACCCTTGAAGAATGGGGTCCAGACATCGGGCGGCGGTGGCGCCGCGGCGGCCGGAGCCCCCTCCCCGGCGCCGGCCGGCGCCCGGGCGGCCTGGGCCTCGGCGGCGAACGGCGCGGCGGCGATGCCACCGCCCGCCAGACGCAGCAGCCAGCGACGCGGAACCGATGGCGTGGCTCTCACCTAGACCCAACGCTCCGGCCCCGTCGCGTAGGTGCGCTCGATCACGCAGGTCTCGTCGCCCTTGAGCACCTCGAGCCTCGTCGCCTTGCCGTCGCGATAGACGCGCAGGTCGTACATCGCCTTGCCTACCCGCAGGTCGCGCACGGTCAACTCCGGCAGCCAGTCGGGCAGGTGTGGATCCAGATAGAGCTTGCCGCCCGGGCCATCCGGCGAAAAGCCCAGAATCATGCCCAGGATCGCGAAGGCCGACCCCGCCGCCCACGCCTGCGGCGTATTGGCCCCCAGATACTGCACCGGAAAGCTGCCGGGATCCCGCTGCAGGCCGGAATAGAGCTCAGGCATCTGATGCTGGGTGAAATAGGAGGCGGCCCCGCTGATGTCGCGCGCCACCCGGCCCGCCTCCTCGACGAAGCCATAGCGGCGAAAGCCCAGGGCGATCATGGCGTTGTCATGCGGCCACACCGAACCGTTCTGATACGAGTGCGGATTATAGGCCGGATGATCGGCCGACAGCGTACGGATACCCCAGCCGCTCCACATGTCCGGCGCCATCAGGCGGGCAACGACCTTCGCGGCGCGCTCCTGAGGCACGATCCCCGACCAGAGGGCGTGTCCCGGATTGGACGCGATGCTCATCACCTTCGTCTTCTCGCCATCCAGGCAGAAGGCGTAGAAGCCGATGTCCTCGTCCCAGAACGCGTCGTTGAACGCCTCGAACAGAGCCTTGGCCTTCTTGCGCAGGCTGCGGGCACGCGCGCGCTTGCCCAGCGCGTCGTAGATCTGCGCCATGCGCAGCCAGGCGTCGTAGACATAGCCCTGCAGTTCGACGAGGGCCTTGGGGCCCTTGACCAGGCTGCCATCTGTATTGACGAGGGCCTCGCCGGAGTCCTTCCAACCCTGGTTCTCATAGCCGGCCGCCGAACGGGTCTGATATTCCTGAAAGCCGTCCTTGTCGCGATCGCCATACTCATCGATCCAGAGCAGGCATTTCTCCGCCGCCGGCATATAGCGTTCCAGCAGGTCGGCGTCGCCGGTGCACCGCCAGGCGTTGTGCAGCACCGTCAGATACAGGATGGTCGCGTCCGCCGTGCCATAATAAGGCGTGTGCGGAATGAGCTTGAAGTGGGCCAGCTCTCCACGGCGCAGCTCGTGCATGATCTTGCCGGGCTCGGCATCGCGCCAGTCGTCTCGTTCCGTAGCTTGATGATAGCTGAGCACTTCCAGAGCGCCGCGCGCGAAGTCTGGATAGACCATGGCGTTTTGCAGCGAGACGATCAGGCTGTCGCGGCCGAACAGGGCCACGAACCAGGGCGAACCACCGGCCGGCACGAACTGCAGATGATTGGTGCCTTCGATGGGCAGGCGCAGCGATGCCATGTCGGAAACCGACTGGCGGTAAAAGCGATAGAACTCCTCGTTGGCGACATTGAGCTTCAGGGCCGCGGCCTGCCAGTCGTCCAGCCGCCGCCCGGCGTTGGTCTCGTCGACGTGGGCCATGCATTCGTCAGGCGCCTTGTCGACGGTCTGGCCGTCGCCAATCCCGTACAACAGGCAGGCGTGCCACGCCGCCCCCGGCGCCAGCTCGACGGCGAAGCTGATCCGTCCGTTGGCGTACGCGGCGGGAGAATCGCAGTTCTTGAGGCTGACGATCAGGTCGCGCGAGAAGTCCTGGTTCCGATAGGACGTCTTCAGCCGCCCCCGCGCCGGTGACCAGTCGGTCGTGATCTGGCCGCGCCGGACGATCTTGCTTGACTTGACCTCGAACAGGTCGGCGAAATCGCTGCGGATCGAGATTTCCAGATTGAAGCGCACCGTGATCTGGCCGCGATTGACCAGATCGAGGTCCTCGTGAACGCCGCCACCGATGCAGCGGCTGACCGTGAGGCCTACGGTGCCGGCCGGGACCGGCCCGCCCTGGGTCGTCAGGGTCCGATTGGCCATATAGACTCGACTGGCGAAATAGGAGACCGCGCCGCTGTTGAGCAGGTCCCACGGCTGGCCGTCGGCATAGATCTGCCAGCTCGAGATCACCCGGGTGTCCGAGTGATAGAATCCCTTGTCGGTCGGCCAGGGGATCTGGCCATCCGGGTCGCTGATCAGCACCCCATAGCCGTGGTTGATCGCCAGCCGTGGCGGCCCGACGGAGATTTCCAGAGCCATGCGGTTCTTCACGTCCTTCGCCACGCCCATCGCGCCGGCGCTTGATGGGCCGGGGCGTCTGGCGCCGCAAGACCCTGGGCGAGGCGGTTTGCGCCGGGCCCCGGTTTTCCGCTAAACTGCGGCTCGCGGGCGTCTGGTGGCCCCAACGCACTCGTAGCTCAGCTGGATAGAGCGCTGCCCTCCGAAGGCAGAGGTCACAGGTTCGAATCCTGTCGAGTGCGCCAGCTTTTAAACTAATTAGAGGCCGGCGGCATCCCGCGAGACCTTGCCGAGTCACCACCCGGTCACCAGGGCGGGGGGGGCGCACGGAGCAAGAGCGGTTGACCACCCAACTCGGATGTTACCGACCCTGCCCGGACGGGGGGGCAGAACGCGGTAACGGGGCGCCGAGGCCCAAAACCGATAGCTTTCAGATTTGGGCTGACACTCCCCCTCACCCTGCCTCCGCCAACCCCAACCCCTCGATCCGCGCCCCCAGCTCAGCCGGCAGCGGGCCTTCGGCTTCCGCCTCCAGGCATTGCGCCAGCTCTCCGCGGTTCTTCACACCCAGCACCACCGTGTCCACGCCCGCCATGTCCAGGGCGTAGCGGTGGGCCAGCAAGGCAGGGTCGACGCCAAGCTCTTCGCATAGGGCGCGGTAGGGCGCGGCGCGGCGATAGTCGGCGACTTCCGGATGGCTGTCCTTCAAGGGGCGGTCGATCGCAGAGGTGAGCGCGCCGGCCTGGACGGCGCGGATGCCCATGACGCCTACGCCCTTCCGCTGGGCGGCGGCGATGATCTCGCGCGGGCAGGCGGGCTCGGCGAAACGGCGGATGGCGCCGGCGGAATCCATCAGGTTGGTGATCGCCTGGACCAGGTCCGGTTTCAGCTCATGGTCCAGGGCCTTGATGATCGTCGAGGGAAGGCCCACGCCGGTTATGCCCCAAGCGCCAATCCGGCCACGCCGCTTCAGATCCTCCAGCGCCGGCGCCGCTTCATTGACGTAGACGCTCCAGGGCGTGGCTAACTGCGCGCGGTATTGGTTGCCGAAGGCGTAGACCGTGTCGTCCTCGCAAATGTTGCTGTGCAGGAAGAAGACGTCGACATAGTCCAGGCCCATTGCCCCGAGGCTTGCGTCCAGCGACGCCTCCAGCACCTGGGCCGCGGTTCCGGCGGGGGGCTCGCCGAGCAGGCACTTGGTGGTGATGCGCAGGCCCGCCGGAAGCGCGCCGGCGAAGGTTTCCGCGATCACCTGCTCACAGAGACGATAGGAGGGCGCCGTATCGATCAGGTTGATCCCGGCGTCGAGGGCCGCATGCACCCTTGCGCTCGCCTCCTCCGGACTGGTCTCGCCCCAGAGCTGGCCGAGGCCGCCGCCGCCGAGGGTTAGACGGCTGATATCGGCGAACGGCCCGAGTTGTTGAACGCGCATGATCGCTCCAGACGCCGGGCTCGTCGGTGGCCCCTTTACGCCGATATAGCCTAAACCCCGCGTGCGTCCCGTGAGCCCACGGAGTATCTCCGCGCCGGCACCAAGCGTCAGATTCTGACCCGCGTTTTGCTAGTCGTCTTAAGGCTGGTTGCGATCACGTCGTGATCTCGCGCGATGGCCGTCGCGTTCGGAGGGGCGTCATAACTATGGACATCAAGGGTCTCTGCACCACACGTCACTGGTGCACATTCATGGTCCACAATATACAAATGGGCTAATAAAGTCAAGGTGTTACGTCAACTCCGGATGGTCCCCATGCTCTCCTGTAGAGTTCGCCACCGACCTTACGCCCACTCAAGACGTTTGGCGTGTTACAGACTGGCGGCGGTCAGGCCGGCAGGGCGACCCTGCGCTTGCGCGCGTTGCGCAGGACGCCGCCCAGACCGAGGAAGCCGGTCAGCATCAGAGCCCAGGTCGCGGGCTCGGGAACCGCGCCGCCGAAAAACGAGATCTCGCTCACGAACGTCCAGCCGCCGTTCGCCTGCTGAAACTGGATCGTGTGGGAGCTACCCGTGAGGCTCAATCCTGACAGATCGATCACCCCGATGGTCCCTATCGGGGGCGCCGTGAAAACCTGGCTGACCCCATCGATCAGGATCGCGTCGGGGGCGTAGACCCCTCCGACGTACGAGTTGTCGATGTAGATCTTTATGTCGCTGATGCCCGGGTGGCCCGCGAACGAAAATGTCAGCGTCGGATCGGGCGTAGCGGGCTTGTACCAACCCACATAGGGGCCCGTTCCGGCGCCGTTCTCGACATTGTACCAGAAGTCGCTGGCGACCACGCCGTCGGTGAGATCGCCAAGGCCGCCGGTCAAGGCCGCGCCATCGGTGCTCGTCGCGCCCGACCCGGAATAGGACAGATCCCAATAATTGTAGCTCCCGCCGCTCGCCTCGCCGTCGCCGTTGGGGGTGTCGTAGCTGGTCGGAGCGATCTGACTGGCGAGGGAGGGGCTAGCGGCAATCAGCGCGAGGCCGGCCAAGCAGACGATCGAGCGCGTCTTGGACATGTTTCAACTCCCTTTGTTGACGACAGCCTAAGCTGTGCAACGCAGGAATCAAGGCGTAAATGCGCTGATCCGGCCCGCTTCGGACACATTGCCGATACCCGAAGTGTAGGATGTCGCCACAACGCAGCTGGCGATCAGGGTGTCAGTCTCGATAACGCCTGAAAACGTCGCGACGGGGGCGTCGATCCCAAGCTCCCGATCGCCAAAGCCTCCGATGTCGGGCCGCACGCCTCGACCGGATGTTTCGGTGTAGCGTGTCACCGATGAAACCAGACGGCGCGGCAGACACACCACGAGGCGCGCCCAACCCATGGCTCCTGGCCGCGCTCGTCTCGGGACTAGGGTTCGCCGCCAGCCTGATCGCCAACTGGCCCGGCCATTTCACGCCGGATTCCCTGTGGCAGCTGGCGCAGGGTCGGAGCGGCGTGCTCAACGACTGGCACCCGCCGGTCATGGCCTGGATGCTGGGGGTCGCCGACCGGCTCTCGCCCGGCGCCGCGGCCTTCGTGGTGTTCGACACGGCGCTGTTCTTCGCCACCCTGACCGCGATGGTCGCCTTGCGGACACGCGTCGGAGGGTTGGGTCTGTTGATCCTTGCCGCCGTCGCCGCGTCGCCTCTGGTGCTGCTGTACCAGGGCCTCGTGTTGAAGGACGTGCTGTTCGCGGACGCGGCGATCGGGGGGTTCGCGGCGCTGGCCTGGGCCGGCCGGCTGTGGGATCGGCGGATCGCTCGCCTGGCCCTGGTCGGTCTCGCGGTGGCTTTGCTCATCCTCGCGACCCTGGCGCGCCAGAACGGGCTGGTGGCGGCTTTCGGGGGCGCCTTGACCCTCGGGGCCATGGCGCGGTCGCGGCGCGGCGCGGCGCTCGGCGCGACCGCGGCGGCGGGCCTGATCTTCGCCGGCGCGCTGGCGGCGGGCGCCGCTCTGGAGCGGCAGGGCGATCACCGGCCGGAAGGCGAGCGGCAGGTGCGATCGCTGCAGCTGTACGACCTCGCCGGGGCGGCCGCCCGGCGCCCGGCGCCGCTGGTCGCCGCTCCGACCGTCTTGGAGCGGTTTCTGCAAGGCGACGGCGCGCGCCTGTACGATCCGGCGCGCATGGACCTCCTCGCCCGCGCGCCGGTCTGGGACACCCTGCTGAACGCGCCCGGTCCGGCGGTCGGCGCGGCGTGGCGACGCCTGGTGACCGCCACGCCGGACCTCTATCTTCAGGTGCGCGCCGAGGTTTTCGCTTGGGTCTTCCTGACGCCGAAGATCGAGCGATGCGCTCCCATCCTGATGGGCGTCGATCCAGGTCAGCCCGAACTGCTGCGGGCGGCGGGCCTCGCCGCACGCTATGACGCGAAGGACGAGATCGACGACGACTACGTCGCAGCACTCCTGCATACGCCGCTGTTTTCCCACCCCGCCTATGCCCTGCTGGCGGTAGGACTGCTGGCGCTGTGCCTGCGTGACCTGCGCCGCGGCGGCGGCCCCGAGCTGATCGCGGTGGCCGGGCTGCTCGTCTCGGCGCTGGCGTTCGCGGCGAGCTTCTTCGTGATCGCCGTGGCCTGCGACTACCGCTACCTCTACTTTCTGGACGCCGCCGCCCTCGCGGCGCTCGCTCACCGCGCCGCCGCTTGGTGTGTCCGACGGCCGGGCAAGGGCGGCAAAAGCGTGCGCACACCGGTCGCCACGGTGTAGGTTCGGCCATGCGATGGCGAATCGTTCGATCGTGGGCCCTGGCGCCGATCGTCGCCGGTCTGATCCTGGCCGGGTCGGCCCTGGCGCAGGTTCCGGCCCCACCGGTAGACCCAGCCGTGAGCGCCTCGGTCGAACAGGCGCGGACCGCCCTGCGCACCGTCGCGCTCGGCAGCCACCACGGCGGACTGAGCGATACCGACCTGCGCGCCGCACTGGCGGAGATCTCGCCGATCGAGGCGCGCCTCAACGACGCGCTGGGAACCCTCACGCCTCGTCTGGCCGATACCGACGCGCGCCTGGCGCAGCTCGGGCCGGCCCCCGGCGCGGCCCTGCCGCCCGAGACCGCCGAGACCGCGGCCGTGCGCCGCGGCCTTGTGCGCACGCGCCAGGCGCTCGATGCCGAGGTCAAGTTGGCGCGGCTACTCGCCGTCGAAGCGGAGCAGACCAGCAAGACCCTGATCGAACAACTGCACCAGAACTTCGCCGCGCGCCTCTGGAGCCGCAGCCGCTCGATCCTCGACCCAGGCTTGTGGCGCGACTCCCTGGCCGCCGCCCCCAGCGACCTGTCGCGTCTGGCCGCCGTCATCGGTGAGGAGGCGCGGCGCCTCGCCGAAGCGGCGCGCAGACCGGGCGGGCCCATACTTCTGGGTCTGGCGCTGATCCTGGGGTTGGCGATCCTCGGCCCGGCTCGCCTGCTACTAAACCGCCTGGGCTACCGGCGGGCGGCGGCCAGTGTGCCTGGAACGCGGCTGCGGCGCTCGGCCCTCGCCCTGTGGTTGGTGGTGGTGGCGGCGGGCACGCCGCTGGCCGCGGGCGCGCTCAGCCGCGCCCTGGCCCTGGCAGCCGGGGCCGTGACCCCCGACTTCGACGAGATCGGCCGCCTGCTGATCCTGGTCATCGGTTTCGCCGGGCTGCTGGAGGGGCTCGGCCGGGCCATGCTGTCGCCAGGCCGACCGTCCTGGCGCCTCGCGCCGATCCCCGATGCGGTGGTGGCGCGACTGGCGGCCTATCCCGGCCTGATCGGGCTGACGGCGGGCCTCGCGACCCTGGTGGCGGGTGTCAACACCGCGGTCGGCGCCAGTCTGGCGACTTCGGTGGCCAGTGACTGCGTCAGCGTTCTGCTGGAGCTGGGCGTCGTCGGCGCGACGCTTCTGGCGCTCGGCCGGGCGCGCAACGCCAGGGCCACGGCGAGCGGCGCGCACGACGCCCTGCTGCAGGGCGAATCCCGTCTTCCGTGGGTGCTGGCGGCGCTGGCGGCCTGGCTGGCGCTCGGAGCCGCCATTGTAGCCATCGCCTGTGGCTATCTCGCCCTGGCGACCTTTCTGATGCGCGAAACGATCTGGATCGGCGCTGTGCTGGCGATCCTGTTCCTGGCGCTTCGTCTGGCCGACGACCTCTTTCCCACTCTGCTGTCGCCGCGCAATCCGGTCGGGCGTGCGGTGCGTGGTGTGATCTGGCTGTCCGATGGCGCGCTCGAGCAGTTGGCCGTGCTGCTTTCCGGCCTGACGCGTCTGGCGCTGCTGGTGCTGGGCTGGACCGCCATTCTGGCCCCGTTCGGCGCCACCGGCGACGACATAGTCGCTCGGATCGCCTCGACCAAGGTGATGCTGAAACTAGGACAGGTGTCGATCTCGCCAGGCGCGATACTGGGCGGGATCGGGCTCTTTCTGGTCGGACTGGCGGCGACCCGGGCGGTGCGTGGCTGGCTGGAGGCGCGCTACCTGCCCAAGACCAGCCTCGATGTCGGTCTGCGCACCTCCGTGGCGGCCGCGGTATCCTATTTGGGCGTCGTGCTGGCCCTGTTGCTGGCCTTCGCTTACCTCGGCCTCACGGTCAGCCAGATCGCGCTGTTCGCCAGCGCCTTGTCCGTCGGCATCGGCTTTGGCCTGCAGTCGATCATCGGCAATTTCGTCTCTGGCCTGATCCTGCTGGCCGAGCGGCCGATCAAGGTCGGAGACTGGATCGCGATCGGCGAGCTGGAGGGCGACGTTCGGGCGATCAATATCCGCGCCACCGAAATCGAGATGATGGACAGGTCGCGGCTGATCGTCCCCAACTCCGACCTCGTCTCCAAGACGGTGCGCAACGTCACCCACACCGGCGCCCTGGGGCGGGTCAGGATCGTCCTGCGCGTCGACAGCAACGCCGATCCCACCGAGGTCCGCACCCTCCTGATGGCCCGGCTCACCGGCCATCCCGACGTCGTCGCCGAGCCGGCAGCGGCGGTCTATCTGACGGACGCCAGAGACGGGGGCCTGGAGTTCACCGCCTTCGTCTATGTGGAGTCGCCTCGCCTCGCCTATCGCGTGCGGAGCGAACTGTTGTTCCAGATCGTGCCCGACCTGAAGGCGCACGGTGTCGCCCTCGCGAACTCGAACGCCGTCGTCAATGTCGGTCTCCCCGACCGGCCGATGGAACCGGCCGCGAACCTGGAGTAGGGGGTCAAGGAAGACTCGCGTCCGTAGCCCAGGAAGCGCTATGATCCGCGTGGGACACGGGACAGGACTGGGGATTTCTATGCGCGCCACGCTCACCGCCGCCGTTACGGCGGCTGCCTTCGTCTTCGCGACCGCAAGCTTCGCCGAGACGATCCATTTCACCGCCAAGCTCGACGGTGCTTCGGAGACGCCGCCCAATGCGAGCAAGGGCGCCGGGACCGCTGACGTCAGCCTTGACACCGAAAGCCGCGCTCTGAGCTGGAAGGTGACCTTCGCCGACCTGAGCGGGCCGGCCACGATGGCCCACCTGCACGGACCGGCCGCGCCGGGCAAGGCGGCCGGCGTGACCGTGCCTCTGACCGGGCCGATGACCAGTCCCCTGGCTGGCACGGCCTCTCTCACCGACGGCCAGATCGGCGATCTGCGCGCGGGCCTGTGGTATGTGAACGTACACACGGCGCAGAACCCGGGCGGCGAGATCCGCGGTCAGCTGACCGCCGCGCACTGACCCTCGTCGAGGCCTCGCCGGCCGGGGTCAACCGCCCTTGGCCAAGGTCACCAGGTGAACGAGCATCGCCACCAGGGCGGTGAACGCCAGCAGCATCAGCCACCGCCATGGCACCAGGCGCGGCGGGCCTAGCGGCCGCGCCGGTCGCGCGCCCAGCCAGCCGAAGAGGATGGTCAGCGCCAGGGCCGCGCCTGCCGCCGAGACGGTTATCAACAGGTTCAAGCACCCGCCCCCAGCTTTCGACGCAGCGCCCGTTACATACGGCTTCGCGCAAGACTAGCCTCGCGTCACGAAAAAGGAGCGAACCGATTCGATGCGCCAAGCTGTACAATCCCGAAGACGGCGAATCGATGCTGATTCGATCTGGGGCGGAGTGGCCAGGCCACACGTCGGGCGGGTGGAGGAGCAGCGTGAAAACATGTCGTCAGATCTGACGGCCGGAGCTCTGAGCCGGTTGCAGCGGTCGGTTGACGCCCTGGACGGCCGCATGTCGGGCCTGGAGCAGGGTCAGGCCGCCGCTCTCGACACGACGCGACGCCTGGGCATGGACGTGGTCGAGATGGGATCGTCTCTAGCGCGACGCGTGCGCGCCCTCGAGGACGATCGGCGCGCCGCCGAGGCCGCCTCGGCCGCGACCCCCGCCGTCGCCGAACCGGTGGAGACACCGCTGTTCGCGGCCGCCCCCGCCGCGCCGCCGCGCCGCGAAAACATTGTCCCCGTGACCCTTGGCATGGGCGTCCTTCTAGCCGCGGTGCTGGGTGGATTCTGGCTCGCAGAACATCCGTCAGCGCCGGCCTCGCGGGCAAAGGCCGTGGTCCGGTCCGCGCCGATCACCGCCAGGGTCGCGCCGCCGCCGGTCGTCGCGCAACCGGTCACCGCGCCGTCGGTCGTCGCCACGCGGGCGCCGGTCGCGCCGTCGGCGTTCAAGTCGAAAGCGCCTGTGCACAAGAGCCCGACCCGGCCGGCGGTCAGTCACAATGCCACGGTCAAGCCCAGCCACGAGACCTTGGCGGACGACGCCGACACGCCGCTGGGTCATGTGCTCTACGGGGTGAGTACGCCGCCGACCGCGCCCACCGCGGCGGCGCCAGGGCCGACGCCGGCGAAGGCCGCGCCCAACCCCTCCTGATCGGATAATCCGTGCTCGTCAGAGCGGGATGATGTTGCGCCGGCGGCTGTAGGCCAGATACCCGACGTTGGCCCCGAGCCGCAGACCCACGCCGGCGCGGATCGGGGCGACGGTGATGCCGTCGGCGCGCTGATAGTTCACGCCGAGCCCGCCGATGAAATAGGCGGAGCCCTCGACGCCGGGAAACCGACGATACAGCGCGTCGGGATACTGCAGATCATAGCAAAGCACGAAGACGCGGCTGGCGTTGCCGCCGGCGTCGAATCCCACCGACGGGCCCTGCCAATAGACCACCTGGGTCGGCCGCTCCTTCATATACACGAGGCCCTTGCCGTAGCGCAGCCCAAACACGAACGCGCCCGAGGCCTCCTCGCCGGCGATGTAGCCGGTGGGCCGGCCGTTGTCCTTGAACGCCCGCTCGATCGCCCCGCCGGCGGTCTCAGCGGTGACGCCGAGGAAGTCGGAAACGTGATTGACCATCTCGTCGTCGGTATAGGTGGGGGCCGGCCCCGCGCCCGGCGGTGGCGGAGATGGTGGTTCCTGCGCCAGGACGGGGGCCGAGGCCAGCAGAGCCAAGCCCGAGACGAGTAACGAACGGCGTTCCATCGGCGTTCAATCCCCTTTCGGGCGCTGGGCGCGCGCGAGACGCCAGCTTGATGCCTCAGGTACGGTTAACGCCCGCTGAACGGCGCCGCCCGGTCGCCCTCGCGCGGTCGGGCGGATATTGATAGACCCCGCGCCATGACGACGCCCCTCGCCCGCATTCGCAACTTCGCCATCGTCGCCCACATAGATCACGGCAAATCCACTCTCTCCGACCGGCTGATCCAGGAGACCGGCGGCCTGACCGCGCGGGAGATGAAGGAGCAGGTGCTCGATTCGATGGACATCGAGCGCGAGCGGGGGATCACCATCAAAGCCCAGACCGTGCGGCTCAACTACGTGGCCGACGACGGCGAGGCCTACGTCCTCAACCTCATGGATACCCCCGGCCATGTCGACTTCGCCTATGAGGTGAGCCGCTCTTTGGCGGCGTGCGAAGGCTCGATTCTGGTGGTCGACGCCAGCCAGGGCGTCGAGGCCCAGACCCTGGCCAACGTGTATCAGGCGCTGGAGAGCGACCACGAGATCGTGCCGGTGCTCAACAAGGTCGATCTGCCGGCGGCCGAACCGGCCCGGGTGCGCCAGCAGATCGAGGATGTGATCGGCATCGACGCCTCCGACGCTGTCGAGTGTTCGGCCAAGACTGGGCTTGGGATCCACGATGTGCTGGAGGCCATCGTTAGGCGCCTGCCGCCGCCCAGGGGTGAAGAAACCTCACCGCTCAAGGCGCTGCTGGTCGACGCCTGGTACGACGCCTACCTCGGCGTGGTGGTGCTGGTGCGGGTGTTCGACGGGCGTCTGCGCGCCGGCGCCCAGGTGCGCATGGTGCAGACCGGCGCCACCTACAAGATCGACCGGATCGGGGTTTTCGAACCCAAGCCGGTCGACGTCGCTTCTCTGGGCCCCGGGGAGATCGGCTTCATCACCGCCCAGATCAAGGACGTGGCCGACGCCGCGGTGGGCGAAACCATCACCGACGAGAAGCGACCGACGGCGGCCGCCCTGCCGGGCTTCAAGCCGGTACAGCCGGTGGTGTTCTGCGGTCTGTTTCCGGTCGACGCGGCCGACTTCGAGGATCTGCGCGCGGCCGTCGGCCGCCTGCGGCTCAACGACGCGTCCTTCACCTCTGAGATGGAGACCAGCGCCGCCCTGGGCTTTGGCTTCCGGTGCGGCTTCCTTGGGCTGCTGCACCTGGAGATCGTGCAGGAGCGGCTGACACGGGAGTTCAACCTCGACCTGATCGCGACTGCGCCCAGCGTGATCTACCGCCTCAATCTGATCAACGGCGAGACGATGGAGATGCACAATCCGGCGGACATGCCCGATGTCGTTCGCATCGAGAGCATCGCCGAGCCCTGGATCCGCGCCACGATCTTCACGCCGGACGAGTATCTGGGCGCCGTGATCAAGCTCTGCCAGGACCGACGCGGCGCTCAGAAGGAACTCTCCTGGGTCGGCGCCCGGGCGATGGTGGTCTACGACCTGCCGCTCAACGAGGTGGTGTTCGATTTCTACGATCGCCTGAAGAGCATATCGAAGGGCTATGCGAGCTTCGACTATCAAATCGAAGACTATCGCACCGGCGATCTGGTCAAAATGTCGATCCTGGTGAATGGCGAGCCAGTCGACGCCCTCTCCATGCTCGTGCACCGCGACCGCGCCGAGACCCGCGGCCGAGGCATGGTCGAGAAGATGAAGGAGCTGATCCCCCCTCACCTGTTCGTGATCCCGATCCAGGCGGCGCTCGGCGGACGAATCATCGCCCGCGAGACGGTCCGCGCCCTGCGCAAGGACGTGACGGCCAAGTGCTACGGCGGCGACGCCTCGCGCAAACGCAAGCTTCTCGACAAGCAGAAGGAGGGCAAGAAGAAGATGCGCCAGTTCGGCAAGGTCGAGATCCCGCAGGAAGCCTTTATCGCCGCGCTGAAGATGGACGCCGACTAGAGACGCGTGGTGTTAGACTATACAGGCACGAGGGCGAGATCCGTATCCACACTCGTGTCTGGATCAGTATTCAGATTCCAGGCGATTCCGTCGCGAGGGATTCTTATCTGGGTTACCGAGCGACGTCCATGGCGCCCGAAGGCGCAACACCCAGCACAGCGTGGCGCCCAGCGCCACGGCCGAGAGGGTCGTGTCCCACCAGAGTAGGTGGTTCGTCGATTGGCTCAGGAGGCCTGGGGCGCCCTTGAACACATCGCCGGCGGAGACCACGACCACCCCGGCAAACAGGTTGTTCGCCAGGTGCAGGCCCCAGGTCAGGGCGATACCGCCGCTGCGCATGGCGATCATCGCCCAGGCGACGCCGCAGAGCAGCGCGTTGGCCGCCTGCGGCCAGCCGTTGGGGAGGTGCAAGGCGCCGAAGAGGATGCCGCTGAGGGTCGCGGCGACCCACGGGCGGCCCGTGCCGAGCAAAAGGCCCTGGGTCAGATAGCCACGAAACACGAACTCCTCGGCGAAGGTCTGCACGCCCAGACCCAGCAACGCCGCGACGGCGAGAGGCGCGAACCCCGCGCCCGCCGTGACCGTGAACGAGCCTGGGGCGATCAGATAGTCGGAGGCGGTGGCGAGGATCTGCACCGCCAACCAGATGGCTGCGCCCAAAGCCACAAGTCGCCAGCTCCAGGCGCCAACGATGTCGCCAAACCGTTTCGACTGGATCAGGCGCGCAGCCAGCGCCAATCCTGCCACCAGCGCGCCGAAGATAACGCCATTGGCGCCGAAGAAGACCACCGGGTGCTCGGGACGTGTGAGTTCGGCCAGGGTGTCTGCCGGCAGAGCGCCTGCGAGCGTGGCCGCGACGATCAGAATCGCGCCGAGGAGGAGACCCGCTACGATCCCCGACACGATCACGACACTGTATCTCCACCCGGCGGTTTTTCCGCGCAGGGCGTGGGCGAGATAGACGTCGACGCGCGAATCGGGAACGGCCATCCCCGCAGGCTGACTCGGTTCAGCCGCCGGCTAAAGCACCTTCGTCAGCAGGGCGGGGCCGAGGCCCAGCCAGAGCGACAGGGCCACCGCATATAGCGAACCCAGTACCGGGCGACCGTCACGGAAGTTCAGCACCACGCCGGCCACGAATGGGCCGGAGATCGGCCCCATGAGCAGAAACGGGGCGACGCGATTTTGCCTGATCGCCGCGATCCATCCACCGGGCCTGGGTAGGGGCATCGCTTGTAGCCTCCAACGCGTGATCGCTTCACCTGAAACCCTAACACGGTTGCCCGGGGGTGAGTTCCGGAACTTCCGCGCCTCAGCCGAGGGGCACGCGCAGGCTGACGCGCACGGTGCGGGGCTCGAACTGGTGAAAATGATAGTCGTCCACGCCTTCGGCTGCCTCACCCTGCAGGCGCGAGGTGTAGAAGTATTGGATTTCGTCGTCCTTGCTGTCGAACAGGTTGAGTACTTCAAGCTTCACCTTGAACTTGCCGAAATCGTAGTCGAGCAGGGCGTTGAACAGGGTGGCGGGGTTGGAGCGGGCGGAATTGTCTTCGATCAGGGGCGCGGGTCCCAGCCGGCGGCCGGTGACGGTGAGCAGGGCGTGGCGCGTGAGCCGGGCGGTAACGCCTCCGGTCAGAACGTATTCCAGGGCGTTGGGCACGCGCGGCCCCGCGGGGTTGTCGACGTAATGTGCGTCTGCGGCGGCGGCCGTAAAGTTGAAGTCGAAGTTCCGCGACGGGGCGTAGTCGACCAGGAATTCCGCCCCCTTGCGCTCGGTCGCGCTGGTGCTGGAGGTGTCGCCGCCGTCACCGTTGTACACAAGCTCTGAATCGAGGTGCAGGGTGAAGAGGGTCAGGGTGGTCGTCAGCTCGCCATGCTGATAGCGCGCCCCGATCTCGGCGCCGCGCGATGCGGAGATGATCGGCACCTTCTGGCTTGGATCGTCCGTTCCCGGAACGATGGTCTCGGTGGCACCGCGAAAATCGTTGGAATGGAAGCCCTGGCCCGCGTCGGCGTAGAGTTCGAGCGTCGGCGCGACGCGCCAGGCCACGGTCAGCTTGGGACTGACCAGCGCGGCATTGGCGGCGCCGCTGTTGCGCGGATCGTTGGACGACACGTCGCCCCCGATGTCGTCGAAGCGCAGTCCGCCGGTCACGCGCACCGGGCCGAAGGCGCGGGTGGCGTCGGCCCACGCGGCGCCCGAGTATTCGTTGACGGTGTCCTGTCTTACCGTGGAGAGGTATTGCCTCTGCTTTGTATAGAACAACCCGATATTCGGAATATAGTCGTCCCGGAACTCGAGCGCTGTGCGCCAGGTCGCGCCGAGAAACGGGTTCGGCCAGGTCCGGAGCACCGACCCGCCGAAGGTATAGCGATCATCGAGCTGTTTGAACTGATCCCCGTTGACAGGATCACGCAGGAAGTAGGTGAAATTCGAGTATAGAGCGAGGTAGTATTTCTGGGCATAGGCGTCGACATACCAGCCATCGTTCTTCGTGCGCTGCAACGACAGGATGAAGCGTGACGTGCGGGCGCCGTCGCTGGGATCAAGCGCGCCCAAGGTACCGATCAGCCCTTGGGTCACCGCACGTTGCGGGATCTGATCGTTGGAGTTCGTCTTGGCGGCGTAGGCGAGGCCGGTCAGCGACCAGTCGCCCAGGCCCACGCGGCCGATGAAATCGAGTTTCCTGAAGTTGTCGGGGTGGTCGTAGGGGCCGCGGTAGGTATCCAGCTCGCCGGCGAGGAAAGAGCGGTCGCCGAAGCTCTTGATGGCCAGCAGGCGGCCGTACTCGGGCTCGCCCCCGGTCACCTCGATGAACGATGGCGCGTCGCGGGAGAAGGTCTCGAATCTGGCCGCGCCGGCGTTGGAGAAATCGCCACTGTCGGCGTAGTACGGGCCCTTGTGATATCTGATCGTCTCGATCACCTCGGGAATGATTCCGTTCAGGTCCAGATAGCCTTGGCCATGGGCGTGGGTGCGCAGGTTGAGCGGCACGCCATCGAAGCGGACCGAGAAATCGGTGCCGTGATCCAGATTGAACCCGCGCAGGAAGTACTGGTTGGCCTTGGTGTTCCCCGAGTGCTGGGTCGCGACGAGGCCCGGCACCACCTCCACCAGCTCGCCGGGACGCAGCAGCGGCCGATCCTCGAACTTCGCGAACGACACCGCTCCTTCGCTCGCCGCGACCGAGGTTCCGACTCCCTCAAGCCGCTTGCCGAACACATAGACCGCGCCGAGCTCCGTCGCGGGCGCGGTGGCGACCGGGACGTCCGGGGGAGGCGCGATGGGCATGGTAGGCTTCCGTATGCAGGTTCGCTTGATTGTGCATACGCGGTGCGCGGGGCGCAGGATCAAGCGCAAGGTGGAAATAATGCGACCGCGTTATAGAATTGGCGCCAGAGGCCCTTGAATGCAGCGCGTGACCCTGTCGATCGATGAGACCCTGGGCGCCGAATTCGACGATATGGTGCGGGCGCGTGGCTATCAGAGCCGGTCGGAAGCCGTGCGCGACCTCGTGCGCGAGGCTACGGAAGCCTGGCGCGGCGAGACACTCGCAAGCTCACAATGCGTCGCCAATCTCTCTTACATCTACCAGCGGGAGACTAGGTCATTGGCCAGCCGGCTGCTCGAACTCCGGCACGAGCATCACGACCTGGTAGTCTCAGCCCTGCAGACGCCGCTGGATCATGACCATACCCTGGAGAGCGTGATCCTGCGCGGCGAAGCGGGCGTGGTGCGCGCTTTCGCCGACCGCGTCCGGGCCGAACGAGGCGTCCGCTTTGGCGCGCTGAATTTGGTCAGCGTCGAGGCGCATGATCACCATGACGATCCCGCCAGCCACAGGCACGCCGGCCACGTCCACCTGTCGCCGCTCCCCGGCTAAGGCTGTCCGGCGCCACCGGAGGCGCCGTAGATCTGGCCGGTGGCGTAGCTGGCGTCCGCTGCGGCGAGCTGCACGTAGATCGACCCAAGTTCGGCCGGCTGGCCGGCGCGACCCATCGGGGTCTGGCCGCCGAACTGTTCCAGCTTCTCCTGTGTCGCGCCGCCGCTCACCTGTAGCGGCGTCCAGATCGGGCCGGGCGCCACGCCGTTGACGCGGATTCCCTTGGGAGCCAGCTGCTTGGCCAGCGACTTGACGTAGTTGACCGTCGCCGCCCTGGTCTGGGCGTAGTCGTAGAGGTCGGCGGAGGGATCGTAGGCCTGTTCGGACGCGGTGCCGATGATCGTCGAGCCTGGCTTCAGGTGCGGCAGGGCCGCCTTGATGATCCAGAACGGCGCATAGATGTTGGTCTTCATGGTGGCGTCGAAATCCTCGCTGGTTATATCCAGGATGGAGGCCCGGGTCTGCTGGCGCCCGGCGTTGGTCACCACGATGTCCAGGCCGCCCAACCCCTCGACCGCGCGCTCGACCAGCTGGCGGCAGAAGGCGTCGTCGCGCAAGTCGCCCGGGATGGCCAGGCCGATGCGCCCCTCGGCCTTGATCAATGCGATCACCTCCTGGGCGTCCGGCTCCTCGGCGGGCAGGTAGTTTATGGCCACGTCCGCTCCCTCGCGGGCGTAGGCGATGGCGGCGGCGCGGCCCAGGCCCGAATCGCCGCCGGTGATCAGCGCTTTGCGACCGAGCAGGCGGCCGGAGCCGCGATAGCTCTTTTCCCCGTGGTCGGGCAGCGGTGTCATCTTTCCGGCGAGCCCCGGCCAGGGTTGGAGCTGACGCGGGTAGGGCGGCTTGGGATACTTCGAGCCGGGGGGAGCCTCCAGGGGCTGGGCGCCCGGCTTAGGGGCCTCACCTCGAGTACGACCCGGTGAGGTCGCCGACGCGGCTCCAAGACCGACGCCGGCGCCGCCGACTGTGCTGTGGCGCAAGATCGGCGGTTTCTGGCTGTCCATCGAGACGACTCCCACGGTTGGCGAGCGGGAGCAACCGCCCTGCGGCGCGTTGGTTTCCAGCCTGACGCTCAGGCAGCTTTGGCCATTTCCGCGACCTGGTCCCAGGTGGTGGCGGCCAGGCTCGGCCGGCCGTTCATCCGCTCCAGCCAGGCGACGAGAGCGGGCCGGGGCGCGCCCAGCTCGCCCCATTCCGGCGTCTCGACGAAGAAGTCGACCTGCGGGGCGACCATCATGTCCGCGAGGCTGAGTCCGGCGCCGCCGAAGAACGGCCCCTCGCCCAGCAGCCGCACCAATTCGTCGAACACGGCGTGGGCCTGGGGCATGGCCTCGGCGATCGCCGCCTCGTCCGGCGTCAGTCCCATCAGGCGCGGACCGACGATGCGCTGGAAGCCGATCACCCGGGAGGCGCCCTGGAAGAGATACCAGTCGTTGACGCTCATCACCTGGTCCATGCGCGCGGCCGCCCTGGGATCGGCGGGGGTGAGCGAGGGGCTGGGCAGAACCCGATCAAGATAGCGCAGGATCGCCTGGGTCTCGTAGACCAGGAAGCCGTCGTGCTCGAGCACCGGAACCTTGCCGAACGGATGACGGGCCAGATGTTCGGGCGTGCGGAACTGGCCGGGCGCCACCGGCGAGAACCGATAGGGCGCGCCCTTTTCCTCCAGGGTGGCGAGCACGGCGCGGCCGAACGGGCTGCCCGGAATGGAATGAACGATGAAATCGGTCATGACCCTTCTCCTTGCTGAACATGGGCGCCCGCCAGGCCGGCATAGGCGTGCAGGAACCCCGGCCAGCCATTGCCGAGCAGGCCGGCCATCTTGTCGGCGTCGGCGCCGAAGCGCTCCAGATCGCGGTGCTCCAGGGTGACCAGGGCGCCCGCGCCGTCGGGCGCGAAGGTGAGCTCGACCTCCGTCTGGACGGTGGCGTCGTGCCGCCAGCCGCTGTTGATCTGCCAGCCGAGGAGCATGCGCCTCGGCGGGTCCCAGGCGATCACCTTGCCCCAATGGGTCTCCTCGCCGTCGGCGTCGCGTTCGAACCAAGCGCCGCCTGGGCGCGGCTCCAACACGATCTCCACGTGCGGCTTGGAGGCGATCGTCTTTCCCGTCGGCCACCAGCGGCCCATCTGGCTGGCGAAGATGTCGAAGGCGCGCGCGGGCGGCGCCTTGACCCTCACAGTGCGCACGATCGGGGCGATGGTCATGGAGCGTCCGTCTCGGGGACCTGTTGGTCGGCGAATGTGGCGAAGGCGTCCAGCGCGGTGGCCCAGTGATCATCCAGCCAGTCGCGCATGGCCCCGATGCCGCGAGGGTCGACGCGATAGACGCGTCGCGCGCCCTGCGCGGTCTCGGCGACCAGACCGGCGGCCTTCAGCACCCGCAGATGTTGCGACACCGCCGGCCGCGTCACGGGCATGCCGGCCGCCAGCCGCCCGACCGCCGAGGGCCCAGCCGCCAGCCGCTCGAAGATCGCCCGTCGGGTCGGATCGGCCAATGCGGACAGCGCTTCGGCAGCGGCAGATTGGTAAGCCATGGCTAACTAATAAGCCCGCGGGCTGATGGCGTCAAGAGGGCGGACGGGCTGTCGGGGCGGTCGATCTGGGAGCGCTGCAACGACCCGGAGAGCGGAGCCACGCCCGCCATCCCCTAGCCGTGCTAGGCCGCCCACCGGCTGGCAAAGTCGACGACCTGGCGGGCGACGGTTTCGACCTGCCAGGCGTCGTGCGGATCGGTGAAGGCGCCGGCGTCGTCGAACAGGCCGGCGGCCCCCAAGGTGGCGCCGAAGGGGGTGGGCCAGCCGCGCAGGGCGTGGACAATGGCGCGCAGTGTCGCGAGGGTCGAGCCCGCCGCCTGGCCGCCGCCGGCCGACACGATACAGCCCACCGCCCGGCCGTCGAAATAGGGCCTGGGATCGTCGCGCAGGGCTTCGAGGGTGTCGAGCGCGTTCTTCACCGCCCCCGAGATCGAGCCGTGATAGCCGGGCGAGGCGACGATCACGCCGTCGGCGGCGCTGACGGCGGCGAGGAAGCGGGCCTGCTCGGCGCCCGCGGCCGGGCCGTGCGGATTATAGATCGGCAGGCCGGCCAGAAAGGCGCCCCCGAACAACTCGGTGCGCGCGCCCGCGGCCTCGGCCGTGGCCAGGGCCCGCACCAGCGCCGTCTCGCTGCTGGAGCCCGGGCGCACAGTGCCGCCCAGGCCGACGATCAGGGGCCGCTCGCCCATCAGGCCTCGCCCGCCTCGACGCGCGCCAGCACCACGCCTTCGGCGATCTGGTCGCCTGCCGCCGCGCCGAGGTGCCGGACGACGCCGGCGAACGGCGCGACCAGGGTATGCTCCATTTTCATAGCCTCCAGCACCAGGAGCGTCTGGCCGGCGACGACCGCGGCGCCCGGCGCCACCGCCACGGCGATCACCCGGCCTGGCATTGGCGCCAGGACGGCCCCGTCGGAGGCCGCGGTCCCCTTGCCATAAAGGCTGGCCGTCGGCGCGGCGAACGCCCAGGCGTCGCCCGCCAGGAAGAGAACGCGCTCGCCGTCCACCCTGGCGACCTCGCCCGCCGCGCCCGGCTCGGCCACATGCACGGCGCCGGCGATCTCGACCGCTACGCGCAGGTCCGGCGCGGCGTTGGCGCGAAAGCCCGCCAGGGCGCTCCAGGGATCGGCCCCGGCCGGCGCGATCAGGGCGGCGGCCGCCGCGGCGACGGCGGCGGACGACGGACCGCTCGGCGCGAGCCGCTCTGCATGGCGCTCGATGAAGCCGGTGTCGACGCGCCCTGCGACGAAGTCAGGGTCCCCGGCCGCCCGTGCCAGGAAGCCGGCGTTGGTGCGCACCGGCCAGGCCTGGACCTCGCCGCACGCCGCCGCCAGGCGAGCCGCCGCCTCCGACCGTGTGGCGGCATGGACGATCAGCTTGGCGATCATCGGATCGTAGTGCGCGGTCACTTCGTCGCCCTCCGCCACCCCGGGGTCGACGCGCACGCCGGCCGGCAGACGCAGGCGCTCCAGCCGTCCGATCGAGGGCAGGAAGCCCGTGGCCGGGTTCTCGGCATAGAGCCTGGCCTCCATGGCCCAACCGTCGATGGCCAACTCGTCCTGGCGCAGGGGAAGCGGCTCGCCGCTGGCAACGCGCAGCTGCCACTCAACCAGGTCCTGCCCCGTGATCGCCTCGGTGATGGGGTGCTCGACCTGCAGGCGCGTGTTCATTTCCATGAACCAGATCCGATCGGCACGCAGGCCGGCCGAGGCGTCGGCAATGAACTCGATCGTGCCGGCGCCGACATAATCCACCGCCTTGACGGCCTTGACCGCCGCGGCGCAAAGGGCGGCGCGGGTGGCCGCGTCCATTCCGGGGGCCGGCGCCTCCTCGATCACCTTCTGGTGGCGGCGCTGGAGCGAGCAGTCGCGCTCGAACAGATGCACGACCTCGCCGTGGGTGTCGCCGAACACCTGAACCTCGATGTGGCGCGGGCTCTGGATGTAGCTTTCGATCAATACCCGGTCGTCGCCGAACGAGGCGGCGGCCTCGCGGCGGCAGGAGACAAGCGCAGCCTCGAACGCCGCCGCGGCCTCCACCTTGCGCATGCCCTTGCCGCCACCGCCGGCCACCGCCTTGATCAGCACGGGAAAGCCGATCTCGGCGGCCTCGGCTTCCAGCCGCTCGGCCGACTGGTCCGCGCCCAGATAGCCCGGCGTGACCGGGAGGCCGGCGGCGAGCATCAGGGCCTTGGCGGCATCCTTCAGGCCCATGGCGCGGATCGCGGCCGGCGGCGCGCCCACCCAGACCAGGCCGGCGGCCAGAACCGCCTCGGCGAAGTCGGCGTTCTCCGACAAGAAGCCATAGCCCGGATGGATAGCGTCGGCCCCCGTGCGGCGGGCGGCGTCGAGGATCTTGTCCGCCACCAGATAGCTGTCCCGCGCCGGGGCCGGGCCGATGCAAACCGCCTCGTCGGCTTCGCGCACGGCGGGAGTGGCGGCGTCGGTCTCCGAATGTACGACCACAGTGCGCACGCCCAGGCGCCGGGCAGTGCGCAGGATGCGCCGCGCGATCTCGCCCCGGTTGGCTATCAGCAGCGTGTGGATCAAGCGCTCACATCCTGAACACGCCGAACCGGGCGTGCTCTGGAATGGGCGCGTTCAGCGCCGCGGAGAAGGCCAGACCCAGCACATCGCGGGTCTGGGCCGGATCGATCACCCCATCGTCCCACAGCCGCGCGGTGGCGAAATAGGGGTTGCCCTCGTCTTCATAGCGCTGGCGGATCGGCGCCTTGAAGGCCTCGGCCTCCTCCGGCGTCCAGGTCTCGGCGTCGCGGTGCACGGTGGCGAGGACCGAAGCCGCCTGCTCGCCGCCCATGACGCTGATGCGGGCGTTGGGCCAGGTGAACAGGAACCGGGGCTGATAGGCCCGGCCGCACATGCCGTAGTTGCCGGCCCCGAAGCTGCCGCCGATGATCACCGTGACCTTGGGCACGGAGGCGGTGGCGACGGCGGTGACCAGCTTGGCGCCGTGCTTGGCGATCCCCTCCGCCTCGTATTTGCCGCCGACCATGAAGCCGGAGATGTTCTGCAGGAAGAGCAGCGGCACGCGCCGCTGGCACGCCAGTTCGATGAAGTGCGCGCCCTTCTGCGCGCTCTCGGAAAACAGCACGCCGTTGTTGGCGAGGATGGCCACCGGCATGCCCCAGATCCGCGCGAAACCGCACACCAGGGTCGGGCCATAGAGGGCCTTGAACTCGTGCATCTCGGAGCCGTCGACCAGTCGGCCGATCACCTCGCGCACCTCATAGGGCGCGCGCACGTCGCTGGGGACGATGCCGGCCAGCTCCGCCGGATCCAGCGTGGGCGGCCGGGGCGCCGCAAGGTCGATGTCGATCGCCTTGGGACGATTGAGGGTGGCGACGATGTCGCGCACGAGCAACAGGGCATGCTCGTCGTTTTCCGCAACGTGATCGACGAGGCCGGACTTTCGGCCATGGGTGTCGGCCCCGCCAAGTTCCTCGGCCGAGATCACCTCGCCGGTGGCGGCCTTCACCAGCGGCGGACCGGCCAGGAAGATGGTGCCCTGGCCGCGCACGATCACCGTCTCGTCCGACATCGCCGGCACATAGGCCCCGCCGGCCGTGCAGCTGCCCATGACGCAGGCGATCTGGGGGATGCCCAAGGCCGACATCTGGGCCTGGTTGTAGAAGATGCGGCCGAAATGCTCGCGATCCGGAAACACCTCGGCCTGATGCGGCAGGTTGGCCCCGCCGGAATCCACCAGATAGACGCACGGCAGCCGGTTTTCCCGGGCGATCTCCTGGGCCCGCAGGTGCTTCTTCACCGTCATCGGGAAATAGGCGCCGCCCTTCACCGTGGGGTCATTGACGACGATCACGCACTCGCGACCCGAGACCCTGCCGACGCCGGTGATCACCCCGGCCCCTGGCGCCTCGTCGCCATAGAGCCCGTTCGCGGCCAGGGCGCCCACCTCCAGGAACGGCGAGGCCGGGTCGAGCAGGCGCGCCACCCGATCGCGCGGCAACAGCTTACCCCGCGCCACGTGCCGCTCCCGCGACGCCGCCGGTCCGCCAACCGCCGCGGCCATCACCTTCTCGCGCAGGGCCGCGGCCAGAGCCCGGTTGTGGGCGGCGTTGGCGGCGAAGGCGGGGCTGGAAGGGTCCGCCAGGCTGGCGATCAGGGTCATGCGCCGATCAGCTCTCGACCGATCAGATAGCGGCGGATCTCGTTGGTGCCGGCTCCGATGTCGTAGACCTTGGCGTCGCGGAGGAAGCGTTCGACGGGCCACTCCTTAGTGTAGCCGGCCCCGCCCAGGGCCTGGATCGCCTCAAGCGAGGTGCGGACGGCGTTCTCGGACGCCAGCAGAATGGCCCCGGCGGCGTCGAACCGGGTGGCGCGGCCAGCGTCGCAGGCTCTGGCCACGGCGTAGACATAGGCCCGGGCCGAATTGAGGGCGACATACATGTCGGCCACCTTGGCCTGAATCAGCTGGAAGCCTCCGATCGCCTGGCCGAACTGCTTGCGCTCGCGCACATAGGGCAAAACCACGTCGAGGCACGCATGCATGATGCCCAGCGGCCCGGCCGCCAGCACCGCGCGCTCAAAATCCAACCCCGACATCAGGACGTTCACCCCCCGCCCCTCGCCGCCCATCACCTGGTCTTCGCCCACTTCGACGTCCTGGAACACCAGCTCGGCTGTGTCGGAGCCGCGCATGCCCATCTTGTCGAGCTTGTTGGAGACGGAGAAGCCGGCCATGCCCTTCTCGATCAGAAAGGCGCTGATCGCGCTCTCGCCGGTCTTGGCGTAGACCACCAGCACGTCCGCGGACGGGGCGTTGGTGATCCAGAACTTGGTTCCGTTCAGCACATAGCGGTCGCCGCGCTTCTGGGCGCGCAGCTTCATCGACACCACGTCAGAGCCCGCCCCAGCCTCCGACATGGCCAGGCTGCCGACATGCTCGCCGCTGATCAGCCTGGGAAGATAGCGGCGCTTCTGCTCGTCCGTGCCCCAGCGGCGGATCTGGTTGACGCACAGATTGGAGTGGGCGCCATAGCTGAGGCCCACCGACGCCGAGGCGCGCGACAGCTCCTCCATCGCCACCACATGCTCCAGATAGCCCAGGCCCAGGCCGCCGAATTCCTCCTCCACGGTTATCCCGTGCAGGCCGAGCGCGCCCATCTTGGGCCACAGCTCGATCGGAAAGCGGTTGGTCTGGTCGATCTGCGCGGCAAGGGGCGCGATCTGGTCGGCGGCGAAGCGCCTCGTGGTCTCGCGAATGGCGTCCGCCGTCTCGCCCAGCGCGAAATCGAAATCCACCGCCGCTCCTCCCGCTCCCGTTGGCCCTCACCCATACAGCCAACCGGGCGGGGGGACACGGACAAAGGGCGAGCGCGAAGCCGCTACCGAGCGACGGCGCGATAGCGCGGATCGAGTTCCACGGCGCGGGTCTCGTCGGCAAGAGCGGCGGCGGTGTCGCCGCGCTGGCGCAGCAGCCGTGCGCGTTGGTGGTAGCCGCGCGCGGCGCCGGGGGCGTACCGCACGGCGAGGTCCAGGTCGGCGGTGGCGCGGTCCAACTCGCCCTCATGTCCGTAGGCGAGGCCACGGTTGAGGTAGGCGAACGACAGCTCGGGCGCGATGGCGATCGCCTGGTCGAAAGCCGTGATAGCGTCGTCGAAGCGGCCGTCCCAGGCCATCGCCAGCCCTTCGGCGAGGCGGGCCGCCGCGCGCCCCGCCGGCCCCGGTGCGCCGACATCCACCAGCCGCCCGCAACCCGCCAGGCGGCGGCCCGGGTCATCGACAGTGCAGGCGTTCCAGTCGCCGCGGCGGACGGGTTTTGCCGCCACGCGCTGGGCCGTGACCACGATCGATCCGGGGGCGGTGTCGGAAGCCGCGAGCCCCTCTCGCTCGGGCGGGGCGGCGACCGCGGCGGGGGCGGGCGGTGGAAGCGAGGCTACCACTGCGGGGGCCGGAGTGGGAGGAGGGGGAGGAGTGGACGGGTCGGGCGGCGGCGCGGGCGCGGCGGGCAGCGGCGGCACGCTCGGCGGAGTGGCTGCGGCGCGGATGGCCGGGGCGCAATCGGGGGTGTCGCAGCGCTTTGCGCGACCGACGGCGACGGCGGGCGGCGCGGGGGGCGCGACCATCGCCGGTGGGGCGATTTCCGTCGCTGACGGCGGCGGCGGCTCGTGAAAGGCGCCGGCGGCGGGGCGGTCGAGCGCCATCCGCACCACGGGCACGGCGACGACGGCGACCAGGGCGCCGGTGACCAGGGCTCCGGCGACAGTGCGCCATTCGCTGCCGCACCAAAGCGGCGGCGGCACCCGCGGGCGGGCGGCGGGCGGCGGCGGCGAGTCGACGCCATCGAAGCGCCGGAGCGCCGCTTCGATCGCCGCTGCTTGGCGAGCGGGCGCCGGCGGCGGCGGCGCGGGGAGCGAGGCGGCAATGTCGTCGTCGGACGGCATGGGCCACTTATAGCCGCAACCCGCACGCCGGTCGAAGGCGCCGGCCTCACCGCTCCAGCGGGGCCAGCGCGGGCGCCGCCTTGGCCGCGCGAACGAGCTGTATGAACTCGGAGCGGTAGCCGAAACCATCCTCTCCGCGCGCCGCCGTCGCGACCCTCAGCACGTCGTCATAGCTCATCGAGCCGCTGTAGCGACCGCCGCGCAACAGCTCGGCGAAGGCGGCGACGCCGGTCGCGAACCGGGCGTCCTGAGGCGCATCTTCGAAACGGCCGACCTCGAAGCGCCGGTCGATCGGGCTGGAGATCAGCCGGCTGGTGTCGGATTTCGGCAACTTGTAGCGGATCTTGACGAAGCCGTATTCGCCGGCGAGGCCGACCTTGGGCGTGCCCGCCGCCGGCGGCGCGGCGTAGCGCAGATCGCCGATGGCGCGCGGGCCGCCGACCGGAACGACCTCGTATATCACCGTGACCGTCTGGCCCGAACCTACATCGCCCGCGTCCACCCTGTCGTTGTCGAAGTCGTCGCGATTCAGCCTGCGCGTCTCGTACCCGATCAGGCGATATTCGGAGACGGTGGCGGGATTGAATTCGACCTGGATCTTGACGTCCTTGGCGATCGGAAACAGCGTCGAGGTGGCCTCGTCCACCAGCGTCTTGCGCGCCTCGGCCGCGGTATCGATGTAGGCCGCCGCGCCGTTGCCGTTCTGGGCCAGGACCTGCATGAGTGCATCGTTGTAGTTGCCCATGCCGAAGCCAAGCACAGAGAGGAACACGCCCTTGCCGCGCTCGCGCTCGACGAAGCCCTTCAGCTGAGCCTGGTCGGTGATGCCGACATTGAAATCACCGTCGGTGGTCAGGATGACGCGATTGACGCCCGTCGGGTCCAGGTTTTCCTCGGCCAGGGCGTAGGCTTGGCGGATGCCCTCGGCCCCTGCGGTGCCGCCGCCGGCTTCCAGCCTATCTATCACCGCCCGGATCTTCGCCTTCTGGCTCGCCGGCGTGGGTTCGAGCGCCGTGCCGGCCGCGCCGGCATATGTGACGATCGAGACGCGATCGTTCGCGTCCAGCTGGTCTAGCAGCATCTCCAGCGACCGTTTCACCAACGGCAGCTTGTTGGGCTCGGCCATCGAACCGGAGTCATCTATCAGGAAGACGAGGTTGGCGCGCGGACGCGTCGCCGGCTGGATCGCATAGCCCCTGATGCCGATCCGGACGAGCTTGCGACCGGCCGACCAGGGGCAGGGAAACACGGCGACATCGGTGCTGAAGGGCTGCTCGGGGCCGCGCGGCGCGGGGTAGGCGTAGGGAAAGTAGTTGACCAGCTCCTCGGTCCTGACGGCGGCCGGCGGCGGCAGGACATCGCGGTTCAGCGAGGCGCGGACAAACGAATAGGACGCGGTGTCGACGTCGATGGAAAAGGTCGAGACCGGCTCTTCGCGGACGAGCTTGAACGGATTTTCCGGCGCAGTTTCGAAGCGGTCGTGGCCGGCATAGGCGGGTGGCAGGAAGATACCCGCCGCGTCTATCACCGCCGGGGCCAATGGCATGGCGACAAGGGGTGACGGGGGCGGCGGGGGGGCCGGGGCCGCCAGCCTCGCCTCCGGATCGTAGGTGAGGGCCGGCGCCGGAGGCGGCGCGTTTCTGCGCTGTGCGGTCACGACGATCTGCCCGGCGGGCTCGGAGGCTCGCTGGACATGGGGTGTGGCGCAGGCGGCGACCGTGGCGGCGAGGCCGGCGGCGATCAGGGGGTGCGGGCGGGGCATAGGAGGTCTCCCAGAAAACGGCGCGCGCAATCGCCCGCCTGTCAGTGGGACGCGGCCCGCCCGGAAATCCTTGGGTGGGGCTCAGGATTTTCTTGGCGGCGCGGCGGAGAGCCTTCGCCGGACCTCGTGCATGCGCCAGGACACGGTCGATTCGGCGACCCCCAGGATCTCGGCCGCCTCGGCGTGGGTCAGCTGCTGGCCGGCGACGAGCACGGCGGTGTCGCGCAAGGCAGGCTCGAGGCGCGCCAGCGCGCTCGCCAGCCAGACCGCGTCATGCAGGTCGCGCCCGTCCGGCCCGCGCGCCAGGCCGGCGGCGACCGCGAGCCGCAGCGTCAACCCGCCGAAGGACCCTCGGCGGCGGCGAAGATCATGGCAGGCGTTGACGACGATGCCGCACAGCCAGGTGGTGAACCTGGCCTCGCCCCGAAAGCCGGCGATCCGCTCGACGAGGGCGCAGCAGACATCCTGGGCGATATCGTCGGCATCGGCGCGCGCGCCGGTCAGCCGCCACGCCAGCCCGTGGATGGTGTCGTAGTGCCGTGTCAGCAGCGCGCCGAACGCGGCGCGATCGCCCGCGACAGCGGCGGAGAGCAGGTCCGCGTCCGGATCGCCCGCGAAATCCGCCATCCGTCAGGGCCGGCCGCGCATGTTCATCGATCAGCCCGCGGACCCAGCCCCCGAAAGACAGCCTTTGTGCATCATTCGCCGCGCGGCGGTCAAAGATCAGCCCGGGACGGCGCCGGCCGTCATAAAACGCTCTGCGAGCGCCTGACGCTAGATTTCAGCTCCCGCCAACGGATCACCCTCAACGTCGCCGGCTACTTCGACGTCAAGAATCTGCTGGACACCCCGCTGCGGGACAACCACGGCAATGACACCCGGACGGCGCGTCATCGTCACGAGGGTTTGCGCGCCGGAATGAACAGCTCCACCCGCAGGCCCGGGCGGTTGTCGGAGAGCGTGAGGGTCGCCTGGTGCAGGGTCGCGACCGCCGCGACCAGGGCGAGGCCCAGGCCCGAGCCGGGGGAGGCGCGCGCGCTGTCGAGGCGGTAGAAGCGGCGCAGCACCTTGTCCCGCTCGTGTTCGGGCACGCCAAGACCGTCGTCGGCCACCGTGATCGCCGCGCCGGAGCCGCGCCGCGCGAGGCCGATGACGACCTCGGCGCCCCGAGGGGTGTGCAACAGCGCGTTCTCGACCAGGTTGGTCACCGCCTGGGTCAGGAGTTCGGCATCGCCCGACACGGTCACCGCCGGAGCGATGTCGGCGATCAGACGACGCTCGCCATCCTCCGCCACCGGCAAGTAGGCGCGGTGGACCCTTTCCATCATTTCGCTCAGATCGACCGCCACCAGGCGCCTCGGCCCCGCCCCCGCTTCCAGGGCGCCGATACGCATCAGGGCGCGGAAGATGGTCAGGATCCGGTCGGTCTGAGCCAGGGCGCCGTCGACCTGGGTCTCGAACGCCGCGCCGGGCGCGTTGGCCTTGAGGTCCTCCAGCTGTTGGCGCAGGCGGGTGAGCGGGGTGCGGAGATCGTGGGCGATGTCGGTAGACACCTGACGAAGCCCATCCATCAGCACTTCTATCCTGTCCAGCATGCGATTGAGATTCGCCGACAGATGATCGAACTCCGGGCTCATGCCGATGGGCGGCAGGCGTTCGGTGAAGCGGCCGGCCATAATCCGCTCGACCGATTGGTTGACGCGCTCCAGCCGGCGCAGAAAGATCGAGCCGACCGTGAAACCGCCGACCAGGACCAGCACGGTAATGCCGACGCCGAAGGCTGTGGTCGAACGCAACAGGCCGCCGCGAAGCTCCTCGATCTCGACCGTGTCGCTGGCGACGACGAGGATGGCGCCATCCGCCAGGCGCGTTCCAAGGGCCATCAGGGAGACCGTCCGTGGATCGTCGCTCTCGTGGCGATCGGGGTTGGCGAGGGTGACATCGCGCCAGCCAAGGCGCGCCAGGCCCGGGGGCAGACCGCCGGCCAGGGCGCGGCCGCGCGTATCGACCAGGAGATAGCGCAACTGGTGTTCGCGCGACGCGCGCTCGCGCCGCGCGATCGCCTGGACGGTCGCGGCGCGGCCGGCGGCGCGATCCTCGTCGCTCAGGATGGCGACCTCGGTGGTGACGCCGTCGGCGGCGGCCTCGGTGGCATAGCGGCCGACGGAGCGCTCGACTACGGTCAGCAGCGCCGCCGCGCCAAGGGCGAACACCGCCGCTAGCAGTATCGCGAAGCGGAACGAGCCGCTCTCGAGCGCCCTAGGCGGTCGCATCGAGTCTATAGCCGGCGCCGCGCACGGTGTGGATCAGCTCGCGATCGAAGCCGCGATCGACCTTGGCCCGCAGCCGGCTCATGTGGCTTTCGATCAGATTGGTGCCCGGATCGAAGTGGAACGACCACACCTGCTCCAGAAGCATGGTTCGCGTGACGATCTCTCCGGCGTGGCGGGCCAGGTATTCCAGCAGCTTGTATTCCTGCTGCTGCAGTTCGATCCGCCGGCCCGCGCGCGTCACCGTCCGCTTGAGCAGGTCGAGCTGGAGGTCGGCGACCACCAGTCGGGTCGTTTCCTCGGCGATCGGCGGGCGTCGGCCTAGCGCGGCGACGCGCGCGAGCAGCTCGGCCCCGGCGAACGGCTTGACCAGGTAGTCGTCGGCCCCCGACTCCAGCCCCTCGACGCGATCGTCCACGTCGTCCATCGCGGTGAGGAACAGGGCGGCCGTGCGCACGCCCGCCGCGCGCACGGCCTTCAACGTCGCCAGCCCGTCGACCCCAGGGACCATGCGGTCCAGGACGAGCACGTCGTAGCTCTGGCTGGTTGCCAGAAAGATCGCGTCCGGCCCCGAAGCACAACCGTCGACCACATGGCCCGCGGCGCGCAGCAGGCGCTCGACATGGGCGCGGCTGGCGACATCGTCCTCGAGCAGCAGGATTTTCACGCCGGTTGTGTCGCCATTTCGCGCCCTTCCCTCGTCACCAGCGGAACGATGCTCGATCGAGCGGGCAAGTTGGCAATTCCCAATCCTCGCGCCAGCGACCGCCAACCTTAGGGCCGCTACGAGACCGGGCAAGGCGGGGCCCCAACGGAGACCTATCTGATGCGCATGCTGACTTGCTTGACCTTGATCGCGGCGGTGGCCGCCGGCGGCGTGACCGCCGCGACCCTCGACGCCGGCTTCAAGGGAGCCGAGCTCGCTCCCAAGGCGACCGTGGCGTTGGCCAAGGCGCGCGCGACGGCTCTGGCCGCCCGACCGGGCGTCATCACCGACCAGGAACTGGAGTCCGAGGCTGGAGGCAGCGGCCTGCGCTACTCGTTCGACATCAAGAGCGGCGGCAAGACGTTCGAGGTCGGCATCGACGCCAAGACGGGCAAGGTGCTGGAAAACGGCGCCGAAGGCGCGAACCCGGACTGATCGTCTCGAGCATCACGATCGCCCCGACCGGGCGGGCTATCTCGCCGAGCCGGAGTGCTCGGCGCGGTCGTCCGCCAGGGCGGAGGCGAGGTCGCCCGGCCCGACCTCCAGGCGCAGCTTCGCCGCGGCGTGGTAGGCCTCGGGCTTCTGCGGCTTGACGAACAGGCGGCCGATCTCGGGGCGCTTCTCCAGCACCGCCGCCTCGATCTCCTCCACCAGAGCCTCGATCCTGGGCGTGCGCAGGTGGTCGGCGAACGCGATGCTGGCGATGGCGATCACCTGATCGGGGGCCAGCTGCACCGAGAGCATGCCGTTGGCGTGTTCCACCTCCTCGAAGCCGGCGATGATGGCCATGACGTCGGCCACCAGGGAGTCGTCGGCCCGTTCGCCGATCAGCAGGCCCTTGGTCTCCCGCGCCAGGGTGATGGCGACCAGGCCCAAAAGGGCGCCGATCACGATCGAGGCGCCGGCGTCGAAGCGCGGGTCCCCTGTCGCGCTGGCCGCCCAGGTTCCGATCGCGGCTACGAGGATGCCGGCCAGGGCGGCGCTGTCCTCCACCAGGACCATGAACTTGGGCGGATCCTTGCTGCGCCGGATCCCCTCCCAGATCGTGATGCGACCGCAGGCCGAGCGAAAGGCGCGCAGGGAGATCCACCAGGTCGTCCCCTCGAACAGGGCCGAGAGCGCCAGCACGCCATAGATGAGCCACGGGTCGGACAGCGGCTCGGGCGCGAGCCAGTGGCGCACGCCCTGCCAGACGGCGACGCAGCCGCCGATGGCGAACACCAGCAGAGCCACTACGAAGCTCCAGAAATAGAGCTCGCGGCCGTGCCCGAACTGGAACTCGGCGTCGGCCGGCTGGCGGGCGCGGCGGATACCCCACAGCAGCAACAGCTCGTTGCCGGTGTCGACGCCGCTGTGCACCGCCTCGGCCATCATGGCCGAGGATCCGGAAATCAGGGCGGCGGCGAGTTTGGTGGCGGCGACAAGGATGTTGCCGACCAGCGCCGCCCACACGACCCGGTTGGACGCCGGCGCCTTCAAGGCCAGGGTCGCTCCTGGGTCAGCGGGGCCGCGGCAACGCTCCAGAAATCCCAGTCCGGTTCGAAGGTGTCGATGCGCAGCGATAGTCCACGCGCCCAGGCGCGCCACCCCTGACCTGCCCGGGCCGTGGCCCCCGTGGCCCCCGGGATCGCCCGCGCTTCGTCGTCCGACAGCGGAAGAATCGAAACTAGCCGTCCGGCGCTCAGATCCGCCAGAGGATTGCTCCCAGCTGTTGCAACATGCCGAACATGTCACAGTCATGCACAACGGGACGTCGGGCCGCAACGCCACGCCGCGCGATGAATCCCGCCGGCCGGTCGTGCTAAACTCCGGCGTCGCCGAGTCTGTCGAAAGCCTGTCCGTGCCCGATCCGCCCGCCGCCCGTATCTCGGACCTCGCCCGCGTCGACGCGCAGGCGGCGGACTATCTCGAGGGATTGAACCCGGAGCAGCGGGCCGCGGTCGAGGCGACGGAGGGGCCGGTGCTGGTGTTGGCCGGGGCGGGCACGGGCAAGACGCGGGTCCTCACCACTCGCCTGGCGCACATCCTGGCCGCTGGCAAGGCGCGGCCCTGGCAGCTGCTGGCAGTCACCTTCACCAACAAGGCGGCCCGGGAGATGCGCAGCCGCATCACCGACATCATCGGCCCGGCGGCGGAGGGCCTGCGCTGGCTGGGCACGTTCCACTCCATCGCCGCCCAGATCCTGCGCCGCCACGCCGAACTGGTGGGGCTGAAGGCCAGCTTCACCATCATCGATGTCGACGACCAGGAGCGGCTGATGAAACAGCTGCTAGAAGCCGAGGCCATCGACGCCAAGCGCTGGACGCCCAAGCACCTCGCCGGCCTGATCGATCAGTGGAAGAACCGCGGCTGGACGCCTGACAAGCTGCCGCCGGCCGAGGGCGCGCATTTCGCCAACAACCGCGGGGCGGCGCTCTATGCGCTCTACCAGAACCGCCTGCGGGTGCTGAACGCCTGCGATTTCGGCGACCTGCTGCTGCACAATTTGACCATCTTCACCGGCCACGACGACGTCCTGGCCGAGTATCACGAGCGCTTTCGCTATCTGCTGGTCGACGAATACCAGGATACCAACGTCGCCCAGTATCTATGGCTGCGGCTGCTGGCCCAGAAGCGCCAGAACGTGTGCTGCGTCGGCGACGACGATCAGTCCATCTATGGCTGGCGCGGGGCGGAGGTGGACAACATCCTGCGCTTCGAACGCGATTTTCCGGGCGCGACGGTGATCCGGCTGGAGCGCAACTATCGCTCCACCGAGCACATACTGGCCGCCGCCTCGGGCCTGATCGGGGCCAACAAGGGCCGCCTGGGCAAGACCCTGTGGACCGAGGCGCGCGGCGGCGAGAAGGTCGCCGTGCGCGGGGTGTGGGACGGCGAGGCCGAATCGCGCCTGATCGCCGAGGATATCGAACGCTGGAAGAAGGGCCGGCTCTATCGCGAGATGGCCATACTGGTGCGCGCCTCGTTCCAGATGCGGGCGTTCGAGGAGCGGTTCGTGCTCCTTCAGATCCCGTACACCGTGGTCGGCGGCCCGCGCTTCCTCGAGCGGGCCGAGATCCGCGACGCCCACGCCTATCTGCGCCTGGTGCAATCGCCCGACGACGATCTGGCCTTCGAGCGTATCGTCAACGTGCCCCGGCGCGGCATCGGCGACACCACGGTCCAGAAGCTGCTGGCGATTGCGCGTGCCCGCGGCGTCTCGGCCAGCACGGCCGCCGCCGATCTGGTGCGCAGCGACGAGCTGACCGGCCGGGCGCGCACGTCCCTCGCCAACTTCCTGCGCGACATGGCGCGTTGGCGCGGCCAGGAGGCCGACCTGCACCACGCCCGCCTGACCGAGACCATCCTGGAGGAGAGCGGCTATGTCGATGCGCTGAGGCTCGACAAGGGGCCGACCAGCCAGACCCGGCTGGAGAACCTCAAGGAGCTGGTGCAGTCGATGGGCCAGTTCGAAAACCTGCGCGCCTATGTGGAGCACGTCTCCCTGGTGATGGACCTGGATCGCGGCGGCGGCGGCGACGCGGTGCAGATCATGACCCTGCATTCGGCCAAGGGGCTGGAGTTTCCCCTCGTGTTCCTGCCCGGCTGGGAAGAAGGCGTGTTCCCCAGCCAGCGCAGCATGGACGAGAGCGGCGAGAAGGGCCTGGAGGAGGAGCGCCGCCTGGCCTACGTCGGCCTGACGAGGGCCAGGGAGGAGGCGCGCGTCTCCTTCGCCGCCAACCGGCAGGTCTATGGCCGCTGGACCAGCCAGATGCCGAGCCGCTTCGTCGACGAGCTGCCCATCGCCAGCGTCGAGGCGGCGGCCGAGACCGGCTACTACGGCGTCGGGGCCGGCGTGCGCGAGGGCGCCTCGCGCTGGGACGAGGTCAACTATGGCACCGGCTACGACAGCCCGGGCTGGAAGCGGGCCCAGTCACGCGGCTATGCCGGCGGGCCGCCCGGCCGCACCCAGGTGATCGAGGGCGAGGGCCGGCTGGTGGCCATCTCCGATCCGGCCACGCCCAGCGCCCACGCCCGCGGCGAGCGGGTGTTCCACCAGAAGTTCGGCTATGGCGAGGTGACGGCGGTGGAGGGCAACAAGCTGACCGTGGTCTTCGAACAGGCCGGCGAGAAGCGCGTGATCGACAGCTTCGTCACACGCGCCTGATCAGGCGTCGAGGTCCTCGGCCAGTATGGCCATCTCGAACATGAACGAGCCGTCCTCGTCCTCGTCCTGATAGATCACGCCGATGAACTCGCCCTTGATTTCGACCTCGGCCGAGTCCTTCTGCTTGGGGCGGGCTTTGACCGCGATGTGCGGGGTGCCGAAGGTGCGCTTCAGGTGCGCCTGGACGCGGTCGATATCGTTCTGGTCCATGACGAGGATCCTTTGGGCGGCGGCGAAGGGCGCGAACCTAGCGCCATTCCCGCGCGCCGCAAGGGAGGGCGGCGCGGGGGCCTGCCCGTCAGATCACGTAGTCGTAGACGGTTTCGGCCAGGGTGTGGTCCATGGTGCGGGCCGGCTCCGGGCAGGTGGGGCAGTTGACCAGGCGGGCCGGCACGCCGGCGGCGGTGCAGTGCGCGGGCACGGGCTTCAGCACCACCGAGCCCGAGGCGATCTTGGCGTAGTCGCCGATGGTGATGTTGCCTAGCACCTTGGCCCCGGCGCCCAGCAGCACGCCCTTGCCGATCTTGGGGTGGCGATCGCCGCGCTCGGCCCCGGTGCCGCCCAGGGTGACGCCCTGGAGCATGGAGACGTCCTCGCCCACCACGGCGGTCTCGCCGATCACGATGCCGGTGCCGTGGTCGAAGAAGGCGCCCTTGCCGATGGCCGTGGCCGGGTGGATGTCGACCTGGAACAGTTCCGAGACCCGGCTCTGGAAATAGAAGGCCACGCCCTCGCGGCCCTGGCCCCACAGCCAGTGGGCCACCCGGTGCGCCTGCAGCGCCTGGAAGCCCTTGAAGAACAGGAACGGCTGCACATAGCCCTTGCAGGCAGCGTCGCGCTCGAACACCGCGCGCAGATCGGCCTCGGCGGCCAGGATGATGGCCGGATCGGCGGCGAAGGCCTCCTCGGCCAGCTCGCGCAGGCTCATGGCGCGCAGCTCCTGGTCGCCCAGCTTTCGCGCCAGCTGATAGGAGAGCGCGCTGGAGAGCGCCGAATGGCGCAGGACCACGGCGTTTAGCACCGAGGCGAGGCTCGGCTCCTCCGCCGCCAGATGCGCCGCCTCGTTGCGTAAGGACGCCCAGACCGGCGGCGTGGCCGCCATGTCGACGATTTCCAGGTGCTTGGCCATGCCCGCCATTCCCTTCGCTGTGGTGCGCGCGCGCTCCCGCGATCGATATGGCGATCGTTGGCGGCGGTTTCCATAGCCCCTATAGCATGGCCGCTCCGCGAACTTCGATACGAGAGACGAGACCGCCTTGCCGCACGCCCTTCCCGCCCCGCCGGCTTTTGGCGACCCCCTGCCGGTGGAGGCCTCGCCCGAGACGATCGCTTTCCTCGCCCGGCGCCGCTCGGCCTCGGCCCTGACCCTGCGCGCGCCCGGCCCGGACGAGGCGACGCTGGCGCGCCTGCTCGCCCTCGCCGCGCGGGCGCCGGACCACGGCAAGCTCGCCCCCTGGCGGTTCGTGATCCTGCGCGGGGCCGGCAAGGCCGCCTTCGTCGCCGACCTGCAGGCGATCGCCGAGCGCCGCGAGGATGCCGCCAAGGCCGGCGCCAAGCTCGGCAAGATGCGCGGGCCCCCGGTCACCGTGGCTGTGATCTCGCGCGTGACGCCGGGGGACATTCCCGAATGGGAGCAGAGGCTCTCGGCCGGCGCCGTCTGCGCCCTGCTGATCGTCGCCGCCCAGGCCATGGGCTTCGGCGCCAACTGGATCACCGACTGGTACGCGTACGACCCCGCCGCCACCGCCCTGCTGAGCCTCGCCCCCGACGAGAAGATCGCCGGCTTCGTCCACCTCGGCGCCCCCTCCGAAGCCCCCCAGGAACGCATGCGGCCGGACATGACGAAGCTCGTCACGGAATGGGAGTCGGCGTCGCCGGGATCTCGGTGACGCCGGGCCGACATGGACGCCTGCGGCGGATGGTTCCGCTTGTCAGTTGTTCAGACCGGCAAGCAGAGCGTCGAAATTCTCTCGATCCGGGCCTTGGTCGCACCAGATGGAGCGGGAAGAGGGAACTCTCCTCGGCTACGAAGACTGGCAGAACGATTTTTGGATAAGCCAGCTGGGCGCTAAATCCCGGGCATGACGATGGGGCGAAGGTCCGGCAATGACGGAGATTCAAATCTGCCCCAAAACCGGGGCGGCCATGCGCCGCGGCGCGCGTTCAATTCGATGACATCGCGAAATCTCACGATAGCCAGTCTGTTTGCGCCAGCCCTCACAGCTGCGACGCTCAGCGCCGCCCCACCGGGAATGTCGAGCCCCGCGCCGGCGCTGGACAAGCCTGCCGATGGCATGGACCTCCTGGCCCGCGTGAAAACGTTGGTGGACAGAGGCGAGCTGTTCGACGCCGCCGCCGTCGCCAGAGCGATACCCAGCGACAGACCCATCAAAGCCGTGGACGTGTATCACCGGGGCATGTGTCAGCCGGGCTTTTTAAGGGACGTCAGGACTACGCGCCGAGCTTTCACCTCTTGGTTCCACAACATGCCTAGCGGACGACCCCATCTGCCGTATCACGCGATTGGCCCCTTCGGCCACGACGGGATCACCGGCGATCCGGCCGGCTCCTATATGCTGATGGATGAGCAGTTTTGCTCGGACTTGCTGAACTTGGCTGCCGAGCGGTCGGCTCTACTGCGGTTCTCCAATCTGCCCGGCTTTTCTTGTCTGACAATGCAGCAAGTCTCGTCCGTGATGCGGGTGACAGATGATCGCGCGACGGACGGCGGCGGCATTTATCCTTACAAGCCGCCCGCCCACCGTGAATACGGCGCACGCGTCAGCATCTCCTTCGGCGGTTCGCAGTGTGTGGATGGCTTTTCAGCCGAGCAGGATCAGCAATGGGGGACACGGTACGTCAATGCCCGGCGCGCCTTCCGCCAATGTACATATGTGGCCGACCGTAAGTTCTGCGCGGCGAATCCGTCCTTCGATTGGGGCGACGGCCGGAAGCTGGATCTGATGGCAGGGTCCAGCGCGAAGGAATGCGGAGGGTTCGGTCGCTACTACCGAGAAGCGCGCTCTCCCAAAGCTGGGATCGGTGCTGGAGTCGACCCGGCGCCTGGGAACGGGCCCTGTGACGGAAAATAGCTGAAGGACGTTCGAGGCCGCGCTCGCGATTTCGCTGGCGATTGCGGTAGCACTGCACCCAGCTCGCCCCAAGGTTGCCCTCGCTGTGCCGGAAAGCCAGGTGAGCCGGATGGCGCGGGCGGCAAGGTTATGGGCGACCGGGCCGCCTTCTGAGCCAACGCGACGACGCCCACGCCATCGACGACAGTCGTTCGCGCTGTACCGGCGGCCGGCCGAATCGAGACCACGGCTGGCCGGCCTCGGAGCCCTCACCGTCCGCGCGCTCGCGGCCGGCAAACGCGGGCCGAAGGTGAAGGCCATGGAAGCCGCCAACGAAGGGCGGCCTGTCTGGCGCCGCGTCATTGTACTTCGCGGTGCTCCGCAACTACCGCATCGATGACCTAAGGCGAACGCGCCAGCTCCGGATGCCAGCGGTCGCCGCCGCGAAGGACGAGTGCCTTCCAGAGCGCCCAGCCACGCGCACGAGCCCAGGTCGCGCCGTCAAGAGCGATGGCGTCACGAAAGGCGTCTCGCGCCTCGCCGTCCAGGAAGGTCCAGGCGAGTGTGAGGTCGCAAGCTGGATCACCCACGCCGGAACAGCCGAAATCGATCACGGCGCACAAACGGCCGTCCTCGCCCACAAGAAGGTTGTTGGCCACCATGTCGCCCTGAAACCAGACAGCGGCGCCGCACCAGGTCGCTGCCAGCGCCGCCTCCCAAACTTCCGTCGCTGCTCCCCCGTCGACGGTGTCGCCCAGGGCAACGATATCCTCGCGCACCCGGCTGTCGTAAACAGTGAGCGGGCCGCCGCGCCAGAAGCAATGCGGGCCGGGCGATGGACCGCCGGCCGGGTCGATGCGGTGAAGGGCCCGCAGGAAGGCCGCCGCGTCGACGCCGAACCGGACGCGATCGGCGATCCGAGCGGTTCGCGCGGTCTCCCCCTGGATCCAATGGTTGATCGACCATTTGAAGGGGTAGCCCTCCCCGGGCGCACCTCGTGCAACGGGCGCCGGAATGGGCAGCGGCAGATGTGGGGCCAGCGCCGGCAGCCACGCCTGCTCCTTCTCGACCTGCGCCACGTAGCGCTCGGCGCTGGGCAGCCGCACGGACAACGCTTCGCCCAGGCGGAACGTGCGATTGTCGTGGCCTTGGGGCTCGGCCGGACGGATGGCGAGACCCGCCCAATACGGGAACTGGGCAGATAGCAATCGTGCGACGAGGGATTTGTCGATAGCGCTCGCATCGAAGCGCGAGGCGTCTGCGGTCATTGCGGATCGGCTACTCTAAGTGATTTCGGTGCCACTGTACTTGTGTCGCCCCATGGCCGCACGGTCAGGGATTTGCCTTCGGTTGAGCCCGGATGATGTTCCGAGCGGTCCTGACCACGAGCCAGATCGAACCACCGACCACCAGGGAAACGGCCGCCAGCCCTCCGAGCAGCCACGCGAAAAACGTCAGCCACGCTGTCGAGCTTGGAGGTTTCGGGTTCATCGACGCGGGCGGAAGGTCGATTCTGATACTCACCGTAGCGAGCGGCGCACAGACGAGGAAGATCAGGACCAGGACGGCGAGCGCCAATCCGCCCCATTGCAACCAACCCGATCTCGTCATTCGCCGACCGAACGGTTTCAGGGCCACGTCTGGAGGCCCCCTACCGCCCGCGATACGCCGGCACGCCCTGATCCGGCAGCCACAGGCCTTCCGGCGCCGGCCCGGTCTGCCAGAAGACGTCGATCGGGATGCCGCCGCGGGGATACCAATAGGCGCCGATCCGCAGCCACGTGGGGGCGGCGCGCTCGACCATGGCCTTGGCGATGGCCAGGGTGCAGTCCTCGTGAAACGCGCCGTGGTCGCGAAACGCGCCCAGATAGAGCTTGAGCGACTTGGATTCGATCAGCCACTCGGCCGGCGCATAGTCGATCACCAGCTGGGCGAAATCCGGCTGTCCGGTCACCGGGCACAGGGAGGTGAACTCCGGCGCGGTGAAGCGCGCCAGATAGAGCGAACCCCGATGCGGATTGGCCACGCGATCCAGCGTCGCCTCCGCAGGGCTTGCGAAGCGCGCCGCCGGCCGGCCGAGAACGGGGGGCTGTTCGTCATCCATCCCCGACGCCTCTAGCGCCAAACCGCCGCCGGGAAAACGGCCGGGTCGCGAGGTGGCATCGGAGGCCGCGGCCTGGATGACCCTTACCCCGCTCGAGCCCGCGGCCAGCCAATGAGACGCACCCGGATCATCCAGTAGACCAAAATCGCGACCCAGACGAACTGTAGATACAGGGTCCAGTCCGGCAGCGGATAGGCCTTCGGCAGGAGCCGCGGCAGGCCGTTGGAGAGCGCGGAGCCGGTGGCCAGGGTCAGGGCGACCGCCATGCGCCAGAGGTGCCGCGCGATCCGCGGAGCGCCGGAGACGCCGCCCAAGATGACCACCGCCGCGTCGCTGCCGGCGGCGATGGCGAGGACGAGGGTGAAGATGTAGATCGCCAGCAACAGCGGGCCCTTGAACGACAGGCCGCTTTGGAAGAACGGGGGCAGGCCGAGGGCCAGCTGGACGCTGAGCAACAGGAACGGCGCCAACAGGATCAAGGCCGCGGCCAGGCCGATCCTCTGCAGGGCGCCGGTGGCGCCGTCCGGCGGACGGATGGTGATCCAGGCCGTCGCCACGAGATAGGCGACGAACACGCCGATGAAGACGTTGACCAGCTCGCCGGGCCTGACGAAGCCGAGGTAGACGGCGAACGCCGCCATGATCAGCATCGAAACGAAGAACACGTTGCCGGCGATCCGGTGCAGAGGCCGGCCCTTGGGCGCGATCATGGCGATCGTGCCCGAAACGAGCCCCACCAGCCCGCCCGCCACATGGACGACGAAGGCGACCAGCGTGAGGGTTTCAGCCATCGGCTCGCTCCCGTACCCGAAGCGCGTCCGGCCGTTGCCAAACTCACGAAGCGCCGATATGGTGATCTAGTTAAGCACATCACCAATGCGCGCGCCACGCCTTTTTGCGCCGCGCTCGCGAATGAACAACAAAGCGCCCAGGAGACGAGGGGTAGACCGCCCATGAGAGCCGCCGTCGTCACCCGCTACGGGCCACCCGGTGTCATCGCCCTCCGCGACGCGCCCAAGCCGACCCCGGCCGACGACGAGATCCTGATCCGGGTCCACGCCGCGACGGTCAATCGCACCGACTGTGGCGAGCTGCGCGGCCATCCCGTCTTCCTGCGCCTCTTCACCGGCCTGCGCCGGCCGCGGCGGGCGATCCTGGGCCTGGATGTCGCCGGCGAGGTCGAGGCGGTGGGCATCGCGATCGCCTCGTTCAAACCCGGCGACCGGGTGTTCGGCCTTTGCCCGTCCCGGCGCAACGGCGCTCAGGCGGAGTATGTTTGCGTCCCGGAGCGGGCGATCGCGACGATGCCGGCAGGCCTGCGGTTCGACGCGGCGGCGGTCTGCGAAGGCGCGTTTTACGCCAACGGGATCCTGCAGCAGATCCGGCTCGAACGCGGCCAGGAGATCCTGATCTATGGCGCGTCCGGGGCCATCGGCACGGCCATGGTCCAGTTGGCCAAGGCCGCCGGCGCGACGGTCACCGCCGTCGTCGCCGCGCGGCATGTGGAGTTGGCCGCGAGCCTCGGCGCCGACCACGTCGTCGACTACACGGCCCAGGATTTCACGGCCATCGGCGAGACGTTCGACGTCGTCGTCGATGCGGTCGGCAAGACCTCGTTCTTTCGTTGCCGCAAGTTGCTGAAGCCGCGGGGGATATTCGCCGCGACCGATCTGGGGCCGGGAGGACAGAACGTGGGGCTCGCCCTCTGGTCGTGGATCACGCGCGCCGATCGCGTGGTGATGGCGATCCCCCGCCGCATCGACGGGTTCATCGGCTTCCTGAAGGGCCGGATGGAGGCGGGCCAGTTTCGCGCGATCGTCGACCGACGCTACCCGCTGAAGAGGATCGCCGAGGCCTATCGCTATGTCGAGACGGGCCAGAAGACCGGCATCGTGGTGATCGACGTGGTGACGGAATAGAACAGGCGCCGCCCCGGCGCCTTGACGGCGGAGCGCGGGCGCGCGACGCCGGGGGCGGAGGCGCCCATGACCCCGATGATCACCACCTTTGGCTGGGTGCCCGAATTCGCCCGCGGCTTCGTGCGCGATCTTCGCCCGCGCTGGGCCTTCGAGGAGGTGGGCCAGCCCTATGAGGTCGAGCTGATCTCCGACGCCAAGACGCCCGAGCACCGGCGTCGCCAGCCCTTCGGCCAGGTCCCGACCTACCGCGACGACGAGGTGGCGATCTTCGAATCTGGCGCCATCGTGCTGCGCATCGCGGAGCGCGCCGGCCGGCTGATCCCGAGCGACCCCGCGCGCCGCTTGGAGGCGCTGCAATGGCTGATGGCGGCGCTCAATTCGGTCGAGCCGTGCGTGATGGCCCTGGCGACGAACGACGTGTTCGAAGCCGACCGCGATTGGTCCAAGGCCCGCCACGGCAAGGTCGTCGAAGATCTCGACGCCCGCCTCGCCGGCCTGGAGGGCGCCCTGGGCGATCGGCCCTGGCTGGGCGCCGCGGAGTTCACCATCGGCGATCTGATGATGGTCTCGGTTCTGGGCGGCCTGCGCGGCATGGACGTCCTGTCGCGCTTCCCCACCCTCGAGGCCTATGTCGCCCGCGGCGAAGACCGCCCCGCCCACCGCAAAGCCATGGCCGACCATCTGGCGACCTTCGAGACGCCGGCGAGCGGCGCGGAGTAGTTTCGCCGCCGAACCAGGGGGCGGCGGCCGACGTGCCGGTTCTGAGCCGCAAGCCATCGTGAGAATCGAACCCCCAGCGGCACGGCGACCGCGCCCAACCCTCCGTCAGACCACAACGTCCGTAGGGTGCGCGGCAAGCGGCTGACCGCACGTCTTGTGCACCAAGGTGACTGGCGAACGATAGCGATCGACGATCCACGTGTCTGCCCAATCCTGCAGTCTCAACAGGACCGGATAAAACGACAATCCGCGCGGGGTCAGCCAATAGCCGTTCTTCGCGGCGCCACGCCGCCCATCGTGCCGGCTCAGGAAGCCCATTGCGACGAGCCGATTCAGCCGATCGCCCAGGACATTGCCGGCGACTCCCATCTGGGCCTTGAAGTCGCCGAACCGCCGGACGCCGAGGAAGGAGCAATTGATCACCTCGATGCTCCATTTGTCGCCG
This sequence comes from Caulobacterales bacterium, assembly GCA_038226475.1. GTDB lineage: Bacteria > Pseudomonadota > Alphaproteobacteria > Caulobacterales > Caulobacteraceae > Acaudatibacter. The sequence goes on along the minus strand of JBBRQK010000006.1, from coordinate 134,424 downwards.
AGTAGGTCCAGGCTGGGACCGAGCAGCGGCGCGGCTGGGGGGCTGCTGTCGCTGTCCACGCTAGAGCGCCGGAAAGCGGTCTGTTTGACTGGCATCGCCTCTAGCCTGGCACGGCTGACCATTAGCCCTACGTCACGCGCGGTAACCCGGTTGCGACACGCTTCGCACCGAACGCAGTCCAGAAGAGCCTTAGGGGCCCTTGTGTGCACGGTGCGCAGCATTGGGCTGTCCGGGTTCGGCGACCAACTCTGTTCCCACCGCACCATCTCGACCAGAACCGAGAAGAAGGCGCGGCCCATGTTGGTCAGCCAATACTCGTTTCGGGGTGGTCGCCGGCTGTACGGCGTTTGAAGCAGGATTCCGTCCTGCTCCAATCGCCTGAGTCGCGCGGTCAGCAAGCCCCCGGTGACGCCGATGAGATCGACGAATTCATTGAACCGCCGCGCACCCATGAACTCGGCGGCGATCAGGCTGATCGACCATCGATCGCAGATAATATCGGCCGATTGGCGGACCGCAGCCAGTAGCGCATGCGTGGCGATCGCGTCGGTCGCCGAAATCACGGCGCGAGTCACGCTCGCGGCCGGCGCACGCCGCCCGCCGGCCTAGACAACGCCGCCCACTTCCAAGACCAGGTTCCGGAACCACGCCAGGGCAGGATCGGCCACGGTCCGCTCATGCCAAATCATCTCGATTGGAACCATACTCGAGGCGAAGGGCAGCGGCCGCCAGTCCAGGGCGAGAAGTTGCGAAAGCCGCTCGGCCATCCGCCGCGGCGCTATCGTGATCAAATCGCTGTCCAGGGTCATCATGGGGGCGGCAATCAGATGTGGCATCACGATCGCGCTGGTGACATCGATCCCGGCCCGCGCCATCGCCTGCTCCTGATCGCCGAACATGCGACCATCGAAGGAAGTGGCAATCCTCGGATAGGCGGCGAACTCCTCCGGCGACAATTCTCCTCTCAACGCGGGGTGTCCGCGCCGCGCCTGCATGACCAGCACCTCGTCATAAAGTTTCGCCCGACGGATAGCGCTGGGAGTGTTGTTGTAGCGACCGATCGCGATATCGATCGCCCCCCTTTCGAGCGACTCGACCACCCGATCGGTCTGGCTCCAGTGAACTATGATCTCGGCGCCTGGCGCGCACGCTCGCAGACGCTCGTAGAGCCGAGGCAGAACGACGAAGACGATATGGTCCGACGCGAAGACCTGCACCCGGAACTTCGCGGTGGTCGGGTCGAAAGTGACGGGATCCTCCAGCGCCGCGCGCATCTCGTCTAGCGCTTTGCGCAAGGGCCCCTTCAAACGGTGGGCGCGATCGCTCAGCTTCAAGCCGCGACCGTCCGGTTCGAGCAGTGGATCGTTCAGAACCAGGCGAAGCCGCTTGAGGGCGTTGCTCGCGGCGGGCTGACTCAGTCCAACGCGCGCGCCGCCTCGCGTGACGTTTCGTTCGTCCAGCAGGGCGTCGAGCAACACCAGCAGGTTCAGATCGAGGCTCGAAAGGTTCACTGGCAGCCCACGTCCATCGACGGTGGCGCGTCGACCTATTCAACAAGATGATAGCGCGCCCATGCGGTAATGCAATTTCGGTATCAGCATCTTTCACGGTCTAATGGCGCCGGGATCTGAGGGATCAATGGCGTGCTGAACAGGGTGAGTGCCGAGATCGGGGGACGGGTGGACGCGGGTTTCGAAGGGATCCGCGACGCCTTCGCCGCCAACTTCGCGCGCGAGGACCCTTACCGCGAACAGGGCGCGGCGGTCGTCGCGTACCAGGACGGTCGTGAAGTGGCGAATCTGTGGGGCGGGTACGCCAGCGGTGGAACCGAGCGATTGTGGACGGCTGACACGCTCGTCAACGTCTGGTCGGCCACCAAGGGCGCGACGGCCTGCGCCATCGCCATGCTCGTCGATCAGCAACGGCTGGCTTGGCAAACGAAGATCGGATCCCTCTGGCCTGAGTTTTCCGTCGCCGGAAAAGCCGAGGTCACACTCGCCCAAGTGATGTCACACCAGGCGGGTCTGCCCGGCTTCGCCGAGCCCACGACGATCGACGACCAGTTCGACTGGGACGCTTGCTGCGCGAAGCTGGCCCGCCAGGCGCCGGCTTGGATTCCGGGAGACGCGACGTCCTATCATGCGATGACCTTCGGCTGGCTCGCCGGGGAAATCGTCCGGCGCGTGACCGGATTGTCGATCGGCGCCTTCGTGCGCGAGAAGATCGCTCGACCGCTCGCCGCCGATATTCACATTGGCTTGCCGATCGCCCTGGAGCCGCGGGTCGCGGAGATCGCCGGCCCGAGGCAACCCCCGGCTGGAGCGGCGCCTTCACCAGTGGCGCTTATGGCGGTGACCAACCCGGTCCAGGATCCGGAGGCCCCCAATCGCCGGGAATGGCGAGCCGCGGAAATTCCGGCGGCGAACGGGCAAGCCTCCGCCCAAGGGCTCGCGCGGCTTTACGCCGGCATGCTTCCGGAGGGGCTGGACGGTGTGCGGCTGCTTTCCGAAGAGGGGCTGGCCGGGCTGGTGGAGTCGGCGACGTCGAACGGAAGAACGGACCTTCTGATGGGCTTTACCGACGGCTGGGGCCGGGGGGTCATGCTCAATCCCGGCGGGATCTACGGCCCTGGCCCACGCGCGTTCGGGCATTCCGGTTGGGGCGGTTCCTTCGGGTGCGCCGATCCCGATCTGAAACTCGGCGTGGGCTATGTCTGTAACCAGATGGGGTCGGAGGCCACGTTCGATCCGCGCGCGGTGGCGCTGAGCGACGCCATCGTCCGTTGCGGAGCCCGAAGATGAAGGCCGTTCGCATCGACGCGCCCGGGGTCGCGGAACGTCTCGGGGTTGTAGATATCGATCGCCCGACGGTCGCGCCCGGCGAGGTGCTCGTTCGCGTCGCCGTGGCCGGCGTCAACTTCGCGGACACGATGCAGCGCCGCGACGCATACTTCGCGCCGGTCGCCTTCCCCTTCGTTCCAGGCGTGGAGGTCGGTGGCACGGTGGAGGCGCTGGGTGACGGCGTCGATGGCTTTCGGATCGGCGACCGGATCGCCGGGGTCATTCTCGGCGGCGGAGGCGGCTATGCCCAGTTCGCCGCGTTGAAGGCGGTCCACGCGGCGCAAGTGCCCGACGGGCTCGATCTGGAGCGGGCGACCGGCGTTCTAAACCAGGGGCTCACCGCCCAGGGTCTGCTCGAGACCGCTCCCGAAGTGGCGCGTGGCGCATCGGTCCTGGTGACCGCCGCCGGCGGCGGCGTCGGCGGCCTTCTCGTGCAGCTCGCCAGGCTTGGCGGGGCGGCGACCGTGGTCGCTGCGGCAAGCGACGTTGCCAAGCTGGCCGCGTTCGCCGCGTCCGACGTTGCGGTCGTCAGCTATGCGGCGGATGGCTGGGCGCGCGAGGTACGGGCGGCCACCTCCGGCCGTGGGATCGGCGTCGCGTTCGACGGTGTGGGCGGGACACTTCGTGCGGCCTTGCCAAGGTTGATGGCGGCGCGGGGACGTATCGTCTTCTACGGCGCCGCCAGCGGCGCCACGGGAATCGACGACGGCGTCCTGACGCAGATTCTTGGCAAGTGCCTCTCGCTGACCGGCTACTCGATCTACACGTCCATTCAGGAAGACCCGGCGTGGCTGCGCAAGACCCTCGGCCGCCTCTTCGAACTGGTGGCCAGGAAACAGCTGCGCGTCCCGATCCACCCCCCCTTCGACTTGGCGCGGGCCGCAGAAGCCCACCGCGCCATCGAGAGCCGTTCCACGGTCGGCAAGATACTGATCCGTGTCGCCGAAACGCCAAAGGAAGCCTGACTGACCACGCCCACCGAAGACAAACTCGCCATTCACGAACTCATCGCCCGCTACAGCCACACGATCGACGGCCGCGACTACGAGGCCTGGGTGCAGTGCTTCACCCCGGACGGCGCCCTCCACTCGGCGGTGGGGGTATCCGCCGGACACGCCGCGCTGCGCGAATTTGCCCGCAACTACGAGGTAAGTCGGCAACGGATGCCGAACGCTCGCCACTTCATGACCAACGTCGCCACCGAGGTGGCCGGCGATACCGCGACCTGCCGCTCCTACGTCCAGATAACGACCAGCGATCCGCGCGGCGTCCGCTTTGTCTTTACCGGCCAGTACGACGACATTCTGGTCAAGGTGGGCGGGAACTGGAAGTTCAAGGAGCGGCGGGGGATTCCAGACACGTCGCTCGCCGAGACAGCGGCGTATCGCTCGGAACAGGCGGCTAGGAAGGTTTAGGGCAGGACGCGATACGACGGATCGGCGCGATCCCTACGGCCCCGCTCGGGCGCGGCGCCACCGCCCGGCCCCGGTTCGACCAGCGGAGGATTCTGGAAATCGCGGAGCGTAAGTGCGCACCGCTCGACTCGATGCCATTCGGCGAGACTCTGGCGGTGGCGGATAGCCCACACGCCGTCGATTTTCTCGAAATGGTCGAGATACCGGCCGACCGTGGCGAGATCGTAGAGCCCGTCGTCCCGCCGGAAGCGTAGGATGACGTCGCCGTAGCTCTCCGCGCCGGCGCGGTCGCCCTCGACCTCTATCAAGACGTTGCTGATCGCGTGCCGCGTGTAGAGGCACCGGGCGTGAAAGGCGAAAACCCAGTCCACGAAGCCCGCCGCGGGCCCTGAATAGCCGGGCGAGGTGTCATCGGTCCCCCCGGGATGCCAGCAGGACAGCGCCAGTGGCGCATCCATACGGTCCATGGCGCGGCAATATCGATGAATAACCTCGGTGATCGCCTGTTTCGCCTCGAGGTCTAGCTGGAGCATCACCCGGTTGGTCCGCGGTCTATTTGGTTTGTCCGCCATCTACCGGCAGCACCGCACCCGCGACGAAGCTGGCTTTTGGACTGAGCAGGACGGCGGCCATGGCGCCGATTTCTTCGGGAACCCCGAAACGCCGCAGCGGCACTTCGCGTTTGATCCAACGCAGCCAAGCCTCGGCGCGATCGCCGGTGGAGCGTGTTTCCCAATCACCCCCTGGAAAGATGATATTGCCGGGGGCGATTGTGTTCACACGCACGCCCGAGGGGCCAACCAGACGCGAGAGCTCCTTGGACATGTGGGACATCGCCGCCTTGGACGTGCCATAGGTCAACGGCGTTCCGGTCGCCGCCAATCCCGCGATCGAGCTGATGAACAACAGAGAGCCCTCGCCGCGCGTGGTCATGCGTCGAAGCACCGGCCTGGCCAAGCGGTAGGCCGACAGCAGGTTCTGCGACAACCCGACGTCCCAGGTGGCGTCGTCCAGGTCGAAGCCCTGCGGCGCCGGATCAATTCCCACATTCGCCACCGCTCCCCATAGCGGCCCCATCTCATCCTCGACCCGCCTCACGGCTTCGTCGATCGTATCGCTGTCGCGCATGTCGCCCGCGAAGGCCCAGACGCGATCCTCGCCGTACCGAGCGGCCAGCCGCGCGCGGGAGATTTCGAGCGATTCCGCGCCTCGTGCCGCGAAGGCCACCTTGGCGCCCTCCGCCAGGCAGGCTTCCACAATGCCAAGGCCAATCCCGCGGCTGCCGCCGGCGACGAAGATCACTCGATCAGTCAGTTGAAGGTCCATCCTCGTTTCGTCTCCCTGATCACGCGCCCAGCGTCATCGGGCCATGTAGGCGTCGAGCGTCTGGTGATAGTGCCGGATGCGGCTTTCCTGATAGTTGGCCAGGGTCACCCCCGGTTTCTTGGACGCGCGCAGCCCGCGCTGAATCCGCTTCAGGTTGTCGGTGTCCTGATCGGCGACCATGCCGGACGCCCCCAGCTCCTTGGCGTCAGTCCATTTGTCGTCCAGGCCCAGCCAGGTGATTTGCGCGGGTTCAGGATGTGAACCGTCGGCGTTTTTCGAAAACAGGAACATGATCTCCATGATCGACTGCTCCGGGTTGTCGCCGTTCGGTCGGAAGCGGTAGCACACCGGGACGGTCTGACCGCCCCAAGGCACCATGTTGGGGAACATCAAGTACTCTATCAGGTCTAGGGACTCGCTGTCGGACAGCGCGGACATGTCGCGGCCCGTAGACCGGCTGATCTTCTCACGCGCCCGTTCCGCGAGCTTGGCGCGGGGCGTATCGTCACCTTCCAGGACGATCGGCCGGCCGCCGAAGAACGGCATGTCGCGTTGCATGTGTTCGATCGTCATGCGCGGCGAGATCGGACCGAGGGACGGGCTGGGTATACCCTGCATGCTGATCATCCGGCTCACGTGGCGCACACCGGGCCACACGTCGTACTGGGTGTTGGTGTCGCCGTAGTAGGCCATGACCTGCGAGTGGGCGCAGGGCACGTGATAGCTCTCGATGAACGCCTCGAGGGCGAGCTTCCAATTGCAGGGCATGATCTTGGCGACATGAGCCGCTTTCCAGCGGCCTTCGAGATCGAAGGCCGCGAAGTGCGCCGGCAGGATCTCGAGATAGCTCTCTAGCGACTCGCATTCGGGATCGAGGTTGATGAAGACGAAGCCACCCCAGGTCCCGACCTTGGCCTGCGGCAGGTCGAAGTTGCGATCCCGGATGTGGGCGAAGTCCCACTCGCCGGGCACCTCGGTCAGCTTGCCGGCGAGGCTCCACGTAAAGCCGTGAAACGGACAACGAAACTTGTTCACGCAGCCGCCCTCGGTGCGCAGGAGCGTACCCCGATGCAGACACGAATTGATGTAGGCGCGGATTTCGCCCGGCGCGGAGCGCACGACGATCAGCGAGTCGTGCACGATGTCATAGACGACGTGGTCACCCACGCTCTGAAGTTCCTCAACCCGGCAGACCATTTGCCAGGTCTTGCGCCAAATCTTGTCAACTTCCCTGTCATGCCAGGTCTTGTCGAAATATCTCTCAGTAGACAGATCGGTAACATCCAGAATTGTTGATGGAGACTCTTCGAGTAGGGAAGCCGGCGGGGGATTGCGATCGCGTAGAAAAACGTCTTGGACCGAAGGCCTTGGACGGTCGGCGGTGATATCCAACGTGCTCATTTTCCGCTCCCTCGTGCCTGACTTGTCGCTGCCTCAGCGCTTGAGCGTCTCACGGCGAGATCGCTTGTGCAACTGATATCCGCCATCTCCTCTCAGGGTCCACTGTTTTCGTTATCAAACATGGAGGGTTGCCGGAGCGTCTTCATCGAAGCCCTGTCAAAGCATACATCCATAGTGATACCGATTGCAGACCCCGGCGCGACGGAGGTGCTGGGCGGCCAGCTCCCGGTCAGGCCGGGAACGCGGACGGCGGGCATCCAAAATTCTGATGACCCGACCATGAATTATATGAATTTTCGCTTAGCGGGATTTGGCCGCAGATTTACCTGGACACGCCGCCAGGACGCCGTCGATTACTGATCCGCCCGAAAGAGGCCGAAAGGGTTCGAGCGGACATTGGCGCTGTCCATAGGGGAGACGTCGATGAAGAGGCTTGCAAACACCTACGACCGAACGCTCGAGGCCCTGCTCGGGGCGAGCCTGGGGATGGCTTCGATCCTGTCATCGGCGACGATGGCGGCCGCGCAGCAAGCGGCGACCGCCCCGGATAGCTCTCGGGTCGAGGAGGTCGTCGTGACCGCGGAGAAGCGGTCCGAAAGCGTCCAGCGGATCCCCTCCACCATCAGCGCGCTGTCGACCGCGGACATCAAGACGCGCGGCATCGAGTCGATCGACGACATTTCACGGATGGTGCCCAGCGTGAACTTCGGCAAGTTCGGCTACAGCACCCAGATATCCGCGCGTGGCGTCGGCATGAACCTGATCGCCGGCGAGGGCGAAAGTTCCGTCGCCGTGCAGCTCGACGGCATTCCGCTTTCGCGGACCAGCATGCTCGAACTCGCCCAGGACGACCTGTCGCGCGTCGAGTTCCTGCTTGGGCCCCAAGGCACGCTGTACGGGCGCAACGCCACCGCAGGGGTTCTCAACCTGATAACGCCGACACCGCCCCGCGACTTCGAAGCGGGCCTTACCGTCGGCGGCGGCAACTACCATCAATTTGAGGCCAAGGGCTACGTCGGCGGCCCTCTCAATGCTCGGGTTCGGGCAAGGCTTTATGTCGGGGCCGAACAGCACGAAGGCTATATCGAAGACGTCACCACCGGGCAGCGCCTGGACGATCAACGAGACCTCAACTTCCGGCTCGCCGTCGACGCGGACGTCACCGACAAGTTTGCGGTAGAGCTGAGGGCCTTCGACCTGAACGGCCACAGCTCGGGTCCGGTCTACAAGCCGATCGACCCGGTGAACGGCCTGCCGCCCGGATCGTTGCTGCTCCAACCGTGGAAGATCAAGGCGGACCATAACTACGGCACGACCCTGAAGATGGCCGGTGGATCTGTGCGCCTGAGCTACGCCCTCACGCCTTCCGACAAGCTCACATCGCTGACGGGCTACATCCACTACGACGATCATCAGCACTATGACGCGGACGGAACCTCTCTCGACCTGTTCTACAATGACCGCCCGCAACACCTCGATCAGGCGACCGAGGAGATCGACTACATCCACGAAGGCAGCCGCCTCAAGGCGGTGCTCGGTGGATTCGTGATGTACGAGAAGATCAACGACCTCGGTGAAACCGTCTTCACGCCGGGATTCGTGCCCATCAACGGGCTCGTCTCCTTGGGCTTCGCGAACGAGAAGAAAAACAGCAACGAGGCGGTTTTCGGCGACCTCACCTACGCGGCCACCGATCGTTTGAGCGTCTTCGGCGGCCTGCGCGGAATTTTCGACCATCGGGCGCTGACGGTCACCGATAGCCTCAACTTCGTGGGAGGCGTGACCTTCAACCTGTGTACCCCGGCGGATCCCACTGGCAACGAATCCTCCCAGACCGATGCGCTCACTGGACGTTTCGGCGCTCGATACGCGGTGAACGACACCTCCAGCGTCTTTGGCAGCGTCTCCAGGGGCTACAAGAGCGGAGGGTTCAATCCCGCCGCGTGCGGCAATGCCTATGCTCCGGAGTACCTGAGCGCTTTCGAGATCGGCTCGAAGAACGTGTTCTTCGACCATCGACTGATTTTCAACGTCGCCGCCTTTTACTACGACTTCAAGAACCTGCAGGTAGAACAGGTCGTCGGCACCAGCTCGGTGATCGACAGCGTCCCGCGTTCACACATCTACGGGCTAGACTCGGAGGTGTCCTGGAAGTTGTCGAGTCGCTGGCTGATCGACGGCAACCTGTCTCTGCTGCACGCAAGATACGTGAATTTCTTCTACATAGATCAACTGACGAACATAAACGAGAACCTCGCCGGTAAGCCGCTCAATCGATCCCCCGACTGGAGTCTCAATGTGGGGCTTCAATACACGCAGCCTCTCCCGGTCGGTCGAGTGATCGCGCGGGTTGACATCTATTCGACCGACAAATTTGTTCTGCGGCCCTCCAACCAGCCGGCCGATTTTCAGCCTTCCTACACGACCTTGGCGGCTTCGATTTCCTACGTCAGCGCGGACGAAAAGCTCCGGCTGCGGGCGTGGGTGAAGAACGCAACCGACCAAGCCTACCTGCAGGGTATCTTTGCCATTCCGCTCTTTGGGCTTGGTCGAGAGGGGATCTACGGGCCACCGGCAACTTACGGCGTCGAGTTGACCAGGAATTTCTAGGGAACCCGGATCGTACGTCGCCCGCGGCGAAGACCGTCCCGCACACCGCAGGGCCATGGCCGACCACCTCGCGACCTTCGAGACGCCGGCGAGCGGCGCGGAGTAGTTTCGCCGCGGCGCGCAAAGCCTCGGTGACCGACACGATAGACGATCAACCCCGGGCTGACGCGGCGGGCCACGGCGACGCCGTGAGCAGCTCGGCGAACCGCTCCACCAGCCCGGCGATCTCCTGAGCCTCGCAACCGGCGAACCCGAGCAGAAACCCTTGCCGCGGCGATGGCCCGCTTGCGTGTCCGGAGAGCGGATCGAGGCTGAGGCCGAAGTCGCTGGCGCGGGCGGCGATCGCCGCGTCGCTTTGGCGTTGGTCGTTCAAGACCACGGTCAGATACATGCCCACCTCCTGTGGCAGCACGGTCAGCTGCTCCCCAAGCCGACCGTTCAGGGCGGCGATAAGGCGATCGCGGCTGGCGGTGAGTTCCCGGCGCAGATCCCTCAGGCGCCGGGCGAATCCGCCGTCCAGGATGAAGGCGGCCAGGGCTGGTTGGGCCGATGTGGCCACGATCGAGCCGGTCGTCGCCCGCGCGGCGGTGAGGCGATCGATCAACGATCGCGACCCGACGATGTAGCCCAGGCGCAATCCCGGAAACGTGAGCTTTGACAGGCTGCCCAGCGACAGCGCGGCCGCACCGCGATCGAGGCTCAGCAGCGACGCGATCGGCCGCCCGGAAAAGCGTATTTCCGTATCGTAGTCGTCCTCGATCAGCACCGCGCTGTTTTCCAGGGCCCAGGCCACCAGGGCCAAGCGACGGGGGAGAGACATCGGCATGCCGAGGGGAAACTGGCGCGACGGCGTCACCAAGGCGAACCGTGCCTTGGGCGACAGTTCGCGCCCCGCATCGACATCGAGACCCTGTTCGTCGACCGGGACCGGCGTCAGTGTGAGACCCGCGTCAGCGAGCACAGCCCGCGATTCGATGTAGCCTGGATCCTCGACCCAGGCGCCAGCGTGCCGCTCCGCCGCCGAGGGCGCCAGCGCTCGCACGATCAGTTGCAGCGCATCCGCGTTTCCGCTCGTGACCAGCACCTGGTCGGCATCGCAATCGATCCCGCGCAGCGCGTTGAGATGCCGCGCGATGGCGCCGCGGAGGGAACGGTTCCCGCTCCAATCCTGCGGCGTTCCGGCCAGCGGGCCTTCGACGCGCCAGCCGCGAGCCAGGAGCCGGGCCCAGGCGCCATGGGGAAACGCGCTGGTCGGTTGACACGCGGGATGAAACGGGCGTGCCCGCGGAGCGATCTTTGGCGCCGCCGGCGGGGCTGGATGGTCGATCGGTGTCTCCGACGCCGCGCTTCGATCGACGTCCCTCAATCTGCGGACGAATTGGCCGGACCCTCTGCGCGGCTCGACATACCCCTCCATGATCAGCTGGTCATAGGCGGCGAGCGGCACCGTGCGCGATACGCCAAGGTCCTCGCACAGCCTGCGGGTAGACGGCAGACGGGCATCGGCCGCCACCTGCCCAGACAGGATGGCTTCGCGGATCCGGCGATAGAGCTGTCGGCTGAGCGGCTCGCCCGCCGCGCGGTCGAGAGTCACCGCCAGGAGGGCGGTGACGCCATCAGACTTTCGCCCGATGTGGAAAGTGGACATCTCCAGTTCTCCGCAATTGGATATTTGACCAATCCACTTCTCACCCTAGCGTGCATCGTCGCGCTTTCGATAGCGCTTGCCGCGTTAGGGTTCAGGAGGCTGACGATGCGCCATGCTCCGGGTCACGATCAGTCCGACGCGGATGTCGTGACGAGGGTCGCGGGGATGCTGAATGTCGATGACGAGACGCTGTCGCGGGCCAGGCGACTCCTCGGCATGCTCGGTGACCCGGGCCGCCGCACGGTCCTAGAGCGATTGTCGTTCAAACCGCAGAGGGCGGGAGTGACCCTCCCCGACATCACCGGGATGAACCATCCCGACATCTATCATCGCCTCCGCAGCCTGCTACGCGGGCAGTTCGTCAGCAGAAACCGCCACCATGTATACAGCGTCGATCCAGAAGCATTGAGCTGTGCGAGCAGATACATCGACACCTTGATGGTCGTGGCCGCCTACTCGGCCCGTGGTGGCAGGTCTTGACCATCGAGCTCGACGCCGCGCTCGAGGCGCTCGCCGATCCGACACGCAGGACCATCTTCGAACATCTGGCCATTCGACCGCGGCGGGTCGGCGAACTGGCCAGCGGATTGCCGGTGACGCGCGCGGCGGTTTCCCACCATGTGCGAGTCCTGCGAGAAGCGGGCCTGGTGCGTGACCGCCACGGCGCCATCGAGGTCACCGTCGAGGCCTTGCCTGAAATCCGGCTGTACTTCGACCGGCTGTGGTTGGAGGCCTCGCTCGGGGACGGGTGGTTGGCCAGGAGGTTCGGCGAGACCCGAGAGCCGGTTAGATGAGGTCGTCGGCATGAGCGGCGGTGGCGCCCAATGGCTCGGATCGGCGGCGGGCGGCGTCCTCGCCGCTATCCTGGCTGCCTTACCCGCCGCGGGCGCCGTCAATGGACCTGCCGCCATCATTGGAGCGTGCGCGGCGCCGCAATATCGGCAGTTCGACTTCTGGCTCGGAGAGTGGACCGTGGTCGATACCGCGACCGGCGCCGCCGCGGGCGACAGCCGCATCGAGGCTGCCTACGGCGGGTGCGGCGTGCGAGAAAATTGGCGCGATCCCGACCTGACCGGCGGCAGCCTGAATACCTATGACCGCAGCGACCGCCTGTGGCATCAGGTCTGGATCGATTCCTCAGGGGCGCGGCGCGAATTTATCGGCGGTCGCGAGGGCGAGGCCATGGTCCTCGTCTCGACCCATCCAAGCGCCAAGGATCCGAACGTCACCATCAAGGAGAGGATGAGGTTCACCGCCAATGCGGACGGCTCGGTGCGGCAATTCTCGGACGCTTCACGCGACGGCGGCGCCAACTGGGTGTCGCGCTACGACTATACTTATCGGCCGAAACGGCGCGCGCCTCTGGTCGTCGCGCCGGCCCCGGCCGTGTCTTCGGCGGCCTGCGCGTCGGCGGAGTATCGCCAGTTCGACTTCTGGGTCGGTCGCTGGAACGTCTATCAGACCGGCAAAGACAAGCCGGTCTCACACAGCCTGATCGAGAGCCTCTACGGCGGCTGCGGCCTGCGCGAGACCTGGTTGCCCCTCCGACCAGGTGGCGACGGCGGCAGCCTCAATATCTATCTTCCCGGCGAAAAGGCTTGGCGACAGACCTGGATCGATGCGAGCGGCGCACGGGTCGATTTCACCGGCGGCTGGAAGGGATCGGCCATGGTTCTCACCGGATTTTGGAAGGATGTGCTCGGCCCGGGCAAGGATGCCCTGGTGCGGATGACCTACACCAGATCTTCGGACCGATCGGTCAGGCAGTTGGGCGAGACGTCGGAGGACCGCGGCGCCACCTGGTCGCCTAGTTTCGATTTCACCTACCGGCCGTCGGCGGGCTGACGCCCGACCTGTCGAGCGGGATCGCGGCCTTTGGCCGCCAGCCGCCCCACCGCGCGCGCTGCCGTTCCTTACCCTGGACCTCTCGCCGGCGACGGACCGCAGCCCGCGCGATGTCGGGGCCGGTCAACACCCGTTTACCGAAATCCTGGCCGAGCCGGGTTCAACGACGCTCCGTCGGGAGGGCCGCATCCCGCGGCGTGGCAGACACAAACATTACAGCTACACAAATATCGTTTACGGTGTTAATCTGTATTAGTGTCGCTTTTTTGAGACACGAGAGTTTTTGATAAGCACTTGTATCTCTCTCCATTGACTCTAATTTTGAGGTCTACCCTATTACCCGCAGATCGATTTGGATTTTGCCACGCCCGGATGCCGCCGACCGTCGGCGACCATCTTCGGGGCGGGTGTCGGGGCTCAGAAATGAAATATCGTGTAGATCGGCGCGTCTCGTTGCTCACGTCTTCCATGATCGCTGGCGTCGGACTGTCGGCTGTCTTCCTGGCTGAAGGCGCATACGCTCAGGCGGGACCGCCGGGCGACGCGCCCGCCCCTCCCAGCGTCGCCACGGTGGGCGAACTGGTGGTTACCGGCTCTCGCATCCCGCAGAAGAACCTCACGAGCGTCAGTCCGCTGAGCGTCGTCACGGACAGTGAGATCAAGTATCAGGGCGCGGTCAACGCCGAGACCTTCCTGCAGAACCTCCCGTCTGTTCAGCCGGAGTACAACCAGGGGGTAGACAACGGCGCATCGGGCACCGCGACCGTCAGCCTGCGCGGCCTGGGATCGAACCGGACTCTCGTGCTCGTGAACGGCGCCAGGCTGATGCCGGGCGATCCCATCGTTCCTTCGCCGGATCTGAACAACATACCAGCGGCGCTGATCGACCGCGTCGAGGTGATCACCGGCGGCGCCTCAGCCGTCTATGGCTCCGATGCGGTCGCCGGTGTGGTCAACTTCATCATGAAGAAGAATTTCGAGGGCGTTCGCGTCGATGCCCAGTATGGTTTTGCGCTTCACCACAACGGCAATACGGCTGATCGAAAGGTCGTCAGCGACTACAACAGCACCCATCCTGGCAACGAAATACCGTTGGCGACCGACCAGATCGACGCCAAGACCTACACCGCCACGGTTATTCTTGGGGTCAACGCTCCGGATGGGAAGGGCAACATCACCGCCTACCTGGGCTATCGAAACATCCAGCCCCTGGGCCAAGGGGCCCGCGACGCCGGGGCCTGCGGTCTATCGACCGTCCCTTCGACATCGAACATATACGACACGCACGTGTGCCACGGATCGAGCAATTCGGCGTACGGCAATTTCTCCGACTTCGGTCTGGCCGACAACCCGGACGGCAGCAAGACGTTCGTGCCGTTCACGCCGGACCTCGGATTCAACTTCGGTCCATACAACTATTATCAACAGCACGATGAGACCTATACGGCTGGGTACTTCGCTCACTTGGAGATCACTCAACAGATAGAGGCCTATTCAAGCCTGCTGTTCGCCGACGACCAACAGGTGAGCAATGCCGCTCCCAGCGGGCTCTTCTTCACCAACGGTCCGGTGGTCGCCATCGGCTGCGCCAATCCCTTGGCCTCGGCGGCGCAGCTCGCGGTCATCTGCGGGCCGAACGCGCCCGATCAGGCGTCGATCGCCGCGCACGGCATTTCTGATCACCTGAGCGTCGGCTACCGCTTCCAGGGCATTCCTCGCGTGACCAACCTCAGCCATACCGCCTACACGGCCACGATTGGCCTGCGCGGCGCGCTCGACGACGCTTGGTCGTATGATGTCAGCGGACAGTTCGGGAAGACCTCCTTCCGCGACGTCTTCACCGGTGACGCCTCGATCGCCAAGATCAACGATGCCCTCGACGCGGTCGCGGGCCCCAATGGACCGGTATGCGCCTCTGGCCATGCGGGTTGCGTGCCGCTCGACATCTTCCAGGCGCTCGGCAAGGGTCTGACACCGGCCGCGATCGCCTATATCTCGGAGCCGGCGCTCAAGTCGGGCGGAAACACCGAACAGATCGTGTCCGGCTCGGTTACGGGCCAGTTGGGCAAATACGGCGTCAGGAGCCCGTGGGCCAGTGACGGCGCCGCGATCGCGGTCGGCGCCGAATACCGCCGGGAGGCCTTGGCGTTGGCCGTGGACAATGCCTTCGCCAGCGCCGATCTCTCCGGCAACGGCGGCGTGAACCCGCCCGCCAACGGCGCCTTCGACGTCAAGGAGCTCTTCGGAGAGCTGCGCGCGCCACTCATTCAGGATTCGCCCTACACCAAGCTGCTGTCGTTCGAGGCGGGATATCGTTTCGCCCATTACAGCGCTTCCGGCGACGCCAGCGCCTACAAGGTCTCGGCGGAATGGGCCCCGGTCGCCGATGTCCGCTTCCGCGGCGGCTACAACCGCGCCGTACGCGCGCCCAACATCGTCGAACTGTTCAACCCGCAGGTCGTGGGCAACGCTTCCTATGGCGACCCCTGCGCCACTGGAACCAGCCTGAGCTTCGCTCAATGCGCCCTGACCGGGGTCACCGCCGCGGAGTTCGCCAAGGGGGTCCCACAATGCGCGGCCGCTCAATGCGCGGCGCTGACCGGGGGCAACGCCAAGCTGACCCCCGAGCGGGCCGACACCTTCACCGTCGGGGCGGTGGTGAGACCCCGGATCATACCCGGCCTCAGCCTGACCGCCGACTACTTCTACATCAAGATCGCCAACCCGATCTCGACCATCGGCGGCACGACCATCATCGGCAACTGCCTGGCGGGCCAGCAGTCGTTTTGCGGCCTGATCCATCGGGCGCCGGGCTCCGGCGCCCTGTTCGGACTGACCCTGGCGGACGGTTATGTGATCGACATCAACGAGAACACCGGCCATATCACGACCTCGGGGCTCGATCTCGGCGGCAGCTACCGCTTGCCGCTTGACGTCCTTGGCGCGGGGAAGGCGGGTTCGCTCGATTTCAACTTCCTCGGCACCTACACGGAGAAGTACGAAACCGCCGCCGTCGCCGGGGGCGCGAGCTATGATTGCGTCGGCTTCTACGGCCTGGTCTGCGGGCAGCCGCAGGCGAAATGGAAACACGAATTCCGGGTCACCTGGAATACGCCCTGGAACCTGTCGGTGTCGGGCAACTGGCGGTACGTCGGATCGGCCAGGCTCGATATCAACTCTGCCGATCCGTCCCTTGCGGCCTTCGGGGTCGGCTTTGTCGATTCGATCGACGCCAAGCTTCCCGCGTTCAGCTACTTCGACCTCGCGGCGAACTACAGGCTGCGCGACCGATACACCCTCGGGATCGGCGTCAACAACGTCTTCGACAAGGATCCGCCGGTGGTCGACGCCAACGCGCTCGGAATTTCCGGAACGGCGTCGTTCGGGAATGGCAACACCTTTCCGGGTGTCTATGACACTATCGGAAGAACCGTCTTCATCGGCATGACCGCCGATTTCTAGAGCAGCGCCAAGACGTCGGGTCCCGGGCTTCGAAGGCGTTGCAGCCATCACTGTCCCCGGAACACGGGAATGCCGACGACGCTGAACGCGCCGCGCGCGCCGCCCTTGCCTCTGGGGATGTGCGCAAGGCCGTCGACGTTGCCGACCGGGCCATCGCCGCTGGCGCGAACACCCCGCTCTTGCTGAATCTCTGCGCCCACGGCCTGCAACTGGCGGGTCGATATGTCGAGGCGATCGAGCGGATCGGCCAGGCCCTTCGAACCGCGCCGAACGACCCGTTCTTGCTCAATACTCTGGGCGGGGCCTGCTCGAAGTCAGGCCGGCCCCGTGATGCACTGGAGGCGTTCGACGCCGCCATCGCGGCGCGTCCGGATTTCGCACCAGCCCACCACGGGCGGGGACTCGCCCTCTCGGCCCTGGGCGAGCGGGTCGCGGCGCGCACGGCGCAGCACGTCGCGACCAGGCTCGACCCCCGGTTTGCCGAACCGCTGGGCGCCCTGGCCGCGATGGCCGTCGAGGATGAGGATCCCGCCGACGCGCGGTCTTACGCTCTGCGCGCCCTGGCGCTCGATCCGCACCAGCCCGCGGCGTCGCTATCGCTCGCCTCGCTCGACCTTCGCGACGGCGCGTTCGAGCGCGTGACGGCGCGCGCGAGGTCACTGTTGGCGCATGGAAATCTGACCTTGCTGCATGAAGGCGCCGCGCAGCGGCTCCTGGCCGACGCCCTCGACGGCCTCGCCCGACCCGCGGAGGCAATGACCGCCTACCTCGCCGCCAACGCCGCGTTCCGCCGCGTCCATATGACCGGGGTCGAGGCCGCCGGGCTGGAACTGGGCGTCGAGCTTTGCGAACGACTGCTCCAATGGTTCACGGCGGCGGCGGCGGAATGGGCGGCCCCGCCGGCGTCCCGGGAGGCCGCCGGCGGCGGAGCGAGGCGGCATGTCTTTCTTGTCGGTTTCCCACGCTCGGGAACGACGCTGCTGCAACAGGTGCTGGCCAGCCATCCCGAGGTGGTGTCGCTGGAGGAACGACCCACGCTCGATCCTGTCCTGACGACCTACTTTTCAGACGACGCGGCCCTGCGTCGGCTGGAGACACTCGACGGCGATGCCGCGGCGCGCGAACGGACCGACTATTGGCAAAGGGTCGCGCGGTTTGGAGTGGATCCCGCCGGCAAGGTCTTCGTCGACAAGATGCCTCTCGACACGATCTATCTGCCGCTGATTGCAAAGCTGTTTCCGGATGCGACCGTCATCCTGGCCCTGCGGGACCCGCGCGATGTGGTCCTGAGTTGCTTTCGCCGCCGCTTTCGTCCCAACACCCTTGTCGTCGAGTTCACCGACCTCGCGCGCACCGCGCGGTTCTATGACGGCGTGATGCGTCTGGCCGCGCTTTACACAGAGCGCCTGCCGTTGCCTGTTCACCTGCATCGACACGAAAGCCTGATCGAAGACTTCGACGGCGAGACGCGCCGACTATGCGGCTTCCTGGATCTTCCGTGGCAGGAGGCCCTGCGGAATTTCGCCGAAACCGCCAGGCGTCGCCCAATCCTCACCCCCAGCGCTTCCCAGGTGCGCAGAGGACTCAATCGCGACGGAATGGGGCATTGGCGCGCGTACCGAAACGAACTGGACGCCATCAGGCCGATCATCCAACCTTGGGTGGTGGCTTACGGATATCCGGAGGACTAGAGCCGATCCGAGCGAACCCGCTGCCATGGCAATGGCGCGCGGCCGCCCTCCACCGCCACGCGGCCCGCCGGCATCGGCGGCTCGGCTGGCGTTTCGAACCGAGGCGTCTCAGCTTAAGCCGCCGCGCCGAAGACGAACCCCAGCAACGTGGCGAAGCCGATCAAGAACACACCCGTCTAGAAGCCCTTGCCGGGCTTGGTGCGGATGTTGAGCTGGCCGGCCAGTCCGGCTTTGCGGTGATGTTCGATGGCATGCATCTGCGGCGACATGGCCATTTCCCGGAAGGCGGCCAACGACGGATATTCAGCGAGGGCCACCATGTCCCACAGCTCCTCAACCTCGCCCAGCAGCAGGCCGGTGATCGCGCCGGAGTAGCGAACGCGTCCGCCCAGCCCCTCCACGAGCTTGCGCACCGCCTCGCCGTAGAGGGCGTAGGCCTCGGCGCCGGTGAGGTTGGCGTCCGAGCCATCCTCGTACTCGGCGCGCGGCTTGAACTTCAGCAGGTTGACCATCACGAACGGTCCATCCTCGGGAGCGCCGAAGAACGCCGCCGCTTGCGGCATCGGTGGCATCACCTGGTTCTCGACCTTCATCGCGGTTCCTTTCAGTGCGGAGCGAAGCGGTGCAGGAGCTCGGCGATTTCAGCCGGGCTGTCCTCCTGCACGAAATGACCACCCTGGAGGCTGTTCGAGCTGATCGGACGATGAGCGCGTCAGTCCGCGATGCCCACCCCGAAGCCGCCGGGCGAATTGTCGCTGATCTCGCCGTCGCCCGCCTCGATGGCGCTGTCGGTGACGATCAGGTTCACATTGGCCTGGGCGTCGATCTCGATCACCCCGTGGAACAGGGTGTCACCCGTGCCGGCCGGGTCGAACCGACCCGCCACATTGAAGCGGATGCGCGGATCCTCCGCCGACCCATAGGGCGTCTGCAGGGCGGTGAATTGTACCTCGAGCGACGAGAACGACGACTTGCTGCTGGTTTCCAGCTGCACATAGACGTTGGCCATCACCGGCGTGAGGATGCTGTTCGGATCGTCGATGATCGTCTGTTCATAGGCCCGAAAATTGCCGCGCAGGGTGAACAGGATCGCATCGTCGTGGAACAGCGAGCCCAGCTTGCCGACGCTGAACACCGCCGGGGTCTGCGGGTTCGCATCCTCGGGAACATAGCTCAGGCCGGCCGGATAGGTGATCTGATCCGATTTGTAGCCGATCCCGCCCTCGTTGCTGCTGATGATGTCCTTCACCAGGCTGATCCCCTCGAGCGTGAGACCGGCGCCATCACCCGCCATGACCGTTCCTCCTAGCTTTGCTCAGCGCAGCTTCGCTGGCTTGCGTCGCTGGAACCTCGCCTTCGTCCCCCATGGCTGAACTGTAGTTGAGGATCGGCGCCACATAAAGGGCGGCCACACGGCCCCAAAGTCCGCTTCGGGGTCGAAAACGGACCCTATGTTCGGGCCCTGTTGCGCGCGCTGGCTAAGGCTTGAACGCTTGCACCGCCGCCAGGGTCGCCGAAGAAGATATGCCGTTCCCTCCTCCTGCCGTTGGGAACGCATTTTCGGGACCGGAGCGTTGAGCTCCTAGGCTCACTTCGCCGAACAGATCGCGCCGACTTCGGCCGGCAAGGGCGGCGCCAAACCTAACCTCTACTTCGCCTATGGCCCTCGAGACTCCGATAGCTAGGGTCCTGCCGCTTTCGGACTGGCGAACGGTGGTGAGTCCTGTCGGCACACCGTCCCCGTCGGCGGTAGTTTCCCGTCAATGAAGTAGCGGCTCACGTAACCGTCGGCGCATGTGCTGGCGACCGCGGCGTCCGCATGGCCGTAACCGTCGATCGTCAGAAGGCGCGCGTCAGCCAGCTCCGCGGCCATCGATACCGCCTCGCTATACGGCGTGGCCGGGTCATGGGTATTGTTGACGACGAGGATCGGGTGGGCGGTGCGCCTGTTCCAAGGGCCCCTGTAGCGATCGGCCGCGACGGCTGGCCACGCGGCGCACTCCTCGTCACGCCAGACCCAGTAAGGACCGACGGCGCCAGATCGGCGTGCGGACAAATCGGAAAGGGCGAAATAGACGCCGGGGTCACGCGGGTTGGGGGCTTCGGCGCAGACCACGGCCAGGAGTTGTGTCGCCTGTTGCCCCCCCGGGCTATCCGGGAACGGCGGGTAACGGTGAGGGTCGTTGCTCCCCTCCCAAAGCGCCTGGAGCAAGGTGGCCAGCCATCCCCAGTCGAAGCCGATGAATCCAGGCCGCAGTTCATAGAGCGAGACGACTGTCAGGGTGACAACCAGGTCATAGTCGTATTTGACCCCGCCGGCGGTTGTCGGCTTTCTCCGGATTCTCTTCAGCAGGCTTTGCCACTTGGCCTTTGTGGCCGATCCGGATCCGGCCGAGAAAGCACATTCCCGGGTGGTCGACCGACCGCAGTATTCGAGGAAGGAATCCAGGGTGTCCGCCGTACCCCGATCGACATTCTGTCGGAGCGATGTATCGAAGACAGGACGGTCGGCGCCCGAGTTCGTGTAGCCCACGGGTTCGTCGTTACCCAACAGCACCATGGCCCGCACTCTGTCGGGAAACAGGTTGGCGTACACCGCGCCCAAGAGGGTCCCATAAGAATTCCCCTGGTAGCTCAGCTGCGTATCGCCCACAGCCTGCCTCAGCAGATCCAGATCCCTCGCCGTGTCGGTCGTCGACGTGGGCTAGCAGCCAGGCCGATTTGCTCCTGGAACAATGCCGGGCGATCTCTTCCCAACCCTTGATCCAGGCCCTCCGCTGCTCCCAGGTCACAGGCACTCCCACCGCGAGCCGGCTTATCCGTTCCCGCTCCTCCTGCGGGGTCGCGAAACAATGCACCGAGGTGCTCGCGCCGACACCCCGCGGATCCCAGCTGACGATGTCGAAACGCTCGCGCACACGCTCAGGGAAGATCACCGGGGCGGAGGCGTTCGGGAGATCGAGATACAACGGCAGGATGACCGTGCCGCGCCCACCCGGACCGCCCGGGTTGAAGAAGAGAGAGCCGATTCGGCGGGCCGGGTCGGTCGCCTCATGGCGGATCAGGGCCAGCTCAATGGTCCTCTCACCAGGCCTCGAATAATCAAGCGGCACACGCGCCGTCGCGCAGTCGAACCCTCGCTGACCAGGATCGCTGCATGGCTTCCAGTCGAGCTTCGGCACAGCCAGGGGCAGTGCGTGGGCTCCGAGCGGGCACAGAAGCGCGACCGCCAAAAGCGCTGCCGTCAAGCAAGAAGAGCGCCGCAGCGTCGCTCCAGACCGCTCCGCTGGTGGAAAGCCCGCGACGACGCGTTCAGCTCCGGGCTCGATCAGTCCACCGATGACGCGGATACCCATCTCGCGGGCGAACTCGCGCCAGCCGTGCAGCGGCTTGGGCAGATGGATATTCATGCAACCGCCCCCCGAGACCAAGGCCAACCTACCAGCTGTCTTGAGGTACGCAACGGGGTCGAGAGCGGGCGTTTTTAGACGTCTCAGAACGCCCGCCCTTAGAGTCCACAATTGGGTCGATCCTTCGTCTTGGCTTCCGGCTCGAGAGCGGACGTTGGCGCGGCCGACGCGAATGTCTAGTTCACGGAACCACGCGCGAGTCCGCTCCTGGCGCTACCGTGCCGTGGTCTTTGTTGGACCATGCCCCGCTCGGGGCCTCGATGTTCGACGCCCCGGCGGCGCGGGTGCGCGCGGCGCTGGGGGCGGCGGCGCTGGGGCTGGAGCACGTGGGCTCGACGGCGGTTCCCGGCCTGCCGGCAAAGCCGGCGATCGACATCAACCTGACGGTCGCCGGCAGCGCCCGGGAAGAGGCCTATGCGCCCCGGCTGGAGGCGGCTTTTGCCCTGGCTCACCGAGAGCCGCGCGGTGCTACCCACGCAGCAAACCACGACCCCGGGCGCGGATCCGAACCCGGCATCTGCCGCTCCCCGGGAAGAGACTGAATCAGGCCCCGTCCGGTCGCGCTCCCGACGGGTTCAATCGCCGGCCAGCGCCGCGTGTGGGTCCGTGCGGCGATCCCAGCCTGCCCCCCGAAACTCCCGTGAGACGCCGCATGTAATTGACCACCGCGCCCCAGGAGCCGGTGGCGGCGCGGGCGGGCGATGCGCGTTTTGCGAAGCGCCCAGCGGCGCCGGCTTCCAACAGCCACATGCCTCGATTGACCGTGCGATAGTCTTCCCTGACCGGCTCACACAGTATCACCCGCACGTCGCCATCGGCCCGATGATCGAGCCGGGAGACGGTGAATTTCACGAATACGTCCGCCTTTCTGAGGCCGATCGTTTGGCCGGGCTCGAGGGATCGCAACACGCGTCGCCCGGCGTAGTCATTGTCGCTGTGGCTGACGAGTTGCCCCTGTGGACCGAAGTGAATGTAGCCCACGCGCCGAAACGGCTCGATATCTTCGCCGCTGAAGTCCTGGTTCGCTCCGTAATCGGGGGCGGGATGATAGAAGGCGCGGTCTGACAGGTCGACATCTCGAGGCGCCGCTCTTCGCCGGCCGCAAACGCGAACCGACGTAGCCAGCATCTCCTCCAACGGTATGTGTCGGTATCGCTGGCGGATCTCGGGCGTGAGCCTGTGCAGGGCGTGGATTTCGTACGAGAACTCCAGGATTTCGAAATATTTGTCGATGAGGTCGCGGAAGTCCCCCAGTCGCATGCGATTGAGGTTCGCATCGCCGTTCAGCGGGTGCGACGGATCGAGGTGGCGCCAATCGACGACCGCGTCGTGCGCCGGATCGGCCGGGTCCCAGGCCTTCAGGGTCCGCGGATCGGCGTGGTGGCCGATCCACGAGTACCAGTTGTTATGGGTCAGCCAGATCAGACCGTCGCGCCGCAGGGCCTCCCACACCGTTGCGATGACCGAGCAAGGATCGTGCAGATGTTCGGTCACGCCCCACAGAACGGCGACGTCGGCCTGAAACGCCCGCACATCCTCGACCACGTCTTCGAGGCGCGCGCTCAACAGCCTTACCGACGGATATAGGCGCATGATCTCGGCGCAGCTGTGCGGAAAGGGACCGTACGGAGGGAAGCTCTTGTCGGTGAGGCTGCGGAAATCGCGCACATGGTCGGTGCCGACCAGCGGGTCCACGCCAAGATAGGCCGAAGCGCCGGCGACGGTGGCGGCCACGGAGAACGGCCCTCCGCCCATGCCGATTTCCAGGACGCGCCGCGATGCGATGGCGAGCGGCTCGGTGGCCACGCCGAGCGTGCCGTAGCCGCGTATCCTGGTTGCTTCCCACAGCGCCGCGCGGTCGGCGTCCGCCTTGGCCTGCAACCGAGCCGCTCCTCACAGTCAACGACCTGAGACGCCATGCCCGCGCCCCTTGCGAAAAACCCTATTTTGGCGTCCTTCGCGGTGTCAAGCGCCGCCCCTGGCCTCTCCCATGCCCCGGCACGCGCCGTGGTGTGCAATCGGGCGGTCGTCCAGCTCGCCTTTTTACATGGACCAACGCGCGAGCGCGCCAGGCAGGGGTCGGGACGCTCGCGCTCGGCTATTCACGCCGGAACTCGAACTGCTGGCTGTCACCAAAAGCAAGCCGCAGCAGACTGAGCTTGCCGTCGCTGTTCATTTGAAACTGTGCGAATCCCCTGGTCATGTAGCCCAGGTCGACGATCGGTCCGAATGGGCCTGATGGCATGAGCTGGGCGACGAAAATGTCGCCATCCCACGGCGCGAGCCTGTACTTGGCGCCGGTCGCCCGGATCTCCATGACCAGAGCATCGCCGTCCTGCTTCACCGCCGCCTCGCCGAAGCTCGGGTTGACGAACTCGCCGGTGAGCGGCGCCAGCGGCGGGAACGGCCGCGGGCTGCCAGGTCTGGCGAACTGCCTGGCCGAGGTCTCGAAATGGGCCTTTTCCTCCGTGAGCTTGGCTGTCACGTAGTCGACCTGGCGGTTGCCCAGGATCCGGTCCAGCATCCAGGCCCCGAGCGAATTGGGAAAGCCCACATTGGTTTCGTTGGTGAGGATGATGACGCCGACATCTCTGTCAGGCGCCATGCCCACGAAGGAGCCGAAACTCAGGGCGTCGCCATCGTGCCAGATGACACCGCCGTTCGGCGTCCGCCAAGTATACCAACCCATGGCGTAGGAGACCGCGTCGGTCAGCGCGACCTTGGGCAATCGGGTGACCCCGAGATTCTCTTTCGAGACTATACGGCGTCCTTCAAAGGCGCCGTCGCCGAGCTGAAATCGCACCCAGCGCGACATATCCTCGACATTGGAGTTGATGTCGCCGGACCCGACCAGATGGTAAGGGAAGATCGGCGTGAAAGGCGTCTCGACGACGCCCGCTGGCGTCCAGCGATGTCCGTTCGCATGATCGGCCGCCCGCCCGATGGCTTCGGCCGTGTAGGTGGAGTCCTTCATGCCGAGGGGATCAAGCAGTTCCTTCTGGAGAACCAAGTTCCAATCGGGAGCTCCCGCGGCCTGCGCCACGATGCGGCTCGCCAGGACATGGGTGATGTTAGTGTAAGCGAAGGTGGTGCGGAAACTGGACACCGGCTCCACCTGTCGGAGCGAGCCGATCAACGCCGCCTCGTCGAAGCCGGCCATGGCAAGCATATCGTTGGCCAGCGGCGGTAGGCCGGAACGCTGGGCCAGCAGGTCGAAGACACGGAATTCGCGAGTGACCCATGGATCCTTCATCTGGAAGGCCGGATAGAGATCGACGACGCGGTCGTTCCAGTTGAGCTTCCCGCGGTCGACCATGATGGCCTCACTGGTCGCGAGAAACGCCTTGGTGTTTGAACCTATCTGGAAGATCGTGCGCGCACCAACGGGCTGTCCGCCGCCCTTGCTGCGCACGCCGAAGCCCTTGGCGTAGACCAGCCTGTCGCCCGCGACGATGCCGATGGCGAGGCCGGGCACGTCGAACGCCTTCATCCCGCGCGTGGCGTAGGCCTCAAGGTCGGGGATCAGCGCCTGGATGCGATCGGCCGTGGCCACGGCGGTCGTGGAGGGTTCCGACGCCCGCGCCGGAGTCGTCCACGCGCTGCTGGCCGTGGCCAGAAGAAAGAGGGCGAGGACCGCTCTGCACAGGGGCATGGAATCGGTCCTTCTGGTCCGGGGGCTTGACCCGCCACGTAATAGAGGCGGCGATCGGGCCGTGTCGATGACAGGCTTCACACGATGACCGCTTCTCGCGGCTGAGTCCGGGAGCGGACGTTCTGGACGGCGGCAGAGGGTCGAACCGGGGAATTGGCCTCTTCCAACCGCCGCTCGGGGTGAGTAGCGGAAGTGGTCACGACCCACCGGCGGATCAGTTATAGAACCCGGGATGAGCCTCGATCACGTTCGCGACGTTATGAGCGGGCTGAAGCCTCTCTCCCGGCTGGACCGGCCTCTGGAGATGGTGCGCCAGTTCACGCCCAACTGGTTCGCCGCCACCATGGGCACAGGCGTCCTCGCCCTGACCCTGCCGCAGCTTCCGGGCGTGGGCCCATCGCTCCGCCCATTCGCCGAGGGGCTGTGGTGGTTTGATGTGGGACTGTTCGCCCTGTTTTCCGGGCTCTACGCGGCGCGGTGGATGCTGTTTGGACACGAGGCCCGGCGCATCTTCGGACATAGCGTGGTTTCGATGTTCATCGGCACGATTCCGATGGGCCTGGCGACCCTGATCAACGGCGCCCTCGCCTTCGCCTTGCCGAGGTTCGGCCCTGGGGTTGTCCCGGTGGCCGAGGCGTTATGGTGGCTGGACGTGGCGATGGCGGTCTCATGCGGCGTGGTCATTCCTTATCTGATGTTCACCCGCCAACAGCATCGCATCGACGAGATGACGGCGGTCTGGCTGCTGCCGGTCGTGGCGGCCGAGGTGGCGGCGGTGACAGGCGGGCTGATCGCACCGTACCTCACCGACCCCGCGCGTCAGTTCGCCACCCTCGTCGCCGGCTATGCGCTCTGGGCCTATTCGGTGCCGGTGGCGTTCGGCATCCTGGCGATCCTCATCTTGCGGATGGCGCTGCACAAGCTGCCGCCCGCGAGCGTGGCGGCGTCCAGCTGGCTGGCGCTCGGACCCATCGGCACCGGGGCGTTGGGGTTGATCGTCCTTGGCGCCGACGCACCGGCCATATTCGCCGCCCATGGCCTTGCCGGCGTCGGAACCATCGCGCAGGGGCTGGGTCTGGTGGGCGGGCTTCTGCTCTGGGGGTTCGGGCTTTGGTGGCTGTTCCTCGCTGTCCTGATCACCCTCCGCTATTTCCGCGAGGGCGTGCCGTTCAACCTCGGCTGGTGGGGCTACACCTTCCCGCTCGGGGTCTACACTTTGGCGACGTTGAAGCTCGGCGCGACACTCCATCTCGGAGCCTTCACGGTGTTCGGCAGCGCGCTCGCCCTGGCGCTCACGGCCATGTGGGCCATCGTAATGGCCCGCACCCTGGAAGGCGGCTGGAATGGCCACCTCTTCGTCTCGCCCTGCATCGCCAGCGCCAATTGAGAGTCCCCTTAGCGTGCCGGCTGTGTAAAAACGCCTTCGCAGGCTGCTACGGTATCCTAGCCGGGATTTCGGCCTAACTCCGCCTCAAGCGCCGCGTAGTCCGCGAAGCCGAGTTTCGGTGTCACCATCCTGGACCATTCGGCGTCCAGCACAGCCCCGACCTCCGGCGGAAGATCTTGCCGGTAGCCTCCGACGCCGCCCTTGCGCACCTTGGCGGAGTCGCTGCCGGGCGGCAGGTTGCAGCGCTCTTCCGACAGCGACCGCATCATGAAGTCGTCGAATCGGTCCTTGTGCGCCAGCATGAAGCCGAGCGACGACCGCTCGAGGGTCAGGGCTGCCAGGGCGTCGTCCAGGGGAATGTCGCAGAACGCGGCGAGCCTGCGGATATGGGCGGCTGGTTCGAGAGTCATCTGTTCGTAGGAGAACAACAATACGTCGGGATTTTCGCGCTGCTCCCACCAGCTGATGAGGTGATGCCAATAACCGTCGCCCTCGGCCCCGCCCTTCATCCACCGCCCGGCGCAGAAGTCGCCGATCGGCACGGCGCCAGGCTCAAGAAACCAGCCCTCCATGAAACGATACATCGAGACGAGCGCATCCTTCGGGTCCCGCAGCGCGACCACGTAACGGGCGCCTTTGGGCATCCGGTCATAGGCCAGATGACTCTTGAAGCCGCGTGGCTCTGCGCGTTGCGGCGCGTCCAGATCGACCCCCAGCATGCGCGAAGTCTCGATCCAGGGCACCACGCGGGATATGTCGTCGAAATCCATGTCGCCGCGCGTGCGCAGGGTGTGAAAGGTCTGCTGCAGCCAGGTCGTGCCGCATTTGCCATAGGGCGATATGACGATGTCGCTGGGCCGCGGCCGATAAGACTCGATCGACAACCGCGCCGCATCCGGCGAACCGAGCCTACCCTGTATGTCTCCCATTTCCGCCAGATTGCGCGCGCGGTGTGGTGCTGAGGCCGTCACGTTGTTCCCCCGAAGTCTGCGATCCTGCGACGGTCCGGGCGCCGGGTTGCGCTGTCAAGCCGGTTTTCGGACGCTCCGCGCCCTCCCGTGGGCGACCGCGATTACCCCGTCTTCGGCGACCTTTCACTTGCCCCCCCGTAGAGCGCGCCGATAGGGTTCCGGCGGCGACTGTGGACGGGGTCGCGCGAGCATGCCCGACGTCTTCATCTCCTACGCCCGCTCGACGGAGCCGCAGGCCCGGGCGATCGCCGAGGCGTTGCGGGCTCTGGGCTATAGTGTGTGGCGGGACGATGAGCTGCCCGCGCACCGGTCCTATTCGGAGGTGATAGAAGAGCGGCTGATGGCGGCCAGGGCGGTCGTCACGGTCTGGTCGGCTGAAGCGGTGAAGTCGCACTGGGTGCGGGCGGAGGCCAATGCCGCGCTCGAGGCCGGGACACTTGTCCAGCTCAGCGTCGATGGCGCCATGCCGCCGATGCCGTTCGGTCAGATCCAGTGCGCCGACATGGATGGATGGACTGGCGATCCCGGCGCGCCGGGCTGGCTCAAGGTGGTGGCCAGCATCTCCGAACTCACTGGCGGCTCCTCCGGCGAGACAGGAGAGGCGGCGCCCGCGCCGGCCGCCGCTCCCCACAGGCTCTCGATCTGCGTCCTGCCGTTCGCCAACATGAGCGCCGACGCGGAACAGGCGTACTTCAGCGACGGCATCACGGAGGACGTCATCACCGACCTCTCCAAGATCTCGAGCCTCTCGGTCGTCGCGCGCCAGACCGCCTTCACTTTCAGGGACAGGGACGTCGATGTGCGCCGGATCGCCCGGCAGTTGCGAGTCAGCCACATCCTGGAAGGCAGCGTCCGCAAGGCCGACAACCGCGTGCGCATCACGGCCCAACTCATCGACGGCGCCGCCGGAAAACACATCTGGGCCGACCGCTGGGACCGCGATCTCGACGATATCTTCGCCATGCAGGACGAGATCTCGCGCGCCATCGTCGCGGCGCTGAAGCTCAAGCTCCTGCCGGCCGAAAAACAGGCGATAGAACAGCGGGGGACGACCAGCGCCGAGGCCTACAACCTCTACCTGATGGCCAGGCAGTACTATGTCGGCGGCAACAACGCCGGCCCCCGGCGGGCCGAAGCGATGCTCCGGCTGTGCCTGCGGGCCACACAGATCGACCCGCTCTACGCACGGGCCTGGGCGATGATGGCCATGGCGCAGCGCGTGTTGCACTTCGTGCACGGCCGGCCCGACGACGGCATGGTCGCCGCAGAACGGGCGCTAGCCCTCGACGGGGGGCTGGTCGAGGCCCATGCCGTCAAGGCCATGTATCTGGGCGAACAGGATCGCTACGACGAGGCGTTTGACGAGATGGAGCTGGCCCTGCGTCTGGACCCGCAATCCTTCGAAGCGAACCACTGCGCCGGCTACCTCACCTACCGGCGACGGCGATTCTCGGACGCGGTGCGGTACTTCGAGACGGCCGCGTCGCTGATGCAGGCCGATTTCGACTCGACCGCGAACATGACGAGCTGTCTCGTCGCCCTCGGTGACGAAGAGGGCGCCCGTCGCGCCGCGCGGATGACCCTTGCGCGGGTAATGGCCGCCGTGGCGCAGGACCCGAACAACAGCGCCGCGATCGCCTATGGCGCCTACGCCCTGGCGGCCCTTGGCGAGGGGGATCAAGCCAAGGCGTGGATCGATCAGGCGCTGCTGATCGATCCGGACAACCTGAACATGCGCTACAATCTGGCCTGCGCGGTCAGCGTCTATCTCAAAGACCGCGACGCCGCCCTCGCCTTGCTGGGGCCGTTCTTCGCCAGGGCGGCGCACGGTTTTCTGAGCTGGGCCAAAGAGGACCCCGATCTCGAGCCCGTGCGCGGCGACTCCGGTTTTTCGGCCATGGTCGCGGCCGCCGAGGCGCGATTGGCGGCGGCCGACGCATGACGGACATTGCCAACTTCGGCTTGGGGCGGAAGGCGGACATTGAGGTGCGTACCGAAATCGGACGTGCATAGCCTCGTGCAGGATAAGATCTCCATGAACTTAATTGGGGGGCGCGATTGCCGGTTTTCTTGATCCCGTTTTCGATATTTTTCGCCTGCTGCGCCGCGCAGTTCTTCTTCCTGGATCGA
The DNA here is from genome assembly GCA_038226475.1 of Caulobacterales bacterium. Lineage (GTDB taxonomy): Bacteria > Pseudomonadota > Alphaproteobacteria > Caulobacterales > Caulobacteraceae > Acaudatibacter. Next base: position 104,636 of record JBBRQK010000006.1, on the reverse strand, counting down.
GTCAAACGCGCCCTATCTGCTCGCCACCCCGAGTTGTTGCAGGGCCTCTTGGGCAAATCATTCTTTGGTTTATCAGCGAACGCCATAACCAAGTTTGCCTGGCAGCGGCGAGACTTAAGCCTGAACGACCCAGAACTCACGAAAAGTGTAAAGCAATTGAAGCTTCTGCTGTTTGTGGCATACGGTGCGTGGGGGTTTTGCGCGCTTGCCCTCTTCACCGGCGTTGCCTCGCAACCGCTGTCGCTTGACTGGTTCCTGGGCCGTGCGGCTGCTCCTCCCGTAAGCGTCCAGCCTGAGGCTATTGGCGCCGCGCCAAACCTCTCTAACTCGGGCATAACCCCAGCCTTTGGCATTGTGTTCGCAGCCGCGTTCGTGGGCAACCTCGCTTACCTTGTTCTGGCCTGGCGCCTCAGCGCGCGCTGGAACTCGGTCCCCTTAGGGGGGACGGCCACCCTGAGTGATCCTCTAGCTGTACTGGGCGTCATTTGGTGGTCTACGCCGTCGGCGCGCGACGAACCATTTCTGCGGCTCCGCATCGTGACACGGACGATATTCATCCTGGCCCTTGCAGGGACCTGCACAGTGTTCGCCCTAGCATTCTCCATGGCGCGCTGAACAACAGCAATCTGACCGATCGAATAACCCATAGGCAGACCTTCCCAACGTCAGAGAAGGGTCGAAAGTCGCCATGGGCCCGGGGCCCGGGGCCCGGAAGCGGACCTTGGACCGACCGCCTGTTACCCGACTGCCGGGCCTCGGGTGTTGGATTTGACCACCAACAAGGCGCGCGCCTAATCTGGCTGATGAGGCCCGATAGTCACAGGCATGCGAAGCGCGCCAGGCGTCGATCCAGCCTTCGGGATGAAGCGCGTGAAGTTGAGACCATGGTCGGCCCGGTTGGCGGGTTGCTCGAGATACTGGAGCTGGGTTCGACCGTTGCCCTCGCGATCTCGATCTTCCGCACCTCGCCCGCCCAGGTGTAGAGATCATGAAAGAGGTGGTGGCGAATAGCCCGAAGGGGCGCCAGATCGTCGAGAATGTTCAGGCGGTTCCTGAGAACGGTAGACCCCTGGATAGACGTAGAGATCGTCTCCGCTCACTCCGCCGGCACGGGCGCAACCCTGGCCATGATGAAGGCTCGACGCCGAGCGCGCGACCAGGCCTCTGGTTCGAGCAGGTCATCCCCGGCCCCTCAAGCCGTAACCGCCACATCGCCTACAAAAAGGCCCGCTTAGCCAGCTGGACTGGACGTCTCTGAGCCGATCTGCGAGACTCACTTAAGTCGAAGCATTCGCGGAAATTCGCGGCATGGGGGTCGGGCCATCACTCCATTCCTAAAGTGGGCCGGAGGAAAGCGCTGGCTGTTGCCGCGTTATGGCACCCTCTTCCCGAGAGCCTACGGCACTTACCACGAACCCTTTCTTGGATCGGGTGCCGTGTTCTTCGCGCTCTCACCTGCGCAGAGCTGCTTATCAGATTGCAACTCAGAGCTGGTAACCACCTACGAGGCGATACGGGATGCGGCTCCGGAGGTCGAGGCAGCGCTGACAAAGCACGCTCTCAGCCACAGCGACACCTACTTTTATACCGTCCGCGCTCAAACTGAACCTGGAAACAACATCGCTGTCGCGGCACGGTTTCTGTACCTCAACAGAACTTGCTGGAACGGGTTATATCGCGTCAACCAAAAGGGGATCTTTAATGTCCCCCGGGGAACTAAAGATCGTGTACTCCTCGACACCGACGATTTCGCCGGTGCAGCGGCACGCCTTTTGCACACCAAGATTCGCTGTGAGGATTTTGAATATGCCCTGGGGCGAGTGACGGAGAGAGATTTTGCGTTCGTTGATCCGCCTTACACAACAGCCCATAATCTTAACGGTTTTATAAAATACAACGATCGCATTTTCACCTGGTCAGACCAGCTACGGCTTCGAACCGCGGTGGCTGCCGCCGCTTCGCGAGGTGCGAATATCCTCATCACCAACGCCAACCATTCGAGTCTACGTGAGCTGTATGATGGTTTGGGCACACAAATCACCCTCAGCCGCCCGTCTGTCATCTCGGGCAGCGCCAGCGGTCGAGGGGCAACAACGGAGTTAGCCATAGCCATCGGGTACATCCCGGAAAATCCTTTGGAGGGACATCTGGAATGCGCTCCAGGCTCAACCGACGGTTCGTCAGCGTGCCCTCCGTGAAATATCCATTATCCTCGTCTTCTCCCTGCTCCCGCTCCTCTTTGGGGCGGGGTTCGTTTGGGTTCGCGAACAGCATGACGGCGGCCACACGCTCGGCATAAACCAACTCCTCAACAGGGCCTTCCTAACCGGGCAACTCTTCCTTCTGTTTATCTCTCTTGCGGGTACAATTTTTTCTCGGACGTGGGACCCGGACGGGCCCAAATACGGCTTTGCGCCTGTAATAAATAGCGTTACGGCAACTGGACTTGCAGTCGCGGCCGGTGCCCTCGCAATCGATCCAGCCGTAAATACGTTCAGATTCATCCCAATGGGTTTAGTCTCGGTTGCATTCTACTTGGTTTCTATCGCATGCTATTTTGTTGTTGCCGTTCCGACATATTTCGACGCACCCGATCTCCAGAAAACCAACACGGAACGCGGAGCCGCGCTCACCAATGAGCTAGAGAGTAGGATGGGATGAACCTCACCTCTGCGACAGAAGACGACATTTCAATCGGATTTGCCGCCATTGAAATCCGCCAGCCTATTGGCCCGTTTTACATCGCGTCGATTAGCTCGAAGGACCTCTTCAAGATATGCTATATGGACATCCGTCAGATCCGTAGCGAAGGCGGTATCGACGAGTACCTCGGCATCCAGCGAGTGCTGAACGAGAAGCGCGTTGCCGAAATCAAGCGTTACGTACGGACAGTAGATGCAACGTTCCCAACTGCCGTTATACTGGGAGTTGATGAACGCTGTACTACGATCGAGTCGGTCCAGTGCGCTGGTCTGCCGGAAGGCTCGCCGATCTATAAACTTACCCTACGCAATGTCCCAGATCCTGATGAAGGGCAAAACCCGCTCCTTTTTCGTCAGATCGCCCGAGTTCTAGACGGTCAACATCGCATACAGGGATTGGAGAGCTACGACGGGCCGGACTTCGACATCAACGTTGCAATATTTGTTGGCTTAGACATCGCATCCCAGGCGAGTGTTTTTTCGGTTGTAAACCTTGCCCAGACCAAAGTGAACAACAGCCTCGTCTACGACTTGTTCGCCTATGACCAAGCGAGAACGCCTGAGAAGACGTGTCATGAACTCGCAGTGGCCCTCGACGCAGCCCCCTCCAGCCCGTTTTTTCAGCGTATCAAGCGCCTTGGGACTGCGACCGAGGGGCGGTTTGGAGAGACCCTCTCGCAAGCAACTTTTGTGCGCGCCTTGCTGCCATATTTAACCAACGACGTCATCCTTGATCGCGACATCGGCCGGCGCGGTGGTCACTTCCCAACGCCGACGCTGGAACAGGCAAGAGCGATGATTTTTCGATTGCCCTTCGTCAAAAACAAGGACGGCGATATTGGAGCCGTGCTTTGGGCCTACTTCGGTGCCGTAGCGGATCGTTGGCCTGACGCCTGGAACGCGGGCGGCTCCGGCTTGATCCTCAACAAGACAACAGGCTTCAATGCGTTGATGATTTTCTTGCGGAGCGCATATCTGGATTGCGCTAGCCCTGGTGAAGTTCCTGATCGGTCTCAGTTTCGAGGATTAATGGACCGTGTTCAACTTAACAGTAGTGATTTCAATTCTGATCGTTTTAAGCCCGGATCATCTGGGGTAGCGGCGCTGAGGCAAAAGTTCTTTTCCGATACGGAGATAACTCGCGAGTGAGGTTGGTGGATCTCAAACCGAATTAGTTTTAGTTTCAGATGGTAAGATTTATCTCTGATTTCTATGAGTATGGAGCTTCGCGAAGATCCATGGGCCTTCTGTTCATCTGTTGCAATCATTGACGCCATAGGCCGGACATCGGGACGGTGGCCTACGAGGCATCTAAGGCTACGCCAGATTTGGAGGAACGCCGTTACGGCCGCCTTCATGTAAGAGCAAAAACATCCCGAATCCTCACCGATCGCCACCCCACGTTTGACTCCTACTCGACCTTTCCGCACCATTGCAATATGAAATGCCCCCGTCAAACGGATTTCTCGCCGATTTTGTCCGCGTTTGTCCGCCGGTGTCCGCGCCTGTCCGTTTCTGTTACGCCGCTGTCCGCCGCTGTTCGGTTTCTGCCCGTGGCTGTCCCAAATTGTTACGTTCGTGTCCGGTTTTGTCCGGTTTTGTCCGCCGGGCGCCCGCCGCGGGCTGACAAATCCCTCTTGAGTTATAAAGCGATATTGCAAAAACGCCTCCGCGGCTCTCTCCAAAACACCGGAAATCGCCCCCTCCCGTGCTCGAAAAATTCGCGCAAACGACCCGGCGCAAGGATCGGGTGGCCCCGCCGCCGCCCCGGCGCGATCGTGCGGCTTGTCCACCCATCAGGAGCCGCGCCATGACCTTCACCGTTTCAGGATTGCCGATCGAGGCCTTCCAGCCCCTGTTCGGGCGGCCCGACGCCGAGCTCGCGAGCCTGGGCGTGCTGCGCCACTGGATCGATGCGCCGCGCACCGCGCCGTGCCGCATCACCTTGGAGGATGCGGCGCCGGGCGAGAGCGTGCTGCTGCTCAATCATGAGCATCAGGGGGCCGATACGCCCTATCGCTCGGCCCATGCCATCTATGTGCGCGAGGCGGCGAGCGAGACGCGAAGCCTGGCGGGCGAGATCCCCGATAGCTTCATCGGCCGCACCCTGTCGCTGCGCGCCTTCGACGCCGGCGGCATGATGGTCGACGCCGACCTCTGCGAAGGGGCGGAGGCGCAGGCCCTGATCGATCGCCTGCTGGCCGCTCCGGGCGCCGCCTATGTCCATGCCCACACCGCCCGGCGCGGCTGCTTCCTGGCCAGGATCGATCCGGCCTGAGCCGCCCGCCTCGCCACGCCGGAAGCGAGACAACCGCCCCCGCCGGCGCTATCACGGCCCGGCAGAGGCGTGGAGGCGAAGGCGATGGCGGGCAGGGATTTCGCGGGCTGGGTGGTGCTGGTCACCGGCGCCTCCACCGGCCTTGGCCGGGCGATCGCGGTGGAGACGGCCGAGCGCGGCGCGGCGGCGGTGATCGTCAACTATGCCTCCAGCGCCGACGAGGCGGCCGAGACCGCGCGCCTGGTGGAGGGGCATGGCGCCCAGGCCATCCTCGCCCAGGGCGATGTGGCCAAGGATGAGGATTGCCGCGCGATCGTCGCCAAGGCCGAGGCGCTGGGCCGCATCGATGCCCTGTTCAACAATGCCGGCATCACCAAGTTCGCCAACGATCACGCGAAGCTGGAGGCGGTGAACGCCGAGGATTTCCTGCGCCTCTACGCGGTCAATGTGGTCGGGGCCTATCAGATGATCCGGGCGGCGCGATCGCTGCTCGAGGCCGCCCCGGCCCCGGGCGCGGTGGTCAATACATCCTCCGTCGCCGGCGTGCTGGGGATCGGCTCGTCGGTGCCCTACGCCGCCTCGAAGGGGGCGCTGGTCACCATGACCCTCTCTCTGGCCCGGGCCCTGGCGCCCAGGATCCGCGTCAACGCCGTCTGCCCGGGGTTCATCGATACGCCCTGGTTCGAGCGCGGCATGGATGCCGCGGCGCTGGAGCGGATGCGCGCCGGGGTGGCCGCCTCCATGCCGCTGAAGGTCGCCTCCACGGCGGAGGATATCGCCGGGGCGGCCGTGTTCCTGGCCTCGCCGGCCGCGCGCCACATCACCGGCGAGACCCTGCTGGCCGATGCCGGCCTGCATCTGGGCTACGCCCCCCTGGCCATGCGCTAGCCAGGGCGAACGCCCGCTCGCCTGCATTAAAAACAGGCAGCGGCGATGTTGCGTCGCACAAATAACGCGCTCGGCCCGGCTAAGCCGCCGCCCGGCGCCGGTCGGGTTGGGGCGGGGGCGCGCCGCGCGGCAAACAATTCCTGGTGGCAGGACGACCTCGACGAACGGGGCGCCGCGCCGCGCGCAACGGACAAGAGGGGAATTTGACGATGAGACTCTGGAAACAGGCCCTGTGCGGCGGCGCGTCCGCCCTGGGCGTGCTCGCCATGGCGGCGGCGGCGGCGGCCGATCCGGTCGCGACCCCGGCCGTGGGCGCCACCTTCAACGCCAACGCCAACCCCGTCAGCTTCGATACCGGCGTCATCGGCAAGGTCTATATCGGCGGGGCCGTCACCGGCCTGGGCCTTGTGCAATCGAACACCAACTTCGGCGACGAGGACGCGCGCGGCGACGTCAGCAACGCCCAGCTGTTCATCCAGAAGACGGACGGCGCCTTCCAGTTCTATGTCCAGGTCGGCGCCTATTCGTTCCCGGCCGTGGGGGCGACCTATTTCCGCTCCGGCTTCACCCTGGACAACACCTTCGGGCCGGCCCCAATCGCCTATGGCAAGTGGGCCCCCAATTCCTCGTTCAGCGTGATCGCCGGCAAGCTGCCCACCCTGATCGGCTCCGAATCGGTGTTCACCTTCCAGAACGTCAACATCGAGCGCGGCCTGCTGTGGAACCAGGAACCGGTGATCAGCAAGGGCATCCAGGCCAACTACGCCAAGGGCCCCATCGCCGTGTCGGTGTCGCTGAACGACGGCTACTACTCCGATCGCTACAACTGGATCTCGGCCCTGCTGACCTACACCTTCAACCCGCGCGACTCGATCACCTTCGATGGCGGCGGCAATTTCGACCACACCAATGTCGCCAGCTTCGCGACCCCGACGGCCCAGGCCAACGGCGAGATCTTCAGCGCCGCCTTCACCCACACCCAGGGGCCGTTCTCGATCACGCCCTATTTCCAGTACACCCACACGCCCAGCAAGCCGGAGGCCTTCATCTTCCACGACGCCTCCACCGTCGGCGGCGCGGTGCTGATGAAATACGCCTTCACGCCGCATTTCAGTGTCGGCGCCCGGGGAGAATACATCAGCTCCACCGGCGGTAATTTCGGCGAGGAAGATTTCACCAACCTGCTCTACGGTCCGGGCAGCAAGGCCTGGTCGCTGACCGTCACCCCGACCTACCAGTGGAAGATCCTGTTCCTGCGCGCCGAGCTCTCCTACACCAAGATCGAGAGCGGGGTGCCGGGCTTCGAATTCGGCAAGAACGGCATCGACACCAGCCAGGTGCGCGGCCTGGTGGAGACCGGCGTCCTCTTCTGACCCTTCCGCACCGGCCCGGACGCGCGCTACAACAGGCGTGATCGTCCGGGAGGCGCGAACATGACGACAGGCGTGGCGGCCAAGTGGGCGGCGTTCGCGGCCCTGCACGAGCGCGGCTGTTTCGTGATCCCCAATCCCTGGGACGCAGGCTCCGCCATCGCCCTGCAGGCCCTAGGCTTCCCGGCCCTCGCCTCCACCAGCGCCGGCATGGCCTGGGCCATGGGCCGGCCCGACAACGCCGTCGCCCTCGAGGCGGCGCTGGAGCACCTCACCGTCCTGGCCGCCGCCGTCGATGTGCCGGTCAACGCCGATTTCGAGGACGGCTTCGCGGTCGCGCCGGCCGAGGTCGCGGCCAATGTCGCCCGCGCGGCGGCCACCGGCGTCGCCGGCCTTTCGATCGAGGATTCGACCCGCGGCGGGGCCGAGCCCCTGCATCCCCTTGAGCTTTCGGTGGAGCGCATCGCCGCCGCCCGCGCGGCGATCGACGCCTCGGGCGGCGGAGTGCTGCTGACCGCCCGCTCCGAAGGCTTCATCGCCGGCCGGCCCGATCTGGCCGAGACGATCCGTCGCCTGACCGCCTATGCCGAGGCGGGCGCCGATTGCCTCTATGCCCCCGGCCTGCGCTCGGAAGCGGATATCGCCGCGGTCGTCGCCGCCGTGGCCCCACGGCCGGTCAATGTGCTCACCCCGGGCCTGAGCGTCGCCGCCCTCGCGGCCCTGGGCGTGCGCCGGATCAGCGTCGGCGGCTCCCTCGCCCGCGCCGCCTGGGGCGGGTTCCTGCGCGCCGCCCGGCAGATCGCCGAGGAAGGCCGCTTCGACGCCCTGGCCGACGGCGCCAAGGGCGGCGAGCTCAACGCGATGTTCGCGCCCCCCGGCTAGGCGTTCCGGCCCTGGATCCAGTCCATCGCCCCCGCCCAGTCGGTCACCGGCAGGTCGGCGAAATGATCGTGCAGCCAGCCGAACCGCTGCTCCGCCAGGTCCGCCCGAAGATCGGCCAACCGGGCCCCCGCGCCCGTCACCCGGGCCACGCCCACGCCATGGTCGATGGTCAGCAGGCGAAACTCCACGCCGCTCGTGCGGGCCAGCTCGAAGGCCACCTTCCACACATCCCCGGTCCAACGGCTGGTGGAGATCTGGGGCACATGCTCCTCGATCCAGTCCCGCGGCAGCATGTCGTGCAGGGCGATCCAGCCGCCGGGCGCCACGCTCTGCAGAGCGTGTTCGACGTCGCGCCGCGCCTGGTCATAGGTGTGCAGGCCATCGATGAGGATCACGTCGAACCGCAGCTTGGGGTTCGCGGCGAAGAAGGCGTCGCTGGTCATGCGATGGGTGCCGCCCTGTTCGGGATCGACGCCGATCTTGCTGCGGGCGGCGACGGTGTCGAACAGCAGATTGCTCGCGCAGCCGATCTCCAGATAGTCGCCGTGCCCGCGCTCGGCCACCAGGAGATTGACCAGGGCCGACCGGTTGTGCCGCATCGCCGCCCAGTCGAAGTCGAAGGCGGCGTCGGTGGCCCAGGCCCGATAGCGGCGCATGAGCACGGCCTCGCGCACGATGGTCTGAAGGTTGCGCGGCTTCTTGCGTCTGGGCGGCGTCGCCATCAGCGGCTATCACTAGGGCGCTGATCCCACGCGCGCAAACCGCGCCTCGCGGGCCGGGGCGCATGGGGACCGATTGACCGACACGCGCGCCGATCCCCGCTCCGCCGTCTGGACGCCGCAGGTGGGGCCCGCGCCGCCGCGCGACCTGTGCACCGATTGCGGCGTCTCGCGCACCGCCACGCCCAAGCAGTGCGGCGAGGCGTGCCAGTTCATCAGGCCGGACTATCCGCGCCTGGAGGCCCAGGCGCACGGCCGCGTCCGCGATCCGGCCCGGGCCGACGAGACGGCGTTCGGGCCCTTCCGCCGCATGCTGCGCGCCTCGCTCGATCCGCCCCGAGCCGGCGCCCAGTGGACCGGCATCGCCACGCGCATCGCCGAGCGCCTGCTCGAGGAAGGCGCGGTGGACGCTGTCCTGACCATGGTCGCCGATCCGGCCGATCGCTGGCGCCCGGCGCCGGCCCTGATCACCACGCCGGCGGGCATGGCCGAAGCGCGGGGCATGCGCATGGGCTACGCGCCCCTGCTCGCGCTGCTGGAGCCCGCCCGGGCGCAAGGCTATCGGCGCCTGGCGGTGATCGGCATCCCTTGCCAAGTCTACGCCCTGCGCGCCCTGGAGCGGGAGCTGGGTTTCGAGCGGCTGTACGTGATCGGCACGCCCTGCTCGGACAACACCACCACCGAGAACTTCCACCAGTTCCTCGGCCTGCTGTCCGAGGCGCCGGAGACCATCACCTATCTGGAGTTCCGGGCCGACTATCACGTCGAACTGCGGTTTCAGGATGGGCGGCGACGCGAGATCCCGTTCCTGCAGCTGCCGATCTCGCAGCTGCCGGGCGATTTCTTCCCCCTGACCTGCCGCACCTGCGTCGACTACGCCAACGCCCTGGCCGACATCACCGTGGGCTACATCGGCGGCGAGGGCGAGCAGTGGCTGATCGTGCGCAACCCGCGCGGCGAGGAGCTGCTGGGCCTGCTGGACGGCGAGGTGACGACCGCCGCCCCTGGGAGCGCGGGCAAGCGGGCCGGGGCGGTAAAGGGCTTCCTGGAAAACACCCGCCGCGCCGCCGGCGGCCTGCCCCTGCGCCGCATGCCCGGCTTCATGCGCGGGATCGTCGGCTGGCTGATGCCGCGCATCGGCCCGCGCGGCCTGGAGTTCGCCCGCGCCCGGCTGGAGATGAAGGCGGTGGAGACGGTGCTGCACCTGCGCCGCGAAAAACCCCGGCGGATGAAGTGGGCGGTCCCCGCCCACGTCTGGGCCCTGGTCGCGCCCTATGGCCTCGCGCCCCGAGCCGGCGAGACCCGGCCGCCGCCCGCCCCCTAGGCGTCGAACGCTTCGGCGTCGTCGCGCGCGCGGTCGGGGCCGAACAGTCGGTGATGCACGCGCCAGATGAAGAGCATGATCAGCACCGCGACGATCGGGATCGCGATCCCCTCGGCCAGCTCCGGATCGACCGGCGCCCCGGCGGCCCGCAGCGCCCTGGCGACATAGCCGACCAAGCCCGTCAGATAGTAGGTGATCGGAGCGACCGAGACGATCTCCACGGTCTGCTGCAACCGCAGCTGCAGCGTGGCCCGGCGGGCCATTGAGCCCAGCAGGCGATGGTTCTGCTGCTCGCGAGCGATCTCCACCCGGGTGGTCAGCAGGGCGCTGGCCTGGCCGACGCGCTCGGAAAGGTCGTGCAGGCGCTGGGCGGCGCTGGCGCAGGTGGCCACCGCCGGGGTGAAGCGGCGGCCCATGAACTCCTCGATGGTCTGGATGCCGGGCAGCTTCTGCTCGCGCAGCTCGGCGATGCGGCGGGTGACCAGGTCATGATAGGCGCGGCAGGCGCCGAAGCGGAACTGACTGGCGGCCAGGCCGCTCTCGACCTCCGCCGCCAGCCGGGTCAGCGGCGCCAGCAGGGTTTCGTCGGCGGCGCTCTGCAGGGCGATGTCGGACGTCAGGCCGGTCAGGGCGCGCTCGATCTCGACGATGCGGGCGCCCTGGGCGCGGGCCACCGGCAGGGCCAGCATGGCCATCATTCGATAGGTCTCGATCTCGAACAGTCGCTGGATCATCCGGCCGGCCTGGCGTGGCGTCAGCCCCAGATCGAACAGCAGAAAGCGGGAGAAGCCGTCGGCGTGGATCCGGAAATCGGTCAGGGCCAGGGCCGCTCCGCCGCCAACCCGCGCGCCCACCACCACATGGCCGTCGAACGCGCGGCCGAGCACGGCGGCGTCAGGCTCACCCTCGCCGCCGGCGATCAGCTCCGCATGGCCGGCGAACAGGGTCTCGCCGGGCACGCCGGCCAGCCAGCCGGCCGGCAAGTGCGCCGACGGGGGCGCGGCGAACGCCTCGGGGCCGAGGCCGGAGGCGAACACCGAATAGTTGGAGAACTCTCCGTGCCGCTCCCAGCGCAGGCGCACGGGGCCGAGATCGGCCGAGAAGTGAATGGCCCCGGGCGCGGGGGCGGCGACCCCCAGTTCGTCGCACAAGGCCGCTAGATGCGCCTGCTCCGCGGCTCTGGCTTCCGGGGCCACGAGCACGGCGACGCAGCTGGCGCGGGAGGGCGTCTCAAGCGCCTCGGGCGGCCGGGCGTGCACCTCCTCGGCCAGGGCCAGCCGGTCGGGATGGTCCGGCGGCGGCGCGGCGGCGGCGAAGTCCGGTTCTGGGGCCACTCGCTCTTCTCCTGACGACGCCCAATTCGCCATGGTGGGGACGGAGGGACTCGAACCCTCACGGCCATGCGGCCAACGGATTTTAAGTCCGCTGCGTCTACCGGTTCCGCCACGTCCCCGCGCCACGCGCGCCGTGGCCCTCTTCTAGGTCGTGCGGAAGGTCCCGTCGAATGCCGCGATCACCAGCCCGACATCGACCCGCCCGCGCGGGGAGGCCAAACGACAAACGCCGCCGGCCTCGCGGCCGACGGCGTTGGTTCGAAAAGCGAGGTCGCCGAGGCTCAGGCGGCGGCGGCGAGGCTCCGGCGCGAAGCGCGCAGAGCGCCGCCGAGGCCGGCGAAACCCACCAGCATCAGGGCCCAGGCCGCCGGCTCCGGCACGCTGGTGATCGTCAAGGCGAGGCCGGTGGAGTCGTTGAAGAAGCTGCCGGCGTTGTTGACGCCGTAGTCGATGAAATCGCCGGCGTGCAACAGGACCGGTCCGCCGGAAGAGAAGGCGACCGATTCGCCCGGCGTGCCCGGATGGGTCGCGCCCGGGCCGGTCAGCAGGTCCGTGAACAGCACGATGTTGTCGAAGGCGATGATCACGTTGACACCGCTGGGGTTGGTGTCGAGCAGCTCATAGCTGCCGGTGATGACGTACTTGCCCGTCGTCGGAACGATGAAGCGCACGATCGAATCGGTGCTGGGGCCCGGGTGGACCAGCAGCACGTCGTTGGGGAGCACTACAGTGCCGGTGTTGATAGTCGAGCCGGTGAAGTTCTTGATTACGGCCGGAACCTCGTACACCGGTGTGGCGGTCTGCCAGCAGCCCGTGCCGGCGCCCAGGCAATCGAGATTGTAGTTGGTGTAGGGCGTGAAGTCCGTGCCGGTCACACCGGTGCCGTAGCTGTAGGCGCCCGACGGGTTGGAGCCGGAGAAATCGGCTACCGCGTCATAGACCTTGGCGCTGGCCGCGCCGACGACGCCGAGCGAAGCCGCCATCGCCGCGCCCGCCAACATGATCGCTCGCATCGAATGCATCGTCTCGCCCTTAAAAAACCCAAGCCTGGAACAGCCTTGCGGGAGCCATAGCACGGGATGCGGGCGTGTGAACGCCAAATTTTCGTAACAATTCGAACACTGGAGGGCGTCAGCCCTCGACGCGGATTATCGCGCTGGCGCCGATCCCCGCCATGGCGGCCACCAGAGCCTCCACCGTGGCCGCCACCTCTTCGCCGTCGCGCCCACGCACCACCAGGTTGGAGCCGAAGCCCTCCGGACCGAAGAAGGGATAGCTTCCGAGGGACAGATCGGGGTGCGCCTTGGCCAGGGCCTCCAGCGGCGCGGCGATGACGCCCTCCCCGGCCCCCTCGACGCGCACCGTGCGGGCGATCACCACCGCCCCGGTGCGCAGGCGTGGCCCCACGTCCTCCAGCATGCCGCGCATGATCAGCGGCACGCCGGCCAGGACGAACACATTGCCGATCTGGAAGCCGGGCGGCCCCTGCACCGGATTCTTCACCAGCACGCCGCCCCGCGGCACCCTGGCCATGCGCCGGCGGGCGGCGTTGAGCTCGCCGCCCCAGCGGGCGCTCATCATCGCCAGGATCTCCGGATGCTCGTCCAGGGCGACGCCGAACGCCTCGGCCACGCACTCGGCGGTGATGTCGTCGTGGGTCGGCCCGATGCCGCCGGTGGTGATCACATAGTCGCAGGTGGCGCGCAGGGTGTTGAGCGCGGCGATGATCTGCGCCTTGAGGTCGCCCACCACCCGCGCCTCGACCAGATCGACGCCGAAGACGGCCAGATAGCGGGCGATGGCGTTGAGGTTGGTGTCCTGGGTCCGGCCGGACAGTATCTCGTCGCCGATGATCAGGACGGCGGCAGTGACTCTCTCGCTCGCCGCCATCCGCCGCCGCCTCCGCTGGACCCTCGCCGCCCGCGGGGGCATAGGCCGGCGATGCTGCTGCCGCAACCGCTGGCGCACGGGCGCCTCGCCGCCCGCTACAAGCGTTTCTTCGCCGACGTCCGGCTGGACGATGGACGCGAGATCGTCGCCCACTGCCCCAATCCAGGCGCGATGTTGGGGCTGGCCACGCCGGGCCTCGGCGCCTGGGTCTCTCCCGCGGCGGGGGCCAAGCGGACGCTGGCCTGGACCCTGGAGCTGATCGAGGCCGACGGCGGCCTGGTCGGGATCAACACTCTCCACCCCAACCGTCTCGTGGCCGAAGCGTTGGCGGCCGGCGCCATTCCCGAACTCGCCGGCTACGCCATCCACCGTCGCGAGGTGCGCATGGGCGCCGCCAGCCGGGTCGACTTCGTGCTGGAGGGGCCCGGCCGGCGAACCTGCTGGCTGGAGGTCAAGAACTGCCACCTGCGGCGAGACGGTTCGCTGGCCGAATTCCCCGACTGCGTCGCCGCCCGATCCCTGCGCCACCTGCGCGAGCTTTCCGATCGGGTGGCCGAGGGCGACCGCGCGGTACAGCTATTCGTGATCCAGCGCGCCGATTGCGACCGCTTCGCCGCCTGCGCCGAGCTCGATCCCGCCTATGCGGCCGGCCTGACCGCGGCCCATCGCGCGGGTGTTGAAGTCTTGTGCTACGCTTGCGACATAACACCCGATGAAATCCGCCTCGCCGGGCGCGTCGCTTGGCTCGGCGAGAGCGTGAAGGACAAAGGGCCATGAGCCTGGCCGACGACATCGCCGACAGCGACACCCGCACCGGCCGCATCAAGCTGCACGGGCCGGAGGGCTTCGCCGGCATGCGCGCCGCCGGCCGCCTGGCGGCCGAGTGCCTGGACATGCTGACGCCCTATGTGAAGCCGGGCGTGACCACCGGCGAGCTCGACCGGCGGGCGCGGGAGTTCACCCTCGATCACGGCGCCCTGCCGGCCTGTCTCTATTATCGCGGCTACGGCCACACCCTGTGCATCTCGCCCAACCACGTGGTCTGCCACGGCATTCCGGGCGACCGGGCCCTGCGCGAGGGCGATATCGCCAATATCGACGTCACCGTGGTGGTGAACGGCTGGCATGGCGATCACTCGCGCATGTACGCCATCGGCGAGATCGCGCCCCGGGCGCAGCGGCTGATCGACATCACCTATGAGGCGCTTGAGCGCGGCCTGGCGGCGGTGAAGCCGGGCGCCCGGCTGGGCGACATCGGCCACGCCATCCAGAGCTATGTCGAAGCGCAGCGCTGCGGCGTCGTGCGCGACTTCTGCGGCCATGGCCTAGGGACAGTGTTCCACGACGCGCCCAACATCCTGCATTTCGGCCGGCCGGGCACGGGCGAACCCCTGAGGCCCGGCATGTTCTTCACCATCGAGCCGATGGTCAATCTGGGCCGACATCCGGTCAAGCTGCTGGCCGACGGCTGGACGGCGGTGACGCGCGACAAATCCCTCTCCGCGCAGTGCGAACACTCGATCGGGGTCACCGAGACGGGGGCGGAGGTGTTCACCCTCTCGCCCAAGGGGCTGTTCAAGCCGGCCTGATCCGCCGCCGCGATTTTCCGCTGGCGTCGCGACGCCTTTGTTCCTAGTTTGTGCTCGTTCGGCTCTGAGCATTTCGGGGAGGCGCGGGCGTGCTGCACGAACAAGGCCTGGGCGCGTTCAGCCTCGAGGGGATCGAGACGCGACTGCGCGCGGCTGCGTCGCCACGGCCTCCCCAGAGCGGGCACCGCGGGCGTCTGCGAGCGCGCGCCTCGGTCAGCCTGGCCGCTCTGCCGGACTACGAACTGCTGGAGTTGATGCTGGCCCGCAGCCTTCCGCGCGGCGACGTCAAGCCGATCGCCAAGGCCATGCTGGCCAGATTCGGCTCTCTGGCTGGCGTCTTCGGCGCGCCGGTCGAGGCCATGACCACCGTCGCCGGCGTGGGCGCGGCCGTGGCCCTGGATCTGAAGCTCGTGCACGAGGCGGCCGGCCGCATGGGCCGGGCTGAAGTGAAGAAGCGCACCGTCATCTCTTCATGGAGCGCGCTCCTGGCCTATACCCGCATCGCCATGGCGCACGAGTCGCGCGAGCAGTTCAGAGTCCTGTTCCTCGACAAGAAGAACCAGCTGATCGCCGACGAGGTCATGAACCACGGCACGGTCGATCACGCGCCGGTCTATCCCCGCGAGATCATGCGCCGGGCCCTGGAGCTTGCGGCCAGCGCCGTGATCCTGGTGCACAACCACCCCTCGGGCGACCCGACGCCGTCGGCCGCCGATGTCGACATGACCCGTCAGGTCGTGGAGGCCGCGCGCGCCCTGCGCATCGGCGTGCACGACCATCTGGTCGTCGGCCGCGACGGCGTCGCCAGCCTCAAGAGCCTCGGGCTGATGTAGCCTGCGTCGGACTCCCGGCCACATTGTGTCGCGGTTTCGCCTCGCTTCATCGGCGCGCGATTGCGCGGCGCGTAGAGGCGCCTTCGCCGCCGCCTGAGCCTCAGGCGGCTGCGTCCGCCTCCCAGGCCAAATATTCGGCCGTCTCGAGCAACCGCCCCGCGTAGGCGGCGGCCGGTCCCTGGTCGCCGAAGTCGCTCAGGCGCAAGCCATAGCTGCGAAAACGCGTCGCCACCGGCGTGAAGAACGCGTCGGCGATCGACCAGTCCCCGGCCAGGAACGGGCCGCCGAACTTCGCCAGCAGGCCGCTCCACAGTTCGACAATGCGGTGGATATCCTTGGCCGTGGCCGGCGAGACGTCCGCGTTGGCGCGCAAGGCCAGATCCATCGGGCATTCCCCGCGCAGGGAGGCGAAGCCGGAATGCATTTCGCTGGCCGCCGAGCGGGCCAGAGCACGGGCGGCGACGTCGTCCGGCCAGAGCTTCGCCTGTGGAAAACGCTCGGCGAGATATTCGCAGATCGCCAGGGTGTCGCCGATGGTCAGCGCGCCGTCCTTCAGCACCGGCACGAGGCCGGAGGGCGAACCGGCCGCGACGATGTTGTCGTGGCTCGAAACCTCGCGCAACCGGACCAGGGTTTCGGAAAACGGCGCGCCGGTGCGCTTCAGCGCCAGCCACGGCCGCATCGACCAGCTGGAGAGGTTCTTGTCGCCGATGATGATTTCCATGCCCGCTCGCTCCGTTTGAAATGGCGCGAGGCTCTGTAGCGCAATCGGCGATGGCCTTGCGACGCCCCGCGCGGCTAAGGTCCAAAAAAAAGCGTTCGGCCGGTGGCCAGGGAGAACGATGTCCAGCACCGACCCGGCCGTCACGCTCGCGCCCTCGTCAGCCGCTCGGCCGAGCTACACTCCGGCCTACACGGGCGTGGTGCTGAGCTTCCTGCTCGCGGCCTACACCTTCAACTTCATCGACCGGACAATCATCGCCGTCATCGGCCAGGCCATAAAGGTCGACCTGAAGCTCACCGACACCCAGCTAGGCCTGCTGGGCGGGCTGTCGTTCGCCGTGCTCTACACCCTGCTGGGCGTGCCGATCGCCCGCCTGGCGGAGCGCTGGAACCGGGTCTCGATCATCTCCATCGCCCTGGTGGTCTGGTCCGGTTTCACGGTCGCATGCGGCTTCGCCGGCAGCTTCGCCTCGCTGCTGGCCATGCGGGTCGGGGTGGGCGTCGGCGAGGCGGGTTGTTCGCCGCCGTCGCATTCGTTGATCTCCGACTATTTCGCACCGAGGCGACGGGCGACAGCGCTCTCCATCTACGCCTTCGGTATTCCGCTCGGCGGCATGATCGGCGCGGTCGCCGGCGGCTGGCTGGCCAAGAATTTCGGCTGGCGGGTGGCGTTCATGGCGGTCGGCGCGCCTGGACTGATCCTGGCCCTACTGACCCGGCTGATCGTCAAGGAGCCGCCGCGCGGGCATTCCGACCCCCCTCGAAGGCCAAGCCCGCTCGCGAACGCCGACGGAGGCACGGCGCGCCATGGCTGGATGTGGACCGAGCTCAAGGAGATGGGGGCGGTCACCGGCGATCTCTTCCGCCATTGGCCCATCCTGAACATGGTGCTGGGGATAACCATCACCTCATTCGGCGGCTATGGCGTGGGTCAGTTCGCGTTCGCCTACTTCAACCGCGCTTTCGGCCTCGACTACGCCACCGTGGGCCTCGTGTTCGGGCTCGTGGGCGGAGTGTCGGCCGGCGCGGGCACCCTGGCCGGCGGCTTCATCAGCGACTGGGCCGGGCGCCGGCACGCGCGCTGGTACGCCCTGACCCCGGCCATCGGGCTGGCGATCGCCACGCCGCTCTACATCCTGGCCTATCAGGCGCCGGATTGGCGCGTGGCCGCCGCTATCTTGCTTCTGCCCGGCCTGTTCCACTACACCTACCTGGGCCCGACCTTCGGGGTCGTTCAGAACGTGGTCGAGACGCGCCGGCGAGCCACGGCGACCGCGGTGCTGCTTCTGTTCGTCAACATCATCGCCCTGGGCGGGGGCACCCTGTTCACCGGCTGGATGATCGATCGGTTCGCGCAGTTCGATTTCACCCACCCCGGCGCGCACGACCTCTGGCCGACCCTGATGGCGATGTTCGGCGGCCACGACGAGGTCGGCGCGGCGCGGTTCGCCCTCGCCTGTCCGGGCGGCGCGGCGCCCGTCGGCGCACCCGCGGCAGCGGCGGCCCTTTGCCATGGCTCCCTCGCGAACGCTTCGCGCCAGGGTATACTGGTCACCATCGGCTTCTATGCCTGGGGCGGCCTGCACTATCTTCTAACCTGCTTCGGCCTCGCGAAACGGATGGCGGTGACGGCCGCGGCGCGTGAGCGGGCCGCCGCCTGACGCTTTGCCCGCGGCCCATGTCCGCGATAGAGAAGCGCCATGATTCCCCGCTACGCGCGCCCCGAGGCCGCGGCCGTCTGGTCGCCACAGACCCGCTTTCGCATCATGTTCGAGATCGAGGCCCACGCCGCCGACGCCATGGCCGAGCTGGGCGTGATCCCAGCGGCGGCGGCGCGGACGATCTGGGAAAAGGGCGGCGCGGCGATCTTCGATCCCGATCGTATCGACGAGATCGAGCGCGAGACCCGCCATGACGTGATCGCCTTTCTGACCCATGTCGGCGAGATCGTGGGGCCGGAGGCGCGCTTCCTGCATCAGGGGATGACGTCGTCAGACCTCAACGACACGACCCTGGCGGTGCAGCTGACGTGCGCCACCGACCTGTTGCTCGAAGATGTCGAATTGGTGCTGACGGCGCTCAAGCGCCGGGCATTCGAATACCGCCGCACGCCGACCGTCGGCCGCAGCCACGGCGTCCACGCCGAGCCCACCACCTTCGGCCTCAAGCTGGCCGGCCACTATGCGGAGTTCGTTCGCACGCGCGAGCGCCTGGCCATGGCCCGGTTCGAGATCGCCACCTGCGCCATCTCCGGCCCGGTCGGAACCTTCGCCAGCGTCGATCCCCGCGTCGAGGCGCATGTGGCCGAGAAGCTCGGGCTGCGGCCCGAGCCGATCTCCAGCCAGATCATTCCGCGCGACCGTCACGCCGCCTATTTCGCCGCCCTGGGCGTGGTCGCCTCGTCGATCGAGCGTCTGGCGGTGGAGATCCGCCATCTGCAGCGCACCGAGGTGCTGGAGGCGGAGGAGCCGTTCGACGCCGGCCAGAAGGGCTCCTCGGCCATGCCGCACAAGCGCAATCCGATCCTGACGGAGAACCTCACGGGGCTGGCGCGCCTGATCCGCTCGGCGGTGACGCCGGCGCTGGAGAACGTCGCCCTCTGGCACGAGCGCGACATCAGCCACTCCTCGGTCGAGCGCGCCATCGCGCCGGATACTACCGTGCACCTGGATTTCGCCCTGCGTCGGCTCGCCGGGGTGGTCGAGCGGCTGGTCGTCTATCCCGACGCCATGGCCCGCAACCTCGACCGGCTGGGAGGTCTGGTGCATTCACAGCGGGTGCTTCTGGCCCTCACCCAGGTGGGCATGGCGCGCGAAGACGCCTACGGCGCGGTGCAGCGCGCGTCGATGAAGGCCCGGGCCGGCGAGGGCGCATTCCTCGACCTGTTGAAGGCCGATCCCGATGTGCGGTCACGCCTGACCGACGAGGACCTCGCCGAGTTGTTCGATCCCACCTGGCACATCCGCCACGTCGACCAGATCTTCGCGCGGGTGTTTGGGGACGAGGCGATGGCCCGCCCGAGCCTGCCGTAGGAGAGCGTCCGCCTCAGCCGGCGGCGCGCACCTGACCGCGGGCGATGGCCAGGAATTCGTCCATCTTCGCGCGCACCTCGATCTCAGCGACCGCCAGGCCGGAGCCGGCTAGGTCCTTGCTGACCTTGCGCAGCACGTCCTCGTCGCCAGGTTGTTCGAAATCGGCTTTCACAACCGCCGCGGCGTAGTCGGCGACGTTTTCCAGGCCCATCAGCCCGGCCGCCCACTCGCCCAGCATGCGGTTGCGCCTCGCGGCGGCGCGGAACTCCTGATCCTGATCAGTGGCGAACTTCTTTTCGAAGCCCTTCTCCCGCTCATCGAGACTACTCATGAAATTCCTGTCGCCCACGCCACCTTGAGGCCGCTCAATATCCCGGCCGTGGCCCCGGAGCAATCGTCCGCGTGCGCCCCGCCTTAGTCGGTTTCGTGGAAGCGGCGGAAATCGATCGCCCGCTGGCCGGCGTCGTCGACGGTGAAGATGTCGGCCAGCCTGCGGCCCCAGATCACCTCGTCGGGGGTGTAGGAGGTGCGGGCGTGGATGGTGGAGACGAAGGTCTCGTCGAGCCCTTTCATGACCACCAGTATCTCGGCCTTTTGAGCCAGCAGGCTCTCGCGTGTCTCGCCGTGCAGCGGACTGGCCGCGTCGATCGGGTGCATCACCTGCCAAGTCATGAAAAACAGCGGCGAGCGGGCGCGCAGCACCGGCAACTCGAAGAACCGGCGGATCAGCCCGCCCTCGGCGGTAGCCTGGTCCCTGATCAGGGTGACGCTCACCTCCGCTTCGACCACCAGATTTCGCCGGCGGTTGGCGGCGCGGAACATCAGCACCGGCTGGCCGTCGAACGGCGTCATCACGGCGATCCTGGAAAACATGATCCGCGCCGTGGGCCTGGAGATGCGCGCGAACAGCAGGCCGGTGGCGATGGCCAGGTTGAAGAGGCCGATGAACACCTCCACCGTAACGACCACGTTGCAGTACAGGCTCTTGGGCGCGAACACGCCGTAGCCCAGCGTGCCCAGGGTCTGGACCGAGAAGAAGAAGGCGTCCCCGAAGTCTCCCGGCCGCGCGCCGGAGAGCCCGCCAGGATCGACAATATAGAGCGCGGCGAACAGGGCGTTGAGGGCCAGGAAAGCCACGGCCATGACCGCGACGAACGCCGCGACGGGCATGGTCAGCAGGTAGTGATAGCCGTCCCTCCAGCCGTCTCGCGGGAGGCCCAGATAGGCCAACCGTCGCGTGCCCAGGCGCGGATAGCTGACCTGTTCGGTGGGCGGCGGTCGATCGGGGGCGAGGTCGTCGGCCATCGCCCGACCCTTGATCACAACGGCGCGGCGCGGCAAGTGCGTTTGCGCGCGACCCCCCGATCGGATACGGTGCGCCCGCCCTGACGAAGCCGCCGCGCGCTTGGCTTTCCGGGTTCGCCGTCCGGGCACGGGAAGGCATTTAGAGAGATATGACCCGCCGCAAAAAGATCTACGAGGGCAAGGCCAAGATTCTCTATGAGGGTCCGGAGCCGGGAACCCTGATCCAATATTTCAAGGATGACGCCACTGCTTTCGATGGTCAGAAGAAGGCCATTCTGGAAGGCAAGGGCGTGATCAACAACCGGATCAGTGAATATGTCATGACCCGGCTCAATTCCATCGGCGTGCAGAACCACTTCATCAAGCGCATGAACCTGCGCGAACAACTGATCAAGGAAGTGGAGATCATTCCGCTGGAAGTGGTGTGCCGCAATATCGCCGCCGGCTCGCTGTCCAAGCGCTTTGGCCTGCCCGAGGGCCAGGCTCTGCCGCGCTCGATCATCGAGTTCTACCTCAAGGACGACAAGCTGTCCGACCCGATGGTGGCCGAGGAGCACATCACCGCCTTCAACTGGGCCCAGACCCAGGAGATCGACGACATGATGGCCATGACCCTGCGCGTGAACGACTTTCTCACCGGCCTGTTCAGCGCCGTCGGCATCACCCTGGTGGACTTCAAGATCGAATATGGCCGGGTCTGGGAGAACGATTTCTCGCGCGTCATCCTGGCCGACGAGATCAGCCCGGATTCGTGCCGCCTGTGGGATTCGAGCACCAACGAGAAGCTCGACAAGGACCGTTTCCGCCGCGACCTGGGCAATGTCATCGAAAGCTACACCGAGGTCGCCCGGCGCCTGGGCATCAGGAAGGAGATGCCGACCGTCATCCAGGGCGGCATCCAGTAGCGACAGGGAGAGCGGCGCGATGCGGGCCACGGTCCACGTTTTCCTGAAGCCGGGCGTGCTCGATGTTCAG
Organism: Caulobacterales bacterium; assembly: GCA_038226475.1. GTDB lineage: Bacteria > Pseudomonadota > Alphaproteobacteria > Caulobacterales > Caulobacteraceae > Acaudatibacter. The sequence continues at coordinate 82,792 of JBBRQK010000006.1, read as the reverse complement.
GGCAAGGCGGTGGAGAATGCTCTTCACGGCCTGGGCTGGGCCGACGCGGCCAACGTCCGGGTGGGCAAGGTGATCACCTTCGACATCGACGGCGCGCCAGAGGGCGCCGCCGCGGAGGTCGAGGCCATGTGCGAGAGGCTGCTCGCCAATCCGGTGATCGAGACCTGGCGGGTGGAGATCGGCGCTTGAAGGCGGCGGTCGTCGTCTTCCCGGGCTCCAACTGCGATCGCGACTGCAAGGTGGCCCTGGAGCGCTCCACCGGGGCGCAGGTCAGCCTCGTCTGGCACCAGGAGTCGGAGCTGCCGGCGGACCTTGATCTGGTCGTGCTGCCCGGCGGCTTCGCCCACGGCGACTATCTTCGCGCCGGGGCCATGGCGGCCCTCTCGCCGGTGATGGCCCCGATCCGTGTCGCCGCCGACGCCGGCGTGCCGGTGATGGGGATTTGCAACGGCTTCCAGGTGCTGACCGAGGCAGGGCTGTTGCCCGGCGCCCTGCTACGCAACGCCGGACTACGCTATGTGTGCAAGCCGATCGACCTGGAGATCGTCAACCTCCAGACCCGCTTCACCGCCGCTTTCGGCGACCGGCGCGAGGCGACGATGACCGTGGGCAACGGCGAGGGCGCCTATTTCGCCGACGACGACACCCTCGACCGCCTCGAAGGCGATCGCCAGGTGGTGTTCCGCTACCGCGACAATCCCAACGGCTCGGCCCGCTCGATCGCCGGCATCGTCAACCCGCGCGGCAATGTGCTGGGCCTGATGCCCCATCCCGACCGCGCCTTCGAGCTCGAGCTCGGCTCCGCCGACGGCGCCCTGCTGTTCCAGAGCCTCCTCGCCAGCGTCTGAGCCAAAAAAAGGGGCGGCCTTTTGGGACCGCCCCGCTCAGGTGGGGAGAGACAGGCCGCCTCGAAGCGAGGCGGGAGGTGTTGCTAGCGCGAAGCGGTGCCGATCGAGGCCGGGGCGGCGGCGGACTTGTTGCACTTGTCCAGGCCCTTGGCGTCGAGGCTTTTGCCTTCGCCGGCATAGGTGGATATGCGGCCGATCTTCTTGGCCAGATCCTGGCAGCCGGAGACGCCGGCGGCGTCGTCCGGGGCGATGGTGGCGACGCAGGTCGCGCCGGCGCAGTTCCACACCGCGTGGGCGGCGATGAACTTGGCGTTGGCCGATTGCGGCGTATCGAGGGTGGCGGTCACGGTCGTGTCGGCGAAGGCCGACCCGGCGAGGGAGCAGGCGGCGAGGGCCGCGGCGATGGCGAATTTCATGGGGAGCCTTTCATCGACAGTTTTTCGACCCAGGCGGCATGCCGGGCCGGAACCCATCCTGCCCCGCCGAACCGCCGGATTTTGCGCCGGCCGTCCCTCGAACCAGAACTTAGCATCGCTTAGATATCACCGATCACCTGTGGCGCAAGCGAAATCTTTGCGTCGTTCAGATATCTGTGATCACTTTGCGTTGCAGCATGGCGCATGCTGCGGCGCGTCATGGGTCGACGATGGCGCCTCCGGGACGGCTTCGCTAGAACGACTGGCATGAACTCGCCCTCACCCACAGCCGGCGCCGGCGCGGCCCTCGAGCTTGGCCTGAAGACCGAGGAGTACGACCTGATCGTCGCCCGCCTGGGCCGCGCGCCCAACGCCCTGGAGCTGGGCGTGTTCGGCGTGATGTGGAGCGAACACTGTTCCTACAAGTCGTCGCGGCGGCGGCTGGCGGAGTTTCCGACCACAGGCGCGCGCGTGATCCACGGCCCCGGCGAGAACGCTGGCGTGGTCGATATCGGCGATGGCCAGGCGGTGGTGTTCAAGATGGAGTCGCACAACCATCCCTCCTTCATCGAGCCCTATCAGGGCGCGGCGACGGGCGTGGGCGGGATCATGCGCGATGTGTTCACGATGGGCGCTCGCCCGATCGCGCTTTTAAACGCGCTGCGTTTCGGAGACATCTCGCACCCGCGAACGCGCGGCCTGGTTGCCGGCGTGGTGGCCGGCATCGGCGGCTACGGCAACTGCGTGGGCGTGCCGACAGTCGGCGGCGAGACCAATTTCCACGCCGGCTATGACGGCAACATCCTGGTCAACGCCATGTGCGTGGGCCTGGCCGACGCCGACAGGATCTTCACCTCCGCCGCCCCCGCCGCCGGCTTGCCGGTGGTCTATTTCGGCTCGAAGACCGGGCGCGACGGCATCCATGGCGCGACCATGGCCTCGGCCGAGTTCGATCAGGACACGGGCGACAAACGGCCGACGGTGCAGGTCGGCGATCCCTTCGCCGAGAAGCTGCTCATCGAGGCGACGCTGGAGCTGATGGCCTCCGGCGCCGTCGCCGCGATCCAGGACATGGGCGCCGCGGGCCTCACCTCCTCCTGCGTCGAGATGGCCGGCAAGGGCGGCGTCGGCATCGACCTCGACCTCACCCTCGTGCCCCAGCGCGAGAGCGGCATGAGCCCCTACGAGATGATGCTCTCGGAAAGCCAGGAGCGCATGCTGGCGATCCTCAAGCCCGGGCGGGAGGATGACGCCCGCGCCGTGTTCGCCAAATGGGGCCTCGACGCCGCCGTCATCGGCGCCACCACGGACACCGGCCGGATCGTGCTGCGCCATCTGGGCGAGGTGGTGTGCGACCTGCCGCTCGCGCCCCTCACTCAGGACGCCCCGCTCTATGACCGGCCCTGGACCGACCAGGCCAGGCCCGCGCGCCTCGAGGCGGCCGACGCGCCGCCCCCGTCCGATTTCGCCGCCGCGCTCCTGACCCTCATGTCTTGCCCGGACATGGCCTCCAAGCGCTGGCTGTGGGAGCAATACGATCGCCACGTGATGGCCGACACCCTGGAGGAGTCGTCCACCGGCGCCGACGCCGCCGTCGTGCGCGTGCATGGCGGCCGCAAGGCCCTGGCGCTTACTTCCGACTGCACCCCCCGCTATGTCGCCGCCGATCCATTCGAGGGCGGCAAACAGGCGGTGGCCGAGGCGTATCGTAACCTCACCGCGGTCGGCGCCCTGCCCCTGGCCGTCACCGACAACCTCAATTTCGGCAATCCCGAACGGCCGGCGATCATGGGCCAGATCGTGCGCGGCATCGAGGGAATGGCTGAGGCCTGTCGGGTATTGGACATGCCGGTCGTCAGTGGCAACGTCTCGCTCTACAACGAGACCGAGGGCCTCGCCATTCCGCCGACACCCACCGTGGGCGCGGTGGGCTTGCTGGCCGACTATGGCCGGCGCATCGGCTTTTGCGGCCTCGCGGACGGCGACACGCTGCTGCTGGTGGGCGAGACGGTCGGTGAGCTGGGCGCCAGCCTCTATCTGCGCGAATGCCTGGGACGAGAGGATGGCGCGCCGCCGCCGGTCGATCTCTCAGCTGAAAAACGCAATGGCGATTTCATCCGGTCACTGATCGACGCCGGCCGGGTCACCGCCGTGCACGATCTTTCCGATGGTGGCCTGATCGCCGCGGCCGCCGAAATGGCGCTGGCCAGCCGCTGCGGCGTCACCCTCCTGCTCGACGAGATCCTGCCGCCGCACGCCTTCCTGTTCGGCGAGGATCAGGCCCGCTATCTGATCGCCACCGCCGGCGGCCACCGCATCTTCGCCCTTGCGCGCGAGGCGGGCGTGCCCATCGCCGTGGTCGGGCTCGGCGGCGGCGACTCCGTGTCGGCGCTCGGCCTCTTCGCCCTGCCGCTCGACCAGCTGCGCGCCGCGCACGAAGGCTGGATGCCGGCCTTCATGGCGGGAGCATGATGCAGGCGCGGGCTTCGACGCCCCGACCCGCTGGCGACGACCTTAGAACTGCTTCCGGACGCCGCATTTGACGAGGTGATCGTTCCGGGCGCGGGCTTCGGCCTGGATCCAGTCTGCATGCGCCTGCCGGTTCGCCATGCACCAGCCGTAGTGGGCGTCGAAGTTCGATTGCCAGCGCCCATCGTTGGGCACGAGACATTCAGGAAAGCGCCGCATCACGCCGTAGTCGTCCACCGCCGCCCGGGCATAGTCGGCGCAGCGAGCGTTGCGTTCGGGGGGCAGGGTGTCGGCTCGCGGCACGAGGCTCGACGCCGACTGAAGCGCGGCGACCCGCTGGGCGGCGCTTTGCGTAGCCGGCGGATCCCAGGCCATCGCCGCGCCGGAGAGGGCGACGCCCAGCACCGTGATCAGGGCCAGCCGTCGGGTCCGCACCCCCTGTCTCGCCGTCGTCATGGCCCGCACGCCCTTGAAACTACTCGAACAGCGTCTTGAATGCTGTTTCCTGTCGCACAGATACCACCCGTGCGCCTGGGGGGCCAGCCGCGACCGGGCTCGAAGGTCGATGACAACGCATCGCGCGTGAGTGGAAGCCGAAGCTAGCGAGGCGGTCTGCTCTGAATCACCCTTCAGGCCCGCCCGCGACCGCGCGGCGCATGAACTCGCCGAACAGCGGGACGGTAAATCCGATCTCGCCGTGCTGGACGGCATACATCATGCCCTTCTTGATCAGGCTGTCCCGCGTGGGCGCGACGGACCCGATGGTTCGGCCCAGGCGCTGCGCGACGGCGCTCGAGGCGACGCGTTCGGAAGTTTCGGCGTCAGCCATGGCCCGCAGATATTTGCGCTCGGCCGGCGAGAGGCGGTCGAGGCGAACGCGAAAGAAGCTCTGGTCGAGTTCGTCGATGGCCATAGGCCTCGCCAACTCGACGTCGGCGACGGTGATCGGCGTCGCTTTGGCCACGCGCCAGGTTTCGGCCCCCCACTCCTGGATGAAATAGGGATAGCCCCGGGTGATCTCGAACACCCGGTCGAGCGCCTCGGTCCCCCAGCGGACGTCCTCGGCGTCGGCCGGGACGCTGAGCGCGGCGCGCGCGTCCTCGAGGCTCAGCGGCCCTATGCTCACGAAGCGGATAAGGCGTTCGCTGTACGACTTGGCTTCGCCCATCAGTCCAGCGATCTGCGGCAGGCCGGCGCCGATCAGCAGGACGGGCCTGGCCGCCTGGCCGACCTGGTGCAGCGCCGCGAGGAAGGCGCCCAGGTCGTTCGCGGTCAGATACTGAACCTCGTCGATGAAGATCGCCACGGCGGTACCGCGATCGGCCGCGGCGTCGGCGACCGCGGAGAGCAGGTCCGTCAGATCGAGCCCCAGATCGCCGCTGTCGGCGACGCCTCGGTCGCCCGGCGTGACCTCGACCTCGACCCCGCCGACATTCACCTTGAACGCGGCGGCGAAGTTGCGCAGAGCGGCGAAGGCGCCGCGCATCGTCTTGGCGGCCGCGCCTTTGCGGTCGAGATCGAGCAGAACGCGACGCAGGTTCGGGACCAGAAGATCGGGCAGCTGCCGATGTTCCGGGGCTTCGATCTTGATGGCCGCATAGCCTTCGCTCAGCGCCCGACGGTAGAGATGATCGAGCAGTACGGTCTTGCCGACGCCACGCAGGCCCGTGAGGATGGTATGCCGCGCCGATCGACCCTTCGCGGTGCGCGCCAAGGCGACCGCGATATCTTCGATGACCTTGTCGCGGCCGACGAGCTCGGGTGGCCGGGTGCCGGCGCCCGGCGCGTACGGGTTGAGAGCCTCGTCCATTTATAGGGCGATAAAGCATTTATAGGATTTTGTCTATAAATTCTCCGCCAAGCTATAAACGCGCTACCGACTCGGTACGAGTCGCCGGGTGATGATCTGCTGATTGAGTTCGAAGACGTGTGTTCTGCAGAACTTAGAGAACGTCCCTTCCGGACTGCCAAGCCTTGATGAAAAGGGCCCTGTCTCAAGCACCCGCTTAGGGAGCGCCTAACAAGGCAAAGCTGACAACCTTGGCCTTGGCTGTTATCGCCTAGAAGATAGTCGATGAACAAAGCCGTGGTGATCGCGGCTAGGGGATTGGCTAGATGATGAAGCACGCTTTGTCTGTCGCAGCCGTTACGGCACTGGCCCTAGGTCTTGTCGCAAGGCCGGTATCGGCAGCCGTCACGCTTGATTTTGGTCAATTCGGCCCGGACGGAACCATCACTGGCGACGTCCTGACTGGCTTCGCCTCCGATGGGACAAAGTTCACCTTGACTGGCCCTGCGGTGGGTTTCGAAGCTTTCACTCAAAGCGTTGACTGGGGCGGCGAGTTTTTGCCCGGTACCGCTATACTATGGGACGGAGGCGGCGCTACCGGCGAAACACCTGGGCCGGTGGTCATCGACTTCGCCAAGCCGGTGAACGGCATAACCTCGCTGTCAGCGGAAGCCAACGCCTACGGTCCATATACTGCGACCATGAAGGTCTATGACGGCTCGACCTTGCTAGGCACGGTAAGCTACGACGGGAGCGCTCTAGTTGATCCAGCGGGGAGTATCGGCAGCTTCAGTTTCTTCGCGCCGAGGATCACGAGACTGGTGATCAGCACAACGGACGACATAGCGGGCCTTGCGATTGGCGGCGTGCCTGGCGTGGGATCCCCAGCACCAGAACCCGCCACGTGGGCCATGACGCTGGTCGGCTTCCTGGGACTTGGCGCTTTGTTGCGGTCGCGGGGCCGGCGGCTCGCCGCCTAGAGCGTGTTCCGATAAGTGGGGAACTGGTTATCGGATCGAAACACGCGAAAAAACAAAGATCCAGAGCCCCGTTTTGATCCCGTCAAAACGGAACAGGCTCTAGCCCCCGCTTACGCCCTTCCCGGGCTTGCTGCACCCGCAGAGGCAAAAGGTTCGCGCCTCAGGCCGCAGCGCCTTCCTGCGGGCCGTAGAGTCGATGTTCCGAGATAGGAAATCTGGAGCGGGCGAAGAGATTCGAACTCTCGACCCCAACCTTGGCAAGGTTGTGCTCTACCACTGAGCTACGCCCGCGCTCCCTTGGGGAGGGCGGCTTATCGCAGAGGGGCCCGGCCTTGGCAAGACGGCTCAGTGCGGGTGGAACCAGTGCATCAGCAGCATCGGCACGCACTCGGCGGAGATGGCGCACAGGCCCAGGAACAGGGCCGTCGCCGCCGGTCCCAGATCCACCGTCAGGCGCCGCAGCAGCGAGGGCCGACCGCGCACCAGAGGCTCGGTCTGGCGGTCGGGCAGCAGTTGCCGGTTCTCGTACACGAACCCCCCCGCCAGCAGGATCGACAGGACGGCGGAGACGGCGAGGCCGGGCTCCGCGGCGCCGCAATAGGCGCCCCAGACCAAGATCGAGGTCATCGCGATCATCAGTGTCTCCTTGCCGAACGTCGCCGTCAAAGCCCGAGCTTCAAGGCTTTCATGCGGCGCTTGTTGACGTGCGCCTTGGGGGCCGGGCCGGTGTCGTCGGGCATTTCGCCCTTGAAGTAATACCGCTGCCACGCCTCCTTCACCGCCCCCGGGTCGCGCTTGAACAGGCGGGCGTTGAAGTCGTCGCGCCGGGCGCGCCAAGCCTCGTACTGGCCGTGCAGGTCGGCGTCGCGCACCAGGGATTTCTGCACCAGGGCAAATTCCTCCAGCGGCTTGTCGCGCGCCAGGGTGATGAAGCAGAACGGCTCGCCCCTGGCGAAATGCACCCGGCCGGGCCGGGTGAAGATCCAGTTCATGGTGAACGGAAACGGCAGCCAGTCGGTCTCCACCAGGCCGGTCAGGGCTTGGATGCCGTCCTTGACGTGATTGGGCGCGCCGCCGGCCCACATCGACCATCCTTCCGGCGTGCGGAACAGATAGCCGGGGTGGAAGGTGACGATGCCGTGCGAGAAGTGGCTCTTCACGAAGTCGGCGAAATCCGGAAACGGATGATCGGGCAGGAAGGTGATGTCGTTCTGAGCCGGGCCGCCGTTCCATTCGGCGGTGAAGCCGACGGGGCAAAGGATCTCCCAGCCGGTGGAATTGGCCATGGTCAGCGGCAGGCAGCGATAGGGATGGCGATCGAGAAACCCCTCCATCCAGGCCCGTTGCGGCCGGCCGGGCACGATGTCGGGCGGGCGGCTGGCTGTGGGAAAGCACTCGAGCTGCATGGACCCTGCCTTATCGCCTGACGCGCGGCGTTGGAACCTTCCCCCGCCCCAGGGAATGAAAAGCCGCGTTGCGACGCACGTGGCGCGGGGCCATATCAAGGGTCCTGTTCATCGTGGAGAGCCCATGTCGCTGATCGGAGAAACCGCGCCCGCCAAGGCGCCGGGCGATATTATCAAGGAAGGCTCCGACGCCGGCTTCGTGGCCGATGTGCTGGAAGCCTCGCGCCAGCAGCCGGTGATCGTCGATTTCTGGGCTACCTGGTGCGGCCCGTGCCGGCAGCTGACGCCGGCTCTGGAAAAGGCGGTCACCGCCTCCGGCGGCGCTGTGAGGCTTGTGAAGATCGATGTGGACAAGAACCCCATCTACGCAGGCCAGCTGCGCGTGCAGTCCATCCCCACGGTCTACGCCTTCGACGGCGGCAAGCCCATCGACGGCTTCACCGGGGCCCTGCCCGACAGCCAGGTCAAGGCGTTCGTCGACAAGCTGATCAAGGCCCCGGCCGTCTCGGAGGTCGACGAGCTTTTGGCCGAGGCGCGCGAATCCCTGGAGCTGGGCGATCTGGGCGGCGCGGCCCAGGGCTTCGCCCAGGCCCTGCAGCTGGCCCCGGACAATGTCGAGGCGATCGGCGGCATGGCGCGCTGCTATCTCGCCGGCGGCGATACCGAGCGGGCCGCGGAATTCGCGGCCATGGCCCCGCTGGGAGCCAAGAACGCCGATCTGGAGAGCGTCCGCGCCGCCCTGGCCCTGGCCGCCGCGGCCCCAACCGACGCCTCCGACGCCGAGCGGCGCCTCGCCGCTGACGAGAACGACCACCAGGCGAGGCTGGAGGTGGCGTCGGCCCTGGCCGCCAAGGGCAAGCTGGAGGCTGCCGCCGACCAGCTGCTGGAGATCATCCGGCGCGACCGCGAATGGAACGACGGCGCCGCCCGCACCCAGCTGCTCACCGTGTTCGAGGCGGCCGGACAGATGTCCGAAATCACCAAACAGGGCCGCCGGCGCCTGTCCTCGATCCTGTTCTCTTGACGCCAGACCCGACCAACCCCAGCCTGGAGCGCCGATGACCAGCGTCAGCTATCGCAAGGCCGAAGACCTGCCCCAGGTCATTCCGGTGTTCCCCCTCGACGGGGCCCTGCTGCTCCCCGGCGGCGTCCTGCCGCTGCAGATCTTCGAGCCCCGCTATTTGAACATGGTCGACGACGCCATGGCCGGCGACCGCATGATCGGCATGGTGCAGACCGGCCGCGGCCCCGATCGCACGCACCCGCGCCTGGCCAGGGTCGGCTGCGCCGGCCGCATAACCAGCTATTCCGAAACCGGCGACGGCAAATATCTGATCGCCCTCACCGGCGTATGCCGCTTCGAGACCGGGGAGGAGCTGCCGATCCCCACTCCCTACCGTCAGGTGCGCGCCGCCTATGCGACGTTCGAGGACGATCTGGCCGCCGACGATGCGGCGGTGGAGTTCGACCGGGCCCCATTCGTCGGAGTCCTGCGCCGCTATCTCGACCAGAAGGGCCTGGGCATCGAGTGGGACGCGGTCAGCGCCGCGCCGGGGCCGGCCCTGATCAACAGCCTGTGCATGGCCCTGCCGTTCGATCCGGTGGAGAAACAGGCGCTGTTGGAGGCGCCCAGCCTCGAGGCGCGACGCCTGGCCCTCTCAGCCCTGCTGGAGATCGACGCCGCCCTGGGCGGCGGCGGCGATGACGACGACGCCCGACCGTCGGTTCAATAAAGACGTGAGCGAGCCCGCCGCCGCCGCCGAGATCGATCCGCGCCTGCTGGAGATCCTGGTCTGCCCGCTGACCCACGGCCGGCTGGACTATGTTCGCGAGCACTCCGAACTGGTCAGCCGCGCCGCGCGCCTGGCCTATCCAATCCGCGACGGCGTGCCGATCATGCTGCCCGAGGAGGCGCGCACCCTCGACGAGGGCGAATATCTTTAGATCGGTTCCGAAGTAGACCGGCTGGCCTCAGAGCGCCTGACCGCGCAGCAGCCGGGGCAGGTCGCCCGAGGCCCCGCCGGCTTCGCCCATGAACGCCCGCCTCGCCGGGCCGATGCGATTGACCAGCGCCATCCCCGCCCCACGCGCCGCCCGCACCAGGGCGTTGTCGTTGGAAAACAGCCGGTTGAAGATATCGGTCGCCAGGGCCACGCCAAGATTGTCCACACTGCGCCAGCGACCGTAGCGCTCCAGCACGCCCGGGGCCCCCAGGTCCTCGCCCAGCCGCGCCGCCTCGGTCAGCACCTGGGCCAGGGCGGCCACGTCCTTGAGGCCCATGTTCAGGCCCTGGCCGGCGATCGGATGGATGGCGTGGCCGGCGTCGCCGATCAGGGCCACGCGCGGCCCGGTCAGGGAGTCGGCCAGCTGTAGCGACAGTGGATAGGCGAACCTCGGCCCGCCCAGCGTTACCGCCCCCAGGAAGTCCCCGAACCGGCGCCGAAGATGGGCCCTGAACAGCGCCTCTCCAGCACCCTTCAGGGCCGCCCCCCGCCGCGCGTTCTCGGTCCACACCAGGCACGCGCGTCGGTCCACCAGCGGCAGGATCGCGAACGGCCCGCCGGGCTGGAAATGCTCATAGGCGACGCCGCCGTGGTCGTGCTCCAGCTCCAGCGTCGCGACCAGGGCCATGTGGCCATAGTCCCAGCCGATCACGCCGATGCCGGCCTGACGCCGCACCAGAGAACCGCGGCCGTCGGCCCCCACGACCAGTGGCGCGGTCAGCACCCGGCCATCCTCCAGGCTCACGCGGGCGAGGCCCAGCCCGGCCTCTACGGCGGTGACCCGCGCCGGCCCCAGCACCTCGATCCCCGCCTCGGTCGCGGCCTGGGCCAGGCCGGACCGGATATGCCGGTTCTCCAGCATATAGCCCAGCGGCTCGCCGCCGGAGCGATCGGCGATCTCGGCCGCGTCGAAGCGCAGGAACGCCGCCCCGGGCGCACCGGACGAGGCCCCGGGCGCGCGGCCGTCAGTGACCAGGATCTGCTCGATGCGCTGGGCGTGCGGCTCCAGCAGGGCCGCCGCCCCGATCGCTCGCCATTGCCGGAAGGCGGCGAAGGAGATGGCGCTGGCCCGGCCGTCGAAACTGGGCGCGCACTGGGTCTCGAACGGCAGCGGGTCGACCAGCACCGGCTTAAGCCCGGCCGAGGCCAAAGCCAGGGCCAGGGTCACCCCCGGCATGCCGGCGCCGACGATGATCACGTCGGCGTCCGGCGGTCGCGGACCCGTGGGCTCAGCCATCGTCGTCGCCCGAGGGCAGGCCCATCATGTGGAAGCCGGCGTCGACGTGCACCACCTCTCCGGTGGTCGAGCGCCCCAGGTCCGACAGCAGCCAAAGGGCGCAGCCGGCCACGCCCTCCATCGACGTGTCCTCCTTCAGCGCGCTCAGCGCCCGCCCCTGGGCCAGCATACCGCGGCCGCCGGAGATGCCGGCCAGAGAGAGGGTGCGCATCGCCCCGGCCGAGAGGGCGTTGACGCGGATCGCCTTGGGTCCCAGATCCCGCGCCACATAGCGCATGGCCGCCTCCAGGGCCGCCTTGGCCACGCCCATGGTGTTGTAATTGGGAATCGCCCGCTCCGAGCCCAGATAGGTCAGGGTGATGATCGAGCCGCCCGCCGGCATCAGTCGTGCGGCCCGGCGCGAGGCGTCGACGAAGCTGTAGGCGGAGATGTCCAGCGCCTGGGCGAAGCCGGCGCGGGTGGCGTTGTCGACGAACGAGCCCTTGATCTGGTCGCGCTCGGCATAGGCGATCGCGTGCACCAGAAAATCGATCCGGCCCCAGGCCGCTTCGACCACCCCGAACGCCGCCTCCATCGAGGCGTCGCTGGCCGCGTCGAACGTGGCCCAGACCTCGACGCCCAGGCTCTCGCCCAGCGGCCGCACCCGCTTTTCGTTGGCCTCCATATACAGCAGCGCCACCTCCGCCCCCTGGGCGGCCAGCTGGGCGGCGATGCCCCAGGCGATCGAGTTGCGGTTGGCGACGCCCATCACGATGCCGCGCTTGCCGGCCATCAGGGCGCCCGTGGGCAGGTCGTAGTCGTCGGCCATGCAGCGGTCTCTACAGGTCCGCGCAACTGAGCACGAGGCAGCCGTTGGTCCCGCCGAAGCCGAAGCTGTTGGACATCACCGTGTCGACCGGCCGGTCGACGCGCTGGCGCACGATCGGCAGGTCATCGAAGGCGGGATCGAGGCGGTCGATATTGGCGCTTTCGGCGACGAAGCCTTCCCGCATCATCAGCAGGCCGTAGATCGCCTCCTGCGCTCCGGCGGCCCCGAGGCTGTGGCCGGTCAGCGCCTTGGTCGAGGCGATCAGAGGCGCGGCCTCGCCGAACACGTCGCGCACCGCGCCCATCTCCTTCAGATCCCCCACCGGCGTGCCCGTGCCGTGCGGGTTGAGATAGTCGATCCGCCGGTTGCCCGCCCCCGCCATAGCCAGGCGCATGCAGCGCGCGGCCCCCTCTCCGGAGGGCGCGACCATGTCGTGGCCGTCGGAATTGGCGGCGTATCCGACGATCTCGGCATGCACCGGCGCGCCCCGCGCGCGAGCCCGCTCCAGATCCTCCAGCACCACCATGCCCGCCCCGCCGGCGATTACGAAGCCGTCGCGATCGGCGTCATACGGCCGGCTGGCCCGGGCCGGGGTGTCGTTGAAGTTGGACGACATCGCCCCCATCGCGTCGAACAGGGCCGAGAGCGTCCAGTCCAGCTCCTCGCAGCCGCCGGCGAACACGATGTCCTGCTTGCCCATGGCGATCTGTTCGTAGCCGGCGCCGATGCAGTGGGTCGAGGTGGCGCAGGCCGAGGAGATGGAGAAATTGAGCCCCCGGATCTTGAACCAGGTGGCCAGGGTGGCCGAAGGCCCCGAACACATCGCCTTGGGCACGGCGAAGGGCCCGATGCGCTTGACGCCCTTGGCCCTGGCGGTGTCGGCGGCCTCGACGATGGCCCGGGTCGAGGGCCCGCCGGCCCCGACGATCAGGCCGGTGCGCTCGTGCGACACCTCTTCGGGCGTCAGGCCGGCGTCGGCGATGGCCTGCTCCAGGGCGATGTGGCCGTAGGCCGTGCCGGCGGCCAGAAAGCGGGCGGCGCGGCGGTCGACCCGGGCTTCCCAGTCGATGTCCGGGGCGGCATGCACCTGGCAGCGGAAGCCCATCTCGGCGTATTGCGCCGCCGCCGTCACGCCCGATCGCGCCTCGCGCAGAGCGTCGGTGACCGTCGCCGCGTCATGGCCGATGGGAGAGACGATGCCGAACCCGGTGACCGCCACTCGGCGCATCTGGCTAGATCCCTCGCCCATCGCTCGCTTCGTAACGCCGTCAGCCCAGGTTGGCGGCGTTGTACAGACCCACCCTTAGGTCCTTGGCTTCGTAGATAGGCTTGCCGTCGGCCTCCAACACCCCGTCGGCCACGCCCATGACCAGTTTTCGGATGATCACCTTCTTGAAGTCGATGCGATAGACGACGCGCTTCACCGCCGGGGTGACCTGGCCGCTGAACTTGACCTCGTTCACCCCCACGGCCCGGCCGCGCCCCGGCCCGCCCGACCAGGCCAGGAAGAAGCCCACCAGCTGCCACATGGCGTCCAGGCCCAGGCAGCCGGGCATTACGGGATCGCCGATGAAGTGGCAGTCGAAGAACCACAGGTCGCGCCGGATATCGAGCTCGGCCGTGATCTGGCCCTTGCCGAACGCGCCGCCGGAGGCGCTGACGCTGGTGATGCGGTCGAACATCAGCATCGGCGGGGCGGGCAACTGGGCGTTGCCGGGCCCGAACATCTCGCCCCGGGCGCAGGCCAGCAGGTCGGGAAGGTCGAATTTGCTCACGGTGGTGACGTCCATGGGCGTGGTTAGCATGCGCGCGCGTCTCGCCTCAACGGCATTGCGGGGCCTGGGCCAGGCCCCACGCCGGCCCCGGCGCCAGCCAGCCGTGCACCCCGCCGGCCGAGACCTTGCACCAGCCGCCCTGGCAGCGGCTGAGCGTGGCCAGGGCCCGGGCGTTCAGCAGTCCGACCTCCGCGGCGTCGCTCCGGGGCGCCTGGCGCAGCGGCGCGGCCCCGGGCGCCAGCGACATGATCGTCCTCTGGCCATCGACCATCGAGCGGTGCACCCAGGCGGCCCCGCCGTTGGGGTCGCAGATTCGCCGCCAGTCCTCGGTCTCGCCCACCACCTGCACCGGCAGGCCGCGCACGCGGTAGACCCAGAGGGCCGGATAGTCCTTGCCCGGACCCTTGCGGCCCAGCACCTCGCCGCGCTTGAGCGTCACCCAGCGCGGCACGCAGAAGCCCGAGACGCTCCGCTCGCGCAGCGCCGCCGGACAGTCCTTACCCTCCTCAACGTGAGCGCCGCAGGCGCAAAGCGCCAGGGCCACCAAGGCGCTTGCTTGGCCGGCCAAAGCCGTTCTGATAGAGAGCCCCGGCCCTTCGTCGCGGCCTCCGCGTCTTTTGTCAGACAGAGCCATGGCCCCTCGTAGACCCAAAGTTGTCGTCACGCGCAAACTTCCCGATCCGGTGGAGACGCGCATGCGAGAACTGTTCGATGCCGAGCTCAACCTGACCGATGCGCCGATGGACGCCGAGGCCCTGGCCGCGGCGGTGGGGCGCGCCGATGTCCTGGCCTGCACCATCACCGACCGAATCGACGCCGAGGTTCTCGCCCACGCCGGCGACAAGCTCAAGCTGATCGCCAATTTCGGCGTCGGCATCGACCATATCGACGTGCCCGCCGCCACCGCCCGGGGCATCGCCGTGACCAATACCCCGGGCGTCCTTACCGAGGACACCGCCGACCTGACCATGGGCCTCGTGCTGGCCGCCGCCCGGCGCGTGGTGGAGGGCGCCAACATCGTCCAGGCCGGCGAGTTCCAGGGCTGGAGCCCGACCTGGATGCTCGGCCGGCGGCTGTGGGGTAAGCGCCTGGGCATCGTCGGCATGGGCCGCATCGGCCAAGCCCTGGCCAAGCGCGCCCGGGCCTTCGGCCTCGCCATCCACTATCACAACCGCAAGCCGGTCAGTCCGCGCGTGGCAGAGGCCTTGGAGGCCACCTATTGGGAGAGCCTCGACCAGATGCTGGCCCGCATGGACGTGGTCAGCGTCAATTGTCCGCACACGCCGGCCACCTACCATCTGCTCAGCGCCCGCCGCCTCAAGCTGCTGCAGCCGCACGCCCTGATCGTCAACACCGCCCGCGGCGAGATCATCGACGAGGCGGCCCTGGCCGGCATGCTCCAGCGCGGCGAGATAGCCGGCGCCGGCCTCGACGTCTACGAGCACGAGCCGGCGGTGAACCCCAAGCTGCTCAAGCTGCCCAATGTCGTCCTCCTGCCGCACATGAGCTCGGCCACCATCGAGGGGCGCCTGGACATGGGCGAAAAGGTGATCATCAACATCAAGACCTGGATGGACGGCCACAAACCCCCCGACCGCATCATCCCGTCGATGCTGTAGCGGGGGAGTGTTGCCGGCGCCGGCGCGGGCTCGGCATTGAGCAGCGAACGAGAGGAATACCCCCCCCCTGTTTGTGCGGCAGCGAGGCCAGTCCTTTTTCAAGGCTGACGACGCTACCGCGGCGGCGGTCCGTTGGGCATGGTCGCGGCCATGGCCCTTTGGAACGCGGGCCGGGCTACGATACGGTCCAGGAAGGCGTTGATGGCGGGGTAGGCGCCAAGTCCGGATCGCGTGTCCTTGAAGATCGCCGTCAGGTCCGCCGATGGCGCCAGCACCAGGCCAGCGGCGCGCACGGGGAAGTGCATCATGATATCGGCCGCCGTGAACTCGCGGCCGGCGAAATAGGGGTTTCCGGCGAGCGCCGCCTCGGCGAAGTCGAGCACGCGCTTGCTGGCGCCGACGTAGATGTAGGCGATATCGGGCGGCGGCGTGTTGTCCGTCAGCTGCAGGATCATCCGCTCGATCAGGGCACGGAACATGCCCGAGCCTTCGGAGAAATGCAGCCATTGCAGATAGTCGGCCATCTCCGGCGCGTCGTTCTCGGGGCGAAAACGGCCACCGCCATGGCGCAGGAGGAGATATTCCAGGATGGCGCCGGATTCGACCATCTTGAGCGGGCCGATTTCCACGATCGGGGCCATGCGCATGACATGGGCGGCGCCCAGCGCGTCGAGCGATGCGATCACGTTGCCGGGAACGTACTTCAACTCATAGAGCCAGCCGAACTCCTCGCACAGCCAGGCGATCCGCTCAGATCGTCGGCCCTCGATATGGTGGATGATGATGGGCTCGGTCGGCTGGGTCATCCTGGCGGTGTCCTTTGGGCGGAGCAGCAGACAGGGTCAGGGTGCGGCCGCCCACACGATCACGTCAAGCGGGCCGACGCCATCCGATCCCGACAGGTGTCCCGTTGCGTCAAACCAGGTTTCGACGGTAACTTCGCCGATCACCCTCCGGCGGCGCCGGGGTCCGGCTGAGGAAGTGCGATCTTGTCGAACCCGACCGCGAGATTCCCGCTGAGGCATCAGGCGGATCCGCGCGCCATTTCGGTGGTGGTCCTGCTAATCTGGCTGGCGATCCTGACCGGGTTCGTGGTCGACATGGCCCGCAAGTTCGAGGCGCACCAACTTCACTACCCTTGGCTGATCCACGCCCATGCCGCCATCTATATCGGTTGGCTGACCATCCTGGCGGTGCAGGTGGGGCTGGTCAGAAGCGGGCGAGTGAAGCTGCACCGATCGATCGGGCGTCTGGCGGTCGTGCTCATCCCGGCCACCGCCGTGTTCGGTCTCGCGGCCATGATTTCCCGCAAGCTGGCGCCCATCGTGGTCAGCGACGAGAACCTCGCCTTCATGGGCGTTCAGATCACCAACGTCATCGGTATGACCGCGGTATTGAGCGCGGGCTATTGGCTGCGCAGCAACGCCTCCGCCCATAAGCGGCTGATGATCATGGGCACGATCATGGTGACGGAGACGGGCTTCAACCGCATCCTGCACGACCCCGTCCGGAGCGCTCTGGGCGATGGAGTGGGGCCGTTTTTGATTGAGACCTATGCCGGGACAATCCTGCTGATGCTGGCGGTCGGAGCCTATGATCTCGTTCCACGGCGAGGGCTGCACCCCGCGTATGTGGCGGCCTTCACGTTCATGTTTTCCCTGCAGTTGTTGGCGTCATGGCTGTATCAACAGCCGTTCTGGGTCGTGATGATGAAGCACCTCACGGGCCACGCCGTCTAGGCCAGCTCAACCGGAGCCCCCACGCCCTTCCGGCCTACTGACCCACCCCAGCGCCCCCGCGATCTGGCTGGTATCGCTGAGCACCACCGTCGCGTCCGAGAAGTCGTCGGCGGCGCTGTAGAGGCTGGGCGTGGCGATCACGGCTAGGCCGGCGGCCCGGGCCGAGCCCACACCATTCGCAGAATCCTCGATCGCCACGGCGCCGGCGGCGGGCGTGCCCAGGCCGGCGAGCACCGCCTGATACACGTCCGGCGCGGGCTTCTTGGCCGCCACCATGTCGCCGCACACAATGGGGTGGAACCAGGCCATGGCCCCTGGGCCGAGCGTGGCCGCGAGCAGCGCCTCGATGTTGGCCAGGCTGGTGGTGGTGGCGATCGCGAGGGGGACCTCGCGCCTGCGCGCCTCGGCGATCAGGGCCGCGATGCCGGGCCGCAGGGCAACCTCGCCGGCCGCCACGCGGCTCGCATAGAGCTGCGTCTTGCGCTCATGCAGGCGGCGGATCAGCGCCGGATCGGCGTCGCCGCGCCGGAAATGGGCGATGCGCTCCTTGCCGCCGGTTACCTTCAGCAGCTCGGTGTAGAGCTCGCTCGACCAACTCCAGTCCAGGCCCGCCTCGGCGAAGGCGGCGTTGAACGAGAGGCGGTGCGCCTCCTCGGTTTCGGCCAGGGTGCCGTCGACGTCGAAGACGAGCGCCGAGATGGGCCCGATCACGCCGCGGCGGCGCGGATGGCGGCGATATTGCCGGCGTAGGCGCCCTGCCCGCCCTTGAACACTGCCGAGCCGGCGACGAAGGTGTCGGCCCCCGCGGCGGCGAGGGCGGCGGCGTTGGCGGGCGAGACCCCGCCGTCCACCTCGATCCGGATCGGCCTGCCGGCGGCCATGGCGCGGATCATGCTGACGCGCTCGACCGCCTCTGGAATGAAGGCCTGGCCGCCGAACCCTGGGTTGACCGACATCACCAGCACCAAGTCCACCATGCCGATCACCGAGCGCAGGGCTTCGACCGGGGTGCCGGGATTGAGCGTCACCCCCACCTGTTTGCCGAGCAACCGGATGGTCTGCAGGGTACGGTGGATATGCGGCCCGGCCTCGACATGGGCGGTGATCAGGTCGGCCCCGGCGTGGGCGAAGGCCTCCAGATAGGCGTCCACCGGCGCGATCATCAGGTGCACGTCGATGGTCTTGTCCGTCCACGGACGGATGGCCTTGAGCACGTCCGGGCCGATGGTGATGTTGGGCACGAAATGGCCGTCCATCACGTCGACATGGATCCAGTCGGCGCCAGCGGCGACCACGTCGCGCACCTCCTCCCCCAGGCGGGCGAAGTCGGCAGAGAGGATCGAGGGCGAGATGACGATGGGGTTGGCGCTCACGGCGCCGTCTCTCCGGCCAGACCGCCGCTGTAGACGCGGCTGGCGCGCACGTCGGCCTCTCTCAGGGTCATCAGATCGTCGCGCGAGACCAGGGGTTCGGCGGAGAAGATCCGGTGCGCCAAGCGCAGGCGCATGCGGTCGATGGCGTTGCGGATCGAGCGGGCATTGGCGAAATGCGGCTGGGCGCGGCGGCGGGGAATATATTCGGCGAACGCGGCGCGAGCCCCGTCGTCGAACCGGAAGTTCTGCTGCTCCAACATCTTATCGGCGATGGCCATCAGCTCTTCGTCTCCATAGTCGGGAAAGTCGACATGGTGGGTGATGCGGGAGCGAAAGCCGGGGTTGCTCTCGAAGAAACGCGCCATGCGATCGGCATAGCCGGCCAGGATAACAACAAGGTCGTCACGGTTGTTCTCCATCACCTGCAGCAGGATCTCGATCGATTCCTGACCGTAGTCGCGCTCGTTCTCGGGCCGGTAGAGATAGTAGGCCTCGTCGATGAACAGCACCCCGCCCATCGCCTTCTTGATCACCTCCTTGGTCTTGGGCGCAGTGTGGCCAATGTACTGGCCCACCAGATCGTCGCGGGTCACCGAGACCAGGTGGCCGCGGCGCGAATACCCCAGGCGGTGCAGGATGTCGGCCATGCGCAGGGCCACCGTCGTCTTGCCGGTGCCGGGGTTGCCGGTGAAGCTCATGTGCAGGGTCGGCGGCTCCGTCGCCAGACCCAGCGTCTGGCGCGCGCGCTCCACCACCAGCAGGGCGGCGATCTCGCGGATGCGCTGCTTCACCGGGGCCAGGCCGATCAGCTCCCGGTCGAGCTTGTCGAGCACCTCGGCGACGCCGGTCTGCTCGATGTCGGCCTTCAGGTCGATCAGGTCCGGCGCCGGCGCTTGTTCCGTGGCGACGAGCTCGCCGGCGTCAGCCATAGCGCTCGCCCTCCGGCTTGTCCGTGACATAGGCCTGGGTGGTGTAGACGATATTGCGGCCGGGCCCTTCGGTTCGCGTCAGGCGGAAGCCGGGCTCGCGCGCCGGCCGGTTGGCGATGAAGCTCAGCCGCACCGTTTCCCAGCCGTGGCTGGCGTCGAAGGCGTTGATACGGATGTAGGCCCCGCCGTGCACCTTGCGGCATTCGTTGAGCTCGTGGACCACGCCGGCGGCGTCCTTGAGATCGAACATCGGCATGCCCCACAGTTCCCAATAGGTATTCCGGGGATGCGGGTCGTCGGTGTGTTCGATGCCCACGGCCCAGGCATTGTCTAGGCAATATTGGACCTGAGCGGTGATCTGCTCGTCGGTGAGATCGGGCAGGAAGGAAAAAGTACCCTGAGTTACGCGCATAGCTCTTGTGCTCTCCGGTCAGTTGGAGACCGACGGTGTCGGCGCGAAGTCCGAGGTGTCGGTCGAGGTGTAGTTGAAGGTGATGTCGCCCCATGTATCGAGGGCGGCGCCCAGAGGCTTGCACCACCGGGCGGCGTCGCGGAGGATGTCCATGCCCTCGTTCTTGATGTCGCGGCCTTCGTTGCGGGCCAGGACCATGGCCTCCAGCGCCACGCGGTTGGCGATGGCCCCGGCCTCGATGCCCATCGGGTGGCCGATCGTGCCGCCGCCGAACTGCAGCACCACGTCGTCGCCGAACAGGTCCAGCAGCTGGTGCATCTGGCCAGCGTGGATGCCGCCCGAAGCCACCGGCATCACCTTGCGGATACTGGCCCAGTCCTGATCGAAGAAGATGCCGCGCGGCAGGTCCACTTTGTTGTAGGTCTCGCGGCAGACGTCGTAATAGCCCTGGACGGTGGGCGGATCGCCTTCCAGCTTGCCCACCGCCGTGCCGGCGTGGATGTGATCCACCCCCGCCAGGCGCATCCATTTGGCGATCACCCGGAACGAGATGCCGTGGTTCTTCTGCCGCGTGTAGGTGCCGTGGCCGGCGCGGTGCAGGTGCAGGATCATGTCGTGCTGGCGGCACCATTCGGACATCGACTGGATCGCCGTGTAGCCGATCACCAGGTCGATCATCACGATTACCGAGCCCAGCTCCTTGGCGAACTCGGCGCGACGGTACATCTCCTCCATCGTCCCGGCGGTGACGTTGAGATAGTGACCCTTGACCTCGCCGGTGACCGCCTGGGCGCGATTCACCGCCTCCATCACGTAGAGATAGCGGTCGCGCCAGTGCATGAACGGCTGCGAGTTGATGTTCTCGTCATCCTTCATGAAGTCGAGGCCGCCCTTGAGCCCTTCGTAGACCACCCGGCCATAGTTCTTGCCGGAGAGGCCGAGCTTTGGCTTGGTGGTCGCGCCCAGCAGGGGCCGGCCGAACTTGTCGAGCCGCTCGCGCTCCACCACGATGCCGGTCGGCGGACCTTTGAACGTCTTCACATAGGCCACCGGGAAGCGCATGTCCTCGAGCCGCAGGGCCTTCAGCGGCTTGAAGCCGAACACATTGCCGATGATCGAGGCGGTGAGGTTGGCGATCGAGCCTTCCTCGAACAGGTCCAGATCGTAGGCGATGTAGGCGAAGAACTGGCCCTCCAGGCCCGGAACCGGGTCCACGCGATAGGCCTTGGCGCGATATTTGTCGCAGGCGGTCAGGCGATCGGTCCAGACCACCGTCCAGGTGGCGGTCGAGCTTTCGCCGGCGACGGCCGCGGCCGCCTCGATCGGATCCACGCCATCCTGCGGCGTGATCCGGAAGAGGGCGATGATGTCGGTGTCCTTGGGCGTGTAGTCGCCGTCCCAGTAGCCCATCTGGGCGTATTTGAGGACGCCCGCGGCGTAGCGTGTCTTGCCGTCCATGGCCTTGGCGGGTGCGTTCATGAGTGTCGGGTCCCTTCGGTGATCGATGCGGTGTGGGTTATTCGGCGGCGCGGGCGAGGTCGCCGACCTTGGGGTCGAGCGCGCCGGAGCGGTAGAGCCTGGCCATTTCGGCCATCGGCATGACGTCGATCGAGGCGGCGTGGCCGGCGGCCCCGAACTCCTCGAAGCGGGTCTGGCAAAGGGTCTTCATCGCGTCCATGGCCGGCTTGAGGAACTTGCGCGGATCGAACTCGCGCCGGTCCGCGTTGGCCACCTTGCGGAACACCGCGGTCATCGCCAGGCGGCAATCGGTGTCGATGTTGATCTTGCGCACGCCGTTCTTGATGCCGCGCTGGATCTCGGAGACCGGCACGCCCCAGGTCTGTGGCATGTCGCCGCCGTTGGCGTTGAACAGGGCCTGCAGGTCCTGCGGCACCGAGCTGGAGCCGTGCATAACCAGATGGGTGTGCGGCAGGCGCCGATGGATCTCCTCGATCACGTGCATGGCGAGTATGTCGCCGTCCGGCTGACGCGAGAACTTGTAGGCCCCGTGGCTGGTGCCCATGGCGATGGCCAGGGCGTCGACGCCGGTGCGGCTGACGAAATCCACCGCCTGATCGGGATCGGTCAGCAGTTGATCGTGGCCGACCGTGCCTTCGAGCCCGTGCCCGTCTTCCTGTTCGCCACCGCCCGTCTCTAGGCTGCCCAGCACGCCCAGCTCGCCCTCGACCGAGGCCCCGACCCAGTGGGCCATGTCGACCACCCGGCGGGTGATGGCGACGTTGTAGTCATAGTCGGCGGCGCTCTTGGCGTCGGCCTTCAGCGAGCCGTCCATCATCACCGAGGTGAAGCCGTGCTGCAGAGCCGTGGCGCAGGTGGCTTCCTCGTTGCCGTGATCCTGGTGAAGACAGATCGGGATGGCCGGGTACATGGCCTCGAAGGCCTCGATCATCTTGGCCAGCATGATGTCGCCGGCGTAGGAGCGCGCCCCGCGCGAGGCCTGGAGGATCACCGGCGCGTCGACGGCCTTGGCCGCCTCCATGATCGCCAGGCCCTGCTCCATGTTGTTGATGTTGAAGGCTGGCACGCCATAGCCGTGCTCGGCCGCGTGATCGAGTAGTTGGCGAAGGGTGATGCGGGACATCTCTAGGATCGCTCCTTGGGCGTGTTGAAAACCATCAGCGAACGCTGCGCCGGCGACGCTCGACCAGCTGCATGATCATCGGGGTCAGGATCAGCTGCATGGCGATGTCGAGCTTGCCGCCCGGAATGCAGATCGAGTTGGCGCGACTCATGAAGCTGCCGTCGATCATCGACAGCAGATAGGGAAAGTCGAAGCCCTGCGGCTTCTTGAACCGGATCACCACGATCGATTCGTTGGGCGTCGGAATCCAGCGGGCGACGAACGGGTTCGAGGTGTCGACCGTGGGGACGCGCTGGAAGTTGAGATCCGTCTCGCTGAACTGGGGGCAGATGAAATTGATGTAGTCGGGCATGCGCCGCAGGATGGTGTCGGTGATCGCTCCGGCGCTGTAGCCGCGCGTGGCCTTGTCGCGGTGGAGCTTCTGGATCCATTCCAGATTGATCACCGGCACCACCCCGATCTTCAGATCGACGTGCTGGGCGAGATTGACCGTGTCGGTGACGATCGCCCCGTGCAGCCCTTCGTAGAACAGCAGGTCGGAGCCTTCGGGAAACGGCTCCCAATCGGTGAAATGGCCGGGCGGCACGCCCCAGGCCTCCGCTTCGGCCTGATCGTGCACATAGTGGCGCGTGCGTCCGCCGCCGGTGGCGCCATAGGTGGCGAACACCGCCTCGAGCTCTTCGAGCAGATTGGCGTAGTCGCCGAAGTGGCTGTAGTTCTTGTTGCCCTCGGCGGCGGCCCTGGCCATGCCCTCGGCCATTTCGACGCGGTTGAAACGGTGGAAGGCGTCGCCCTCGATATAGGCGGCGGCGATCTTCTCGCGCTGGAAGATCTGCTCGAAGGTCCGGCGCACCGAGGTAGTGCCGGCCCCGGACGATCCGGTGATCGCGATGATCGGGTGTTTGATCGACACGGAAGCTTCGTCCTTTCCCGCGCTCAGCCGCGCAACAGGCCGCGGCGGCCGAACAGCGGCGCCTCGCGTCCGGGCGGAGACAGATCCAGGTGATAGCGGCGCACGCGCTCGACCTTGTCGGCCGAACCCATCACGAACGGAGAGCGCTGGTGCGGGGCCGTGGGCTCGCGATCGAGGATCGCGTCGAGGCCATCGGTGGCCGCGCCGCCGGCCTGTTCGGCCAGAAAGGCGATCGGATTGGCCTCGTACATCAGGCGCAGCCGGCCCTGGTCGTAGCCTTTCCGCTTGTCGCCCGGATAGAGGAAGATGCCGCCGCGCATGAAGATGCGATAGGTGTCGGCGACCAGGGAGGCGATCCATCGCATGTTGAAGTTGCGACCGCTGGGGCCTTCCTCACCCCGGACACAGTCGTCGATGTAGCTCTGCACCGGGTCGTGCCAGTGCCGGTAGTTGGACGCGTTGATGGCGTATTCGGCCATCCCCAGGGGGATGGTGATCGCCCGACGCACCACCACGAAGGCGTTCGTCTTTGGGTCCAGGACGTAGAGATCGACACCGTCGCCGGTCGAAACCACCAGGGAGGTCTGGGGCCCATAGATGAAGAACCCGGCCGCGACCTGGGCCCGCCCGGTCTGGCGGAACGCCATCGCCGGATCGAGCAGCGCGCCGGAGACCATGGGCAGGATGGAGAAGATGGTGCCGATCGGGGCGTTGACGTCGATGTTGGACGAGCCGTCCAAAGGATCGATCGCCACCGCCAGCACTCCCGCCGGGTCGATGACGCACGGGTCGTCCACTTCCTCGGAGAGATAACAGGCCACATGGCCGCCACCGAGCGCTGCGCGGAACAGATCCTCGGCCACCAGATCCAGGCGGCGTTGCCGGTCTCCGTCGCTGTTGGCCTCGCCGGTCGCCGCGCCCAGAGCCCCGTCGAGCGCGGGGGTGGCGATCAGCCGGGAAATCTGGGCGGCCGCGCCGGCCATGTCGAGGATCACGGCGGTCACGGCGTCGGCGAGCGGACGAGCGGGGCCGGCGGTGCGGCCGAACTCCAGCGTCGCCTCCAGACCCGCGCCTCGCTCCATCGCTCGTCTCACTCCCCCGTGGGCCGGCCACTCGGCTCAGGCCGGCGTCCTCGGCCGCACCATGCGCTCCCGGGACGACGCTGTAAGGAATCGCCGCTCAATGAAAATTGGAAAATATCGGACGCCGTGTTAGATTTTTTCTAATGCGTGGCCTCACTCTCAAACAGTTGGAAGCGGTCAGGGCCATCGCCCGAAGCCGCACCGTCACCGGCGCGGCGGCGGCGGCGGGGATAACGCCCTCGGCCATGACCACCCGGCTCAAGGAGCTTGAATCGATCTGCGGCGTCGCGCTGTTCGACCGCACCGGAACGGGCTTTCAGCTGAGCCGGGCCGGGGCCGTGGTGCTGGACATGGCCGAGGAGGTGCATCGCACCGTGGAGGTGGCGGAGGCGGCGCTGCTGAACATGAAGGGCGTCACCGGCGGCCTGCTGGTGATCGGCATCACCTCCACGGCCAAGTATTTCGCCCCCCGCCTGATCGCCGATTTCGCGAAGCGCTATCCGGGGGTGGACATCAGCCTGACGGTCGGCAACCGCCTGGAGACGCTGGACGCCCTGCGCCGCCTGGCGATCGATATCGCCATCATGGGCCGGCCTCCCGAGCGGGCGGAGTTGGTGGCCGAGGCGTTCGGCGATCACCCGCTGGTGATCATCGGGCCGCCCGATCATCGGCTGGTGGGACGCCGGCGCATCGGCAAGGCGGAGCTCGCCGCCGAGCCCTTTTTGATGCGCGAGCCGGGGTCGGGCACGCGCGCGGTGTTCGAGGAGGTGTTCGACGGGTCGGTCACACGCCACGCACGCTTCGGCATCGAGATCGGTAGCAACGAGACCATCAAGCAGGGTGTGATGGCCGGGCTGGGCCTCGCCCTGATCTCCGCTCACACCGTGGCCTTCGAGGTGGAGACCGGCCGGCTGGCGGTGCTCGACGTGGCCGGCCTACCGGTCCTGCGCAAATGGTTCGTGGCCCGGCAGTCGCAGAAGGCGGTGCTGCCCGCCATGCGCGCCTTCTGGGATTTCGCCAGGGCCGAGGGCGCCGGCCACCTGCCGGAGCTCGGCGCGCCAAAGGCCGGCGCGTTTAGCGCCGGCCCCTGAACGCGAGGCTATTGCGAGAAGGCGTAGTGGTGGGCGACCGCCCAGCCGTGCCAGTCGTCGACCACGGTGCCGGTCAGGAGGATGCCGATACCGCCGGTCAGCGGGGTCAGCACCGCGAACCACCAAGCCCAGCGGTGGATCGATTCCATCGTGGCGTTGAAGCCCATGGTCCAGCGCCAGAACAGGGCCGCCCGCTCGGTGGCCGTGCCGCGATCGGTGATCTGCTCCAGCTCCCGGTCGCCGCCGTACCGGCTGACCGCCAGGATCGTCGCGCCGTGCATGGCGAACAGGAGGGTCGACCCATAGAGGAAAGCGATCGAGAGGCAGTGGAAGGGGTTGTAGAACAGATTGCCGTAGCGGATCGAGAACGCCCCCACCCAGTCGAGGTGCGGGAAGATGCCGAACGGCACCGCCTCGCTCCAGCTGCCCATCAGGAGCGGCCGGATGAAGCCCAGCACCACCATCAGCCAGATCGCCGAAGCGAAGGCCCAGGCGACATGGGTGCCCAGGCCCAGGGCCTTGGCCCGGGTGTAGGTCCGAATGAACCACAGGATCACCGAGGTGGTCATGAAGAAGCCGGCCATCAGCCACCAGCCGCCCTGGGCGAGCGGGGGCAGGATCTGGATGCCGTATTCGGGCGGCGGCGGCTGCAGCGACAGCCACGGCAACTGACGCACGAACTCGACCGGGTTCCAGTTGACCGAGGCCAGCATGTTGAGCCCGACGATCTCGAAGGCGATGAAGCCGCACATCAGCGACGCGACGCCCAGGAAGCCCAGATAGATGGGTCCTATCTGAGCGTTGCCGACCAGGCCCAGCAGACGGGAGAAGGCCGGAGAGCCGTCGCGCGGGAAGTTGCCGAGCGGCAGGGCGATGCCCAGTTCCGCCGGGCCGCGCACCTGAACCTGGGTGACTATATTTTGGTAACGGGCCAAGACGTCAGTTCCTCCCCACTAGGACCAGATCGGAAGATTGCGCCACCAGTTCCACCACTCGGGCCAGCCCTGGGACCAGACCGGGCCGCTGATGACGATGCAGATCGCGCTCCACAGGCCCGCCGAGAGCGCCAGGAATAGCCCCAGCCGGTGGATGCCCAAGGTGCCGACCGAATAGCCCATGATGTCGCGGAAGAAGGTGTCTTCATGCTCCGGCGTCTTCACGGTCTCGCCCTTGCCGGGGTTGGTCGCCGACAGGATCAGCGATCCGTGCAGGGAGAGCGCCAGGGTGGTGGTGAAGAAGAACGACACCGCGATCATGTGCGCGGGATTATAGTGGAAATTCAGATACTGGTAGCCGGTGTTCGAGACCCACTCCAGGTGGCTGAAGATGCCATAGGGAAAGGCGTAGCCCCAGGCGCCCAGCAGGGCCGGGCGCACGACCTCCAGGGTGAAATAGGCCAGGATCGCCACGGCGAAGGCGAACGGCACATGCAGGCCGATGCCCAGCTTGCGCGCGATCTCCACCTCGCGCAGGGCCCAGGAGGAGAAGGCGCCCAGGGCGCACACGGTGACCGCCTGCCACAGTCCGCCGTCGCGCATCGGCGCGAGCGACATGCCGTAGCTGATCGGCGGCGGCGCGATGCTGATGCGCCAGATGTTCCAGGTCGGGCCGAGCGCCGCGCCGTAGACGATCAGCAGCGTGCCGACGACCGCGAACAGCGCCGAGGTGACTCCGAAGAAGCCGACGTAGAACGGCCCCACCCAGAAGTCGAACAGGTCGCCGCCCAGCAGCGTCCCTCCCCGAACCCGGTATTTTCTCTCAAAGCTCAGCAGCGCCATGGTCGGCGTCTCCGCCCCTGTTGGTTCGCGCGCGGGCCAAGTCCCCGCGCTCCGACGGTGAGGTCAACGGGCGGCGTCGGAACAGGTCCGGCGCGCGCCCGCATCCCCCGTTGCAGTGACCAAGTTGTCGATCGCGCCTAGACGGACGCGACCGGCGCCCTGGCCGGATCGATATTCAGCATCGTCGCCGCGGCGGTAGCCGCATGCTTCACGCCCGGACCTTCGATCCAGTTGAAGCGCGAGGTGCTGAGCAGGATGAAGTGGATGATCAGCGCCAGCACGAACAGAAAGGCGAACAGGCCGATCAGTACGCGACGCGGATCAAATAGAAGCCAAATCCTCCACATGGGTCGTCTCCTCTAGCCGAAGTATGAAAGGGCCATTTGGGTGGCCATCTGGGCGTGGTTGGTGAGTTCGGCATAGCCTTGCACTCCGGGGAGCCAGGGCCGCCACATCCACACCAGAACATGCGCCACGATCGCGATCGCCGTGAAGAGGATGAAACTCCCCATGAAGATCCTGTGGAACTCTTTTGCCTCGGCCTCTGTGAGGCCGGACAAACTACCGTCTCTTTCCATCACTCTTTCTCCCAATCCCGCTGTTGCTTCGATCGCACCACGACCTCGGATTCACAGCGCTCGCCGCCGCGACGACCATCATCGCGACATCTCGTGGGGGGCCGGCGGAGACGGCCCTCATTGCCAGATCGGCGCGCGGTCACGCGGCCTGACCTTCCAGAAGGTGCGCCTGGGCGCGCCTGATTCGATCGATCGAGACCCTGGTCTCGCCGGCGGCCCTGGCGCCGCGCTCGGCGGTGTCGCGCAGGCGCTTGGCGGCCGAAATCCGCACCAGGACCGGTTGAGCCTCGACCAGCCGGTCGAGGGCCGTCTTGGCCTCGTCGTCCCATGCGAGTTCCAGGTGGCGCCGCGCGGGCGTCGCCTCGACCTTGTCGAGCTGGGAGGCGAGCGGCAGAATGTGGAAGAGCGCGTCGAACAGCGCGTTGCAGACTTCCTGCACCAGATAGGTCGCGCCCGAATAGCCCATGAAAGGCGTGCCGGTGTGCCGCCGGATGATGGCCCCCGGAAACGAGGCGGGGATGTAGGTCGCGCGCGACCCGGCCTCGGCCATGTACATGCGCTCGTTGAAGCTGCCGAACATCACCAGCGGCGGCGTCTCGCGGATGGCGCGCTGGACCGCGGCGTTGTCGGGCTTCACGCCCGCGGTGCGCGAAAAGGCAAAGGCGCACGGCAGGCCCATGTCGGTTTCCAGGAAATTCCGCACGCCGCGTGCATAGGTCTCGTTGGCGACGATGGCGAAGCTGGCCGTGCCGAAGAAATCCTGGGTGACCGAGCGCCACAGATCCCAGATCGGCTTGATCGTCGTGTGCTTCTCGCGCTCGATGAACGGCTCGGGATCGAGGCCGGTCAGCTCGCCTAGGGTGCGCAGGAACTTGGTGGTCGAGTCGAGCCCGATCGGGGCCTGAAGATAGGGCCGCTCCAGCGTCTCGCAGAGCTGGCGGCCGAACTCGCGATAGAGGCAGACATTGACCTCCGCCTCGGCCAGCTTGCGCACGTCGGCCAGATGGCTGCCCAGCGGGAACACCATGTGCACCTTGGCGCCCACGCCTTCGATCAGCCGCCGGATCTCGGCGAGGTCGGAGGCCATGTTGAACATGCCGTAGGTGGGGCCGATGATATTGACCGTGGGGGCCTCGCCCGGCGCCCGGTCGCGCAGCCGGGGGACTTTCTTTGACCCGAACTGAGTCCACAGCCAGGTGAGCGCGCGGTCGGCGCTCTGCCATTGATCCTCGTCGATCGTGCGCGGCAGGAAGCGCTGGATGTTCGACCCCTCCGGGGTCACGCCGCCGCCGATCATCTCGGCGATCGAGCCGGTCACCACCACCGCCGGCAGGTCGCGATCCAGGGTGCGCCAGGCGCGCTTCATGGCCGCCTCGGTGCCGCGTTGGCCCAGTTCCTCCTCGCCGAGGCCGGTGACCACGATCGGCAGTTCGTGCGGCGGCAGGGCGTCGGTGTAGTGCAACACCGAGGTGACCGGCAGATTCTCGCAGCCGACCGGCCCGTCGATGATCACCTGCAGGCCCTTGATCGCCGTGAAGGCGTAGACGGCGCCCCAATAGCCCCCGGCCCGATCGTGATCGAGGACCAGGCTCATGCGCCGACCGCCTCCTCGCTGGCGCGCAGGGCGGCCATGGTCTTGGCGTAACGCGCCTTGAACTCGGGCCGGTCGACCGGCGACTCCTCCCACACGCCGGCGGCGTGACCCGAGCCGACACCCTCGAAGAAAGCGCTCATCGCGTCGAACCGGGGCCGGTTGGCCAGGGCGGCGTTGACCACCTGGGCCAGGGACCCGGCCCCCGCCGGCCCCATCAGCGGCCGCGCCGAGATCAGGTTGGTGAAGTAGAGCGCCGGAATCGACCGCTGCTTGGCGTGTTGCACCACCGGCGTCGTGCCGATGGCCAGGTCGGGCGCGAACGCCTCCACAGCCTCGATGTCCTGTTCGAGCGACGCGCGGAAGCGGATCTGGACCCCGCGCGCCTCCAGCCATTCGCGATCCGGATCCGACCACGCGGTGCGCGGACAGGCGGTGCCGACATAGGGCACTTCCGCCCCGCTCTCGACGAGCAGCCGGGCGACCAGCAGTTCGGAGCCCTCATAGCCGCTCAGCGTCACCCGCCCCTTGATCGGCGCGGCGGCCAGGGCGGCCCCAACGGCCGGCAGGAAGCGGTTCTTCGATTGATCGATCCTGTCCTGGGCGATGCCGCAGGCCTGGCCGATGGCGTCCAGCCAGGCGGCGGTCCCGTCGCGCCCGACGGGGGCGGAGCCGACCACCGTCCGGCCCGCGGCCGTGAACTCGCGCACCGAGGCAGTGTAGAAGGGATGGATCGCGGCGACCGCGGCGCAGTCGAGGGCGGCGTAGAGTTCACGCCATTCGCGCGTGGGGACGACCGGTCCGGCGGCGAGGCCTAGCGGCTCGAGCATCATGCCGATCCCCACCGGGTCCGCCGGGAACATTTCGCCCAGCAGGGTGATTGTCGGCCGGTCGGACGTTGCTCTCGGCGCGGCTACCGGCCCCTGTTCGGCTTCGCCGCGGGCGTAGCGCAGCATGGCCCCGGCGAGCACGTCCTTGGCCTCGGCATGGGTCGGCACCCCGAAGCCCGGCACGTCGATGCCGATGACCCGTACGCCGTTGATCTCCTTGGGCAGGAGCTGCAGCGGCACGCCGGACGCGGTTGGCACGCACAGATTGGTGACGATGATGGTGTCGTAGAGATCCGGATCGGCCAGCTGGAACACCGCCTCGCGGATGTCTTCGAACAGCTTGCCGGTGACCAGGCTCTCGGAGTTGAACGGCACATAGCCGACGGTGCGGCGGGCGCCATAGAAGTGGGAGGTGAAGGTCAGGCCATAGACGCAACAGGCCGACCCGGAGAGCACCGTCGCGGTGCGCCGCATGCGCAGGCCGACGCGCAACGAGCCGAACGCCGGGCACATGCTCTGCGGCT
Organism: Caulobacterales bacterium; assembly: GCA_038226475.1. Lineage (GTDB taxonomy): Bacteria > Pseudomonadota > Alphaproteobacteria > Caulobacterales > Caulobacteraceae > Acaudatibacter. Next base: position 52,000 of record JBBRQK010000006.1, on the reverse strand, counting down.
GGTCGTGCGGACCCTTGGGGTAGTCACGGGCGTAGGTCTCGAGGATCTCAGACTTGCCGGCGGCCGCGGCGGCGCGCGACAGTTCCGACGCGCCGGCGTGGCAGCCACCCTCGGCCAGAGCGGCGTCCTGGTTGGCGGCGAGCGGCGCCGGCGGGGCCTGAGGTTCAGCATCGAAGAGCAGACGCTTTCTCATCGCCTCACACGTGATCGTAGACGACTTCGAGCGACGCCTTCGGCTCGAACACGCCGCCGCGCATGTCGGCCTGGGTGGCCGGCCTGAGCGGCACCGCGCCGGCGGCGGCGTCGGCGGCGAACAGGCCCAGCAATCCGTCCTGGGTGAGTGGGCTCGGCCGTGTCGGCGGCGCGGTGGCGACGTTTTCCGCCAGGCCCTCGAACAGCGGACCCCAGCGATCGCCGGGCGTGCCGATGATCTGATAGTTGGCGGACTTGCGTCGGATGTCCTCGTCGGCCGGAATAGCCGCGAGCACCGGAATGCCGACCGCGGCGGCGAACGCCTGGGCTTCGCCGGTGCCGTCATCCTTATTGATCAGCATGCCGGCGACGCCGACGTTGCCCCCCAGCTTGCGGAAATATTCGACCGCCGAGCAGACGTTGTTGGCCACATAGAGTGACTGGAGGTCGTTGGAGCCGACCACGATCACCTTTTGGCACATGTCCCGGGCGATCGGCAGGCCGAAGCCCCCGCAGACGACGTCGCCCAGGAAATCCAGCAGCACATAGTCGAAGCCCCAGTCATGGAACCCCAGCTTCTCGAGCAGTTCGAAACCGTGGATGATGCCCCGGCCGCCGCAGCCGCGGCCCACTTCCGGGCCGCCCAGCTCCATGGCGAACACGCCATCTCGGGTGAAGCACACATCCTCGATGCGCACCTCTTCTCCGGCCAGCTTCTTCTTCGATGAGGTCTCGATGATCGTCGGGCACGACCGGCCGCCGAACAGCAGGGAGGTAGTGTCGGACTTCGGATCGCAGCCGATCAGCAGCACCCGCTTGCCCTGCTGCGCCATCATGTAGCTGAGATTGGACAGGGCGAAGCTCTTGCCGCTGCCGCCCTTGCCATAGATGGCGATGATCTGGGTTTCCTTGGTCACCTCGCCGGTGCTCACGGGGTCGGGCTCGATCGCCGCCTCGTCGCGCAGTCTGCGATTATCGATCAGAGTGATGACGCTCATGACGTTTGACGCGGCCGACGCATCAACCCCCCAGACTTGCAAGGAGCCAACACTAGATCGCTCCTCCTGTTTTGGCGGAACGGGTCCCCATAACCCTCTCCGGAGTGTCAATCTAATTGGACGCTAGGGGTTGTCAATCCAATTGTACGCCTGGAAAAATCGGGTCTGCTCAGGCTTCCGTCCAGTCCAGAATCATCTTCAGGCAGGCCGGGTCGCCGAAGGCGATGGGGTAGGCGGAGGCCGCCTCCGACGCCGCCGAACGGTGGGTGATCAAGCCTTCGAGCCCCAGGGCGCCGAGCGTCAGCAGGCGAATCGTCTCGACCACATCCGCCGGGGCCCATTCGGCCGCGACCCGCAGCCGCGCCTCGCGCATGAAGGCGGCGGGAAACGCGAAGCTGAGCGGTTTGTCGTAGAAGCCGGCCAGCACCACCTCGCCGCCCTTGGCCAGACGTCCGATCAGGGTGTCGAGAAGGGTCGAATCGCCGCTGACGTCGTAGATCGCGCGGTAGTCGCGCCGCTCGTCCTCGTCGGGGTGGATCACGCGGTAGCCCTGGGCGCCGCCGCTTCGGGCCGGATTGGTCTCCCACACCGTGGGGGCCGCCGCCCCCGACGCCAGCGTCAGGCGCGCGAGCAGGCGACCCAGCACCCCGTGGCCGACCACGAGGTCTGGGGCTACGGCGCCCCCGGCGATGGCGTGGCGCGCGGTGGCGGCCAGCGCGATCAGCACGCCGCGTTCGCCGAGGTCGGGCGAGATGGTGATCACCCGGACGCTGGGCGCCACCAGCCGCCGCGCCGCGCCGCCGAACAGGCCGCGCACGTCCTTGAAGCCGGAGGACCCCGGCGCGAACACCGTCTCGCCGATCCGGGAGCGGGCGTTCTCGCCGGCCGCCACGACGCGGCCGACCGATTCGTAGCCGGGCGCCAGGGGGTAGCCCAGGCCCGGAAACGGCGGCATGCGCCCGGTCCACAGCAACCGCTCGGTGCCGGTGCTGATGCCGCTGAAATCGACTTCCACCACCACGTCGTCTGGGCTCGGATCGTTCAGCTCCACGCGGCGGACGCTGAGTTGCTCGGGCGCTTCGAAGACCACGGCCAGAGTATCAATCACGAGCGTTCTCCGGGGATGGCGGTCATGGCCGGGCGACGATGGCGCGCAGCAGGGATGGATTGCGCGTGCGCAAGCGGCGCATGCGTCTGAATCCCGCGTCCCGCAACAGGCGGAACAGCTCCTCGGCCGTCCGCGCCCGGCCCCGGCCCATGGCCAGCAGGTACCAGGCGAAATAAACATCGGCCACCTTGTCGGCGGCCGGCGCCGCCGACATCGGTTCGGCGATCAGCAGCGCGCCCTCGTCGGGGAGGGCGGCGCGGGCGGCGCCCAGCAATCGCGCCACCTCGGCGTCGTCATGGTCGTGCAAGATGCGCACCAGACTGATCAGGTCGGCCCCGCGCGGCAGGGGCTCGGTGAGGAAGTCGCCGGAGACGATCCGGGTCCGATCCAGCACGGCGGCCCGCGCCAGCCGCGCCGGGGCCAGGGCGGTCACGGACGGCAGGTCGAACAGCATCAGCTCGAGCCCGCGCGCCCGCGCCCCGGCGGCGGCGAGAAAGCCGCCCTCGCCGCCGCCGACATCGAGGAGGCGCCGGTGCCGCCGCACCGGATAGGCGTCCAGAACGTCGGCCGCCACGGCCGGCTGGGTCGCGGCCATCAGCGCCGAGTAGCCGCGCACCGCTTCGGGCGTGACCTCGGGCGCCGCATCGGAAGCGGCATAGGGCCAATAGTCGGCCAGCCGGCCGCCGCCACGCCTGCGCAGCAGGCCCGCGCCGTCGGCCAGGTCGGCGTAGAGGCGCTGGTGATGATCGATCATGTCCAGCAGACCGGGGTTGCCGAGCAGGGCCGCGCCTTGCGGACCTAGCGCATGGCGATCAGCCCCAGCGCCCTGCGCTAGGCCCAAGGCGCGCGCGGCGCCGAGCAGGCGCCGGGTGGCGTCGAGCGGGAGGCCGAGCCGTCCGCTCAGTTCGGTGCTGGTCTGGGGTCCGGCGGCCAGACGCGCGAACAGATCCAGGCGCACGCACGCCGCCAGGGTCTGGGAATAGACAAAGCCGGCGACCAGATCGAACAGAGCCGCGGCGCGCCGCCGGGCGATCGGCCGGGTGAGCGGGAAATCCGCCGCCCAGCGCTGGAACCTGGCGTCGGCCAGGAGGCCGTTGCGCCAGACGAGCCACCGGTCGCGCCACGGCGACGGCGTCATGGCGTTGGTCAGGCGGCGGCGCGCACGAGCTGCTTTGGGGCCAGCCGCATCGCCTGCATGCGCACCAGATCGCGCAGCCCGCTGGCGCCGTCGCACGGCGGGATGGCGGCGACCGCGTCGGCGACCAGGGCCTCGAGCCGCGAGTAGGCGCCGCGCACCCCCAACTCGGCCACCAGGCTCGGCCGCTGCAGCGCCGCGTCGCGTCCGGTCGGCTTGCCGCACTCCGCCTCCGCCGCGACGGCGTCCAGCAGGTCGTCGGCCACCTGGTAGGCGGCGCCCAGATTGTCGCCCAGCGCCCGCCAGGGGCGAGGATCGGCCCCGGCGGCGACCGCGCCGGCCATGGCCGCGGCGACGAAGAGCGCGCCGGTCTTGGCCCGGTGATAGAGCTCGACCGGCACCGCCGGCTCGCTTTCCCAGGCCTGGCCCGCGACGATGCCGGCCGGCATGCCGACGCCCCGGGCGATGGTGGTGATGAGCGGCGCCAGGCGCTGCGGCGTGGCGGCCCCGGCGCGGGCCAAGACCTCGAAGGCGAGCACAATCAGGGCGTCACCCGCCAGCAGCGCCAGGGGGGCGCCGTGTAGCGCCTGCACCGAGGGCTGTCCGCGCCGGGTCGGCGCGTCGTCGAAACAGGGAAGGTCGTCGTGGGTCAGGGAGGCGCAATGCAGGAATTCGACGGCGCAGGCCGCGGCGTCGGCCAGAGCCGGGTCGTCGTCGCCGCAGGCCTCCGCGACCGCGATGCACAGGTGCGGTCGCACCCGCGCCCCGCCCGGAAAAACGGCATGGCGCATGGCCGCGGCAAGACCGGGCGGGGCCGCGGCGCCCTCGACCCGAGCGACGGCGGCCTCGAGCGCTGTCTCCAGTCTGTGAGCCATGTCGTCCGCCCTCCCGACCCGGCGGACGCGCTGCCGCCGAACTGTCATCCAAACTAGACACATGCTAGCGTCAAGATCAACGCTGTTCGGAAGGAGCGCGGTGGCTCGGACGGAACAGGTGGTCGTGATCGGGGCCGGCATGGGCGGCCTCGCCTGCGCCATCGATCTGGCCGTCGCCGGCTTCGAGGTCACGCTGTGCGAGCGGGCGGCCACCGTAGGCGGCAAGATGCGCCAGATCGCGCTCGGAGCGGCCAGGGTGGACGCCGGCCCGACGGTGTTCACCATGCGCTGGGTGTTCGACACCCTGTTCGAGGCCGCCGGCCAGCGCCTCGACGATCACCTGACCGCCCGTCCGGCCGCCTTGCTGGCCCGTCACGCCTGGGACGCTACCCAGCGGCTCGATCTCTTCGCCGATCTGGATCGCTCGGCCGACGCCATCGGCGACTTCGCCGGCGCGCGGGAGGCGGCGGGCTTCCGCGCCTTTTCCGCCGAAGCGAAGCGGGTCTACGAGACCCTGCGTGCGCCGTTTCTGGCCGCCCCGAAGACGGGACCGGTGGGCCTCTCGCGCCGCATCGGCCTGGCGCGTCTGGGCGACCTGACCGCGATCCGCCCGTTCGAGACGCTCTGGGGCGCCCTGGGCGACCATTTCAGCGACCCCCGCCTACGCCAGCTCTTCGGCCGCTACGCCACTTACTGCGGCTCCTCGCCATTCGCCGCGCCCGCGACCCTGATGCTGATCGCCCATGTGGAGCGCGACGGCGTGTGGCTGATCGAGGGCGGCATGCAGCGCCTGGCCGACGCCCTAGCGGCGCTGGCCATCTCGCTGGGCGTGTGCTTCCGCCTCGGGGCCGAGGTGCGCTCCATCGAAGTCGCCTCCGGCCGCGCGGCCGGGGTGACCCTCGCCGACGGTGAGCGCCTGCCCGCCGACCGGGTCGTGGCCAACCTCGAGCCCTCGGCCATCGCCGGCGGCGCCCTGGGCGCGGCCGCGGCCGGCGCGACCGCCGCGGTTCCGGTCTCGCGCCGGTCCTTGTCGGCGGTGACCTGGGCCATGGTCGCCCCCACCAGCGGTTTCGATCTGGCGCATCACACCGTCTTCTTCTCGAACGACTACCGCGCCGAGTTCGACGACCTGTTCGCGCAACGACGCACGCCGCGGGCGCCCACCGTCTATGTCTGCGCTCAGGACCGCGGCGACGGCGGCGGAGCGACCGGGGGGCCGGAACGCCTGCTCGTGCTTGTCAACGCCCCCGCGAACGGCGACCAAGGTGGGCCGCCGAAGGAGGAACTCATCGCATGCGAGACGCGCGCCTTCGACCATCTGCGGCGCTGCGGGCTTTCCGTGGCGAGGGATCCGGCGGCGTTGGCGATGACGACGCCCGCGACCTTCGAGAGCCTGTTTCCGGGGTCGGGGGGCGCCCTTTACGGGCGGGCGACGCACGGCTGGGCGGCGGCGTTCCAGCGTCCGGGAGCGAGCACCCGGTTGCCGGGCTTCTATCTGGCGGGGGGGTCGGCGCACCCGGGCGCGGGGGCGCCGATGGCGGCCCTGTCGGGACGGTCGGCGGCCGTGCGGATCATGGCCGACCGCGCTTCGACGCTCCCGTGGCGGCGGGGGGCTACGCCTGGTGGTACATCGACGCCCTGAGCGATGACGGCCGCCACGGCCTGACCCTGATCGCCTTCATCGGCAGCGTGTTCTCCCCCTACTACGCCTGGGCCGGCTGGTCCGATCCGTTGGATCATTGCGCGGTCAATGTGGCGCTCTACCAGCCCGGGGGCGGGCGCTGGGCGATGACCGAGCGGCGGCGGCAAACCCTCGAGCGCACCGCCGCTAGGCTCGCGATCGGGCCAAGCGCTCTCAGCTGGGAGGGCGGGGCCCTGACAGTGCGTTTCGACGAGGTGACTGCGCCGCTTCCCTCGCGTCTGCGCGGCCAGGTCCGCCTGATCCCGACCGCGCTCGGTGACCGCGGCTTCGATCTCGACCCGGCGGGCCGACACCGATGGACGCCGATCGCCCCGCGTGCGCGGGTCGAGGTCATGCTCGAGTGTCCGTCGCTGGCCTGGACCGGCCAGGGCTATTTCGACACCAACGCCGGCGACGAGCCGCTCGAGCGCGCCTTCGTCGGCTGGCAGTGGTCGCGCGCGCACCTGGCACGCGACACCCTGCTCTTCTACGATGTCGAGCGGCGGGACGGATCGACCCTGAACCTCGCTCTGCGCACTCTGCCCGACGGCGGCTTCGAGACCATCGAGGCGCCTCCCGCCTGGCCCCTGGCGCCGACCGGCTGGCGGATGGCGCGCGCCGTCCGCGACGAGGGCCCTGGTGGCCCCCGCCTGAGGCGCACGTTGGAGGACGCTCCCTTCTATGCGCGTTCGGCGCTCGACGGGCGCTACGGCGGCCAGCCCGCCGAGATCGTGCACGAGAGCCTCTCGCTCGACCGCCTACGCTCGCCGATCGTGCGGGCGATGCTCCCCTTCCGGATGCCGCGCGTCTTCTGGTGAAAGCGGGTCGGCCGGCGGGGTCTCGCCGCCGACCTTGCCGGGCCGCGCCGACCGGAACTCCCAGGCCGCCCAGGCCAGGGCGACCACGTCGAAGAACAAGAAGGCGATGAACAGCCCGGTGTTGGGCTTCACGACACCGCCGCCTGGCGCCGGAGCCGCGCGCCCCGGCCCTCGAGGCTGGTGAAGAGCTCGATGGTCCAGGCGAGATCGGCGCCTGGGCCGCGGCGCCGCGCCTGGGCCGGATGCGGGCGCGGTGGCTCGGCCATGATCGCCTCGACCAGGAAGCGCGTCTCCTCCAGCGGCGGGCCCGCCGGATCCGCCCGCGGCGCCCGCGCCGCCTGCCGCACAGCCTGGGCCACGAGGATCGCTTTGCGCCACGCCGGCACGGTCGTGCGCGCGTTCACCGAGTCCAGCCCCCGGCTCGCGAGCCGCTCGCCAATCGCCGCGTAGAGTCGCCTCGCGCAGAAGATGGCGGGGCGGTAGGCAGGATCGAGATTGGCGATGCCCAGGTCGGCGCGTGCGTACAAGGTGCTTGCCTCCGCGAGCACACGGTTGATGACATGACCCATGGAGGGACTGAACACCGGTGCTGACAGCCACCTCACATCATCGATACCTACTTCGCGCAGCCACTCACGCGGCAGATACAGCCGCCCCAGGCGCGCATCCTCCCCCACGTCGCGGGCGATATTGGTCAGCTGCATCGCGACCCCGAGGTCGCAGGCGCGGGCCACCAGATCAGGCGAGCGGGCCCCCATCAGGGCCGCCATCATCGCCCCCACCGACCCGGCGACGCGGGCCGCATAAGCCCGCAGCTCCGGCAGCGTCTCATAGACCCGACCCTCGACGTCCCACTCGAACCCTTCGAGCAGCGCCTCCATCAGCGCGCGGGGAATCGCAAAGCCGGCGACCGCGTCGGCCAGCGCCCGGTCCACCGGCTCTGGCGCCGGCTCGCCCGCATAGACTCGCTCCAGCCGAGCGCGCAGGCGCGGCGCCGCCTGCGGGTCGCCGCCCTCCACGTCGATCGCATCGTCCGACAGCCGGCAGAACCCGTAGAGCGCATAGGCCGCGTCGCGGATGGAGTCGGGCAGCAGCAGAGAAGCGGTGTGGAACGAGCGCGATCCGGCCCGGATCATCTCGCGGCAGGCGGCGCTGTCGGCCGGCCGGGCGTGGCGACGCTCAGGCGAAAGCGGCGGCATCGGGCACAAGGGCGTCGAGAATGCGCGCCGACGACAGCACGCCCGGCAGGCCGGCCCCGGGCTGTGTCCCGGCGCCAACGAGGAACAGCCGTTCGATGTCTTCGCTGCGATTGTTGGGTCGAAACCAGGCGCTCTGGGTTAGGGTCGGCGCGAGACTGAACGCGGCGCCCTTGAACGAACCGTAGCACGCCTGGAAATCCACCGGCGTTGTGACCCGCGACGTCACGACCTCCCCTTCGAGACCCGGCAGGACGGTCTCGGCCAGGCGCCGCTCGATCGCCTTGCGGTAGGGTTCGGCGGCCACCGACCAGTCGATGTCGGCGCCCAGATGCGGCACCGGCGAAAGTACATAGAATGCGTCATGTCCCGGAGGCGCCAGGGAGGGGTCGGTCGCGGTCGGACGGTGCAGGTAGAGGCTCATGTCTTCCGGCAGGCGCCGGCCCTTGAACACATCGTCAATCAGGCCGCGATAGCGGGGGCCCAGCAGGATCGTGTGGTGCTCCACGTCCGGATAGCGCCGACGCGTCCCGAAATACCAAACGAACAGGCTCATGGAATATTTGGCGTTATCGAGCCGGCGGTCGGTCCAGCGGCGACGGGCCGAGCGCGGCACCAGGCGACGGTAGGTGTCCGCTGCGTCGGCGTTGGAAACGACGATATCCGCCGCGATCGTCGCGCCGCTCTCCAGTTCGACGCCCTGCGCTCGCCCGCCCTCGACCAGGATCCTCGTCACCTCGGCATCGTACCGCAGCGCGCCGCCCTGCCCTTCCACCAGCGACACGAGCCCCCGCACCAGCGAACCGGTCCCGCCCATGGCGAAGTGGACGCCCCAGCGCCGCTCGAGATGGGCGATGAGACAATAGACCGCGGTGGTGTCGAACGGATTGCCGCCGACGAACAGTGGGTGGAAGCTTAGGGCGACGCGCAGTCGCGGATCCCGCACGAAGCTCGAAACCAGGCCGAACACGCTGCGATGTCCCCCGAGCTCGAGCAGACTGGGGGCGTGTCGGATCAGATCGCCCAGAGACAGGAACGGCTGGTGGCCCAATCGCTCGAATCCGAGCTCGCAGATTTTCGCACTGCGGGCCATGAAGCGGTCATATCCGGCCAGATCGGCCGGAGCGATCCGAGCCACCTCCGCCCGCATCGCCGCGTCGCCAGCGTGGCAGGTGATCACTTCGCCATCGTCGAACACCAGCCGATAGAATGGGTCGAGCGGCCGAAGGTCGATGTCATCGGCCATCCGCCGTCCGCACAGGCGCCACAGGTCCTCGAACAGAAACGGCGCCGTCACGATGGTGGGGCCCGCGTCGAAGGTGAAACCGTCCTGCCGGTGAACGCGGGCGCGGCCGCCGGGCGCCTCCAGACGCTCCAGCACGGTAACACGATAGCCGCGCGCGCCGAGACGGACGGCCGCTGCCAGCCCGCCAAACCCGCTGCCGATGACGACCGCATGCGGGCGGCGATCGTCGATGCCAGATTTGAGCGCGTCCGCGGGCGTGAGCGTCAACATAGCCTGACACAAGAGCGGATCAGGACCGTCAAGGCAAGGCGGGGCCGTCTCCTCCCCAGGCGGCGAAAGACTCGCCGATGATCTCCGCAACGCGCGCTGGGGCTTCCTCGTGGGCGAGATGCCCAAGCGCCGGTAGCCCAATGAGCGACGACGCGGGAAGCAGGGCGCGAACGTCGCGGGCCACGGCCGGCGAGACGGCGTGATCGTCCTCGGCGGCGACGAGCGTCAGCGGGTTGGCCACGCGGGGCAGGTCCTGCCGCAATCCATGCAGGTCCCAGGCCGCCATCATGCCGAGCGCCCCGCCAATATGGCCCGTGGTCGTGAGCAGCCGTTCGTAGAAATCGAGGCCGACGGCGTCGATGCGCGAGCCTGTGCTTTCGATCAGGCGGGCGACCGCTCCGGGCCGCCCCGCCCGCCAGGCGAACATCTGCCGCGCGAACGGATTGAGGAACAACAGCTTGGCCATGGCCGGGAACAGGTGACCCGCCGCGCCCGCGAACGGGGCGAGCGCGCCGTTGAGGCTGATCAGCGGGCCGTGGCCAAGGCGCCCGTCCAGGGCTAGGCGCGAGGCGATCGCCGCGCCCGCGGAATGACCGACCGCGCCAACGGGCGCCGCGCCCATGACGTCCAACAGACCGACCAGAGACCGCGCCATACCCGGCAGGGAGAGGCCGTCGCCGCCAGGTGTCTGGGTGAAGCCGTGGCCGGGCAGATCCGGCGCGATGATGGTGAAATGCCGGGCCAGGAGCGGCGCCAGATCGCGCCATGAGTGCGTCGCGGCGCCCGCGCCGTGCAGCAGCAGGAGGGTGGGCCCCGACCCCATCACCTGCACGTGCCAGCGCAGCCCGGCGGCCTCCAAGAAGCGGCTGGCGGCGCGGTTGGGCCAGCCCAGTCCCTCCCGTTCCCAATCCGGCTTGCCGATCAACATGCGCGTCCGCCGCCTGCGACCAGGCCGAGAATGGCGTCCGCGTCGGCGTAGGGAAGCGGCGCGTAGCGGCCGCCCATCGCTTGGGCGAAGCGGTCGCCGTCGGGGCGGGGTCGCTGAGACGTATCGAGGAACACCGATGGCAGGCCCGCCTGGCGCAGGCGGGCCGCCGCCGCCAGCGCGTCCGCCTCCGCCGCGGCTCGACCCGAGGCGCCATCCCGGCCGATATTGGCGCGTCCGTCGGTGAGAAAGACGCTAAGGGCCGTTCGGCCGCGGGCCACCTCGGCGCTGGCCAGAACCAAGGCCGCGTCGATCCCGGCCGCCAGTGGCGTGCCGCCGCCCCCTGGAAGCTCGGACAACTGGCGCCGTGCTCTGGCCAGAGAGCGGGTGGGCGGCAGCAGGACGCTGGCGCCCGCGCCGCGAAACGCGATCAGCGCCACGTGAGCACGTGACACATAGGCCTTGGCGAGCATGAGCTCCACCGCGCCCTTTGCCTCGGCGAGTCGCTGGAAGGCCGTAGATCCCGAGGCGTCGACGACAAACAGCGTGGTGGATTCGGTACGGCGGACGAACCTGCGGATACGAAAATCCTGTTTGCGCACCTGCACCCGCCCCGTCGAACTACCGCCGCGCAGTTTCTGCCACGGCGTCGCGGCGCGCAGGGTCTCGACGAGGTTAAGGCGATCGCCAGGGCGCAGAGGCCCGGACCGCGCGCCCGCCGGTGTTCCGCGCCGCGCGGACTTGGCCGCCGCGCCGGCGCCGGAGGGACCGGCGCGTCTGGGCGGCGGCGCACGGCCCTCCAGGCCCGGCCCAGTGAGCAGGCCCTCGGGCAACGCCGCGCGCACCGCGGCGATCACCAATTCGGCGTCGGTCGGCATCTCGGTGCGCTCCGCCGGGTCCGCGGCCGCCAGGGTCTCGTCGTGGTCGTCGTGCGGCGGTTCAGGCGGCGCCTCCGCTTCTTCCGGCGCCATCTCGGCCGGCACAGTGAGCGCGCGGGGGGCCAGAACCAGACGCGCGGCCACGGCGACGTCCTCGGCGACGATACGTCGGCGCCCCGCCAAGGCGGCGTGAGCGCGGGCCGCGGCCATGGCCATGAGCGGCGCCCGCGCCGAGCCCAGCCCGAGCAACTCTGCGGCCTGGCACAAGGCCTCGATCAGGTCGTCGCCCGCAGGCGCCACCCTGGCCAGCCGGCGGCGGGCGGCTGCGACGGCGCGGCCGTCCGGCGCAGGCCCCGATGCAGGCCCGCACTCGCACGAATCAAAATCCACCCTGAAGGCGAGGCGTTCGAGCAGGGCGTTGGGCGGACGCTCGTCCGCTGCGACGCCCTCGTCCAAGGCGATAACGCCAAAACGCGCGGGCAGCCGCACAGCGAGGCCGTCACGCTCGATCCGAACCTCTCCGTCGTCGAGGGCGGCCGCCAGCCGCGCGCCGCAGCCGTCGCTCAGTCGTTCGGCCATGGGAATGAGCACGAGGCCGCCGTCGCTTTCAGCCAACACGCCGCGCTGGATCACCGGCCTGCCCGCCGCAAGGCTCGCCCCCAGGTCCATGCCGCCCAGCAGGCGCTCATCCTCGATGCCCGGCGGCAGGCGCCGGACTGGCGTCGAGGCGGGCCAAAGACCCCGAGCCATGGCCGTCCAGGCGTCGCGCGCCGGGCTTGGACCCCCCCGCGCGCTAATTCCGCTTAGTCCGATAGGATCGATCGCGAACAAAGCCGCGGCGAGGCTCGCGTCGTCGGGACCGCCGAGAGGCGTGGCGGAGGGAGCCGCGCCCATGCTCAGGCTCCGAACAGCTCGGCCATGGCGCGGTCGATGCGCGCATCGGAGCCGGCTTCATCGAGCGGCCCCCGGCGCAGGCGGTGGCGCAGGGCCATCGGCGCCACGCGGCGCACGTGCGCCTGTGTCACCGACTCCTCACCTTCGAGCGCCGCCACTGCGCGCGCCGCGCGCAGGATGGTGAGCTCTCCGCGCAGGCCGTCGGCCCCGATTGCCAAGCAAAGCCGCGAGGCCGCCTCAAGTACCGAGTCAGGGGCGGCCACGGCAGCCAAACGCGCTCGCGCGGCGATGATCCTGGCCCCTACCACCGCCTCGTCGGACGCCCAGCGGGCGAGGAAGGCCCCCGGATCGCGGTCGAAGGCGTCGCGCCGCTTCACCACCTCGACCCGGTCGCTCAGGTCCCGCGGAGTCCGCACATCGACCGACAGGCCGAAGCGATCCAGGAGCTGGGGCCGCAGGTCTCCTTCTTCAGGATTTCCACTGCCGATCAGGACGAACTTGGCGGGATGACGCACGCTCAGCCCCTCACGCTCGACGAGGTTCTCTCCTGACGCCGCCACATCCAGCAACAGGTCCACCAGATGATCTTCCAGCAGGTTGACCTCGTCGATGTACAGGAAGCCGCGATGGGCGCGCGCCAGCAGTCCGGGTTCGAAGCGCTTCTCACCCTTCGTGAGGGCGTGCTCCAGATCGAGGGCGCCGACAACCCGGTCCTCGGTGGCGCCCAAAGGCAGGTCGACGACGGGGGTGGCGCGGGTTTCGCTTGGCGCGCGCCGACGCCCGACGCGCCGCCGCGATGGGCAATCCTCGGTGCATCGGCCCGCGTCCGAGACGGGGTCGCAATGAAACGCGCAACCGATGGTGGCCGTCAGTGGCGGCAGCAGGGCGGCCAGCGCGCGCACCGCCGTGGATTTTCCCGAGCCGCGGTCGCCGAACACCATGACCCCGCCGATGCCCGAATCGGTGGCCGCGATCAGCAACGCCAGCTTCATGTCCTCCTGACCGACGATGGCCGAGAAAGGGTAGGCGATGCGCATGGATGGGCCTTGATTCCTCAATGACGGGAAGGTCTTGGCGACGCTTAGGGCAAGCCCCGCGGGCGCGCCACCCCAACCGCTCGCGCGCCGATTGACCGTTTCGGCGGCCCTCCGTATAGCTCGCGACGACCCCGACCGGCGCCGCACGAGAAGCCATGTCCTATCAGAGATTCGCCTCGACAATCGCCTGTGTGTCCGCCGGCCTGGCGCTGCTGTCGGCCTGTTCTCCACCGACCCATGCACCCCCGGATGCGGCCCCGGCGGCCGAGGCCAGCGCCGCACCCGCCCCGGCGCCAGTCGCAAGCCCTGCAACGGCCGCCGCGCCGGCCCCGGCGGCCGCTCCTGCCGCCGGGGCGGTAAAGCTCGACATCAAGGACGCCTCCGGGACGCAACTCTCGGGCGATCCTGCGAGTGGCAAGCAGGTGTTCAACGAGTGCATGGTCTGCCATGCCATCGAAGCGGGCGTGAACAAGGTCGGCCCTTCGCTGCACGGCATCATCGGGCGTCACTCCGGTCAGATTGCGGGCTACAACTACTCCGACGCCAACAAGGGCTCGGGCCTCGTTTGGACCGAGCAGGAACTGTACGTCTATCTCGAGAACCCGCAGAAAACGGTCCCTGGAACCTACATGACCTACACAGGGGTAAAGGATCCGCAGAAGCGCGCCGACGTGATCGCCTACCTTCAGGAAAACACCAAATAGGCCTCTCTAGCGCCGTCGCCGGACTAGATCGGCGATGTGTACTGGAAACGAGGCGGTCAGGAACGCCGCGATCCATGGCCAAGACGCCCCGGTGAGGGCGGCGCGCAGAGCCAACAGGAGGCAAGCTCCGGGCGACATGGCGAAGAACAGATCCACCACCGCCGCGCGGCGTCCCTGTTTGGCGTCGCGCGCGACGAGAACGATGAACTCCACGGCCAGCACGGCGAGAACCAGATCGACGGCGTGCCCGTTGTCAAAGAAGCTTTCGGGGCGCACGGCGTTCAGCCGAACGGCGCATTGAGCCGCGCCACCTCGAAATTCAGCGCGGCCGCGACGGTCACCCAGATCAAATACGGCGCGAGCAATAACGCGCCTAGGCGCGAGAAGCGTCCGACAAACACCATCAGCAAGGCGATCGACAGCCAGAACGCGACCACCTCGGTCAGGGCCCAGTCAGGCCTCTTGAAGCGGAAGAACAGCAGGCTCCAGAAAACGTTGAGAAACCCGTTCATGGCGAACAGGCCCAGCAGCCATTCGCGCGTGGAAGCCGACGGAGCCCGGCGCCATGCGACCACACCGCAGACCGCAGACAGGGCAAAAATGGTCGTCCAGATCAGGCCGAAGGCCGCGTCCGGCGGCTGCCATGCGGGTTTGCGAAGCGCCTGATACCACGGTCCAAGGTCGGTGAGTGTGCCTCCGACCACCGCCACCGCCAACGCCGCGAGGGCGGCTACCAGAACGGCGCGCGCCTGGCGCGCCCGGGGCCGGCTCACGACGGCGAGAGGCCGAGAAGGTGGCCCATGTCCTTGAAGAAGATCCGCGCGTGGGCGCGTGGGTCGGCGCGCACAAGTTCCTTGTTCATGTAGGCTTGCCACGTAAGGCGCTGGACGTCCGGATCCGCGCACATCTTGACGAAGCGCTCGCGACGCTTGTCGCTACGATACCAGAAGTGCTGCATGATCCCCAAGATCCAGAAGGTCTGGCCGTGGGTGCGCATGAACCGCTTGCGCGCGCCAGCCAAGGCGCGGACGTTTCGCGTTTGCAGCAGGGCCTCGACCGCCTCGCCGGCGTGCCGACCCCCGACCATGGCGTAGTAGATACCCTCTCCCGACGCCGGCGCGACGACGCCGGCGGCGTCTCCTGCGAGCACGATGTCGCGGCCGTTGTCCCAACGCTTGAGGGGCTTGAGCGGGATTGGCGCTCCTTCGGTGCGCACCGTTTCGCAGCCCTCGAGCGCGGTCGCCGCGCGCAGAGCGGTGACCGCTCCGCGCAGGGAAAATCCCTTTCGAGCGCTGCCGACGCCGATGCTGGCGGTGTCGCCGTGCGGGAAGATCCAGGCATAGAAGTCCGGCGAGAGCTTGCCCTGATAGAACACGTCACAGCGTCGGCCATCGAAATCGCCGTCGCCCGCGGCCGGCGAGCGAATGATCTCATGATAGGCGAACACGCAAGGCATCTTGTCGCCGCCCTTGATCGTCTGGCGCGCCAGAGCCGAGCGCGCGCCGTCGGCGCCGATCACGGCTTTGGCGCGCACCCGAGCGAGCGGGGCCTCACCTCGCGGGCCGTCGGGCCGGTAGCAGACCTGTGCGACGCCGTCTTGGTCCCGCTCGATCCGTTCGAACACCCCTGTGCGCCGCGTCGCGCCTGCGGCGGCGGCGCGGTCGCGCAGCCACTCATCGAACACTTCGCGATCGACCATGCCTACGAACCCGCCCTCGATCGGCATGTCGACCTCGCGCGCGCCGGGCGAGATCATACGCGCCGAAGTGGCGCGGCCGGCGAGCAGGCTCTCGGGGATGTCAAAATCGCGCATCAGGCGGGGTGGGATCGCGCCGCCACAAGGCTTGATCCGGCCGGCCCGGTCCAGCAGCAGCACGCTTCTTCCGGCCGAAGCCAGATCCCGGGCAGCCGTAGCGCCGGCGGGCCCGCCGCCCACCACCACGACATCGAACGTCTCTTGCGCCGAAGTCGGCATCATCGGGCTCCTCCCAGTTCCACTACAGCTGGCGACGAGGACCGCGCGCCAGAGGGTCGGTTCAGCCGCGCGGCCAGAACGGCCGCAGCGACGAACACCAAGGCTTCGGCGGCGAACACGACGACGAACGCCGGCGGCGCGGCGTGGAACAGCCGGCGTAAAACGTCCAGTCCGGCAGCGCCCCAAAAACCGCCCAGAGCGAAGGCGATCGCCTGAGCGGCGCCCCAGACCCCCATCCGGGCGCCTTCGCGTGGTTGTCGCCCGGCGCCGGCCAGACCCATCATCGACCCGATCGCGGAGACCGCGAACACGCCGTTTGCGAACCCCAAAGTGAACACGGTAGCGGCCAGAGGCCAGGATGGGCCGACGAGGCTGGCCGCGACAAGGCCCATCAGGGCGGCGGCGGAACCCACGCATCCGGCGATGGTCCAGCGACGCATCCAGGGCGACCCGCGGTCTCCGAACCTCGCGCCCATCGCCCCCACGAGGATCATGCCAAGCAGTACGCCGCCGTGCTGGAGGCCCGACAGCTGTGTCGACTGGCCCGGGGTCATGGCGAACACAAGGCCCGCGAAAGGCTCCAGGATTAGTTCCTGCGCGCTATAGGCCAGCATCGAGACGAATACGAAGACGGTGAACCGACGGGCGAGATCGTCGGCCCAGATCTCGGCGATCACCCGGTTGAACGAGGGCCTGGGCGCCGCTGGCGCGACCGGAAGCGCATCGCAGGATCGGGGCTCCACGCCCCAGACCGCCAGAAGCGTGACCAGGAAGGCGACACCGGCCACGGCGGACGCCACCATGGCAAGGCGCTGCGCCGAGAACGGCTGCAGGAACGCGCCCGACACCGATGTCGATACGACAATCCCCAGGATCATCATGATCCAGGTCAACGCGGCCGCGGCCGGCCGGCGCTCCGGCGCGGTGCACGCCGCCAAGAGCGCCAGCAGGGAGGTGCCGGCCGCGCCGACCCCGCCGCCGATCATCGAAAACGCCGCCAGCCCGAGCAGAACGCCGGCCACCGGCGATCCGCGCATCATCACGGTGGCGTCCGTGGCCGCAATCGCGCCCAGAGCGAGGACGCCCATGCCGCCGATGATCCACGGCGTGCGCCGCGCGCCCATGTCCGAGCCGTAGCCCCACCGTGGGCGCGATATCTGAACCGCGTATTGCCAGGCAACGAGCGCGGCAGGCAGCACGGCCGGCATGGCGTCTTCGACCACCATGATCCGGTTCAGCGTGGACGTGGCCAGAGCGACCACCGCGCCCAGGGCGCTCTGGACCAGACCGAGACGTACGATCCCTAGCCAGCCGAGGGCGCGCCTTTCGGCAGGGGAGGTCACGAATGCCCCGCAACAGCGAAGGCCGCGACCAGCATGCCCAGAACCGACAACAGGACACCGGAGCCGTTGTACCAGGGGGCGAACCGACGTGGATCGCGCATCAGCCGGCGCATCAGGAGACATTGAGCCACCAGGGCCGTGCCAATCGCGGCGGCGTGCCAAGGCGCGCCCCACGCCACCAGCAGCGCCGTCACCACGATCTGCGGCGCGGCCATGATCACACAGGCCAAGGCGGCAGCATTCTCCGCCCCCAGATCGACCGGCACGGACAAAATTCCCATGCGGCTGTCGCCTTCAATGGCCTTGAAATCGTTCAGAATCATGATGCCGATGGCGCCGAAGCTATACAGTCCGGCGAGCGCAATCACGCGGCCATCGGGCAGCCCTTTCATCATCACCGCCGCGCCGGTGAACCATGCCAGACCCTCGTAGCAGAGAGCGACCGAGGCCGCTCCCCACCAGCCGCTCTGCTTCAATCTCACAGGCGGCGCGCTGTACGCCCACGCCAGCGCCACGCCGGCAACGGCCGCCCCGAGCACCCAAGGCCCGAGCAGGAAGGCCAACGAGAATGACAGCACGGTCCAGAGAATCGCGATCCACAATCCCCAGCGGCCGGGCATTCGGCCCGATGGTATGGGCCGCCCAGGCTCATTGATGGCGTCCACGTGGCGATCAAACCAGTCGTTGACCGCCTGGCTGGTGGCGCAAATCGCTGGCCCCGCCAAGATCACTCCCGCCACCGCCAATGGCCAGCGGTCGCGCAGGTCGGCCCCCGAAGAGACCACGCCGCACAGAAACGCCCACATCGGTGGAAACCAGGTGACCGGTTTGAGCAATTCGAGCACGGCCGCCGCGGACGGCGCTCGACGCGGCTCTGAAGCCGCCACCCCTCGCAAGGCCACTTCGCTCATGACCAAAGGGTTATGATTGACACTCCAAGGTGTCAATCGGGATTGACGCTTCTAGGAGACGCTCCGCGCCTTCGGTTCAGTTCTCGCTGGGGGCGGAATTAACCAGGCCGAAGCGATGCAATTTCGAGTAGAGACTTTGCCGGCTCAAACCCAGAATGTCGGCCGCCGACGCCCGGTTGTCCTTGGTCAGCTCCAGCGCCGCTTCGATGCACAGTCGCTCTACGAGGTCGGTGGTTTCGCGCACCAACTCCTTGAGCTTCACCCTCCCCACTAGTTCGGTCAATTGCTCTACAGACCGGCGCAGCTCTGGCATCGCCGGCGTCCGCTCGCCACCGCGCCTCGTCGCACGCCGAACGGTGAACCCGAAGCAGCGGTCCGCGTCGTTCGGCGAGGCCACGGCCGAGATCTCCACGTCCTCCGCCTCGTCATACTGGTTGCGGAGCACGGTATTGAAATTCCGCACGTAACCGTGCTCGTTCAGGGTCTCGAGAAGCAGATTGCGATCCAGCCCGGAGCGGCCGACGAATCGGTTCAGGGATTGGCCGAGCGTCTGTTGGCGCGATCCGACCCTGACCAGATCGAGGAATGCGGTGTTGGCGGCGAGGATCTTCATTTCCTCGTCGGTAAGCACGAATGGGTCTGGGATGCGCTCCAGCACCACCTCTAGCCGGGCGCCGGCATCACCGCCGACGCGGGTGGCGACATCGGCGGGGCTCAAGCGCACGAGGAACTGCGGCGCTCGATCCTGCCGGAACAGCGAGGCCGAAGCGAGGAACGAGCGACCGCCGCTCGAAAGGCCGGTCTCGGGGCCGTTAGCCTGCGACGCCGACTGGGTGAGCGTCAGAAGCGCCGCGGCGGCATCGTGGCTATTCGGCTCGAAGATCTTGGCGAAGGCTTTTCCCACCAGCGGCGCCTCCGCATCGCCGATGAAGCGCTCGGCAGCCGGATTGGCCTCGGTAACCCTTCGTGTGAGGCCGTCCACCAACAGGACCGCTTCGCTGGAAGTCTGGAACAGCAGCCGATAGCGGAATTCGGCGTCACGCAACCTCGAGTAGTCGCGCTCGAGCGTCTGCTGCGCCTCGAGCAGGCGCTGCTGCATCTGGGCAGCGACACGCTCGTCACGGCCGATGGCGATCACATGCCCCTCGCGCCCCGCGTCCAGGGCTACGTACCGGACCATAAGCGAGGCAGGCGCGGACGTGATCTGATTGACCTCGCGCCACCGGGTGCGCCCATGGCTGACCGCATCGCGTAGCAGTTCGTCGATCTTGTGCTTGCTCTCCAAGGTGACGGTGTCGGACCAGCGGCGATCAAGCCACGAGTCGACGCCGTCGCCGGCCATGCTCTCGGTCCCCAGGGCCATGTCGCGGATGAAGCCATGGCGATCGATCACCATGGTCACGTCGCCGCCGGCGGCGACCACTCTCTCGGCCACGGGCGACTCAAGCCCCCCCAACGTTCCACGGAGAAAGGTCTGGTTGCCGGAGAGGGGTGAAGACGCCCGTGCTTCCATCGCGCAGACAGAACCTTGATGATAACGAGACTTACGTCCCGGAGGCGATGCGCCTTACGGCGCCGTCCGCGATAAGCAAGGCTTCATTGGCGACAAGCAGAGCCTCGCCGCCGCCGGCGGCGGTCCCGTCCGCGCCGACCCTGGCCACCAGCTCAGGTTGATCGGTAAACAGGCGCCCGCCGACCAGGACGAAGAGGTCGCGGTTACGAGACGCGCGGCGAATCAAGCGGATGCCGGACGCGATTCGATCTATTTGCGTGTCGTGAGCGGCGCTCATGCCGAACACGTCGAACCAGTGGCTCCCCACTGTGGCGGAGATATCGTTCTCCGTGAAGGACGTCTCGAGCCAGGTGCGCCAGCCGGAGCGGCGAAAGAAGTCCTCAATGATGAACAGTCCGAAGGTGTGCTGCTCGCCGGGGCTTGGCGCGAACAGGACCGAGCGAGAGAATCGGTCGTCCTCGCCGTTGCTGGGCGCACGCCAACCCAAGGCGCGAACCACCTGCTGCAGCCGGCCGAGACCGATTGTGACGTCCGTGAAGGATGCCGTATCGTCATCCCAATAGTCGCCAAGGCGCCGCGCGGCCGGCGCCAGCAGCTCGACATAGATCGACTCCATGGAGAGCCCGCCCTGAAGCAGCTTGCCGACAAAGGCGAGCAGGGACGGCGGCTCTTTTGCCAAGACCATCCGGGCGAATGCGTCGGTTGTGTCCGATCCTAATGGAAAGGGCGCCTCGAGCGGCGGCGCCTGTTCCCCTGCCGTCCGGTGCGCGAGCATCAGCCGGGGGATGATCTCGCTCTCGACCATCTTGACCAAGCCCGCGCCCGTCAGGGCGGAGGCGATCGCCTGCGATTCTTCCATCGCAGCGGGATCGTTCTGAAGACCCGGCTGGGGAGGCGGAGTGGATGCGGACCAGTCGCCGATCTCGAAAGACAATGAAGACGGGAAGCCGGCCATGAAACCCCCTAGGTCCGCACGGAGATCCCCTGACGGCGATGCCCCGCGCCTGTGTCGCCGGCGCGCCGCGAGGCTTCCTGTAGCCCCGTCCCGGCCGACGTCTCCTTCGCCGAGATCAGCACCGATTGTCGGCATCTGAGAGCCTCAGCCACCGGACCATATCAAAAACGTCATGGATGTTTAGTGGCTAACGAACAAAATCTTTCAAAGCGGCAAAAGTGTCAAGCGGATTGGACGTAGTGTCGGCTTGACAGGTCCGGTTAGGGAGCCATACGCTCGTCTTCGGCTGATGTCGTCGACCCCGGAGAGGGCCATGAACGCAAGCGTCTCCCTTCGACCGCAAGGCCGTGGCTTCAGCCTGTCAACGTTGGTCGACGAGTGGATCGACACCATCGCACCCTGTCCGTGGGAAGCGCATGTCGGGCTCAATCCGATGAGTCGTGATCGCCGAGCTATTGCCGCGCCGCTCTACACGCCTGAGCAACGCCTGCGTCGCGACGCGACCGCCTGGACGCTGGTGCAGGCGATCCTGGCGCCGCTACAATTTCTGGTGTTCGGCATCAGCCTCGCGTTGGTCGTTCGCTACCTCGCGACCGGCGAGGGTTACGCGATCGCAACCGTTTCGATCCTGATCAAGACCCTGCTGCTCTACACGATCATGATCACCGGCTCGATCTGGGAAAAGGTCGTGTTCGGCCGCTGGCTGTTTGCTCGCGCCTTCTTCTGGGAGGATGTCTTCAGCCTTCTCGTGCTGGCGCTGCAGACACTCTACCTGACAGCCCTCACCCTCGGTTGGGGAGATCGGCGCGAGCAGATGCTGATCGCCGTGGCGGCCTATGCCGCCTATGCGGTGAACGCGACTCAGTTCCTTCTCAAGCTGCGCGCCGCGCGGCTGCAGAGCGCGGCGGCGTGACGGTTCTAACCGCCATAGTCGACCGATCCAGGGCCGCCCCCGGGCCGGCGGCCGGAAGGCCGATCCTGCGTCAGCGCGGCCAGCGGGAAGTGTTCTGCGGACTGACCGGGATCGTGTGGCTGCATCGCAAGATCCAGGATGCCTTCTTTCTGGTTGTGGGTTCCCGCACCTGCGCGCACCTGATCCAATCGGCTGCCGGAGTGATGGTTTTCGCCGAGCCTCGCTTCGCCACCGCGATCATGGAGGAGCGGGATTTGGCCGGCATGGCCGACGCCAACGAAGAGCTCGACCGGGTCGTTGGCGAACTGCTTGCCCGCCGACCCGAAATCAAGATGCTGTTTCTCGTCGGTTCCTGCCCTTCCGAGGTTATCAAGCTCGACTTATCCCGCGCCGCCCAGCGCCTGAACGCCCGATATGCGCCTGACCTGCGTGTGATCAGCTATTCGGGTAGCGGCATCGAGACGACCTTTACCCAGGGCGAGGACGCCTGCCTCGCCGCCCTGACGCCAGAAGCCCCCGCCGCAGCGGCGGACGCTGCCCCCTCTCTGCTCGTGGTCGGCGCGCTGCCCGATATTGTCGAGGATCAGTTCCGCCGCCTGTTTGCGGACATGGGCATTGCCCGCGTGGACTTCTTCCCCCCCCGGCGCGCGCACGAAATGCCGGCGATCGGCCCGGCGACCCGGTTTCTGTTGGCCCAGCCGTTTCTGGGCGAAACCGCGCAAAAGCTGGAGGCGCGCGGCGCCCGCCGCCTCCCGGCTGTGTTCCCGTTCGGCGCCGAGGGAACGACGTCCTGGCTCAAGGCCGCGGCCGACGCATTCGGCGTCGAGGCGGCCCGGTTCGATCGCGCGGTCGCCCCAGGCCGCGAGCGGGCGGCGCGAGCCCTCACCCGCCATCGCCCCGCCCTGGAGGGCAAGCGGGTCTTCTTTTTCCCGGATTCGCAGCTCGAGCCCTCCCTGGCCCGGTTCCTGGCCGAGGAGCTGGGCATGGAGCCGCTGGAGGTAGCCTCCCCCTATCTGAACCGTGACTTGGTCGGAGGCGAGCTCGAGCGGCTCCCCGTCGGCGCCGTGATTTCCGAGGGTCAGGACGTCGACCGTCAGCTGGACCGGTGCCGCGCCGCAAAGCCGGACCTCGTCGTCTGCGGCCTGGGTCTCGCCAACCCGCTCGAAGCGGAGGGGATGGCGACCAAATGGTCGATAGAGTTGGTGTTCTCGCCGATTCACGGCTTCGACCAGGCCGGAGACCTCGCCGGCCTGTTCGCCCGGCCCCTGGCGCGCCGCGCCGCTTTGAGGGTCTAGGGCGATGAAGCTCACTGTGTGGACGTACGAAGGCCCACCGCACGTCGGCGCCATGCGCGTGGCGACGGCGATGAACGGCTTGCACTACGTTCTGCACGCGCCGCAAGGCGACACCTACGCCGACCTTCTGTTCACCATGATCGAGCGCCGCGACGAGCGCCCCCCCGTCACCTACACGACCTTTCAGGCGCGCGACCTCGGCGCGGACACCGCCGAGATCTTCAAGACCGCCGCCCGCGACGCCTACGACCGGTTTCGCCCCGAGGCCATGATCGTCGGCGCCTCCTGCACAGCCGAATTGATACAGGATGATCCGGGCGGCCTCGCGGCGGCCCTTGGCCTGCCGATCCCGGTTCTGGCGCTCGATCTGCCATCGTACCAGAAGAAGGAAACCTGGGGCGCCTCGGAGACCTTTTACCAGCTGGTTCGGGCTCTGGCGGGGCCTCAACGCACCCCCCGCGCAACACGGGCCCGGCCCACCTGCAACATCCTTGGCCCAACGGCGCTCGGTTTTCGCCACCGCGACGATGTCATCGAGATTCGCCGGATGCTGCGAAGGATGGGCGTCGATGTGAACATGGTTGCCCCATTGGGCGCCACGCCGTCGGGTCTCGGCACGCTCGCCGACGCTGACTTCAACATCGTCCTCTATCCGGAAATCGCCGAAGCCGCCGCCGCGTGGCTCGAGCGGGTGCACGGGCAGCCCGCGGTCCGCGTGGTCCCGATCGGCGTCAACGCCACGCGCGATTTCATCGCCGAAGTGGCCCGCGTCGCGGGAATCGATCCGGCGCCGATCGCGATGGAGTGTGGTTCTCGCCTGCCATGGTGGTCGCGTTCGGTCGATTCCAACTACCTGACCGGGAAGCGCGTGTTCATCTTCGCCGACGCCTCTCACGCGATCGCCGCGGCGCGCGTGGCGGCCGAGGAGCTGGGTTTCGAGGTGGTTGGACTCGGCGCCTACAACCGCGAATTTGCCCGCGAAGTCCGCACCGCCGCGAAAGCCTACGGGCTCGAGGCGCTCATCACCGACGACTACCTGGAGGTCGAACGGGCGATCGCCGAGGCCCAGCCCGAATTGGTGCTCGGCACCCAGATGGAGCGACACATCGCAAAGCGGCTGCGCATACCGTGCGCCGTGATTTCCGCTCCGTCGCACGTTCAGGACTATCCGGCCCGCTATTCGCCGCAGATGGGTTTCGAGGGCGCCAACGTTCTGTTCGACACCTGGGTGCATCCCCTAGTCATGGGCCTGGAGGAACACCTCCTGACCATGTTCCGCGACGACTTCGAGTTCAACGACGCGGCTGGCCCCTCACACCTTGGCGCGGGCGGCGCGACGCCCGATCCCGCGCCGGTCTCGGCGCCAGAGACGGCGTCCGAGATCACCTGGACCGGTGAGGCGCAGGCCGAATTGGCCAAGATTCCGTTCTTCGTGCGCGGCAAGGCGCGCCGGAACACCGAGCAGTTCGCCGCCTCGCGCGGTATCGGCCTCATCCACCTCGAGACGCTGTATGACGCTCGAAGCCATTTCGCGCGCTAGGGCTCCGTCAGCGAGCGTCGCCCCCGTCAGGGTGGTGGTGGTCACGCTCGACAAGCATCTGAGCGGCGTGTTCGACCGTGCGTCGGCCGAACTCGACGCTGATATTCCAGGCCTCACCATCAGCGTTCACGCGGCCACCGACTGGGCGGACGATCGCGATGCCCTCGCCCGCTGCATCTCCGATATCGGACAGGGCGACATCATCGTTGCGACGATGCTGTTCATGGAAGACCAGGTGCAATCCGTGCTGCCCGCCCTGTTGGCGCGACGCGAGCACTGCGACGCGATGGTTGGCGTCATGTCGGCCGGAGAGATCGTCCGCCTGACAAAGCTCGGTCCGTTGCGCATGGACGGATCTGACAAGGGCCCCCTGGCGATGCTCAAGCGCCTGCGGGGCTCGAAATCGAAAGCCACCGCCGGATCTGGGCAGATGGCGATGCTGCGCCGCCTGCCCAAGATCCTGCGCTTCATCCCGGGCGCCGCTCAGGACCTGCGCGCCTATTTCCTCACCATGCAGTACTGGCTGTCCGGCTCACAGGACAACATCGAGGCGATGGTGCGGTTCCTGGTCGGTCGCTACGCCGACGGGCCTCGTCGCGCCCTTCGAGGGCGAGTCGAGGCGGCCGCGCCGCGCGACTATCCGGAGGTCGGGCTCTACCATCCCCGCGCGGCGGGGCGCATCGTCGATCGCCTTGACGCGCTCCCGGCGCCGGCGTCCCAGACCTCGGGCGTCGTGGGCCTGTTGGTGCTGCGGTCCTATGTTCTGGCCGATGACGCGGGCCACTACGACGGGGTGATCGCCGCTCTGGAAGCCAAGGGGCTGCGAGTGATTCCGGCCTTCGCCAGCGGCCTCGACGGACGTCCGGCGATCGAACGGTTTTTCGTGAGAGATGGCGCCGCGTCGGTCGACGCTGTCGTATCGCTGGCCGGCTTCTCTCTCGTCGGCGGGCCGGCCTACAACGACTCCAAGGCGGCCGAGGCGATCCTGGCCCAGCTGGGTGTGCCCTACATCTCGGCCCAGCCGCTGGAATTCCAGACCCTTGAAGCGTGGGGCGCGTCGGCGACGGGCCTCTCAGCGGTGGAATCGACCATCATGGTGGCGATACCGGAACTGGACGGCGCGATCGCTCCGACGGTGTTCGGCGGTCGCTCGGACGGCTGTGGAAAGCCGTGCGTCGGTTGTGAGCGCCGATGCGTGTGGCCGCGCGCCGCGACCGCGCCACGTATGGTGGCCTGCCCCGAGCGCGCGGAGGCCCTCGCCGGACGGGTCGCCCGGATCGTCGCCTTGCGCACAACCCGTCGAGCCGATCGGAAGCTCGCTATCGTTCTCTTCAATTTTCCACCCGGCTCCGGCTCGGTGGGCTCGGCGGCCTATCTCTCGGTGTTCGCGTCCTTGCACCACACGCTGCACGCCCTGGCCGCGGCGGGCTACGCCGTCACGCCGCCCGCCTCGGTGGACGCGCTGCGGGAGCGCCTGCTGGGTGGCAATTCAGCCAGATTCGGAACCGACGCCAACGTCCATTTCCGCATCCCTGCGGACGACCATATCCGGCGGGAGCGAAATCTGGCGGCGATCGAGGCGCAGTGGGGACCGGCGCCTGGCAGGGCCCTCAGCGACGGCAGTTCGGTATTCGTGCTTGGCGCCCAGTTCGACAATGTCTTCGTCGGCCTGCAACCTGGCTTCGGCTACGAAGGCGATCCGATGCGCCTGCTGTTCGAGCGCGGCTTCGCCCCCACCCACGCCTTCTCCGCGTTCTACCGCTATCTTCGGGAGGACTTCGCCGCCGATGCGGTGCTGCACTTCGGCACCCACGGCGCCCTGGAGTTCATGCCCGGCAAACAGGTCGGCCTGAGCGGCGACTGCTGGCCCGAGCGCCTGATCGGCGATCTGCCAAACTTCTACCTCTACGCGGCCAACAACCCCTCCGAGGGCGCCCTCGCCAAGCGTCGCTCCGGCGCCACTCTGATCAGCTACCTGACGCCGCCTATCGCCCAAGCCGGCCTCTACAAGGGCCTGCTGGACCTCAAGGCCTCGATCCAGCGCTGGCGCGCGTGCCCGCCGCATGCCGCCGATGAGCGTACCGCGGTGGCCGAACTCATCGGTGAGCAGGCGCGCAGCCTGGACCTGACCGGTGCGTCGCCGCTGGCCGGCGGCGTCGATGTCGCCGCAATCGCCGACCAGGTCATGGAACTCGAGCGGACCCTGATCCCCGCCGGACTGCACACGGTGGGAGAAGCGGTGACGCCCGCCGCCCGCGTGGATTTCCTGGCTTCGATAGCCGACGCCAAGGGTGGGCCGGCGCCAGCCCGCGAGGCGCTGGCGGCGCTCGTGGCGGGCGCCACGCCGGAAGCGGCCGCCGCCTTGAGCGGTCTCGGCTCCACCCGGGAGGCCGTCGCTCTGCTACAGGATCTCGCGACGAGCGACCGTCTCCTCGCCCGCGATCACGAATTGCCGGCGATCATCGCGGCCCTGGATGGCGGCTATGTGAGGCCCGCGCCGGGCGGCGATCTCGTGCGCACCCCGGCCATTCTGCCCACCGGCCGCAATCTCAACGGCTTTGATCCGTTCCTCATTCCCAGCGCCTTCGCCGTGCGCGACGGGGCGCAACAGGCGAGGATCCTGCTAGATCGCCACCATGCCGAAACCGGCGCCTTCCCAGAATCGATCGCCCTGGTCCTTTGGGGTTCTGACAACCTCAAGAGCGAAGGCGGTCCGATCGCCCAGGCCCTGGAGCTGATGGGCGCGCGGCCGAGGTTCGACGCTTACGGCCGGCTGTGCGGCGCCGCCCTCATCCCACTCGAAGTGCTTGGCCGCCCGCGGGTCGACGTGGTGATGACCTTGTCGGGCATCTTCCGCGACCTCCTGGCTCTTCAGACCCGCATGCTCGCCGAAGCGGCCTATCTCGCCGCGGCCGCCGACGAGCCGACGGACATGAACTTCGTACGAAAACATGCCCTGGCGCATCAGGCGGAGCACGGCTGCGACTTAGAAACAGCGGCGCTGCGCGTCTTCTCCAACGCCGACGGCGCCTACGGCGCCAACGTCAATCAGCTGATCGACGCCGGCTGCTGGAACGAGGAGGACGAGCTCGCGGACGCCTACGAGGCGCGCAAATGCTTCGCCTATGGCCGATCGGGCGGCGCGGTGCGTCAGTCGGCCATGCTGGCCAGCATCCTGAAGCAGGTCGATTTCGCCTACCAGAACGTCGAATCGGTGGAACTCGGCGTGACCACAATCGACCACTACGTCGACACTCTGGGTGGCATCAGCCGTGCGGTGCGGCGCGCGCGGGGCGCCGACATGCCGGTCTATATCGGCGACCAGACCGTGGGCGAGGCCAAGGTGCGAACTCTGGCCGAGCAGGTCGCCCTCGAAACCCGCACCCGGATGCTCAATCCGCGCTGGTACGAAGGCCTGCTCGATCACGGCTATGAAGGCGTGCGTCAGATCGAGGCGCAGGTGACCAACACCCTGGGCTGGTCGGCGACCACCGGCCAGGTAGACCCCTGGGTCTATCAGCGGATCAGCGAAACCTTCGTGCTCGACGATGCCATGCGCGCCCGCCTGGCCTCCCTCAATCCCGTCGCCGCCTCGCGCATGGCCAAGCGACTGCTCGAAGCGAGCGACCGGCGCTACTGGGCTCCCGACGCGACCACGCTGGACGCCCTGCGCGATGCGAACGACGAACTCGAGGATCGCCTCGAAGGGCTGCCGGCGGCAGCGTGAGACAGAACCAGAGTAGCCAAACCATGACCGTCCTCGACATTCCCCGCACCTTCTCTTCCAGTGCCGTTTCCAAGCGCCACGACGGCGAGGGCAGCGTGCAGGTGGCGCTGGACCCCAGCCTAGCGATCGGCAAGGCCAAGGTGTTCGCCGTCTACGGCAAGGGCGGCATCGGCAAGAGCACCACCTCGTCCAACCTCTCCGCCGCCTTTTCGAAGCTGGGAAAGCGGGTGCTGCAGATCGGCTGCGATCCGAAGCACGACAGCACCTTCACCCTGACCAAGCGCCTGGCGCCGACCGTGATCGACGTACTCGAGACGGTCGACTTCCACACCGAGGAACTGCGCCCGGAAGACTACTGCTTCGTCGGCTACAACGGGGTGATGTGCGTCGAGGCGGGTGGGCCTCCGGCAGGGACCGGCTGCGGCGGCTATGTCGTCGGCCAGACGGTGAAGCTGCTCAAGGAGCATCACCTTCTGGAAGACACCGACGTGGTGATATTCGACGTTCTGGGCGACGTGGTGTGCGGCGGTTTCGCCTCGCCTCTGCAACACGCCGAAAAGGCCCTGATCGTCGCCTCCAACGACTTCGATTCAATCTTCGCGATGAACCGGATCATCGCCGCCGTGGGCGCCAAGGCCAAGAACTACAGCGTTCGCCTGGGCGGCATGATCGCCAACCGCAGCAAGGACACAGACCAGATCGACCGCTTCAACGCCGCCATCGGGCTGGAACGCATCGCTCACTTCCCCGACCTCGACGTTATCCGGCGCAGCCGGCTGAAGAAGTCCACCCTGTTCGAAATGGAGCCCTCCCCGGAGCTGGCGGCGGTGCAGGCCGAATATATGCGCCTCGCGGCGAGCCTCTGGGCCGGCGGCCGCTCCTATGACGTGGTCCCGATGAAGGACCGAGAGGTGTTCGACTTCCTGGGGTTCGAGTGATGAGTCTCGCCTACGACGAGCGGCGCGGCCAGCTGCGAACCTATTTCGACGCCACCGCGGTCGAGGCCTGGGCAAGGCTGACATCGGACGCACCTGTCAGCCGCATCCGCCAGACAGTACGCGCCGGCCGGGATCGCATGCGCGATATCCTGCTCGGCTGGCTGCCATCCGATCTCGCCCACGCCACCCTGCTCGACGCCGGCTGCGGCTCCGGCGCCCTGGCGGTCGCCGCGGCCAAGCGCGGCGCCCAGGTCACCGCCGTGGATATTGCGGGCAATCTGATCGACCTCGCTCGCGAGCGTGCTGCCGGAGATCTGGCGCCGGGCGCGGTCACTTTCCGGGTCGGGGACCTGTTGGATGCGGCGCTGGGCGCCTTCACCCATGTCGCGGCGATGGATTCGCTGATCCACTATCCCGAGCGCGAGGTGGTTCGCGTGTTGAGCGCGCTCGCGGCGCGGACCGGGCGCTCGATCGTCTTCACCTTCGCGCCCCGCACTCCCGCGCTTTCGCTCATGTGGGCGGTCGGTCGTCTGTTCCCCCGGGCCGACCGCGCTCCGGCCATCGAACCGTTGGGCGAGGCAAGCCTGCGCGCCGCCATCGCCGCTGATCCCGCGCTCTCCGCTTGGCGCGTCGGGCGCACCGCGCGCGTGGCGAGCGGGTTCTACACCTCCCAGGCCATGGAGCTTGTGCGGCGATGAAACTTGGGCGGACCATGCCGGTCTGGTCGTGGCGGAATGTCGGATCGCGAATGCTGCCGTTCGCCGATTCCGCGACGCCAGAGCTGCCGCTGGGACGTCTTCTGCGGCTGTCGCTGTTTCAGATCACGGTGGGCATGGCGGCGGTGCTGCTGATCGGCACCCTCAACCGGGTCATGATCGTCGAACTGGGCATCCCAGCCTGGCTGGTGGCGAGCATGATTTCCCTGCCGCTGCTGTTCGCGCCGCTGCGAATGCTGGTGGGTCACCGTTCGGACACGCACCGCTCGGTTCTGGGCTGGCGGCGCGTACCCTACATCTGGTTTGGCAGCATGCTGCAGTTCGGCGGCTTGGCGATCATGCCGTTCGCCCTCCTGCTCCTGTCGGGTGACTCCCATGCGCCGCCCATCGTCGGCGAGGCGGCCGCGGCACTGGCGTTCCTGATGGCCGGCGCCGGCCTGCACACGACTCAGACCGCCGGCCTGGCCTTGGCAACAGACCTCGCTCCCGCCCACGCCCGGCCCAAAGTCGTCGCCCTGCTGTGCATGATGCTGCTGGTGGGAACCGTGATAGCGGCGGTCGGATTCGGCTTCCTGCTCTCGCCGTTTTCGGAGCTGCGCCTGATCCAGGTCGTCCAGGGCTCGGCCGCCCTGACCATGGTCCTGAACGGTCTGGCGCTGTGGAAGCAGGAGGCGCGCAACCGCGACCGCATCCATGACGATCGGCCTGCGCCACGCTTCGCCGACGCATGGCGCGCCTATGCCCGGACCGGGCGCTCTGGCCGCCGCCTGCTGGCGATCGCCACCGGCACCGTGGCTTTCAGCCTGCAGGATGTGCTTCTGGAGCCCTACGGCGGGAAGGTGCTCCATCTCTCTGTCAGCGCCACCACCACGCTGACGGCCCTGTTGGCGGTCGGCGGGGCCGGGGGACTGGCCTTGGCGGCCCGGGCTCTGGGCCGCGGGGCCGATCCCTATCGCATAGCGGGCTTCGGCGCTCTGGCTGGTTTGGCCGCGTTCGCCTGCGTGATCTTCGCCGCGCCGATCGGCTCGCCGGGACTGTTCGCCGCGGGCGTCGCCTTGATCGGTTTCGGCGCCGGCATGTTCGCGCACGGCACCCTCACCGCCTCGATGAACATGGCCCGGGGCGACGCCACGGGACTGGCGCTGGGCGTCTGGGGCGCGGTTCAAGCCACGGCGGCGGGTCTCGCGATCGCCGCCGGTGGCCTGATCAGCGACACGGTGGGTGGCCTCGCCCGTTCCGGCGCTCTGGGCGCGACCTTGGCCGGTCCCGCCAGCGGCTACACCGCCGTCTACCTTCTCGAGGTGGCGCTATTGTTCGCCACCATGATCACGATCGGGCCGCTGGTGCGACCCACTCTGACCGGCGAGCGCGGATCGGCCGCGCCGGCCTTCACCGCCATCACGACCCCGTCCACCTGATCTCGCCGCATGAGGTTGCACCATGTATAACCTGATCTTCGCCGGAAACGTCGATGTGACCGAGGTGATACTGATTACGTTCACCCTTTTCTTCGTCGGCCTGATTCTCTATTTGCGACGGGAAGACCGCCGCGAGGGCTATCCGCTCGAGGACGATGTCACGGGGCGGCTGGAACCCCGGGCCGGGCTGTTCTTCGCCGCTCAGCCCAAGTCGTTCATTCTCGGCCACGGCGCCGGCGTTGTCATGGCGCCTCGCGAAGGCCGCGAACCCCACGAACTGACGGCGACCCGTACGTCGCGAGCGCCAGGCTCGCCTCTCACGCCGATGGGCGATCCCATGCTGAGCGGGGTAGGCCCCGGCGCCTTCGCCCAGCGCGCCCGCACGCCGGACGTGATGCATCACGGTCAGACGAAGATCGCGCCGCTCCGCGCCACCCCGGGCTTTTCGCTCGATCCCAAGGATCCCGATCCGCGCGGCATGACGGTCGTGGGCGCCGACGGCGTGGCGGCCGGGATCGTCAGCGACGCCTGGATCGACCGCAGCGAATATCTGATCCGCTATCTCGAGGTGGAGCTGACCGCCGCCGCCGGCCTGGCTGCCAAGCGGGTGCTCGTTCCGATGCCGATGGCGGTGGTCAGCCGCCGGCGCCGCCAAGTGACCGTCGATGCGGTGCTCGGCTCACAGTTCGCCCAGGCGCCGGCGCTTGAGAATCCCGACCAGATCACCTTCTACGAAGAGGATCGTGTCAGCGCCTACTTCGGCGGCGGCTATCTCTACGCCACACCATCCCGGCTGGAGCCCATGCTGTGAGCGAGCACGATTTCGAACCGATTCGCGGACTCCCAGGCGAACTTCCGCCCGGCGAGACACTCCTTTGGCAGGGCGCTCCCAATTGGTGGCGCCTGGCTCAAACTGCGTTCCATGTCCGGCTGGTGGCGGGATATTTCGCCCTCATGCTGCTGTGGCGAGCGGCGGGGGCGACGGCCCACGGCGAAGCGCCGCTGGTGGCCCTTCGCGCGGCCCTGCTCGTCACGCCCGTGGCGTTCGCGGGTCTCGGCCTGTTGTGTCTGTTCGCCTGGCTAAACAGCCGCACCACAGTCTACAGCATCACCAGCCGGCGCGTGGTGATGCGCTTCGGCGTGGCGTTCACGAAGGCGATCAACCTGCCGTTCACGGTGATCGAAGGCGCGGCCCTGAGCACCCTGCCCAAGGGAGCCGGCGATCTGGCCCTGAGCCTCAAGCCGCCCAACAAGATCGCGATGTTGCAGCTTTGGCCGCATGCGCGGCCGTGGCGCCTGTCTCGGCCGCAGCCCACCCTGAGGGCCGTGCCCGACATCCACGGCGTCGCCGCCATACTGGCTCAGGCCATGAAGGCTGAGGTAGGCATCGAACCATCGCGCTTCGAAGCGCCGGTTCGCGGGGCGGCCATGGGCGGACGCTTGACCGAGCCCCAAGGCGCCGCCGCATGACGAGGCGCCGCTCATGAGCGCCATGGACCAGGAGACCTTCCCGCGCGGGGCTCTGGTCGCCGTGGCCGGCCTCGTCGGCATCACGCTCGTCGGGACTGCCGCCGTGCGCCTGCAGAAGCTCTCCACGCCGGCGCCCACGCCGCGCGCCGAGCCGGCGCCGGCCGATTCGGTCTACCTGCGCTTCATAGACGAGGCCGACGGCTCTGTGAGCGTTCGCCAAGCAACAGACAACCGCCTGGTGACCTCCATCAGGCCGGGAACCGGGGGCTTCGTGCGGGGCGTCGTGCGCGGCTTGGCGCACGACCGCAGGACGCGTGGCATCGGGGCAGAGGCGCCGTTCCGTCTGTCTGAATCCGACGCCTCGCGCCTCACGCTTCAGGACATGGCCACGGGCCGCAGGATCGACCTAGAGGCGTTCGGGTCGTCGAATCGCGACGCCTTCCTTCGCCTCCTGCATCCCGAGAGCGCGCGCTTATGAGCCTGTTTCCCTTCCTTGCCCGCCGCCGGCAGGAGACGCCGTGCACGATCGAGATCGAGCACAGCGAGCGTAGCCTGCATGCCCATGTCGAACTCGATGGCGGGATCGCCCTTCGACCTGGAGACCGGGTGCGGGTGCACGGCGCCCCGATCCGGCCGTGCTTCGGCGAGCGCCTGGTGCTGCGTCGCGACGCCACGGTCGAGCGTGCCGGATGGCTGGAACGGCAGTGGATCAGAATGACCGCCCGGCTGGATATCCTGAATCTCTACGAAGTAAGCTTCACGCCTGGGAGGGCGCCATGACCACCGCCACGCTCGCTCGTCCCGTGGCTGCGCGCGCGGCTGAGGCCGCGCCGACGGTCGACACCACGCGTCTTGCGCAGCAGGACACCGTGCTGAGCCCGAGGTTCTACACCACCGACTTCGCGGCCATGGACCGGATGGACGTGACCGCCGTGCGGGCCGAATGGGACGCCCTGCTCGCGGAAATGGCCGCCGACCCGAACCGCAACCATTTCAAGCGCACCGCAGCGTTCGAAAATACGCTGGACGCCCTCGAGCCCGAGCTAAGACGCGAATTCGTGGATTTTCTCGTCAGTTCACTGACCGCCGAATTCTCAGGCTGTGTACTCTATGCCGAGATCGTAAAGCGGGTGACAAACCCGGACATCAAGGCGTTGTTCAAGTTCATGAGCCGCGACGAAGCGCGCCACGCCGGCTTCATCAACGAGTCGCTCAAGGACTTCGATATCGGTGTCGATCTTGGCTTTCTCACGAAGACCAAGAAATATACGTTCTTCCAGCCGAAGTTCATCTTCTACGCGACCTATCTTTCGGAAAAAATCGGCTACGCGCGCTACATCACGATCTATCGCCATCTGGAACGCCACCCGGATCGCCGCTTTCACCCGATCTTCCAATGGTTCGAGAAGTGGTGCGCGGACGAATTTCGCCACGGCGATGCCTTCGCGCTCCTGATGCGGTCCGATCCCTCTCTGTTGCGCGGCGTCAACACCTTGTGGATCAAGTTTTTCCTGCTGGCGATCTACGCCACGATGTATGTCCGCGATCACGCGCGGCCGGCCTTCCACGCCGCTCTCGGGCTCGATCCGACCGACTACGATTATCGCGTATTTCGCATCTGCTCGGAGATTTCCAAGCAGGCCTTCCCCCTGACGCTCGACATCGACCATCCGCGCTTCCGCGCCGGGCTCGCCAGGCTGGCGGCGATCACCGAGGGCATGACGGCAGCGCGCGAACGCGGCGGGCTGCTGGGCGCGGTGCGCCGGGCGGGCCTTGGCGTGTCAGCGGCGTTCACGTTCGCCAGCCTCTACTTGTTGCCGACCGAGCCGAACCGTGCGCCCGCGCACGTTCGCCTGGTTCCGGCTTGGTGAGGGCCGGCTGTAAATGACCCTCGCCGCGATCGGTTTCGCCGTCGTCTACACTGTTTTCCTTTGGTGGTTCAGCACGGGCGCGATCCTGTGGCTCGACCGCCTGCCGCGCGCCACCCATCGCTGGAGCCTCGGGGCGGCGACGCTGGTGGCCGCAGCATCGGTCTGGGGTCTCGTCTCCACTCTCGGCGATGTCTCGCCCCGAGGCGCGCTTTTCTCCTTCACTTGCGCCCTGGGTGTCTGGGCTTGGCACGAGGTCAGCTTTCTGATGGGATTCGTCACGGGGCCGCGTACGTCGGGCTGCCCCGCCGGGGCCTCGGGCTGGCGCCGATTCACCCTGGCCGCCTCCACTCTGATCTATCACGAAATCGCCCTCTTCGCGACCGGCGCGGCGCTGATGACCATCAGTTGGGGCCGGCCCGACGCGATCGGCGCCTGGACCTTCATGATCCTTCTGGCCAGCCGCTTGAGCGCCAAGCTCAACATCTTCCTGGGCGTGCCCAACTTCACCGAATCCTTCTTCCCCGATCACCTGCGCTATCTGACGAGCTATCTGCGCAAGCGGCCGATGAACGCCCTCTTCCCGCTCTCCATCACCGCCGGCGTCGCCCTGGCCGGCACGGAGGCGTGGCTGGCGCTAGATTCGGGCGCCACGGCCTTCCAGGTGACCGGCTTCTCGCTGCTCTTCGCCCTGACGACGCTCGCCCTGATCGAGCACGCCTTCATGGTGCTGCCACTGCCGGACGCCGCCCTGTGGCGGTGGGCCATGCCGGCCGAGGCCAAGACCACTATCGCTTCACCCGTCGACCTTTGAGGGGACCAGACGACCATGGATTATGAACAGTTCTTCCAGGATCAGCTCGGTGGCTTGCGGCAGGAAGGCCGCTATCGCGTGTTCGCCGACCTGGAGCGTAAGGCCGGCGCTTTTCCGCGCGCCACACGCCACCACGACGAGGGCGTCCACGATGTGACGGTCTGGTGCTCGAACGACTATCTGGGGATGGGCCAGAACCGCCAGGTCATCGGCGCAATGCACGAGGCGCTAGACCGTTGCGGCGCCGGCGCTGGCGGTACGCGCAACATCTCGGGCACGAACCACTATCACGTGCTGCTGGAAGCCGAATTGGCCGAACTGCACCATAAGGAAGCGGCTCTGACCTTCACGTCCGGCTATGTGTCCAACTGGGCCAGCCTCAGCACCCTGGCGTCGCGCCTGCCCGGCTGCGTCGTGTTTTCCGACGCGGCCAACCATGCCTCGATGATCGAGGGCATCAAGCACAGCGGCGCCGAGCGCGTCATCTTCAAGCACAACGACGTCGAGGATCTCGATCGGAAACTGGCTGCCGTGGGACCGGACCGACCCAAGCTCGTGGCGTTCGAAAGCGTCTATTCCATGGATGGAGACATAGCCCCGATCTCGCGCATCTGCGACGTCGCCGAAGCGCACGGAGCGATGACCTATCTGGACGAGGTGCACGCCGTCGGTCTGTATGGTCCGCGCGGCGGCGGCATCGCCGAGCGGGACGGGCAGATGGAGCGCCTGACCGTCATCGAGGGCACCCTGGCCAAGGGGTTCGGCGTGATGGGCGGCTATGTGGCCGGGTCGGCCGCGATGTGCGACTTCATCCGCAGCTTCGCCTCGGGCTTCATTTTCACCACCGCCCTTTCGCCGGCCCTGGCCGCGGGCGCACTGACCAGCATCCGCCACCTGAAACAGAGCCAGATGGAGCGGGCGCGCCACCAGAATCGTGTCGCCAAGCTTCGCAAGGAGTTGACGGCGATCGGCATTCCCGTCCTCGCCAACGAGAGCCATATCCTCCCGGTAATGGTTGGAGACCCGGTCAAGTGCAAGATGCTGAGCGACTGGCTACTCGAGCACTACGACATCTACATTCAGCCGATCAACTATCCGACCGTGCCCCGGGGCACTGAGCGTCTGCGGATCACGCCCTCACCGCTGCATTCAGATGCCGACATCGCGAAGCTGGTGGCGGCTCTTTCGGAGTTGTGGTCGCACTGCGCGCTCAGCCGCTCGTCCGTCGCCGCCTGACGCCGACGCCGGGTTGATCGCCACGACAAGGCGGCCGACAGAAGCCGCCAGCCCGGCCCGCACGGGCTAAGGGCCCGGGAGACGCGTGATGCCGACCGATATCGAGATCGCCCACGCCGCGCGCCTTGCGCCGATTGCTCGAGTGGCGGCTAAGCTCGACATTCCGCAGGACGCGCTCATCCCCTACGGCGCCTACAAGGCCAAGCTCGCGCCGACGTTCACGCGCAGCCTCGCCGGGCGGTCGCAGGGCGCCTTGATCCTGGTTACGGCGGTCAGTCCGACGCCGGCCGGTGAGGGCAAGACCACAACCACGATCGGCTTGGGAGACGCCTTGAACCGGATCGGCAAGCGCACGGCGATCTGCCTGCGCGAACCTTCCATGGGCCCCTGTTTTGGCCAGAAGGGCGGAGCCACCGGCGGCGGCTACGCCCAGGTCGTGCCCATGGAAGACATCAACCTGCATTTCACCGGCGACTTTCACGCCATCGGCGCCGCCCACAATCTGCTGTCTGCCATGATCGACAACGACATCCATTGGGGAGGGGCGACAGGCCTGGAACCCAGACGGGTGACTTGGCGTCGGGTGCTGGACATGAACGACAGGGCGCTGCGCCACATCGTGACGGGCCTCGGCGGGGCCGGCGCGCCGGCCGAGACCGGGTTCGACATCACCGTCGCCTCCGAGGTCATGGCCATCCTCTGCCTCGCCGACAATCTGGCCGACCTCCAGGCCCGGCTGGCGCGGATCATCGTGGGCCGCAGGCGCGACGGGACCGCGGTCACCTGCGCCGATCTGACGGCGGACGGGGCGATGACAGCGCTGCTCAGAGACGCCATGGCGCCCAACATCGTCCAGACGCTGGAGGGTAGTCCCGCTCTGATCCACGGAGGCCCGTTCGCCAACATCGCCCACGGCTGCAACTCGGTGGTCGCCACGCGTGCGGCTCTGTCCCTGGCCGACTATGTGGTCACCGAGGCTGGCTTCGGCGCCGACCTGGGGGCCGAGAAATTCTTCGATATCAAGTGCCGGAAGGCCGGGCTTTCCCCGCGCGCGGCGGTCAT
The DNA here is from genome assembly GCA_038226475.1 of Caulobacterales bacterium. GTDB lineage: Bacteria > Pseudomonadota > Alphaproteobacteria > Caulobacterales > Caulobacteraceae > Acaudatibacter. Next base: position 14,349 of record JBBRQK010000006.1, on the reverse strand, counting down.
CGTGGCGACCATCCGTTCACTGAAGATGAATGGTGGCATGTCCCGGTCGGCGCTGGAGACGGAAGACCTCGCCGCGCTCGGGCGCGGCTGCGAGAACCTTGCCCGGCACATCGAGAACGTGCGAGCGTTCGGCGTGCCGGTGGTGGTGGCCCTCAATCATTTCACCCGGGACACCGCTGCGGAAATCGCTTTGGTGGAACGCCACGTCGCGGCGATGGGCGCCATGGCCATCCTTTGTGGTCACTGGGCCGAAGGCGGAGCGGGCGCGGAAGCTCTGGCCCGCCAAGTGGTGGCGCTGACAGAGTCGGGCGAGGCCGACTTCAAGCCTCTTTACCCAGACGATATGAGCCTAATCGAGAAGATCCGAACCGTCGCCACGCGTTTGTATCGGGCCGACGATATCGTCGTGAGCCCCGCCGCCCGCGCCAGCCTCGGCCGCTGGCAGAAGGAGGGCTTCGGCCATTTTCCCGTCTGCATGGCCAAGACCCAATACAGTTTCACCACCGATCCTTCGCAGCTGGGCGCGCCGACAGGCTTCCACCTGCCCGTACGCGAAGTCCGCCTCAACGCCGGCGCCGGCTTCGTGGTGGCCATCTGCGGCGACATCTTGACGATGCCGGGCCTGCCCCGACGTCCGGCAGCGGAGCGCATCGGCGTCGACGCCCACGGCGAGATCAGCGGCCTTTCCTAGATCATGATTCAGACGCTCAGAGGCATCATCGTGTTACGGGCGGCGTGCCACGCCCTCGAACCCCCGGTCCCCAATGGCTTTCCTGCGCAACGTCGCGGTCAACCGCGTCAATCTGCACTATGGCGTCCAGGCTCTCGCGCAGAGCAGCGGCGGCGTGTTCTTCGTGGTGTTTCTGCTGAGGGTCGGCCTGAGCATTCCCGCCGCCCTGGCCGCGGTGGCCGCCATTCTGGCCGGCCGCTTCGCCTTTCGACCGGCAATCCTACCCCTGGCCAAACGTTTTGGGCTCAGGCCGCTGATGATCGCCGGGGTCTTGATCCTCGCTTGGCAGTATCCGCTGCTCGCCGCCGTGCGCGGCGTCGGCCCGGGTCTGGCGGCGTTGTGTCTGGTCTCCGCCCTCGGCGATATCCTCTATTGGCCGGCCTACAACGCCTATTTCGCGGCCATCGGCGACGCCGAGCATCGCGGCCATCAGATCGGGGCCCGGGAGGCGGCGGTGTCGGCGGCCGGAATTGTCGCGCCCCTACTGGGAGCGTGGGCGCTGGTGACGTTCGGACCGCGCCCGATGTTTGCCTCGGTAGGTGTTGTGCAGGCGCTTTCGGCAATCCCACTCCTCGGAGCGCCGAACGTCATGATCGCCCCGGCGGCCCCGGGAGCGTTTCGCGCCGCCCGCCTCGGCGCCCTGCTGTCGGTCTCGGATGGCTGGTTCCAGGCCTGCTTCATCTTCGTGTGGCAGATCGCCCTCTACGTCTCGCTGGCCGGCAGCGTCGCGGCCTACGGCGGAGCGATGGCCCTCGCGGCCCTGGTGGGGGCCGTCTGCGGCCTGTTGCTCGGCCGGCACATCGACGCCGGTCACGGACGACGCGCGGTGGCCATCGCCTATGGACTGGCGGCGTTGGCGGTAGTGTTACGCGCGACCAGCGTCGGCTCACCCTGGCTCGCGGTGGCCGCCAATGCGCTGGGCGCCCTGATGCTGACCCTGATCCTGCCGGCCAAGGACACTGTGCCCTACAATCTGGCGCAGCGTTCGCCGTGCCCGCTGCGCTTCCACCTTGTCACCGAAGCGGGCTGGGATGTCGGCTGCGGCGCCGCCTGCCTGCTGGCGGCGATGCTGGCCGCGCGCGGCGCGCCGCTAGGGTCTGTCCTTCTGCTGGCGCTTCCCGCTCTGGCGGTGGCGGCTGCAGCCCTTAGGCGAAGCTACCCGCAGGCTCAGGCCGCCGCGTCGGCGCGCATGTAAATGGAGGTCTTCGGCCTGGCCACGACCCGGCGCAACATCGGCTCGAACGTCTCCAGCGGCGCGGATTCATAGGCGGGATCGAAGCTGTTCTGGTCGTAGAGGTGGCAGAACTGGGCCGCATACTCGAAGTGCGGGTGCCCGCGATACTGGTCGCGCATGTCGCGATCGAGACCCAGGTGATGGAAGAAGTAGTAGCCCTGGAAGACGCCGTGCTTGTCCATCATCCAGTGATTGGCCTCGGACACATAGGGCTTCATGATCATCGCCCCGATCTCGGCATGGTTGGCCGGCCCCATCAGGTCGCCGATGTCGTGCATCAGGGCGCAGACCACATACTCATCGTCCCGCCCGTCCCGCATCGCCCGGGTCGCGGTCTGCAGCGAATGCTCGAGCCGATTGACGGCGAAACCGCCCTCTTCGTCGCCCAGCGAGCGCAGGGTCGCCAGCAGGCGGTCGGCGTGGGCGGAATTGAACGGCTTGGCCGCCGCGCCGATCACCGCCCAGTCCTGCGCCGTGCCCTCGGTCATGGCGTGGAACCCCGCCTTCGCCATCATCCCACCATCGGCCATCGCCGTCTCTCCTCGCGGTATTTTTGATATGCACCCATCGTGCGGCTGAACCGCCGAAACGTCAATGAGACGCCCCGCCGGCCGGGTACCGCCGCACTTGGTCTGGAGCCGCGGGCGCGCTCAGGCCCAGGGGCGGACTCTGCGCGGGCTTGAGTGCTCTGCTCCACGGAGTCAGGCCGACGCAGTATCCGGTCATGTCGCCACAGGCGCGAACCTCTCCGGCATCGCTGTCGGTAACGACGATAGTCGCCTGATCGTCGGTCGTCCTGGCCGCGCGTGCATCGCCCGGCGCGGCGGCGCCGATTATCCCGGTCCAGGGCGCCGACGGCGTATAGATGATTGCAGGCGCCGAGAGCCTAAACCGACAGCCCGATCACGAGCAAGCCGACCACCCTCATCGCGTGACGGCCTCATCGGATCATCGATGCTGCCCTTTCCGCCGAAAGTTGGGCGCCAACCGACGCGTGGACGCAAGTCGGCGCGGGCTGGCCCGGGATCGAGGGCAGCAGCGCCTCGCCGGCCAGGGCCAGCGTGAAAAGAGCGATCGTCACGACCGCATAGATCGCGATCCCGCGATGACCGCCAACCAGCGAAGCCGGCCCGAAAGGGCGGCGGCCATAATCGCCAGCAGGGGGATCGCCTGCTGTGCATGAATCCCGAGGAAGTGCGGGATGCGCAGATCGCCACCGCAGCGGTTCCAGCCGAACAGCGGCGCATGGCCGCCGACCGCGCCAACGGAGTGACCCGTCCCCTGCGCCATGATCATTCCAAAGCCGCCGCCCAGGGCGAAGCAAAACACAAGGCCGATGATCACCGAGGCGCGGTAGTCGCCGCGCATCCCCGCGACAGGGCGGCGGGCAATCTCCCACGCCATTGGCAGGGTGGTCGCGACCAGCGACACGGCCCCGACGCCCATCAGGCCGTACATCACGACATAGAACAGTGACGATATGTTGAAATGCGAGGCCAGGCCGTGCGCGGCCTGCCAGATGATGTAGCTGAGCTCGAAGCTCCCGGCCCCGATCAACACGATCACCAGCCAGCGCATGGCACGGGCGCCGCGGCGCTCGGGCCGGACGTAGCCGAACGTCCACGCCATGGTCAGGGAGAAAACCGCGACAGACAGAAGGAATTTCGCGGGCTTGGCCCATACATTCACGCCATCCAACGTGCGGGGATCGATCAGCTGGGCGCCCGCGGCCGGCAAGAACAACGCCAGCAGTATAGTCCCGTATACGGTCAGGGCCGCCTGGCGCGAGAGCAGCTCTCGCAAGATTGGAGCCCGCACGGCTGGGGGTGTCGCGACGAGGGTCACCAGGGCGCCCTCCCCGACTGGCCACGTCCCGGCATGAGGCGCACGGCGAAGAACAGCGCCAACCCCAGCGGTCCCAGCATGAATGTCAGGGGCAGGCAGGGCAGGATCAGCAGGGGATGGATCGTCTCACCGGCTCCGGTCCGCGCGATCCAGGTCCCGACGAACAGGTCGAACGCCAGATAGTGCAGCCAGCCGGCGGCCAGGGCCGAGTCGCTGGCGAACAGGGCGCGTACCTGCACGATCGATCCGAATCCGCCGCCCGGCGCTTCCGAAAATCCTTGCCGGATCAGGATCAGATAGGCGATCGCCAGTATGACGGGGACGACGACGCTGGTGATGCGCCACACCCAGGGCCGAAGCGCGGGGATAAACAGTGAAACGGCCAGCGCCAGCCAGCACGGCGCGACCAGGGCGCCGGCGGTTGAGAACACAGGTTCGGGAAGCAGCATGAAGTGGCCCCGGCGATCGTTCAGAAGGCCAGCTGGCCGGGGCCGAGGCCGGGCGCCAGCGGCGCTTCGCGAGCGGCGCCGTTTCTGCGTCAACGGTGCCGGCAAGCACCGTGAGAGGTGACGATCGCATGTCGGCCAGCCGATCGCGCCTGCGCCGCCTTGCCATCGAGCTGGCCCTGTTCGTCGCCGTCGGCGCCTTCATGGCGGTGATCGGGCCTTATCAAACCGGCGAACTCCCGGCCGGCCACCGGCTGCTCTACTGGCTGATCTGCATTCTCGGCGGTGGCGTGATCGGCATCTCGATAGAGAGGGGGCCGGGATGCAGGTGGGGCGCGGGATGGCGCCGGGTGCTCGCGACAGCGGTCGCCATGACCCTGCCGGTCACCCTGCTCGTGCTGGCGACGGGCTACGTTCTGGGCCATCAGAGCGTCGATCCGGCCACGACTCTCAACCTCGTCTGGCAGGTCTTTGTCATCTGCTGGCCGATCATGGCTATCCGCGCCCTCGTCTGGAGACAGCCGGCGACGATCGTCGAGACGCGCACGATCGTCGCTCCGCCGCTGCCAGAGGCCGAGGCTCTTTTTCGCAAACGGCTCTCGGCCCGGCGACGGACCGCCAGGCTGATCGCGATCGAGGCCGAGGACCACTATCTGCGCGTTCACACAGACCTTGGCGACGAACTCCTGACATTGCGCTTCGCCGACGCGCTGGTCGAACTGGCCGGTGCGCACGGGTTTCAGGTCCATCGGTCGTGGTGGGTGGCTGGCGATGCCATCGAGACCGTCCGATGGCGCCGCGGCGCCGGAGCTGTTCGCCTGCTATGTGGCCTCTCGGCGCCGCTCAGTCGAACCCACGCGCCGACGCTGCGCGCCGCCGGCTGGCTATGAGACGGGCGAGCCGCCCTTTGCCGCCCGGGCCGCCAGCGCTATAACCTCGGTGCGCGCGGGCGTAGTTCAGAGGTAGAACGTCAGCTTCCCAAGCTGGATGTCGCGGGTTCGATTCCCGCCGCCCGCTCCAATTTTTTCAATAGGTTAAAGGTCTACTCGACCCAGCGGTTTCACCTGTTGTCCTGCGAACGCGGCCTTTGCTAGAAAAAGGCGACGCGATGAACTTCAGCCTGTGAAGCGGCGCCCACCGTGACGACCCCAAGAATTCATCACCAGCCACCGGCACGACGCGTGTAGGAATGCGCTGACGCAAGTCAGGACTTGGTACGGTGGAACTCTATGGGCGCGCCTATGAGACCACCGATCTTGAAGCCGGCTGGCCACCCGGGAAACAAGGCTTCATCAGGGGCGTGACGCGAGGCGGACAATTTTGACCGAAGGCCGACGAGTGACCAAGGCGTGAGGAAACCGCGTTGTGACACCCATGCGGCTTCGCCGTTCGCACCGGTGTCAGACATCACGGCTGCCGTCCGCACGGGTTGTTCAAGCCTCGGCAAGGGTTGATTCGACAAACTCGGAGCCATCCCAGGAGTCGGGCGATACCGGCTCGCCATCCACTTTCGGAGGTCATGTGAAGTTGAAATCGGCACTTGCCAACTGGGCGGCTCGCGTCGGCGCGGCGATCGATCCGCGGACGCCCGTCAAGCCGATCCGGGGCACGGCCTGCTACAACGCGATGTATTGGAACGAGCAATGCCGCCTAGCTCGAGAAAGGGGTGAGAGCGTGGTTGTGCCACGTGGCATGTGCATACCGCGACTCGATGACGACATAGGCGTGTGGGCTCGCGATAGTCAGGAGTGATTGCCCGGCGGGAGCGAACGTCTTCTCAAACCGACCTGGTCGCTGGAAGGTCCCGGCGTTTCCCGATCCAGATGACAAGGCGTGCACGCCTCCGGCGACCTATTCGTTGGCCCCCGTCGTAGGCGGGCCACGAGAACTACGATAGTTTCAGGTCATTGTGTGTCCATTTCGCTTCCCGCCGTCCGCTCCAGAGCCATGGTCATGAACACGCTGTTCGGGTCGGGCGCATAGTCGGCGAACGGGGGGCAGGGCGTGAAGCCGTATTTTCGATACAGACGTCGCGCGGGCTCGAAATAGTCCCACGAGCCCGTCTCCAGGCTGAGCCGCGTGACACCCTGTTCGCGCGCCGCGGCCACGATGTGCGCCAGCATGGCCGCCCCGACGCCCTTCCCGCGCGCCGTCTCGGCGGTGTGCATCGACTTGATCTCGGCGTGCTCAGGCGAAAGACGTCTGAGCGCGCCGATGCCCAAGAGCGCTTCTCCATCCCAGGCGGTCCAGAAACTCACGCCGGGCGCGCGCAGCCCGCTGCGATCCAGCGAATGGGCGCTGCCGCGCGCGGTCTGGGCCCTGGCGGTGGCGGCGTGAGTCTCGATCAGCGCGCGCACGTTCGGGTGGTCGAAATCGCCGGCGACGATCCGCATGCGTCTGGTCTCCTCTCCGCCGCCGCGTCGGCCTCGCGGTTCGCTTAACGGCCGAATGGCGAGACGCGCAACGCCGCGCGCGCCCCGGCCTTGACAGTGAAGGTGACGCCGCTCGCTATGCGCGGGCCCTTGCCGGAGAGCCGCCGATGTCTGTCGAACTCACCATGCTTGTCTATGCGACCGTGTTGCTGATCGTGCTGGTGGTCATTCAGGCGGTGGCGGCCACGGCGGCGCAGGGGCTGCCGGCAATGGCGGGATCGCGCGACAATCTGCCGCCGCCCAAGCCCTTTCAGGCCCGCACCAAACGCCTGGTCGACAACCATCGTGAAGGCCTGACCGTGTTCGCGCCGCTGGTGTTGACGGCCGCGCTCGTCCACGTGACGTCGTCATGGACCATCCTGGGAGCGCAACTGTTTTTCTACGCCCGCGTAGTGCACGCGGGCCTCTATCTCGCGGGCATACCGGTCGTCAGACCGGTCGCGTTCATCGTCGGCTTGGCTGGGATCTTGATGATCTTGGCAGCGCTGCTTGGTTTGGTGACCTAGTCAGAAACGCCAGCTGACCGCCGCGCCGATGGTGTCGTTGGGGCGGCCGAACTGAGTGGCGGCGGCGCGGTCCACCTCGTGATAGTCCAGGGGATGGCCATCGCCGGCCCGGTGATATCCGACCGAACCGGTCACGCCGACGGCGGTCTGGTAGCTCACGGCCAGAGGGAATTGGTCGCCACCTTCGGGCGCCGGCGCCGCAAGGTAGGGGCGGGCGAGAACTCCGATGGCATCCCAGCTATGACCGATCGCACGAGCGGCAGGGGATTTAGGTCGGGCGAGCCGGTGCCCTGCGTGGCGCGGAGCGGCCGAGCAAGGCGCCCAGGCTACCTCCGCCGAAACGGCTAAGAGTGCGAAGCCCGCCACATGTCTCATGCTGGAAGCTCCCTGCTCAGGCGCGGACAAACCGCTAACGATCATTCCCGCCCTGATGTTCCCATGCTTCGGCGTCCCAAGCCAAGGGCGCCACCCGCCGGATGATCACGCCCCATCCGACCACGCCCAGCAGGGTCACAGCGGCGGCGATGATGAAGGCCCAGAAGAACTGCCCGGTGGCGTCGACCACCAGACCGGTGACGATCGGCCCGGCGATGCCGGCGATGTTGCCCAGGCCGTTCTGCACCCCCATCCATTTGCCCGCCGCGCGCGGCCCGGCCAGGGTCTGACCGATGGCGAAGATACTGGAGGTGTTGAAGCCGAATGCGATGGCGGCGCAGAACAGAGCCGCCACCGAGACCCGCTCGTCGCCCAGAGTGGAGGCGACGAGGCTGGCGGCGGACAGCAGGTGGCTGGTGATCACCGCGCTCTTGCGCGCCAGGGTCTCGCTGGCGCCGGCGCCGATCCATCGGTCCGTGAGCCAGCCGACACCCAGAGAGCTGACGGCGTAGACGAGATAGATGAGGCCGCCGACCTCGGCCATGTGTGCGGTCGAAAAGCCCCGCGCCTTGACCAGATAGAGCGGCAGCCAGGAGATCACGAAATAAAACGAATAGTTGGAGGCGAAGTGGCCGAGCGCCGCGCCCCACGCCTCCCGCCGCCGCAGTATCGCGCCAAACGACGGCGCGGGCGGGGTCGGCTCGGTTTGGGCCTGCTCCGCCCGGCGCGTCACCCGCCACCAGGGGATCAACCAGGCGAGTGAGACCAAACCGAACAGCAGGAACACCGGCCGCCAGCCGACCCGAGCCATCAACAGGCCGCCGGCGAAGGTGCCGAACGCCGGCCCCAGCGCCAGGCCGACGCCGATCAGGCCGTTTGCGGCTCCCAGGCGGCTGGAGGGCATGTGCTGGGCCAGGAGCTTGGCGGCGCACGGAAACGCCGCGCTCTCGCCTACGCCTAAAACGATGCGCAAGGCGATCAGGGCCATGAACCCCCCGGCCAGCCCCATGCACGCGGTGGCCAACGACCATAGGCCCAGCCCAAGGGCCAGAGTGCGATAGGGCCCGATGCGCTCTGCCAGCCACCCGCTCAGCGCCTGTCCCGGGGTATAGCTCCAGAAAAAGGCGGACAGCAGCAGCCCGATCTGGGTGGTCGAAAGCCGGAGCTGATCCTTGATCAGGGGCGCGGCGGTGGCCAGATTGCCGCGATCGACGTAGTTGATGAACACCGCCAGGGCGAGCAGCGGCGCCACGGCCGCGCCCATCGACGGGCGCCGCGGCGTCATTCCACCGCCTCGATCGACGGCGCGGCGGCGCGCCTCGTTGCCGGCCGCAACAGCAACAGCAAGGGAGCCATCCCCAGCACCACGAACATCATGACGCCGAACATGCTGTCATAGCCGATCATGGCCGCCTGGCGGGTCACTTCGGCGTTCAGCGCCTGCAGGCCGGTCGCGCTTCCTGGGTCCATTAGCGCCGGCAGGGCGGCGCGGAACACCGGATCCGCCGGCTGTATGTGCGCCGCCAGCACCTGGTGGGCCATGGCGCTTTGGCGATTGACCCCGGCCTGCAGCAGGGAGATGCCGGCGCTGCCGCCCAGGCTGCGCGCCACGGTGCTGACGATGGTGCCCTCGGTGCGATGCACGGGCGCCAGGGTGACGTAGGCCAGGGTTGTCAGGGGCGCGAACATCAAACCGGTTCCCAGACCCTGGATCAAGCCGGCGACCATAATTGGGGCAGAGGTCATCATCAGGTCGAATCGGCTCATCTGCCACACCGCAACTAGCGAGATCAGCAGCCCGGCGAGCAGCACAGGCCGCGCGCCGAACCGCGACAGCAGCAGTGGCACCGACAGGAACGCGATCATCGAGCCGACGCCTCGGGGCATGCTGGCGTAGCCGCTCTCCAGCACCGTGAAGCCCATCAGGTTCTGCATCATCGACGGCAGCAGGGCCGAGGTCGAAAAGAGCAGGGCGCCGGTGAAGAAACCGAAGATGGTGGTGGCCGTGAAGTTGCGATCGCGGGCGAGGTCGCGGTGGAAGAACGGATGCCTCGCCGTCAGGGTCTGCAGCACGAATACCCAGAGCCCGATCGCCGCGGCCGCGGCTTCGAACCAGATCTCCCTGGAATCGAACCAGTCCTGGTCCGGCCCTCGGTCGAGCATTACCTGGAACGCACCGATGAAGGTGATCAGGGCGGCGAAACCCAGAAAGTCGAACGGCCGCTCGAGCCCGCCCCTGTCGTCCTCCATGAAGAGGACGAGTCCGATGAAGGCGAGGGCCCCGACCGGCAGGTTGATGAAGAACACCCAGCGCCAAGAGAAATTCTCCGTCAGCCAGCCGCCCAGAACCGGCCCCAGAACCGGCCCCAGAATGATCGCCGAGCTCCAGATCGCCATCACCTGGGGGATCTGTGCGGCGGGAAAGATATCCAGCATGACCGTCTGGGAGAGCGGCATCATCGAGGCGCCGGCGATGCCCTGTAGGAGGCGAAAGAGCACGATCTCCGGCAGGCTGGTGGCGATGCCGCACAGCATCGAGGCGACGGTGAAACCAGCGATCGACATCAGGAACATCCGCCGCCGGCCGATCTTCAGTGACAGCCAGCCGGACAGCGGCGTCATGATCGCCGCGGCGATGATGTAGGAGGTCAGCACCCAGGTGATCTGGTCCTGGGACGCAGACACGCTGCCCTGGATGTGCGGCAGGGCGACATTGGCGATGGTGCTGTCGAGCGTGTTCATCAACGTCGCCAGCATCAGGGCGGCGGTGATCGGCCGGCGATTGTCGATGTCGCGCTGTGACGCCATGCCGCCCCGTCTCGCCTCCGCCCGCGCCCATAGAGGAGAGCGCGGGCGGGGCCGTCAACCGGCTGGAGGGTCGAGGTCAGGCCAAGGCGAGGTGGCTCATGCCATTGGGCCGGACCACAGTCGCATGGGCCCACACACGATGCTCGGACGCGACGCTCGGCGCCGCGGCGTCGACGCCCAGGCTTGCCGCGGCCTGGACCAGCGCCTGGGAAGAGCTGGGCTTCGCCGCCGCCGGCTTCGCCGCCGCGGGCGGATCGCCGATGAGGAAATCACCGAAGAAGCCGGCCCCCGCCTTGGTGGTCGTGATGCTGAGGTTGGCCTGGATCGAGAGGATCGTGTTGGTTCCAACCAGCGGCGAGCCCGAGACAAGCGAGCCCAGATCGATGGCGTCGTTGGTGAAGAACGTCGCCGCCGACACCGCGTCCGCGAACGTCTGGTGCACGACGTCCGCGCCATCGATGTAGAGATCGAACGTGACCCCGGTCACCCCCGATCCGACCGCCTTGCCGTTGTAGAAACCGATCACCAAATCCTGCGGCGTCGTGAGTTGGGCGAGGTCGACCACCGCCGAGATCGACGAATTTATCGTCTCGACGCTCTTGCCGCCCGACGCATACAGGCCGCCCTCCTCTCCGGCGACGAAGAACACTGGCGTAGCCCCGAACGCGGCCTTGATCTTGCTGTTGGCCGCCAACACCGCCGCCGTGGTCGTTGAGCTGGGCGCGCCGGTTACGAACGCCACCTCCTGGTCGGTGATGTTGAAGCCCGGTGCGCTGTGGTTAATCTGGGCCATCGCCGCAGCGACGCTCTTGCCATCGACCTGGCCGCTGGCGGAAGCACTCACGGTTTGCAGGAGATGCCCAGCCAGTAGCCCGGTGTCCGCCGAGACCGACAGGCCGCCACCGACGCCGGTCGCCGTGGTCGTCGCTAGTGCGGTGCCGGCCACGGTCGGACCTTTGCCGCCATGCGCCGTCGCGTAAGCCGAGAGCGTTCCGCCGGACTTGGCGGTCGTCGTGGCAGTCGCCGTGGCCCCCGCCCCGAACGCACCGCCGGGATCGGCGTTGCCACCGGCCCCTCCGGTCGCGGTGGTCGACGCCGTGACCGCCGACGTGCCGGTGAGAGTGAGCGTTGCCGTGGACGCGCCTCCGGCGCCGCCGGCGCCGCCGGCAAAGCCGTACCCGCCTGCTCCCCCGGTCGCCCCGACAGAGACGTTGAGCAAGCTGCTTTTGTTGGCGCTCTTGGTGTCGTCGAGGCTCAGCACCGAGGTCGCCGCCCCGCCGGCGCCGGCGGTCGAGCCTACGCTGGCGCCACCCGTCCCGCCCACGGCGTTCTGAGTCATGTACAGGGAGCCTGCCACCGTCGATCCGGTGACCCGATTGCTGAGGGAGATGGCGCCGCCGCCTCCGCCTTTGGCCATTTCCGCGCCATAGCCGCCGACGCCGCCCGTAGCGCCGACGCTTACCGATTGACCGCCGGCGGCCGAATCGACGCCGCTTGCCACGGCCGAAGCCCCGCCACCCGCGCCGCCCATGTGGCCGAGGCCGTCACCCACGCCGCCGGCCCCGCCCTGAGCGCTGGCGCTCGCCGTGCCGCCGTTGACGTCGCTGACCGTGGCGCTGGCGGTACCCAGCGCACCAACGCCGCCGTCGCCGTCGATGTTCGCTGCGCCCCCCGCCCCGCCGGTGGCGCCGGCGATCGACTGGGCGCCCGTTCCGCCGACGGCCTTGGTCGTCGCCGACGCCACGCCGCCCACGCCGCCCTTGCCGTCGATCGCCGCGCCGCCGCCCGCGCCGCCTTGGGCGGACGCCGAACTGTACAGGCTGTTCGTGGCGGTGACAGTGAGCGTTGCCGTGGCCGACCCTCCGACCGCGCCGCTGGAGCCGCCCTGGCCGGCGCCTCCCGTTCCGCCCGTGGCGCGGATACGGACATCGACCGAATTGCTCGTGGTCTTGCTCTTTGTATCGTCGAGTGTGAGACTCGACGTACCGGTTCCCGCGGCGCCGGCGACGCCGCCCGCGCTCGATCCGCCGGCGCCGCCGGTTGCATTCTGGACCAGTGAGAGCGAACCCCCGACGGTGGTTCCGGTCGCCGCATTGGTCAGGCTGCTGCCGTGGCCTGCGCCGCCGGCGGCGTTGTCGAGCCCAGCGCCGCCAGCGCCTCCGGTCTGGTTGACCGTCACCGTGACGCCTCCGGCCCCCGTGGCCATGCCCGTGGCTGTGGCCGTAGCCAACGCCCCGGCGCCGCCCGTCTTGCCGGCGCCCTCGCCGGCGCCGCCGGCGCCGCCGACGGCGTTGGCTACGGCCGCACCTGAGGCGCCCTTGGCCGAAGCGGTACTGGCGGCGGCGCCGCCAGCGCCGCCGGAACCGTACAGTCCCACCGACCCGCCTCCGCCGTAGTTGCCATAGCCGCCATTGGCGTTGGCCGTGGAATTGGCGAAGGCCGCGCCGGTGACCGAATCCGTCGCCGTGGCCGCGCCGCCCGCGCCGCCGTTGGCGTTGCCATTGGCGCCGCCCCCATAGCCGCCCGCCGCGCCGGCGGTGCTGTAGGTCGAACTTCCCAACCCGTTGACCGTGGCGGCAGCCTTGGCCGCCCCGCCCGCTGCCCCGGCCGTGCCGGAATCGCCGCCGCCGCCCGATCCGCCCGTGGCCCCGGCGTTGGCGGCGATAGCGGCGCTCTGGACCGAGCTCTTGCTGTCGTCGACGGTCAAGGTCGAGGTGGCGGCCGCGCCGGCCGCCGCGACGCCGCCGTTGCTGCCGCCGCCCGCGCCGCCGGAGGCATTCTGCGAGAGCGTGAGGTTGCCCCCGGCCGTTGTCCCGCTCACCGCATTGGTCAGGGTGCTGACCGCGCCCGCGCCGCCGGCCGCGTTGTTGGCCCCATAGCCGCCCGAGCCGCCGATCTGGCTCACGGTCGCGTTGGCGTACCACGCACCGAGGTTGGTGGATTTCGCTGTGGCCTGGGCGACGCCGCCGGCGCCGCCGGTCTTGCCGGCCCCCTCCGCCGTTCCGCCGATCCCGCCCTGCGCGGTCACATTAGAGTAGGCGCTCGTGTCGTAGGCGGCGCTCGCGGTGCTCACGCCGGTCGCCTTGGCAGCGCCGCCGGCGCCGCCCGACCCGTTCAACGCCGTGGAGCCGCCGTTGCCGCCATAGGCGTAGGTGTAGGCGTCCGCCCTTTCGTAGTTGTTGGCGCCCGACACCGTGTCCCTTGCCGTAGCGACGCCGCCGGCGGCCGCGGTGGCGTTCGCCGCCGTCCCACCACCGGCGCCGCCCGTCGCACGTGCATTGCCGTTCACATTCTGTGCGGCCGTCAGGTTGAGGGTCGCCGAGGCCGCGCCGCCCACGACGCCCAGCGATGTCCCCAGGCCGCCGCCACCGGCGCCGCCCGTCGCGTTCAGCGTGCCATAGAGCGCGCCGCTCTGTGTCGCGCTCTTGGTGTCGTCGAAGGTCAGGCTGTCGGTCGCCGCGCCGGCCTTGCCGGCCACACCGCCGTTGGAGAATCCGCCAGAGCCGGCGCCGATCGTCTGGTCGAGGCTCAACGACGACCCGTTCACCGCGCCGGTGACCGCATTGGTTTCGGTGACCGAGGCCCCCGCGCCGCCGTTGGCCCCGTCGTTGCCGGCGCCGCCGGAGCCGCCGAACGCATTGGCGGTGGCCGAGCTGCCGTAGTAGTTGAAGCTCGGGCTTGTGATCTTGGCGCTGGCGATGACCGCGCCGCCGGCGCCGCCGGTATGCTGGGCCCCGTCACCCGCGCCGCCGTCGCCGCCGAATGATTGGGCGGAAACGGCGTAGTAGCCGTTGATTCCCACCGCCGACGAGGTCGCGGCGCCGCCGGCGCCCCCGTTGCCGTTCACCCCGACACTGCCGCCGTCACCGCCCGACGCGTTGACCGGCGAACTCATCAAGCCGGGCGTGGTGTCGATGAGCGTGGCCGTTGCCGCGCCGCCCGCGCCGGCGTTGGCGTTGAGCGCCGCGCCGCC